>CAZNGN010000028.1:0-40423 GCA_964572865.1 uncultured Bacteriovoracaceae bacterium | reverse complement strand
ACTTACTTGAACCGTCGTCAACTACTACAAATTGAATCGTAAGCTTTGTTACACTTTGAATCGTATCTATATATTTTATTAAATTGCTCCACTGACCTTCTTTAGGATTGAAGCATGGAAACGCTATAATTACTTCACTTTTCATTTTAACCTTTTTTTAAATCTGCGTAAAAACTAGCAAGATCATCTAATAAATGAACGAATTTTACAAATGCAGAATGCGCTTTCGTATGAAAATCAATAAATTCGCAGCCAATAATGTCATTTTCTATCCGTCGAACGATCAATCGCATCGGAAGCTTTAAGTTACTATTTAGGTGAAAATTACATTCAAATTCATCTGCTAACTTAACTGTTTGAAGCTGAGCACGAATGATCCCCAGACCATGTTCGCTTATGTCTTTTAAGTAAATTCTTTGTGGGCCTAGGCTTTGAATGGTTAAAAAAACTTGAAAATCTTCTAATACGCCTTTTCTTTCAGATCTACGTCTTTCTTTTGTAGAAATAGCCATTAGTTTTGTCTCAAACTTTCTGCAATGATTTTTTGAAAATCTTTAATTGCGGTTAAGGTTTGCGCAGCTAATTTTTTAATTTCATCCATATTTGCTTTTTTCTCGAAAAATAAACACTCTTTTGCGTGAAGTGTTTCGCTCAACATAAACGTGGCTTCCGCCTTTTTGAAAACATCTCCAAATATTTTGTTAGAATATTTTTCTCCACCATTTTGAGGTAGTTGAGCAAAATATTGATTTTGCATTTGTAGTGACATTTTTTTATAGTTATTTGAATACTGAGTCCATTCTAGTTTATCTTTTTTAGTTAACTTTCTGTTTGATAATTTAAAAAACTTAATTGCACTTTCGTTTGCCATACTTTCGATCGTGGCATGTAGTTGTTTTAATTCAAGCGTTTCAGCCGGAACTTGAATTCGTAACTTCTCATTATATTGACTCAATTGTGCTTGATAGTTTTGGTCTTTATTGCCGCCAATAAAGAAAGTATCTACAGAAAACACCATTTTATTTTGAGGTACGATACTCGGTGGAGTTTTGTGTGGAATAGAACCGAGCACTGTTTGAACAGCAGGAGTTTGATTGTCAGATTCATAAATAAGCAACGTATATTCTCCAATTGGAAATGGTTTATTGTTTACATTTATGAAGGGTGTCGATCTTGCAAGATGTTCAGTGACTACTGCGCTTGATTTTGCTTCATAACCCAACGCATTTATCAGTGTTCCGCTTTTTCCGATTAAACGTAAATCGAAATGCACGCCATTTGGTAAGTTTGTTGTAATAATGAATTGCGGTTGAGTTATATATTTGATTGGTAGTGAAACAGCAATTCGTGCACCCCTTGTGATTGGTTCTGCGGCAGCTTCTCGTAGTGCTACGATGTCTGTAGATTGCACATCAAAAGGAATTTCAACTGGTGAAAGCCATATACGAATTTTTTGAGGCATTTTAGGAACTATTTTTTCCATTATAAAACTATTACCTCGTAACATACTTCCAATTTTATCACTAATTCCGCCACCAGAAGGTTCATTTGAAGGTTGCCCTGAGTGAGAAGTCGGCAATAATGATGGCAGATTCATTGAATGTACTTTTTCTTTAACATTTGCTTTTTCTAAAATTGGATCAAGCATTCCAGATGCTACGCCTTGATAAACAACAATCGCAATTAGAACAAATATTAAAAAACCCCAAAGCAATGTTTTATTGTTTTTTTCTTCCATTGGCTTTTTAGTTCCTTTTACTTTTTCAATTAAACTAGATTTTTCTTTTACAGTTTTTATTTCAGTTATTGTTTTATGTTTTGTATTTAAGCTTGTAATCGTTTTCGTTTTTGGTGAATCTTGCGTTGCACCTCGCACAATTGTTGCTGATTTTGTATTTGTATCAAATTCAGCTAGAGTAGAAAGAATGGTCCAATCTGCTAAACCATCTCTCCAAACATAACTAGAGGATTTGGCTTCAGAATTTTTGATCTTATCTCTAATCTCTTTAACCGTAAAAGGACCTTCGGTTTCGTCTACAACATATAAAAACCATACTCGGTCGATTTTTGGGTCAATGGGTCTTTCTTCCACAGTAATCATAATTATAATCTTCAATAAGATGCTAAAAAAGATCAAAGATGTGTGGGCAGAAAATCACTTGAGTACTCAAGCAAAAAAGTACCAATCATCAAAGAAATATGAGTTAGTTGGTGCAAATGATGATCGAGGAGTGCTCAATGTGGGTGGAAGAATAGGCGCAAGTCATGGTCCAGATTCAATTCGCAAATTATTTGGCGAATATATGCTTGGAATGAACTCTGAGCTAGAACAAGTTATATTTAATAAAGGCAAAAACTTACCCCAAACGAAAACAATAGAAGAAGCACATAGCTTAATTCGAAATAAAGTTAAAACTTTGATGGACTCTGATGTTTTTCCAATTGTTTTAGGTGGAGGACACGATTTTGGATATCCACATTTTGCAGGTGTTGCAGATCATTTTCAAGAACCAATCGCCTTAATCAATGTAGATGCTCATTTGGATGTTCGAAAACCAAATGAAAAAGGGATTACAAGTGGCTCTCCATTTTATCTTTGTATTGAAAGTAAAGTTTTAAAGCCCGAACATTTCATAGAATTTGGAATACAAAACAAATGTAATCATTCTTCCCTTAGAGAATATTGCAATTTGAAAAAAATAAAAATAATTACATTGCCTGAAGCAAGAGAGTATAAAGATTCAAAATCAAAGGGTGCAATCGCATGTTTTGAAAAACAAATAGAGTTTTTTTCTAAGAAAAAACTTAAAACCGTAATTAGTTTTGATTTAGATTGTGTGCAAATGGCGTTTTCTCCAGGAGTATCAGCACCACAAGCAGACGGTTTTACCGCCTCTGAGTTTTTAGAAATGGCAGAAATAAGCGGTAAAAATAAAAATATAGTTGGGGTAGGCTTTTTTGAGTTTGCTCCCGATTTAGATTCACAGAATCTTTCTGCCCATCTTGTTTCAACTGCCATACATCGATTCTTGTGTGCACATAGTGCTAGGTAATTTTTTACCATATTAAGAAAATTCTCCCTGCGCCGAAGAGACTCATGTGTTCGGTGAAGTAACCACAACAGGGGGCTATATGGCAGACAATAAATCCAAGGATGGAAACGAAGTGAGCAAAGTAATTGATTTCGGAAAAGCTCGCGAAAAAAAGATTGAAGAAAAACGTCGCGAATATGAACGCGTTTTATTTAAAAATGTATTGGGCGCTTATGGCGTTGCTGAAGGTGAAGGACTAAGAGCGATTGAGCTAGTAGACGTTTCAGCTACTGGATTGAGCTTTCAACTGCCTTCGTATTCAAAAAACCTCGATAGTTTAAAAGTAGGAAAAGAAATGATCTTTAGATTATATTTTTCTGAAGACACATATATTCCGATGGGCATCAAAATCTTAAATCGCAGACCATGTATTGAAAACGGTAATACGTATGAACGTTTTGGTTGCGCGATTGATACAAGCATGCAAAGTTATGGAACGTATAAGACATTTGTAGATTTTTTATCAAAATATGCAGAGTCTGCTCATCAAGACAAAGGTGATTTAAAACTGTTCTTTTTTTAATTTGTGGAAAGATTAATTGAGTTTTTATTATATTTGCAAGGTCCTGTTCCTTATGCAGTTGCATTTGCCATACTGCTAGGTTGTGGATTTGGCTTACCCATTCCAGAAGACATTACACTTTTTGCAATGGGAATTCTTTCTTATTACGGATTAACTGATTTAAAAATTTCAATTTTAATTTGTTTTAGTGGAGTGATGCTAGGTGATTCGATCATATTTATTTTAGGAAAAATGTACGGTGACAAGCTAACTCAAAAAGGAATGCTTGCAAAAGTATTACATGCTGAACGAAAAGAAAAAATCAAAACATTGTTTTTAAAATGGGGAAATAAATTAATTTTCGCAGCTCGTTTTATGCCTGGACTGAGAACCCCTATCTTTTTTACTTCGGGAATTTTTAAAGTACCGTTTCGTGTTTTCTTTTTTTACGACGGATTGGCTGCTGCGATTTCAGTGCCGGCATTAATCTTTGTAGTATATCATTTTGGAGATCATGTAGACTGGGCAATTCAAAAAGCAAGAACTGCACAACATGGAATGTTAGTATTTATCGCATGTGTAATCATATTTTTTACATTAAAATATTTTATCTCTAAGAAGCGTGAGGCTTCTTCCCACGAATAAGATACCATACTGTTTTCCACGCAACGGCTTTCGATGGTTTTTTAATTAAGTTAAAAAATTCAAAAGCAAACCAAATCCAGTAAACGTTAATGAGCGCGTGTCTTGTACTGGGAGCTACAAATTGAATGAACCAAAGTAAAAACAGGCCCAATGCTTCATAAAATTCAATTTTTAAATCAGCTAATAAAAGTACTGCTACTGCTGATTGAGCAATGGTCAACATTAATTCTGTATTTTGAAACTCTGAAAAATGAATGGCTGAAGGTTTTCCGGCGCTAATACTAAAAATGATCGGAACCATTCCAGCAAAAAGTGTCCATTGGCAGATGATTGATGAAAGCATGTTTACAATTGCCATTGGAACTTTTTTAGGATGAGTTGCCCATTGAAATGCAGTTACTTTTTCAGGAAACTCAGAAGCAAGAGGCGCAATCCATTGAATAAAGACAAACTCGCTAACTCCTAAGGTAGAAGCCGCAGCTTTCAAGGCATCTACAAAAGGGTGTGCTGTCATAATTAAAATAGTTCCACCCACAATAAAAAATGCAAAACCCCAAAATTTCTGAACACCTGGTGATTTTTTTAAAATTTTGTGGACTACTCCGCCCGCATCTTCTTCTTCTTCGTCAGGTTGTTTAATTCCAAATTTTCTTTCACGATTCAAAAGCCAAAAATAAAATCCATATAATAAAACTAATATAATTCCATCGACTAAGTCCCAAGTGCCTGAATGATAAACAATTAAAAAATATAAAACAGAAAACATGAGTCCAAAGGCTTCAACTGAAAAACTCAAAGGTAATTGAACATTTTTAATCCATGGTGTTTTTTCTGATTTTTTTCTCATCATTGAACTAATTTGATGAATGAAAAATATCATGGGCCAGCCAAGACCCATGAGTAAACGTAAACTTCCCGTTAAATTTGCCAAGACCAGATTTTCATCTCTATGCCAAGCAATCACAGCTTCAATTGCAAATTCTGGAGCTGTTTGAAGCCAAGCTAATATCGCTAAAGCAATTCCAGCACTGATGTAAACTGCTGCTATTTCGGCAGCCCAGCCGATGATGATTGAAGCAAAAAGTAATAAAGGCATTGTCCAAAGAAGTGATTGCATAGTGAATAAAATAATATTGCATATTCTAAAAAAGAAAAAGCCCGGTTGCATCAAGTTGAGCAATTCCGGGCTTATATTTTTTTTGAAATGATCGCTAAAATCACGCGCATGATTTGCGACTTTCAAATTTATTTATTTTATGTATTTAGATTTGAATCTGAATTTCATTTAAAATATTTAGTTGTATATAAATTTTAACGAGGGGGCGACCTTTCGTGAAGTAAGCTTAATTCAAGCAATACCTCGTAGCTTGTCTCATCATGCAAGCCCCAGCGCATGCGTTTTTTGTGCTTATTTCCAGTGAGTTGATTCCACTCTTTGATATGACTCGAAAGATACTTAATAATGTGAGTGGTTTTATTGCGCATAGAGGCACCTCCTAGGTGTTTCTTATGATTAGGCGACGAGACATTCTTAGAAAAGCGTTGAATGCATCATCATTTTCTAATTATACCTAAGATCCGATTAGTGGATACTCAAATTTTAAAATTTCAAATATTGATATTTCTAAGGATTTTTGAATTTGTTAAAAATTGTTAATTTTATTAAAATTTTAAAAATACTGATAATATATAGACATGGAAAATGTTTCAAAACAAAACCAGCACATTTCTAGAACATTAACGTTGTTAGCAAAGTTTTGGATGAGCTTTCCTATTACCTATTTAATCTATTCAGCCTTCATACTTGGATTAAATGTAGAAGATTTTTTAAAAATTCTATTGAACCCATTTTATTGGGCCATCTCATTTATAGCAATCATGGCTGGATACGGCTTACTAAAAATTAAATGGTATGGATGGTATGTATTTATATTTTCTAATTTATTAATCTTTTATGAAACAGCCAGCATATTAACGTATTATTCACATTCTGATTTTAAATTTTTAGGATTTATTACAACTATTGCCATTCAAGGTTTGGTATTATTTCTAGTCGCGCGCGAAATTCGAGTTCCTTATTTTTTTCCTAAAATAAGATGGTGGGAATCAGATCCAAGATATAAGTTGTCAGTTCAAACAAAATTAAAAAAATCTGATGGATCTGAAATCGATGCTGAAATAATGGATATTTCAATGGGTGGATGTTTCGTAAAATGCCATTCCTATTTTGCGCAAGAAGAAGAAATCGTAATGGATTTTAAGCTTTTTGAAAGACCTTTGCAAATTCAAGGAACAGTTGTGTGGAAAACGGAATCAAGAGTGACCCATCCAAAAGGGATTGGAATTAAATTTGCCCCTTTAAACAAAGATCAATTATATGTTTTGAAATATGCTACTAAAAAACTTCATCAACTTTCAAGAGTATATTCAGAATTAACTCACGAAAAAAACTGGGAAGAATATTTGTCACGCGAAAAACGATTTCAAGGCAAGCCCGATCAAAAGTCATGATAAGTTCAGTACACGATATATTTCTCAACGAAGCATTTAAAGAAGCTAAAAAAGCTGAAACAAAAGATGAGGTGCCGATTGGTGCGGTCATTGTTTATGAGAATAAAATCATCTCACGTGCTCATAATTTGCGTGAAAAAAAACAACAAGTACTTACTCATGCCGAACTATTAGCTGTAGAAAAGGCTGCAAAAAGGCTTAAATCATGGCGTTTAGAGGATTGTGATTTGTACGTCACACTTGAACCATGTGCCATGTGTGCAGCAGCACTTTGGCAAGCTCGGATTCGAAATGTGTATTACGGAGCAGAAGACCGAAAAGCAGGAGCGATCACATTAGGATTTAATCTTCACAATCATCCGAAATTAAATCATCATTATGGTGTTCGTTACATTGCCAGTTCCAAATGTTCTGATATATTGTCAGAATTTTTTAAGAAAAAAAGAAAAACTAAAAAATCTAAATAACAGTTTGATTAATTTGTTTTGATAGCCACGCCTGATAAAATTTAGATGCTGCAATTCTATTCAAACCATTTAAAGCAATCGTACTTGATGTGCATAATTTTTCTAAGTCTACGCCTGTTTTGATTTTCATTTCATTGAGCATGTATATTAAATCTTCAGTGGCAACGTTTCCTGAAGCACCTGGCGCATAATTACAGCCACCCAAGCCAGCACTAGATGCATCTAAAGTAGTAACTCCCATTTCCATCGCTGCAAAGCAGTTTGCTAATGCAGTTCCTCTTGTGTCGTGAAAATGGCCTGCAATTTTATCTTTTTTAACTAGTGGTAAAATTTTATCAAGTAGTTCTTTAATTTGATTGGGAGCTGCCACACCAATCGTATCCCCTAAGCTTACTTGTTCGACGCCCATATCTAAAAGTGATCGGGTAATTGAAATTGGTTTCTTAATATTTACTTTTCCTTCATAGGGACAACCCCAAACCGTCGAAACGTATCCGCGCACTTTCATTTTATGTAATTTGGCTCGTTCAATTACTTTTTCAAAAACTTTTAATGAATCTTTAACGTTCATTCCAATATTTTTTTCAGTGAATGTATCAGTTGCTCCCGTGAATACGGCAATATGTGATGCCTGAGCCACGATTGCACGCTCAAGACCTTTTTCGTTTGGAACTAAAGTCCAAAAACGTAATTTCTTATTCTTGTCATAACCTTTCATTCTTAAGGTTTGCAGAATTTCAGTTGTATTAGCCATTTGTGGAATTTTATCATCACGAACAAAAGCACCAACCTCTATATCAGTTAGGCCTGATGAGATTAGACCTTCAATGTAGGCAATTTTTGCCGACAATGCCAAAATTGCTTTCTCATTTTGTAGCCCATCTCGAGGGCCTACTTCAAAAATACGTACTTTTTTAGGTAACTTGCTCTTAGCCATAACATTAATATGATTTATGATTTCAGTTCGATCAATCAATTTCCGATAAATAATAAGTATCTTTAGAGTATTCAACGAATGATGAGGGTTCAGAATGAAGCAATTGATTTTTATAATGAATTTTATTTTTTTGATACATTCCGCCATTGCTAAAAATAACGATAAAAATTGTAACGGCTACTTAAAAGAAATCACCCCAGAATGGGTTGAAAAAATGAAAGCACAATCTGAAGCGCAAGATAAGGTTACAAAACGATTACAAGATGTCGCTCAAAGTGTTGGATTTAAAAATGCGGCTTATAATCGAGAAATTTTGAAAGCCCATAATAATACTTATACAAAAGAAGTTTGTGCATCACCAGTTTCGAATCAATTGAAATCAGGTAGGTGCTGGATTTTTGCAAGTGTAACTGCTACCGGAGAAGATATTTCTCAGAACTATGTTTGGTTTTTTCACTTTTTAGAACAAGCAAATGGAAACTTAGAAAAATCAATGCATGCAGTAAAAAAAGTTAAAACCGCTAAATATGGACCGAGATTACTAAATTACATCGAATTTTCAGAAGGCGGCTGGCAACCATATTTTAATCATTTAACGGATAAATATGGAGCTGTTCCAAAAGCTGCTATGCCTGAAACTGCACAGTCAGCAGAAGATCCAAAAATATTAATCGAAGAACTAAGAACCGAAGTTTCAAAAGCTGTTATTAGAATGCAAAAAAGAGCATTTAAAAGAATTGCAGAAGGTACAAAAATTACAGAAGAAGAGTTAGGTTCGTTAAAAGAATCAGCAATGAAAAATATTTGGAATATTTTAACAACTCATCTAGGAACACCACCGACAAAATTTGAAGTAGATATTCCTACAAAAGTTGAGAGAGATCAAAAAACGTTAGCTTTAACTGTAAATAAAACAAAAGCAGTAGTAACTCCAAAAGAATATGCAAAAATTATTAATGTCGATCCGGATGCTTATGTTGAAGTTGCTGCTTCAGTGAAATATACGCCAAATACATACATGCATGTAAAAGATGGTACTGATTTTATTTCGACTGCTGATGGAAAAAAATTGCCACTAAAAATTCTAAACGTATCAAATGATAGAATGAAAGAATTAGTGGAAAAATCAATAGATAACGGTATGTCCGTGCCATTTGCTTGTGATGTGTTGAAAGATATGGACCCTCAAACTGGAATTATGCACACACAGCTTTATGATAAAGCTTCAGTATATGGAAATACCGAATTAGCAAAATCAGAAGAATTAACTCGTGCTGAAGAAATCGAATTTGGATTAACTCAAGCAACACATGAAATGGTTTTTGTAGGTTATGATAAACCAGATTCTCAAAAGTCTACTGTCAAATACAAAGTTGAAAATTCTTGGAGTACAAAGTTTGGTGATAATGGTTTTTTGCACATGTATCGGGATTGGTTTGATCATTATGTTTACTTTGTATCGATTCCAAAATCAATGTTAAGTGAAGAAGAATTAGCAGCAATTAAATCGAAACCAGTGACGATAGAGCGTGACTCGTGGATTTATAAAGTAAATATGAAAAATAAAATAAAAGAGTAAAAGTTGAAATGTTAAATATAATTGCAGTGCTACTATTGTTTTTCTCCGTTCAACTATCTCAAGCAACTCCGACAGGTATTGTTAGCTTTTGGAAATTTGATCAAACCTCAGGCCAATCAGTTCCTGATTTAATTACGAATACTAGTGGGGCAATTACAGGTACACCGATTTGGAGCACGGGAGTGAGTGCTAATGCTCTTAAGTTGAACGGATCATCTTATGTGACAGTAAATAATTTAATGACCTATGCATTTATGAATACATCAAGCTTTACTGTTTCAGTATGGGTTCGCGATGACCAAAATACCGCATCAGCCACTTGGTCAAATGTGTTTAGTAAAGGAAACGGCAGAGCTGGATACTGTTTCGGTAGTGAATCTGGAATTGTCATTGGACATGCTCAAATCAATCGATTTGTTTTTGCATTAAAAGATGATTCAGGTTTATGTAAAATCATTTCTCCTAATCCAATAACATTTAATAATCCATTATTTCCAAATTATCATTTGCTTACCCTTTCAGTTGATAGAGTTAGTCAAACTATGAATGCTTTCGTTGATGATATTTTAGTTGGTAGTTTGTCGATCGCAGATTTAACAACAATGAATAATATGAAACAACCAATTTATTTTGGTGGTGGCAATAATAAATGGTTAGGGATGATTGATGAACTAAAAATATATAACATTGCACTTAAGTATGATGAAATCCGTACAAATTATTATACAACGAACGCTGCAGCTGGCGGAACAGGCGTACCAACGATTGCTTTGCTTACACCGATAGATAATTCTCAATATGTGCGAGATCAACAAATTAAATTTACGGCAAACGCAACTACAACAGCATCAGTAGGACAAATCCTTTCTTATGTACAATATTATGCTAATGGCGCACTGATAGGTGAATCAAATGTTGCTCCGTATACGTTTATTTGGGAAAGAATGCCTGCAGCGGTTTATAGTGTGTATGCAAAAGTTATTGATTTTCAAGGCTCTACAGCACAGACCGCCCCCATCACAGTGCGAGTAAATGATTTAGTTTTTAGTAATGAAATTAATCCAACGAAAGATCCTATCGGTGGAGGAGTAGGGTATACAAAAATATTAAGTGCTTCACAGGCAAACTATGTCGTTTCAAATGCGACCCAATTGCTGAGCGCTTTGAGTAGCGCAACCTCAGGTCAAATTATATATGTTGATGATAATGCCAAAATTGATTTAACCGGAAAAATTACAAATACAGGTGTTTCAGGGGGAATTGTGATTCCATCTGGAGTTACATTAGCTTCTGGTCGTGGAGCAAATGGATCAAAAGGTGGTTTAATTTTCTCAAACGATTTTTTTCCTGAATCTCAATTTATAGCCCTTTTTGCTCCACAATCATATGTGAGAATTACTGGTTTGCGTTTACAAGGTCCTTCCCCTTTAGCGATGGATGAAGGTTTTACTGCAACTGGTGTTGCAAATGCGATTCGATTAAATTTTGATAAAGTTGAAATTGATAATTGCGAACTTTACGCTTGGGATAAATGGGCCGTTTGGATTCAAGCTGGAAATTTACATAAAGTTCATCACAATTATTTTCACGATACAATGAGAAACGGCTATGGATACGGAATTTGGGTTTATAGTAGTGGTTCAGGAATGATGTCTAACGTAGAAGCAAATTTGTTTGATCATTGTAGACACTGCATAGCTTCTTCTGGTCATGAAAACAGTTGGCAGGGACAATATAATATCTTTTTAGAAAGAAATTTATTTACGAATAACGATAGACACGGACAAGGTTCTAACGGAATCAATCCGGGCGGAAAAAACACCACGATCAATAATAATTTATATTTTGATACTATTAATAATAATTGGGGAATTGCAGCTCCGGTACCAACAAATGGAGGACTACTTAGTGTTTATCACAATTGGTTGTTCATTCAGAACGGTCTCGTGAATTCTCCTGCTGATCCGTACACAGGTGGTAATGCTCAAATTACTGTATATGATAATAGATATAATTTTAATCCAGCTCTTTTACCTACACCTGTGATTAATGCGTCAGTAACTTCAGGTACGGCACCATTAACGGTAAACTTTACGAGTGCAGGTAGTTCAGATCCTGATGGTTATGGTATTGATCGATATCAATGGACATTTGGGGATGGAGATTATTACGGTTCAGTTTCAAATGTTGCTAATCCAACGTATACATTTACTACACCAGGTCGATATATGGTTCGACTAATGGTAGGAAATAGCAAAGGTGTTGTTAATTACACAGACAAAGAAATCATTGTGAATCCAGCAGCAACAACTTCAGGAAAGTGGCTCTCACTTTGGGTGATGGATTCTTATATTGGAAATTTAACAGGTTTTTATCAAAAACAAGTTTTAGTAAATAACACTGTAGTGTGGTCAGGAGATGTTGCCGGCAATCAAGGATGGGAACATGTATTAGTTAATATTGCGCCGATTGTGACTGGACAAACAATCGCAAATATTCAAGTACGTCTTGCATCCATCAATGCAACCACTTCTCCCTCTACACAAATTTGTGAAATGCGAATGTGGGTAGATGATGTTTACTTATCTGGAGAAACTATTAAAAATCCAGGATTTGAAGCCGCCACGATGGCAGGTTGGACTGCGGGTTTTAGTCCATCATCCAGTTGGAGTACGGCTCTAAGACCTGAGGCACAGAGAAGTGGAACTAAATCATTTTGCTTTAGAAGTGGATTAAATTATGCTCGTCCTGCAAATCAATGGGTAGAAATATTTCAGGCGGTAACATTAGTTAATCCTGTGATTGCAAATCCAACGCCTCAATAATAAAAATTATTTATCCCAAGTAATTAACGTAGTTCCACCCTTAATGATGTCTCCCACATTTACTTTTACTTCTTTTACTTTAGCGTCTTGGTAGGCTTGATATGCAAATTCCATTTTCATAGATTCGGTGACAATTACAGTTTGGCCTTTTTTAACTGCATCACCTGGTTTTACATTTATTTTGAGAACTTTTCCGGGATGTTCAGAAACAATTGGACCTGATTTATCTTGTGTTCCCATATCATCTGCATCGATTGCATCGTGAGCTTTGGCTGCCTTTTTAAGGTTTGCTTTTCCAGAGCCATAATAATTCCAAGGTGAAGTATGTGTTCTAGGCATTGAAGAGTCCTCGTTTGTTTGAATGCTTGCTTCTGTGCGCACTTTGCCTTTCCAACCGGCATAGGCATCATCGATATAGCGTGTGTATACTTTTCCATCTAAAAAAGTTTTATCGCGCAATAAGTCTGCAAGAAAATATCCATTCCAAGCAACACCTACCACTTTTGATTTAGCTAGTGAGTGTTCTAGTTTAATGCGCGCTTCGTTTCGATCGGTTCCCCATGAGATTACTTTTGCCAACATTGCATCGTAGAACATCGGAACTTCAGCTCCCGCATAATAACCAGTATCTACACGCATTCCGGGTGAAAACGGAAATTCAAATTCTTGAATCTCACCAGGACTTGGCATGAAACCTTTTGAAGGATCTTCTGCGTAGATTCTTAATTCAATTGCGTGCCCACGTGGTTTTGAATTCAATACATCAGCACTCATCGCTTCGCCTTGAGCAATTTTTAATTGAAGCACCGGAAGATCAACTCCCCAAACCATTTCAGAAACAGGATGTTCTACTTGTAAGCGTGTATTCATTTCTAAAAAATAAACATTTTCTTCGAAATCGACTAAAAATTCACAAGTACCAGCGTTGATGTAGCCAACTGATTTTGCAAGATTACGTGCAGCTGACCATAAAATGTCGCGTGCTTTTTGCGAAATCGAAGGAGCTGGAGACTCTTCAATCACTTTTTGGTGACGACGTTGATACGAACAATCGCGTTCTCCAAAAATCATAATGTTGCCAGCATAATCTCCAAATAATTGAACTTCAACGTGACGGGCACGAGGAGAAAACTTTTCTAAAAACATTTCTCCAGAACCAAATGCTCCTTGTGCTTCACGAACAGCAGATTGCGCCTTTTCTTCTAACTCAGATTCTTTTTCAACTAGACGCATGCCGCGACCGCCGCCGCCGGCAGCAGCCTTTAATAGTAAAGGAAAACCAATTTTAGCGGCAGAACTTTTTAAATCATCTAATTTCCAGCCATCTTTGAGTTGTGCCCATGGAAGGGTAGGAACTTTTGCTTTTTCAGCAGCAAGTTTTGCAGCCACTTTGTTTCCCATTAATTCAATCACTTCAGGAGAAGGACCAATCCAGCATAATCCTGCATCTAAAACAGCTTTTGCAAAATGTTCACGCTCCGATAAAAAGCCGTAACCTGGGTGAATTGCACCAGCGCCGGTTTTTTTAGCTGCTTCTAAAAGCTTTGCTACATTTAAGTATGACTCTGTAGCTGGGCCTTCACCGATATGGACAGCTTCATCAGCTTTGCGCACGTGAAGAGCGTTTTTGTCGGCTTCAGAATAAACAGCCACTGTTTTAATTCCTAAAACTTTTGCTGCTTGCATGATTCTGCAAGCAATTTCACCACGGTTAGCGATTAGAATTTTATCAAACTTGCGTGGTTTCATTTTATTCCTTAATCCAATTTGGTTTTCGTTTTTCTAAAAATGCTTTTAATCCTTCTTGTCCTTCAGGAGTGACTCTTAAATCTGCTAGCATTTTAGCAACAAAATGTAAGCATTCAGTGCGAGTGTTTGTTTTTTCTTTAATACCGCGGATTAATTTTTTTGCAGCTGCCATTGCGTTCGGACCACATTGCAATAAATTTTTAGTAATGCGATCGTAAGCTTTATTTAATGCAGCCATATCATCACAAAGTTCGTGAACAAGACCTACTTCATATGCGCGTGGAGCTAAAAATCGTTCTGCTGATACAAATAGTGAACGCGCATGTGTTTCGCCAATTTTTGCTAACACAAACGGACCAATGCAGGCAGGAATGATTCCTAAACGAACTTCAGATAAACTAAACGTAGTGTCTTTGGTAGCTACAACGTAGTCACAAACACTAACTAAACCCACACCGCCACCAATCGCCGCTCCATGAATTAGTCCCACAACTGGTTTTGAACAGTTGTTCATTGTTTCAAACATGTGAGTGAGTTTTGTTGTATCTTCCAAATTTTCAGTGGCAGATAACTCGATTGATTTTTTCATCCAATTTAAATCGCCGCCTGCGCAAAAAACTTTTCCGTCTCCGCGCAGAACAACAACGCGAACAGATGGATCTTTATCAATTTTTTGAAACGTAGTAAGTAGTTCATCAATCAAAACTTCGTTGAATGCATTTCGTACGTCTGGTCTAGAGATTTCAACTGTAAATACACCATTTTCATTTTTTGTTTTTAATGTTTGCATAGTTACCTCAGATTACATTCTAAACACGCCAAATGGTGTTTCTTTAATTGGATTATTGTAAGCAGCCGATAGACCAAGTGCTAAAACTTTTCTAGTATCAACTGGATTAATGATTCCATCGTCCCAGAGTCTTGCGGTTGAATAATATGGAGAGCCTTCTTGCTCATATTTTTCTAGAATTGGTTTTTTAATTTCATCTATTTCTGCAGCAGACAATGTTTTACCTTTGGCTTTTAATTGTTCAATTTTAACTGTAGACAACACAGTGGCAGCTTGTTCACCACCCATTACTGAAATTCTTGCGTTTGGCCACATCCATAAAAATCTTGGAGAATAAGCTCTGCCACACATTCCGTAATTTCCGGCACCGTATGATCCGCCGACCACAACTGTAAATTTTGGAACGTTTGCGTTTGCAACTGCCATCACCATTTTTGCGCCATCTTTTGCAATTCCACCATTTTCATATTCTTTGCCAACCATGTAACCAGTTATGTTTTGCAAGAAAACTAACGGAACTTTTCGTTTGCAACACAGTTCAACAAAGTGTGCAACCTTCAATGCGCTTTCAGAAAACAAAACGCCATTGTTTGCTACTATTCCTACTGGAAAACCAAAGATGTGAGCAAAACCACAAACCACAGTTGTGCCATACAAAGCTTTGAATTCATGAAAGTGTGAGCCGTCAACAATGCGAGCGATCACTTCGCGAATGTCATACTGACGTTTTGCATCTTTTGGAATGACTCCTAAAATATCTTCAACAGGATATGCTGGCTCTTCTGGTTCAATGCGTGGAGCAAGGTCTGCGCCTGATGGTCCGCGATTTAAGTGCGTACAAATATCACGCGCAATTTGCAAAGCGTGTTTATCATTCAATGCGTAGTGGTCTGTCACACCCGAAGTTCTACAGTGAACATCAGCACCACCCAACTCTTCAGCTGTTACTTCTTCACCTGTTGCAGCTTTTACTAACGGAGGTCCGCCCAAAAAAATGGTTCCTTGATTTTTTACAATCACGGTCTCATCACTCATGGCAGGAACATACGCGCCACCTGCGGTACATGATCCCATCACAACAGCTATTTGTGGAATTCCTGCGGCCGACATATTTGCTTGATTGAAAAAGATTCTTCCGAAATGTTCTTTATCCGGAAACACTTCTGCTTGCATTGGTAAGAACGCGCCTCCCGAATCAACTAAGTAAATACAAGGGAGACCATTTTGAAGTGCAACTTCTTGTGCGCGCAAATGTTTCTTCACAGTTGTTGGAAAATAGGTGCCACCTTTTACAGTTGCATCGTTTGCTACAATTAAAACTTCGCGTCCATGAACCACTCCAATTCCAGTGATAATACCAGATGCAGGAACGTCGTCTTCATAGAGTTCATAGGCTGCTAATTTTGAAAGTTCCAAAAATGCAGTTCCAGAGTCAATTAAGGCCTCGATTCTGCGGCGCACAAAAAGTTTGCCCCTCGATTCGTGCTTTTTCATGGCCTCATCACCACCGCCCTTTTCTACTAATGATTCCCGCTCTTTAAGAGTTGCGAGCAGTGACTCAGCAAAGGCTTTGTTTTGTTTAAATTCGTCCGAAGTATTTGAAATTTTAGATTTAATCATTACCTATAGTTTTACTTGACGAGTGAGCTTATTTAAAGCAATTTTATCAACGATTTATGACGCAACACAATTCGCCGTACGAGGGTTTTTCGAAACTTAGTTTCGAGGAGCGCCAAAAACGTCTCAAGACTATTTTGAAACTAACAGACGAAGATTTGGATATCCTTTCTGGATCCAAAGGCCTAACTCTCGACCAAGCCGAGCATTTAATTGAAAACGTAATTGGAGTTTTTGCTCTTCCAATTGGCCTAGCCACGAATTTCATGGTGGATGGACGCGATTTAGCAGTTCCAATGGTTGTGGAAGAGACTTCAATCATTGCGGCGTGTTCAGCATCTGCAAAATGGGTACGCAAAAACGGTGGCTTCAAAACAAAAACTTTAGGAAACCTCATCATCGGACAAATTCAATTTCCGTTTGTAAAAGATGTTTTTAACTTTGTCGAAAAGTTGACTTCAGAATCTGAACGTTTAACAAAGTTTGCAAATTCAATTGTTCCAAACTTACAAGCGCGCGGTGGTGGAGTGATGGGATTACAAATTCGCACTCTTGATCGCCCCGATGGAGCAACCATGGCCGTATTACATATTTTATGTGATCCATGCGATGCAATGGGTGCAAATTTAATCAATCAAGTTTGCGAAGCTTTAAAACCAGAAATTGAAATTTTAACTGGCGAAAAAGTTGGCTTATGTATTCTTTCAAACCTTGTAGACACTAAACTTGTTGAAGCTACTTGTGAACTTCACGACATCGCACCAGCTTTAGGAAAAGCAATTGAAGAAGCAACTCTATTTGCAAATCTAGATGAGTATCGTTGCACCACACATAACAAAGGTGTGATGAATGGAATCGATCCTGTTCTCATTGCGACAGGAAATGACTGGCGAGCAGTGGAAGCAGCTATGCATGCATTCACTACAACTTCTAAGTCAGCACTTAAATTTGAAGGAAATGAAATTTTATCTCACAGGCCCTATCGCTCTATCACTGAGTGGAAATATGAAAATGGTGTTTTAAAAGGACGTCTTTGCGCTCCAATTGCAGTTGGAACGGTTGGGGGAGTTACTAAAATTCATCCGGCCGCAAAGTTAGCTCTTAAAATAATGGGTGTAACTCATGCAGAAGAACTTGCTCGCATTGTAGCATGCACTGGCCTTGCTCAAAACCTAGGCGCACTTCGTGCTCTCTGCTCTGAAGGAATCGTAAAAGGACATATGAGACTTCACGCAGCCAACCTTGCAATCATGGCAGGAGCAAACAAAGAAGAAGTAAATCTCATCCAAGAACGATTAAAAGAAGAAGAAAATATATCACTCACTCGCGCGAAAGAAATTTTAGTTTCCATTCGAAATAAAAACACAAATAACAACGTACTTTATCCACAATAGTTTCAAATGAGTGCATACGCAGTCAATCATCATGAGTTTTATTGTCCCGGAAAATTATTTTTATTCGGTGAGTATGCTTGTTTGGATGGTGGTCCTGCCATTTTACAATCAATCGAACCACGGTTTCATTTATCTATCGAACGATGTGATTTAGGCACAAAAAAATTACCACCATTTCATCCAGCCTCTCCTGCAGGAGTGCTTCTCATGCAAAATATGGCCGCACTAGATGGTTGGTCTTGGGATTGGAAAGTGCAGCTCGGTACAATGGATCGCCAACCACAAGGAGTGGGCAGTTCTTCTGCTGAATTTTTATTAACTTTTAAAGCACTTCGCAAAATTAAAAATGAACCAGAAGGAAATCCAATCGAAATTCTAGAAGAATATTGGAAGTTAGTAGGTCTTTCTCAAGGACTTCGTCCGTCCGGTGTTGATATTTTGTCTCAATACTTCGGTGGATTACTTCTCATTGAAAATAAAAATCGTATTTTAAATTGTTCAAAAATTGAAATGCCACTTCAATTTGAAGAAGCAGAGCTTTTGGTAGTCGAAACAGGTAAAAAAGTTAAAACTCATGAACACTTACGAATGCTTGCTGAAAAAGAATTTCCAAAAGAATTTAAGAAAATGATTGTAGAGTTGAATGAATGTACCCAGCTAGCACATTTGGCTATTGTAAAAAAAGACACTAAAGTATTATCTGAACTAATGAATGCATATCAAAATATTTTATATGGTTATGGAATTACCGAAACAGGCTTTTTTCAAATCATTGAAACTATCAGAAATATTCAGGGAGTTCGTGGCGTAAAGGGTTCTGGTGCTCAAGGCGGAGATAATATTTTGGTCTTGGTAGACTTGAAATCGACCGCTGCTGAAAAAATCAAGTCGCTCGGATTTCAAGTCTTTAAACCAAAGTTTTTATAAATTAAAAGTTTTTCAATACACCAACAGAAACAAGTCGATTTGTGCTGTTCTTCATTTTTGGGCTAGAAGCATCTTTAATCACTTGATCATTAATTCCAGCACCCAACATTAAAATTGTATTTGGATTTAAAATACGGTTTAGTCTAATCTGTCCTGATCGAACTACGCCAGTATTTTTATATGTACCGGTATTTTCATTTTTTTCATCCAAAATACCAATGTTACCCGTGAGTTCAATATTTGTTTTTTCACCTATGTCTCGAATATAATTAACGCCTATATTATGGGCTAAGTATCCTTTTGTTCCACCATTTGCATTTCGATCATAGTAAAATCCAATGGGTGAACCACTTAAAGTAAAAATAGATCTATCGTCTCTAATAAAATAACCTAGTCTCATTATATCAAACCATCCTGTATTATAATCCGCACCAACTTTTGCTGTATATGAAAGGCCTGATTGTATTTCTTTTTGTGAGTCCTTTTGTGTTGGTCCTGTTGGAAGAACGGTCATCTCAAAATCAATAGATTGTCGATCCAACATTCGGCCAGTGCTCATTCCCATATTGAATCGAATTCTTTGACTGTCATTTATTAAATTACCTTTTGAAACAGATAATTGAAGTAAATTTTTGTCGATCTTATCTGACATTGTAGAAACAAAACCTATTTGTGCATTTGAATTTGAAGAAAAAGTATTCATTGTTTGCTGAGCGTTGGCTGTCGATAAAAATAATGAAATAATAAAAATAATAGAAATTGAACTTGTATACATATTAACCTCTCTCAAAAGGGATTAAATGCACGTGGAATGCCAATAATTTTAATATGTGAAATGATTCAGTTTCCATAAAAGTTTAGCTGTAAATAGGGTGTAAATATCTTGTACAATTTAAACGTTTTTAGGCACTAAAGCTGAATTAAATCATATATATTAGGTCTAATCTGGCACCAACCTTGCTTTATAAACATATATAGAGAGAGGTTTATTATGTTCGGTATATCTAAAGCCGTTTTAATTTCATTAAGTTTATCGCTTGTTTTATCACACCAGTCTTTTGCTACTTGTGCATCACTTTATAAAACAGAAGGTGAGACACTACATAAAGAAAGATCTAGTAATATTATGATGGCAGGTATTGGCGGTATGGGTGCCGGCCTAATTGTAAGTCAAGTTGATGTCAAAGATAATGATTTTAATAGACCTTCAACATATGTGTTGTTAGGTGGAGCTGCTACCATTGGTGCAGGTGCAATTGCAAAATCGAAAAAACCATCAAACCAATTATTTAAAGTAGGAATTTTGCTTGAACAAGCTCAATCAGGATCTGGTGAGCGCTTAGAAGACATGATTAAAGATGTTGGTAAAGTTTTAGGAAAAAAGAAAAAAATATCAGTATCTCCAGATTTAATTATTGATAAATTATTACAAGCAGAAAAAACAAATACATTTTGTTTCACCTCTAAAAGATGGTCAGAAAAAGAAATTAAGAACTATTTAATAAATGAAATTTCTGGTGAGTTTTTAGCTAAAAAAGAAAATGAAAATCGTATTTTAAAAGCTGCTACAATCAATGATTCAGAAATGAAAGATGGCTTTAACGAAATGCAAGATGGATTGAGAGTAAAACAATCAGTAGAAGCAAATCTTGCTAAATAACAAATAAATCAGTAATCTCACTGGGTGAGAAAAACATTTAATTTAATTATATTTTTAAGCATTGCTTTGTTCGGCGCATGTAGTCACTTAATGTATTATCCCTCAAAGCTACAATTTACAGATGTAAATAAATTATCTGTAAAACCAGAGGATGTTTTTTTTGAGTCTGAAGATGGAGTTAAATTGCATGGTTGGTATTTTCGAAACACTAATAAAAAAACACCCAAAGCAATTCTAGTTTTTTTTCATGGTAATGCAGAAAATATTACAACTCACTTTGGATCACTTTATTGGATATTAGAACATAATTACGATTATTTTATTTTTGATTATAGAGGTTATGGTAAGTCTGAAGGAAGCCCAAGCCCAAAAGGTACGTTTTATGACGGAAAAGCTGCCGTACGAAAAATGTATTCGCTTTATAAAGATGTTCCAATTGTAATTTTTGGTCAAAGCATTGGTGGCGCAGTAGCACTCAGAGTGGCAGAAAATTTAAAAAATGAAATACCATATAAAATGGTGGTTGTTGATTCAACGTTTCACTCTTATCAAGCTGAAGCTCGTTCTGTATTGTCAAAAAGTTTTATCACATGGCTTTTTCAACCTCTGGCTTGGGTGCTAATCAGTGATCAATATGCACCAGAGGATTATATTGCAAACATTTCTCCCAGACCACTGTTGGTTATGCATGGAACCTCAGACTCAGTTGTAAAATTATGGTTAGGTGAAAAAGTGTATGAATTAGCCAAAGAGCCTAAAGAGTTTTGGAAAATCGAAGGCGGTCAACATATCGATTCATTCTGGGCACATAATTTAATGTATCGTAAAAAATTTATTGAAAAGCTTGAAAGTATTTTGAAATAAAATTATTTACTAACGTAAATACATTTTGAGATTTGCTGGATTCCGTTTTGATTTCGTTCAATAATTTGAGTATATAGTTTTCAAGATTATTTTTAATCTTATATTTATCAAAAATTTCTACTACATATTTCTTTTGATCTTCAGTGGTGTGGTCACGATCTGTATGTAGTATATTCATGATTTGAGTTTTTTCAGTTTCGGTAGCAACTTCAAACGCTTTTGTGATTAAAGCACTAACTTTACCTTCCGCTATGTCAGTAGCGAATTCATTTCTATTTTTATTTCCGTAAATATCGATGAGATCATCATATATTTGAAAAGCGATTCCTATTTTATTAAAAGAGGTTTCAATTAACAAAAGATCGTCTGATTTATTTAAAGACATTCCTGCTAGTAATGCAGGCAAAATTAAATATGAGGAAGTCTTGCCTTCAACAATTCGAAGGTAGGTGTTCCAATCAGGCGTGAAAGAGTTTTTGTATTCTAATTCAAGCGTCTGACCTTCTACAACTTTTTGAGTATATTTGATTGCAGTTTGAAGTAATTTATAATCATTGAGATGCGTATACGCAGATTGAAATAAATAATTTCCACAATCAATAGCGTGAGAAATGCTAAACTTATTCCATACAGTTGGTAAACCACGGCGAAATTCGTCTTGATCTTGAATGTCATCGTGCACGAGAGTCGCATTATGTAATATTTCACAACAAAGTGATATGGGTAAGGCATCATTAGGATCATTTCCATAAGCCTCAAAAACCATCATCGGAATGATTGCACGCAATCGTTTGCCAGGTGACGAAAGTTGATAGCGACACATCTCTTCAATTAGGCCAGAGCCTTTAAATGACTGAAGTAAGCTTGTATTGATTTGATTTAATGACATCATAGAATACGTGCTCCATCTGAAATTTTAGATTGCAGCAAATGATATTGAGAAAAATTTCTTATTAATTCTTTTGTATGATTGGGATTACAAACTAAAACAACATTTGGTCCGGCATCAATCGTAAAAAATACATCAAGCCCAATTTTTCTCATTTCATAAACTTTACTGATAATCTCTAGCGTTTGAGGTTTGAAATAGAAAATAGCTGGATTGGAAGCCATTGCACATGCATGCATTCGTAAGCAATTGGCTTCGGCCTCTTGTGAAAGTAACGAAAAATCTTTCTTATCAATTGCATTTTGAATCGTAGAACATGATTGCTCGGCGTATTTTGTCCAGCTTTCAAAATAAGGTGATGTATTTTGAGTCAAAATCATGCCGTCTGTTGAGCCTGTTATTTTACTTTCAGAATTTACAACACAAATCAAAACATCTAGTTCCCAATGTGCTTTAGAATATAGAGATTTAGCATGAGAATCAGTACCATTTGCA
This sequence comes from uncultured Bacteriovoracaceae bacterium, assembly GCA_964572865.1. Lineage (GTDB taxonomy): Bacteria > Bdellovibrionota > UBA1018 > UBA1018 > UBA923 > CAZNGN01. The sequence continues at coordinate 17,480 of CAZNGN010000028.1, read as the reverse complement.
AGTTCTCCGCGATTCCATAATACATAACCACTATAGAGACTTCGACATGCAGAACCTGATCCGATACGGGCTATGCAAGAAAGTTGGTCAAGAGTTAGGTCAACATTGTAAATTTTTGATGCAGCAAGGGTTAAAGCGGCCAAACCAGACGCTGAAGAGGCAAGTCCTGCGCCAGTTGGAAAATTATTTTCACTTTCTATTTGTGCATAAATATTTTGATTTGAAAGATTTCGAAAAGTGTTTAAAACATTTTTAATTTTATTTAATGAAGATGGATTATGAATTTCATTTCCATTAATAAAAAGGCTATCTTGAGTTAAATTTTTATTTAACGTAAGCTTTGTAGTTGTACCAAAATGATCCAGGGTAATTGAGAGAGAAGAGTTAGAGGGAAGATTTAAACTTGTATCACGTTTTCCCCAGTACTTTGCTAAAGCAATATTGGTAGGTGCAAAGGCAGTTACTGAATTCATGTATTATTACCATTTGAAAGAGATACAACGTGTATTCCAGAGTCTTCTAATTTTTGCTTTAACACATTTCCCGTACCTAGTTTGGCAATGATTAACGTTGCCCCGCCGGTTCCTGCTCCCGAAGCTTTACCCGCAAGTGCTCCAAATGAAATTGCTTTTTCAATTATCGAACTCATTTTTGAGCTCACTAAACCTAATTCAGTTAAAACACCATGTGTGCTTTGAATTGCTTGTACTACTTTAGAGGCAGCATCATCAGTGCTTATGGGCAAGTATTCTGCGCAAATATAAGCATTATTTTTAATCGTATGCACGTGTGAATTCCATTTGGCAGGATTGTGAATTCTTGTCTTTGAAATACGATCTATCAATATAGCACTCGATTCACGTGGACCGCTATCAAGTAAAAGAATATCAACGCAATTATTTTGAATACGCTTAATGTAAAACTCGCCTGGAGCTTTACGCTCAAATAAAATAGGAGCATTTTCTAAAATTACACTCGTGTCTAATCCCGAAGGGTTTCCGTGAAATATTTTTTCAATTGTGAATGCAGCAGTTGATAGTAATGATTTTTGTTGTAACTCAGGTTTTGATGAAAATTGTGGATTTAATTTTGATACGGCTTTTGACAATGCAACAGCAAAAGCAGCAGATGATCCGAAGCCTCTTGAAATTGGAAAATTAGCGCGAGATGAAACTTTATATTGAAACGAATGACTATGAATTTCAAACACACTGGTTGCTGCTAAAAATGCTTTTTGCATTAATTCGTGAATTTGATTTTCGTCTTCGTTCGTTTTTGGAACGTGGTCATATTCTGCATAAAATTCTAGCTTATTTGACGGTTCAATTGTGACTTCGCACCATAAATCGCTTAAAGGCATTGCAATTGCTGGAACTTGAGAGTGAACAACAAAGTGTTCTCCCAATAAAATAAATTTTCCGTGCGCTCTTTCTTTAATCATTGTTTTTTAAATAACGCCTTTTTATTTTGAAGTTCATTAATATTTTTTGCACCAATTAAAAACATAGATATTTTTAATTCTAAAACATATTGATCGATTCGTTCTGTGATCGATTCAATCGAATTTTGAGAAGAAACAATGAATGGGCGAGCAATTGAAACGGCAGACGCACCAAGTGCGATAGATTTTGCAATATCAATTCCATTTCGAATGCCGCCAGAAGATATAATTGTGCGTTCATTTAACTGAGACTTCGCATTTAGAATACTTTGAGCAGTAGAAATTCCCCAATCAGAAAATGTATCACTAATCGATTTCATAAGATTTGATTGGTTTCGATCTCCCTCGATCTTTGCCCACGAAGTGCCACCTACGCCTGCTACCTCAACAGCATCAATCATTAATGCAGATAGTTTTTGAGCCATTGAAACTGATATGCCTGAACCAATTTCTTTAATGATAAATGATTTGCTAATCTTTTTAGATTTCAATTCATTGATTACATAATTGATTTTAGATAATAGATTTGAAAAATCTGTATCACCTTCAGGTTGTAAAACTTCTTGCAGTGGATTTAAATGAAAATATAATGCATCTGCTTGAATTTCATTTATTAAAAACTCGATTTGAGAAGCATTTACACCATAGTTTAATTGTACTGCACCGATATTTCCAATCAGCAAAGGTAAATTAGGTGCAAACGCTTTTACTTGAAATGTGCGAGCAACGTTTTTGTCATTGATCATTGCTCGTTGCGAACCCACAGCCATTGCGATTCCTTTGGTTTCAGCTGCGATTGCTAATTTGCGATTTATTTCAAGAGCTGTATCTGTGCCACCAGTCATTGCACCAATGATTATGGGTGCGTTTAGTTTTTTTCCAAATAAAGTACATTCTGTATTGATGTCTTTAAAATTTAATTCAGGTGCGGCTTGGTGTTCAAAAATATATTCATCAAATCCCGAAAGATTTAATTTTGATAAATCATTTTGCTCTTTTAATGCAAATTGTATGTGTTCGTTTTTTCGATTGAAAATATTTGAATCCATTATTTTCCTTCACGAACTAAATTGCGATTCCAATTTGGAATTTCGATTTCAATATCAGAGGTTCCATTTGGAACGGTTTGACAGGCAAGTCTTGAATTGGGTGTTAGTCCGGGAGCTTGATCGAGCATGTCATCTTCTTCTTCTGTTGTTTGATTGCAACTCTCTAAACCTTTTTTAACAATTACATGACAAGTAGAGCATGCGCATACCCCGCCACAGGCATGATCAATGTCGATGTCTGAAGCAAGTGCTATATCTAAAATCGAACCTTCAAGTCCTGTTGCAGACGAAGGCATATTATTGGGATCAACTAAGATCTCTTTATTTAAATTCAAAAACCGAATTTTATATGGTTTTGATGCCTTCACCGTAGGTGAAGTTTTCATGTAAGGATTACTACCGCCCATGCGTCATTCTTTAACATATATATAGAGAAGGGGTAAAGCGATTTAAATGGGCTGGCCTTTAGAAATACGTAAGAATTTCAAGAACTTATAATCAAAAGCGTGTTCAGCGTCACTTTTATGAACTTTGGTTTCAACGAGTTCCCATTCTTTTTCAGAGAATTTCGGAAAAAACGCATCCCCAGTACTGATTTCAGTATCGATTTCTGTAAGTAGAATTTGGTCTGCAAGAGGTAGTGAAAGCTTATAAATTTCTTCTCCTCCAATTACAAAAACCTCAGGGTCAAAAGTAAGTGCGAGTTTAATCGCTTCATCAATGGAATGAACCACTTTGCATCCAGCTAACTCTAAACTTTTACTTCGTGTAACAATAATATTTGTTCGTTTCGGAAGGGGTTTGCCCAAAGATTCAAATGTTTTTCTTCCCATAATAATGGGATGCCCTTTGGTTGTGTCCATAAAAAATTTCATGTCATTTGGCATGCTCCAGGGTAGTTCGCCTTTTTGACCTATGACTCTATTTTTAGACATAGCTGCAATTAAAGTAATCATATTGCGACAGGAGCTTTGATATGTGGATGAGATTGATAGTTTTCTAAAGTGAAATCTTCAAACTTAAAATCAAAAATAGAATTTACACTTGCATTGATTTTCATTGTGGGAAGTGAATAGGGCTTACGACTCAAAAGTGTTTGTGTTTGTTCGATGTGATTCAAGTACAAGTGAGCGTCACCAAATGTATGCACAAAATCGCCTAATTTTAATTTACAAACTTGTGCGACCATCATGGTAAGTAATGCATAAGAGGCAATATTAAATGGAACACCTAAAAATACATCCGCACTTCGTTGATAGAGCTGACAACTTAATTTTCCGTCTGCAACATAAAATTGAAAAAACGCATGACAGGGTGGTAATGCCATTTTTTCTATTTCTCCTACATTCCATGCGCTCACGATGAGTCGACGTGAATCTGGATTTTTTTTAATTTGCTCAATGAGTTGTGTAATTTGATCTACGTGATTGCCATTTGCAGTTGGCCACGAACGCCATTGATAACCATAAACAGGACCGAGGTTTCCATCTTTGTCGGCCCACTCATCCCAAATAGAAACACCATTGTCTTTTAAATATTTTGTATTTGTGTCGCCTTTTAAAAACCAGAGCAACTCGTGAATGATAGATTTTAAATGTAATTTTTTAGTTGTGACAAGCGGAAATCCTTCGTTTAAATCAAAACGCATTTGGTAACCAAAAACGCTGAGTGTGCCGGTACCAGTACGGTCTGTTTTTTTTGTGCCAGAATCTAGAATTTTTTTAAGTAGGTCGTGATACTGCTGCATGAGTTCATCGTAGCAACTTTAAAACAGTGAATCAAGTTCCCTTCACTAACTTTTCAAAGGCGTCTTTTTTGTCAGGAAATGCTTTAATGGCATTCCCTAGAAGATCATCTATAACTGCATTGCTTCTTTTTAATTGAACCGAATATTTGAGCATGCACTCATAAAAAAGTGGGTGAAGTAGACCTAGTTTTAATGCCTCTTGGCATCTGGTTAAAATGTGAGATGAATCTGCATTTTTTTTTATCATATTATTGACTTCAGCTAAAAATACTTCTTTTGAATTGCGTACATCTTCTGTTGCTTTAGTATAATACGGTTGTGCTTCTTGTTCTGCGCCAGCGAAAATTAAGCTTGCTATGATTTCACGTAATATTGCTGGCTTGCTTCGCGAAATGATATCTGCTTTCTTAAATATATCGACGGCCTCTGAAAGTTTATTGTTAGTAAGTAAAGATTTACCACAAACAATCATTCCAGCCGCCACACTCATAACAATGGATGGATCCATTTGTTCCATTAACGAAAATAAATCAAAAAATGAAATAATGTCATCATATTTTTTATGATAAACCGCAAGCCAAATGTATTTTGTAATATATTTTGGATTAATTGGAAATTCAGTAAAAAGTTTAGCATTGATTTCGTAAGCTTCATTGAATTGTTTCTTATCAAACTTTATTTCAAACAATGCAGCCAAACTTTTATAGTGTAGTGGATTTAATTTAAACGCTTCATTGAATAATTTTTCAGCGTTGTCTAGATTGTTTTTTAATCTATATATAAATCCTTCGTAATAAAATGCTAGTGCAGGAACGGGATCAAGTGTTTTCGCTTTTTGTATTAACTCTATAGCTTTATCCAGTTCATTCATTTCAATGAGAGCTTTAACGGCTTCCATTTCTTTTGCAAAGTTTGTAGGTTTTATTTTTGTAGGAAGAATTTCTTCAAATTTTCTTTTTAACGTTTCATGCGTAAAAGGTTTAAATATAAAGGCATCACAATCTTCTTCTGCTGCGCGAGCAGCTAATGCAGGTGAATTGCTTTCAGATAGTAAAAAAAACATCGTTTGCAAACGATCTGGATATATTTTTTTAACTTCGAAAAATAAATCAAAACCAGTTTGTCCTTCTTTTTGATCTCCTTTAGAATCCGACCAGATAATTTGATGCTTGTTTTTTAGAAGAGCATTTTTTGCGTCTCCAAAAGAATCAAAAGTTTCGATTTGATTAAGTTTAAAGCCTAAATCAGTCATTAATTTTCTAATTGTAGATTTTGAAGTTGATGGATCATAAATAAGAACTTTTTTGTTCTCTATGTATTTGTTAATCAACTCTTGTTCAGGAGTTAGCTTTGCCATTAGTCCTTTATCGTTTTAAATATTGCATCAGCTTGTTGTTGTAGAATTTGAAATTTTTTCAAAAAAGCTGTCCATTCTTTTTCAGTAAATTGAAGAAACTCTAGGTTATATAGTTGTTTTCCTGGCTTTGAGTCTTGTTCTACTGTAGCTACTTTGGCTGTAATTTGAATTAAACCCTTAGTTTCATGATCTTTAGGTAGGTGTTTCACAGTTTTTCCAGAAATATTTGGATAAATAAACAATAGTAAATTATGTCCTTGTGCACTTGAGTTTTGAGGCATTTGAATTTTCATGCCTTTCTCAGTAAATTCTATGATTTTTATTTTTGATGATTCTAGAATTTGAAACTGAGTAACGGTGTTCCCCATTACTACTGAATATTCAAAGTTTTTAAGATCTGACACTTTTATTTTTGATTTTTTTTGTTCCATAATTATCAATCTTATCACAGATTAAAAGTATGAAAAAAGGCATTCGAAATTTAAAAAAATACTTTGTAGAATCGATTTGCCTATTTGTTGGAATGGTTGCGTTAATTAAAACAGCTATTGGATTTAGACCACGTGAGATAAAAGAATTTGTTACATTGTGGATCGAACCTTACGGTATTGCTTTATTATTGAATTTATTAGTTTTTACTTTGCTATTGCCTGCAGCGTTTAAAATAAAAAAGAAATTAAATCTTGAATTAATTACTACAGCAATATTTTTTGAATGGTCAGTATTACTAATAATAGATTTTATGTCTGAAACAATATTCAATATGCATTATAGTACAGTTTGGTTGTTGCGTATTGTCATTGTTGTGTCAACTTACTGGGCACATTCAGAGTACAAAGAAATATTAAATTTTTTAAAGTTGAAATTAGCCAAAATGAAAAATGGCAATTTTTGGTTGTTTATTTACACAGTAATTTTGTTGATTTTTTTATTAAGAGAATTTCATCACTTTTACTTTACAAGACCGAATCAAGCATTTGGAGACGAAATTTCATGGTGGTTTACTGGCGCAAAGGAATTTATGAATGTAGGACTTGCAGAGGGAATTAAAAACCATTGGTATGGTGATTATACGCCAGCAATACCATGGTTAATTTCTTTGGCACCTAAATTATTTGGTATTCATCAAGAAGTTTTTTTATTTGGTTTTGCACCGATTGCAGCATTCATACTATTGTTTTCAATATTTGAAACCGCTTTAAATGTTTATACTTTATCAGCAGTATTATCTGTTTTGCTGCTGACTTTTACAATCTGTAGAGATTTTACGTTTCACTTTGTGGCTTCATTATATGGTGAAAGCTTAATTGCTTCATTGTTATTTATTGTTTTTACTGAAGTATATGCGTTGTTAAATATCAAAAAAAATATTCCAAATTTATATCTGCTGTTCATATCGATCGTAATTGGCTTTTTTCGATTAACAAAGCCGCCACTCTCAATCTTATGTTGGTATGCAGCTCTTGGATGTGCGGGATATTTTTTGGTTATTAATTTTAAAAAAAATTTAAACAAAATTATTTTACTCTTATTGCCTGCATTTAGTATTTTTATGCTGTGGAAAAACTACTTACATAACGTAAATAAATCCCCAACTTATAAAGTGCAATTTCAAGACTTCGTAAAAAGTGGGATTGATATTCAAGTTCCATTGGGAATGATAAAAGGATTATTGAATTACGCTACCTTTCAATCGGCATATACTTGGGGATTAATTGTATCTCTTATTGTAACGGTTTTGTTAAAGTCTTGGAATGTACTTAAACTACAATTGGTTTTTATATTTTTATATTGGGGATTTGTATTCGGATTGTATGCAACTGTATGGAACAAAGGAGAACTGAACAGTGCGGGCAGATATCTCTCGCATATGGCAGTTGCCATTATAGCAAGCTTAACAATTGCATTAAATGTAAAACACTCTCGCTATTCTTCTAAATAATTTTTAGTTAAAATTTTACCAAAACCTGGAATTTTTTCGATCGAGCTTTTTAGTTTAGAAGCATCGCCTACCACAACTAAAGTCAGATTTTCAGGTTTAAATGTTTCTGTAAGTGCTGGCTGAATATCAGAATGATTTACTTCAGAAATAAAGTCTGACCAGTTTTTATAGTAATTTCTTGGAAAATTATTTAAATACTCTTGAATCGAATTCTCTAATCGTTTTTTTGGTGTGTCGTAATTAAAGGGAGAATTGTTAACTAAGCTTTTCTTAGCGTAATCATATTCTTCATTTGTGATACCAGTTTTAATCCATTTTTCAAAAAGTTTAATCGTTAGATCGATCGCAGGAGCTGTGTCAGCATTTTTTGGAAACAAATGCATTGCAAAGTGACGGGGTTGAATTCCAAAACGAAAGCCATTGTTGATTCCATATGTCCAACCTCGTTTCACGCGAATTTCTTGCATTAATGTTGATTGAAATGTTCCGCCGCCAAAGCTTTGATTTGCTAATTGGATTGCATAAAAGCCCGGATCTTCTGGTCTTAAGCCTGGACCTCCTATTAAAATTTGTGTTTGTGTCGATTTAGGTTTGTCTACAATTAAGGCTCTTCTACCAGGAGGAATTACTGGTTTTGAAATAACGGGTGCCGGCTTTGCCTCAGGATGTAATGCATTTAGTTTTGATGTTAAAGAAGAAAACCATCTTTCAATTTTTTCTTTATCTGAGTCACCTGACCCAATTAGTTGCAGAGATTTTTCTCCGAAATAATCATTGTAAAAACCAATTATATCTTTTGTAGATATGTTTTTTAAGGTCTTCTCTGTACCAATTGGTGGATTACCATAAGGATGATTACCATAGAAAAAGCGATTAAAATGATATCCTACGAGATGTCTATCGTCTCCTTTTTGTTCCAAAATCTCGCTTACGGTTTCTTTTTTAAGCTTTATTAATTCTTCAGCAGTGAACTTTGGTTTAACTAAAGTTTCTTCAAAAAGCTCTAAAAACTTGTCTAAATTTTCTGATAAGACAGCGCCACGATAAACAATGCCTTCATTACGAACGTCAACACCAATTGTTCCACCAATATTATCTAGTTCATTGAAAAACTCTATTTTAGTGTGTTTTTGAGTGCCTCTTAATAACATTTTGCTAGCAATCGCTGCCAGTCCTAGTTTGTCTTGTTCATCATTTACAGAGCCAACGTTTATAATAATTCCTAAATAAACTGTTGGTAATGAACGGTCTGTCTCAAATTCTATTTGTTTAAATTCTGATTTATTAGCAAAAGATAATTGCGTAAAAAGTAAAAACAAAAAAAGATATCGTATTTTATTTATCATTGTTTTGCCACCTTGTTTTCTGAAACGCCAAATAAAACGACGCGTCTATTTTTATCAAAGTAATTTTTTGCAATAGTTTGTAACTCTTCAGGTTTGAAATTTTTAATTGCATCAATCATCTCTATACCTTTAACGAAATTGCCTGTAACTGTTTCGTAATGACCCATGAATCTTGCTTTAGATTCGTTGCTAGACAGATCATCAAAAACGGAGAATCGTAACATTGCGATAGATCTTGAAAGTTCAGCAGAAGTAACTTTAGAGGTGATGAGTTCATTGATTGTTTTATCAATCACATCGAGTGCTTGCTTAGCGGTTTTACCTTTTTGTAAATTGACAAAGAAAATAAATAAACCTGGATCTTTATGTTCACTGTTATCAATTTCAACGTCTGATGCAATTCCGCTATCAATTAATTTTTTGTAAAGTCGAGAGCTTTTGCCGACAGAGATAATGTTTCTTATTAATTCTAATGCTGCAAAGTCTTTGTGAGATCCGTCTACGGCACGATATGCTAGAACCAATTTCTCTACTTCTGTTTTCATTGTCAATGTTTCGGTTTTTTCTGATTGAACAGCTTCGTCTTTTACAATGGCTCTTCGGTTGATTTTAGAAGCAATCAATGTTCCATAATATTTTTCAATTGTTTTCGCTACATTTGAATGATCCACGTCACCCACTACAATGATGGTAGCATTGTTAGGAGCATAATATTTTTTATAAAACTCCATGCATTGTTTTGATTTTGCATTTAATAAATCTTTTTCATAACCAATCACTGGCCAGTGATATGAATGGTTTTTAAATGTAGCTTCATATATTCGTTCGTAGAGTTTTCCATCTGGATTGTTTTCATTTCTAAAGCGTCTTTCATTTTGAACAACTTCTCGTTCTTTATCTAAGGCTTTATCATCGACAATTAAATTCACCATACGATCTGATTCTAATGATGCTATTAGATCTAAATTTTTATTTCCTGAAATGACAGGCATGCTTTGCACGTAAGCAGTATAGTCTCTATTTGTGAAAGCGTTTTCTCCCTCTACTCCTGCTGTTTCTAAAATTTTATCAAATTCACCATCCGGATGAGTTTTGGTGGCTTTGAACATCATGTGTTCAAATAAGTGAGCGAGACCTGTTAAGCCTGGTTCTTCATCCATTGAGCCAACATTAAACCATGTTTGATATGCAAATGTAGGCGCTGAATGATCTTCAAGAACTAATAACTTTAATCCATTTTCAAAGTAATATCGGTGAACAGCTTTGCCAGCTAAAGTTGATGTTTGAAACCATGGAGAGCTGCCAAGATAAGTTGTTTTGGTTTTTTGATGAGAACAACTCAATAAAAACGTGGATAAACTTACAATTAGGATAAAATTAATAACTTTTTTCATGGGTCATGCTCCAAAAATTTAATTTTAGTGTAAGCTTAACATTATAAGAGACGAGAGATAAAATCTAATGGAAAAAAATAAGGTCAAACCTACAAAAAAAATTTCCTTCAAAATGCTACTCTTCAGCATTTTGAGTACCGGTTTGATAGTCATTTCATTTATAAAAGGACAAGACGTAATTGAATACGTTTCGCAGTCAGTATATGAGCGATTTACAAGCAAATTTACCGTAGAAAAAGTTGAGTTTAAGCAAAGTGTTGAATCGAACTTATCAGGATATATTGATGAAAAAAAATTATTAGAGCAAAGCGGTATACAACTTCATAAGCCGATTGTTGATCAAGATCTCGATGAAGTTGAAGTGAAGTTGCGTGCAAATCCATTTATTTCTAAAGTTCAAATTTCAACCCGTTTACCAAATGCAATCATGATTGAATACGAAGTTCATCAGGCGAGAGCTATGGTTATTCAAAAGGCAAAACCTTGGTTTATTTCTTCAGATGGATATTTAATTTCACCGATCAAAAATGAATTTGCGGGAGATCACAACGTGTTTGATCTGCCATTATTATCTGGATTTTTAAATTTTAAGGAAGGAATAGAATGGCTCAATATTTTTGAGACAGAATTTGTGAATAGCCATGTTCAAATTCATGAAATCGTTAATGAATTTTCTCAAGTTTCAGCATTAATTGATTTAATTTATGATAATCAAAGTTATAAAGTGAAATTAATTGTACCAGAAGTAGGCAAATCTAACCCAGGTAAGATGTATGCTCGATTAAACCAAGTTATTCAATATCTCATCAAAAACAATATCTTAGTTTCAACCATCGATTTGCGCGCGGGGCAAAAAATAGTTGTAATTGTCGGAAAAAATTTGTAAATTTTTTATACACTGGTTATTCTATGTAGAGATTTGTAACCGGCAGATTTTGCACGAAGTAAAGCTGTCGAATTAAAAATAAAATCAGCAGTGACATTCCCAAAGGAGTGGGAAACAAAATGCCAAAATTTCCAATTCTAGAAAATAAAAAAGAAACAAAAAGAAATTTAATCGTTGGTTTAGATATCGGCACTACAAAAATTACTTGCATCGTTGGTGAACAAACCGAAAAAGGTTTAGACATTGTTGGTATCGGAAACGCTCCGTCTCACGGTTTGCGAAAAGGTGTTGTGATCAACATTGAAAGCACGGTTGAGTCGATCAAGAAAGCTGTGCACGAAGCAGAAATGATGGCTGGTTGCCACATTGATTCTGCGTATGTGGGAATCGCAGGAGCACACATTTCAAGCACCAATTCAAACGGAATTGTTGCAATTAAAAACCAAGAAATTTCACAAACAGATGTTGCTCGAGTAATTACAGCTGCCAAAGCTGTGGCAATTCCGATGGATCGTGAAATCATTCATGTAATTCCACAAGAATATATCATTGATGATCAAGATGGAATTAAAGAGCCAGTGGGCATGAGCGGCGTGAGATTAGAAGCAAAAGTACATATTGTAACTGCTGCCGTTTCATCTGCGCAAAATATAATTAAATCATGCAATAAAGCAGGCATTCAAGTAGCAGAACTTGTGCTTCAATCTTTGGCCTCTTCAGAATCAGTTCTTTCAGAAGATGAAAAAGAATTGGGAGTAATGATGGTGGATATCGGTGGTGGTACAACTGATATTGCAATCTATTCACAAGGATCATTGGTTCACACAGCAGTTTTACCAGTTGGTGGAAATCATATTACGAATGACATTGCTTTAGGTCTTCGTACTCCACAAAATGAAGCTGAAAAAATTAAATTACGTTATGGCTGTGCAATGGCATCAATGGTTGGAGAAGCAGATACAATTGAAGTGCCAGGTGTTGGCGGACGCAAACCTCGCACAGTATTGCGCAAACTTTTAGCTGAAATCATTGAACCACGAGTTGAAGAAATGTTTCGTTTGATTCAACGTGAATTACAAAAAAGCGGATTTCAAGACTTAGTTGCATCTGGAATCGTATTAAGTGGAGGCACTTGTCTATTAGATGGGTTTGTAGAATTAGGAGAATTCATCATCGATATGCCTGTAAAACGTGGCCTACCGATGGAATTAGGTGGAATTAAAGATGTTGTGAATTCGCCAAAATACGCAACCGGTGTTGGCTTGTTGAAATTACACAAACACCCAATGCGTCCGATGGCTCGTATGATTCACCAAAATATTAATATGGATAAAGCTAATGTTGGAGAATGGGCTAATAAAGTCGGAAGCTCTGTCAAAGGCTGGATCAAAGATTTATTTTAATTAAATTCATTTCATTGGAGGAAACGAATGTTCGAATTTGCTGACGAAAACAAGGATGTAATGGGCGCAAAAATAAAAGTAATCGGAGTAGGTGGATCTGGCGGCAACGCTGTAAACACCATGATTCAAATGGGACTCAAAGGGGTTGAGTTCATTTGCGCAAATACTGATAAACAAGCTTTAGAAGCATCACTTGCTTCTGTGAAAGTTCAAATCGGTGGAAACCTTACAAAAGGTTTAGGTGCCGGTGCAAACCCTGAAGTGGGCTGTCAGGCAGCTTTAGAAGATTACGCAAAACTTTCTGAAGTGTTAGCTGGTGCTGACATGGTTTTCGTAACAGCAGGTATGGGTGGCGGAACCGGAACTGGTGCTGCTCCTGTGATTGCAAAAATTGCAAAAGAAGTGGGCGCGCTCACAGTTGGCGTTGTGACTAAACCATTTGGTTTTGAAGGTCGCAAACGTATGAAACAAGCAGAAAACGGATTAAATAACTTAAAAGCATCTGTAGATAGCTTGATTACAATTCCAAACAATAGATTGTTAAGCATTGCAGATATTTCGCTTTCAATGATTGATGCATTCAAAAAAGCAGATGAAGTATTGTTGCATGCAGTTCAAGGCATTTCTGATCTAATCAATCACACAGGTTTAATTAACTCTGACTTTGCAGACGTAAAAACAATTATGTCGAACAAAGGTTTAGCATTAATGGGTATCGGTGTGGCTCAAGGTGAAAACAGAGCAATCGAAGCTGCAAAGCGTGCAATTTCTTCTCCGTTGTTAGAAGACATTTCAATCAACGGTGCTACCGGAATCATCGTAAACGTAACTGGTGGAAGCAACTTGAAAATCCACGAAGTAAACGACGCTACAACATTGATTATGGAAGCAGCAGATGAAGATGCAGAAATTATTTTTGGTACCGTGATCGATGAAAATATGAATGACGACGTAAAAGTAACTGTTATTGCCACTGGACTTGGTCCAAAAGAAAAAACAGCTGCATTGAACGTTCATTTTCAACCACAAGCAAATCAAAACAATACAGCTACATTGAATGCTGCAAGCACTGCCACAACAATAGCTGCTACAGCCGCGTTTCAAGCAGCTCCTGCCGTTGAGTTAGAAAACAATAATGAGATGAGCTCATACATTGATCTAGCTCGTATTGAAAAAGCCGAAGTGCAAGCGGCACAGCCTATTGCTCAAGAAGCTCAAACGATTCCAGTAATGGAAGAAACAGCTGTTATGACTGAAACCGCTCAAGCAGAATCAGCAACAGCTCCTTCAGATTATTGTGACGATGGTTTTGAAGAAGAGTTTAATCATGAACCTACATTTAATGAAATGAGCACAGAAGAATCGTTGATTACACAGCATTCATTAAATTTAGGACAAGCATCCAGTGCAAGTTTTAAAGATGCAACAACAGCGCAACCTTCTGCAGCTACAGCAGCGGCAACAAAGGGTGCAGTTGATTTGACTCGCGCTCGTGCAATTGCTCAAAAGTTAGGTTTAAGCAACTTAACAGATGATGATGAATTTGATATTCCGACATTCATTCGTCGTCAGCAAGACCACGAAGCTAAAACAAGTCACTAAGATTTATTTGATTTAGTTTAGACAAAGGCCAATTAGAAATAGTTGGCCTTTTTTATTTATTAAAACGGAATATTAAATTTAATTCCTAATGGAATCGACGAAGCAGTAGATCCTTTTTCAACTAAAATATCAAACCATGCGTGAGCAAAAATACCATGTCGAAGATCATATTTGTTATTGTCTGCTTGCCAGCAAAAAAGCATTCCCAATAAAAATCGTTCAATTAAAATAAATCCACCTAAGTTTTTTCGTCCACCAGTCACGTGAACAAACGAAAAAATAGCAGAAGATGTGAAGGCGCCAAAAAACTTTGAATTAAATACTTCTGAAAAAGCCGGAAACAAAAATCCTCGAAATAATCCTTCTTCACCTAATCCAACAAATGCATAATACGGATAACTTGTTCCATATTTTGTAGCAGGATAATGATTGTGCGCACCTGCTGCGGCACCTAATCCAACAATGGGTGCACCAATCGGATCAAACAAATTTACAGGATTAAACGTAGCTATGTAATTTTGAAACACACTGTATTGCGTGTATCGATTGATCGAAGGTTTTGCGTCTCGATATGCATCGTACATATTGTATTGAAGTAAATCGAAACCCGCTTGAGATATTAAAGCATTTCTAGAACCAATCGTTCCAACCACAACAGCAAACCAACCCAACCCTTCGAGTGGTTCTCCATCGAGAACTTGTCCAAGTCCCGGAATAATACTTGCCGTTCCCGCTAGGCCTGCCGCCACACCAAATGAAAGTTTTGGTGTGAGTGTTATAATGAGTATAATAATTAATTTGTTCATTAAAAATATTTAAATACGTATAAGTTTTGCTTTACCATTTATATTAGTAACTTTAAAAATTGTATTTGAACTAATTTTATCATCTTTTTCAAAAAATAAAGAAAATCCAAATATGCTTAATGCGCTAATTAATTCCATATTGTCATTGATGTCCTATATTGATACATTGCCATTAAAAAAATAAATTGTAATATTAAATAAATGAAAAAATTAATGTTTAAAATACCGAATGCCATAAAAATATGTGTGCTTATACATATTTTATTTATGATTTCGTTTTCACTAAATATGGGTGAGGACGGTGTCAATTATTACCACATGTTAACACACGGTACTTCAAATTTAATACATGCCAGTGGTTACCCATATTTAATTGGTTTGTTTTGGAGATTGCCGCTAATTCGTAATTTTGTTCATAATTTTGAGCACATATTTGTTTATGTGTTAATGTTAGAGCAACATTTTATTTCAATCATTGTTTTGTATTTGTTTTATAAAGAAATATCCAAAATATTTTCTAAGCGTATAGCAATTATTGCTTCAATTGTTTACACATGCCATTGGGGAGTTCTCGCAACAATTTCATTTACATATCCTGAATGGCTTCAAGCAAATTTATTAATATTAATGACGATAATGGCTAAAAACTATTATTACGAAATCATTTCAAACAAAAAATATATTTATTTTTTTCTATTAGCAACTACTTTTACGGTTTGCTATTTGATTAAGTACAACACCATATTTTTTATAATTCCACTAATTGCGCTTATATTCTATGAACATCGTAAAAATATAAAGCAATTGTTGACCTATAGTTTATCATTTTTTATTGTTTTTTATCTAATTGTAAATGTTTACACACTTCATTTTCATTTAAGATCAACTGGTACGACTCAATTAACATATGATAAAGCTTGGATTTTGTTACAGCGCTTAGAAAGACTAGTTCCAAATAAAAAGTTAGATATCAATACTGGAATTGAAACCAAAAGGTTGTTGATTTTAAATTCGATTTTACCATGGGATAATAAAAATGTTTATGCGATAGAAAATATCAATGTGGAATCACCCGATTCAAAAATATATAAAGAAAAATATTTGTATATATTAAGTGCCAATGACGAAACGTTAAATCAGTTGTTAAAAAATATTACATTGAAAGATCCATTTGATTTTTTTACAGCGTTTTCTCCTGCAACATATTACTTTGGCCTTAAAATTGGTGATGAGTTTGGAGTTAGAGTGTTTCTTGAAAATATTAGAAAATATTTTTTAAGATACATTATAAGTACATTGCGAGATTCAGTTCAATCTCTGAAGTACCTTGCTCCAAAATATTTTTTTCCAAATGATATTGGCCAAGATTATGATTATTTGAATTATGGGTTTTATAGTTATAAGCAAATAAATATGAAGAGAAATGGAACCGATCCATTTTTAAATAACTATGGGTATTATGTGTGGAAGCCTGGCATGCACTTGTTTAGTTTTTTAAGAAAAATATATGAATTCGTACCTAATTATTTAGTAACAATACTATGTATAATTAGTTTTTTTATAAGTTTATTTAGATATTATAAAAAAAATCTTAATAACGACTTGCTGATTTTATTAGTTACCTTGATTTCATTTGGTTATGTAGTATTTTCAAATGCACTTTTCTATTTTAGATGGGAAAAAGAACAGGTTGTGATTTTGCCATATTTCTGTTTTTTATTTAGTTATTCTATTTTTAATGTTTTTCATTTACTTAAAAACAAGTTTAACATACTAAGTTCTTCATAAATAAGTGTAGATGAAATATTGTTTTACCGTATTAGCCTGACGCTACTCCAAACGAAAGTTTTGGTGTGAGAGCTAGTATGATTAATATAATTAGTTTTTTCATTTAGTATTTTTAAACTAGATTAAACCAAAGTAGGCAAATCCTCAATCCGTGAGTGTCTACAGGATAATATGCTGAACCCATAGCCCACCACAACTATCTTAATGTATTGGGAATTTGGTTACCAAAAAACACAATATTCTCAGCAAGATATAGAGAATCCAAGAATTTTGCTTAAGTTTTTTAGTAACCGACCGATTAGAGTAGTAACAAGTTCGTTTTTTGTTACAGCTCATACAATCACCTCCTTCCGGTTAAGATAGAGGAAAAGTCAGTTTACTTCGCCCACTTTGGCGAAGCTCAATGAAGCAATCTTATTCCAAAAAAATTTATGAATTTGATTATTTATATAAATCTAAACTAAAATTCGCTGATTATTTTGCATTTAATTGTATAGCTTTAGTGAACAACTCTTGGGTGTTAGAATAGAGTCATCCATACTTACGGCCATTCAAATTTGCCAAAGACGACTGTCGTACTCACAGTAAATAATCACAAATATAGCAAAAACTGCCTATTGAATGATAAATGGGGGGGGGGGGGGGGGGGGGGGTAATCTAATTTAGGGGGTTATTAAAAATTAAAAAAAGAAAATTTTTAAAAATAAAATTAGCTTTTA
>CAZNGN010000027.1:0-40591 GCA_964572865.1 uncultured Bacteriovoracaceae bacterium | reverse complement strand
ATTCAATAAATTAGTATCCTGTCCAAATTCTTAAATTTCTGCGCAACGACTGCGCGGTTGAGTTAAGAATTTTGGCACAAGCCACGGATTAAAAACATTGGATAAATGAAAGGTAAATGTATGAAGAAAACTGTATTCTCAACGCTATGTTTTTTGTTGAGCTTATGTGTTCATGCAGATTCCAAAGAGAATTGTATTATCAAATCAAAGTGGACTTCACACTATTACATGGGTGATATACATACACTTTTCTACAAAAGAGTGGAGAAGCACGTAACGATTTCGGCACAAGAGTGCTTGGATCTGGTTAAAAAAGCTGCTCGAACTCCAAGAAAAAACCGATTTAATGGATATATGGGTAATGAGAACCCAGCTTTTGTTAAATTTGACTATAACGATTATAAAGAATCTCTTAAGGGTGAATATGAAGATATGGAATTTTCAGGAAAGTTTACTCGTGACTCAATAATTGAAAATAAATAACTTAGGTTTAACTCGCACGATGCGCGGAAAAGTAAATAAATTCTGAGCAAACTCGAAGTTCACTGACTAAAATAATTTTATCAGTTAATTATCGCACGGACCATCGCTGTTGCGTGTGCCTGAGTTTATGACACAAACTTTAAACATTTATGCAACTCGTTTTGCTAGTATTTTAAACTCATAGCCAAGAACATTTAATACACCAAGTAATACATCAAAAGTAATCTTTGCTGTATTAACTCCAGATTCAATTTGAGCAATTCTTCCTTGAGTGACGCCTACTTTTTTTGCAAGCATTACCTGCGAGATTTTCTTCTCTTTTCGTACTTTAACAATGAGCTTCATGAGTTTTTGTTTCTCACGAATCTCGGCTAAATTAACATTTAGCTTCTTTGCAATCTCTTCAACTGTCATTTCTTTCCAAGCCATTTTACACCTCTTTAATTCTTCGCAATATAGTTTCAATTTCATGCTTTGGTAGTTCTTGAGTTTTCTTTTTAAAAGCATGAAGCATATAAATGCCATCATTTTTCTTTACATAATAAAACACACGCACCTGACCGTTTCTGTCTTTTAGTCGCAATTCGTGTAGTCCAGGATGAATACTAGATAAGTTACGACTTACGGGCATTGTAAGTGTTTCGCCAGATTCTAATAAGTTTAAAGCTTCCACAAAGCCCTCGATAACTTCTGCAGAACATTCACTTATAAACTCTTCAACAGGACTTCTTCCAGATGGTTTTAAGTAAAACCTAATTCTTCTTAAATTATAACTCATGACTAATATTAGTCAAAACTAATATATTCTTCATTGACCAACTCCTTCTAAAGACGAGCTTCTTTCTTGATGGTTCAAGACATTTACTGACTGCCTTCATATACTTTTAATTACGAATTTTGTGCCAAAAGCAGTGTTGAAGGATTTCAGGCACTTGCTTCGGTGTATAAAGTAAAAAGCGTTCAGTTTTCTGGACTACAGTCTGGACGGCTGGACTTTTTAATTAAGAATCAAGTACTTACGTAAACCACAATAGTGGACAAAATCAGTTTGACATTATATCGCAACGCATATATATTGCTGCCAAACATTGCACCGTTGGTATTATGAAACTCAAAGAGTTTTTGAGCGAATTGGACGCAGCAAACATTTGATTTGTGAAAAAGGAACTTATGAAAAATATTATTGTCATTATATTCTTTTGTCTTTCAGTTTCTGCATTTGCCGAGTCACCAAAATTCTCTTCAATTCCAAAAGAGAAGATGAAAGTTGAAATTATTGCTGAAATGTTTGTAAGAGCAGCTTACTACTCTAAAGGTCATCTGACGACTTCACTGGGAGAAGGCAGGGGTGAAGTAACCTGCTTACTCTGGGGCAGTACCTATGATTTATTTACAATTAGTCCGGGTATCTATGACGTATATGAGAAATCAGGCATCTTAACTTCTGAAGCAATAGACACACAATTGATTTTTAATGTACCCACCCCAAAAGGCAACAGAGATTATGAACAAGTACATATGATATGTGAACTTTATGGACAAAGCGGAACTGCTGCAAGTAAAGATCTTAGCGTAGAGCAAATTGAAAATGCGATTGGCTCTTTACGTTTTAACATTAGTCCCTAGTAATGAGACTTAGATAGCTTTTTAAAGACTAAGAGTTAATGGGTATTTGGAATTAATCCAAACGCCCGTTTCTATTTTTAGTCCTGCAAAAATTCAAATTTTTACGAAGCATCGACGACGCATTTTCGAAGCAAACTCATGACATTTCATAAAGTTTCACGAAAGTTTCGTCTGAAGATCGCCTAGCTCTCTCCAATGTTTTTAAGTAGTTATCGTTTTTGGATTTTTTCTATTTTGTGTTTTTGAGAATGAATTCGAGAATTTTAAATGGCGGAGAGGGTTGGTTTCCTGACCGCGCGGTTTAAAAACTTAATATCATTATCGTTTTCTCTTAACACTATTGTCAAGAGTAGCAGAAAGTAGCAATTGCTCCGTGTTAGTGTTTTTACTTTACGTTATTTAGACCTGTTAGCGATAAAACAGTAGCTCCGATTTGCTTTGGTATCTCATACCCAAGCTTTTCTGTAGCCCCATTTAGCTCAACACCTGCAAGCCTTAAATAAACGTTTGTTGTGTCTATGTCTGCATGCCCTACAACGGCCATGACTCTAGCTAATGATTCACCACGCGTTAGTAAGTTCGTAATGAACGTAGCTCTTAAGTCATGGAACTTGATTGGAGTAATTTCAAGTGATCTGCAAAAGTGTTTTAAGACTTCTGCTGCATCACCACGGCTCCATTCAGTTAAGTGAGGAAGTACAAACTCTGACTTTACATTCTTAAGTTTATATTCACGTAAAAAATCCATTAGCTCGTTTGATATAGGTACCACACGAGTTTTTTGATTCTTTGTAGAGGTATAGCCATTCTTAGATGACCAACTTTTACTTACGTGAATAATTCTTGCTTCAAAATCAACGTCCGACCATTTTAGAGCATAGAGCTCACCTGATCGCATTCCCGTAAACAAAGCCATTATCCAGATTGGATAAAATCTGTGTTGAGTGGCTCTTGCTTCTCTTAGTAAGGTTTTTACCTCAACTGGAGTTAGCACTGACTTTAATGTTTCAGGAACTTTCACCATTAGTCCAAGAGTTGGGTTTCGATCTAGATGCCCATTATCGACAGCCATTTGAAAAATACGTTTTATGATTTTTAAAACATATTTTCTTGTATGTGCTGTTGTGTCTAGAGGCAGCTCTTCGAATAAAAATGAATGCACCTTCTGTTTTGTGAATTCTTTTAATTCTGTTGCTCCCCATGGTTTAATAAGCCACTTGTTAATCGTTGTCTCATAGCTATAATCCCCTTAGGCCAAATGGGGTTTTTATTTTTGGATGTAAGAACGAGACACAACCAATTTGTGATTTAATTGAATTTAGTCCTGCAATAGGCTTAATAATTTTCATCCATTTAAAATATGCAAGAAATTTTTTAATAGGCGATTTTAGCATTTGTTTAGATTTTTCAACAGTCCAGGGTTTAAGGTTCGAAGCATTCTCTATCATTTCTTTAACAGTGTAGTCGATATCAATTCGAAATTCATCTGTTTTACCTATTCCAATTTTTGCACCATACGATGCTCCTGCAAAACCAAAGGCTAAATCAATTTTTGTTTTATAAGCTTCAACACCAAATTGACCGGTTGATAGAATAGATTGGAATAATTCATGGCGACCATTGGTAACGGAGAACATTTGATAACCTAATTCGCTTAATGCTGCTGCGGTTTGTGCAGCAGATTCACTGTGAAATCTTTTAGCACTTTCTCTAGCTATGTATGCAGACATCCAGAAATGGTAAGGTTTTCCATAATTCGCAACAGTAGAGATTTGTTTTGGAATACTGTACAGGTAGCCAGACTGATGAGTAGCTGCATCTAAAACGCTAGCTCCGATTGCTATGGATTCTAATGCAATTAATGTTTTTGATCCAGCTTTGCCCGAAGCGTATGGAAAAAGCATGTTTATATTTGCACCACGAGCGGAGTAAACCGCAAGCAAATCCCAGCTCATTTCTTCGGCATTTTTTGGAGGGATCCCGGCTTCTACATAAGATTGATATATATCGGCAAAAAGGTCGCCAAACTGTGTTCTTCCTGAACCGCTAGCATCTACTTTGCTCATGATCTTTAGAGCCGCCCTTGAAGCACCTTCAGCATACATTGGATCCTCGATAATTTTTCTAATAACTGGAACCGCTGTTAGTTTGCCTGATGGTTTCATCAATTCCAGTATATAATCTAACGATTGAGAGCATTTGTTAGCAGCAAACGGGCTTAATCGTAAGCAAGCAATCCATTTAATGACACTGCTGTCTTTTATCTTTGAATCTAATGCGCTGACTACGGTATTATCATTGCTCTCTGGAAGGGGTTCCTGCGTACGGGTGTTAAATATGGAAGTCGGATTTTTCAGAAAATTAACTCGATTCTCTTTTCCAACAAGAAGCTTTAATGAATTTTCATCAAAGAAATATGATGCAGACTCTTTATTGTTCATTAAAAACTCATAGCCAAGTTTTCGCACATAAAAATCTGGATATTTTGCGAAAGTCCATGGTTGTGCCGAAACTGTTTGCGGCTTGTTTTTTACAAAACTCATAAATTCTTTATCATTTTTAAATCTACCATTTTCAATAGCACTTGAACCATCAGGGTTAAAGGCTTTAAAGTTTACGAATTCCCCGTCTTTAAGAATGGTTTCATAGAATTTTAAAAAATCCTGATAACTATTTAATTTTGGACTTTTTGTTTCGGTAGTTTCTACTACTTTAAAATCATTCTCGTCGATTGAATTAAGGGTCTGATCAAGTTTGTTAAGGGAAGCATCATCCAAAGAAAACGGAGCGTCTCCTGCATAAGTGATGGAAAATAAAAATATTCCAAATACAACAGCAGAAGACATTCTTGTTACACTGCTAAAGTTCATACTAACTATTCGGAGTTTGCTTATATGCATTTAAGTTTTTTGAATAAATCATCAGCTAAACTATCGGAATTTATTGCCTAGCATTTAGGGCAATATATTCCCTAAAAGATTAAAAATTAACGGGCACTGGATTCATTTCCATGTGCCCGTTTAATTTTAGTACCGAACCAACTCTAATTCTAACTGTGGTGTGATCTGCGGTGGCATAATTTTCATTTTTGATATTTCAGTGTCTTTCACAATATTTCGAATTGTATTTCCAGTCTCTTTTTTCATCGCTTTGATTTCAGCCGAGACTGCGCCAGAAGAACATTTTGCAATAAGACCAATTTGTCTATAAGTCATTCCTGTTGCTCGTAGTTTTCTGATTAAATCGCTATCACGTGTTTTAAGACGACCCAAACGAACGCCCTTTGCGTTTGCTAATCCATTGCGAACCCTTTCGGCTATTAGATCACGCTCAAGTTGAGCCACAGCCCCTAGAATTGTAAATACGGCAGATCCAAAAGGAGTGTTGGTATCAATTGACTCTGTAATTGAAACAAAACCGATATGTACCTTTTTAAACTCTTCAAGAGCTCGAAGTAAGTGGGTTACTGATCTTGCATATCGACTAAAGCTATATACGACGACTTTATCGATCATGCCTTCGCGAACATCTTTCATCATTCTATCAAGTGCTGGTCTTGATGATTTAACTCCTGACTGGTTTTCATCTTCGTAAATTACATAATCAGCAATGCCACAGCGAACGCAATATTCTCACAACGCGCGAACTTGAGCTTCTAATCCTGTCGATTGATTGCCCGTACTCACACGACAATAAAGTGCAGTTTTCTTGTTCATGATTTCTCCTCAAAACCACCCTCAACACCAAAGCAGAGGCTCAAATCCGAAGTAGCAAGCAAGTAGCATCAAAGTAGCAAAGTCCCGAGCCAGGACGGCAAGCGAAGCTAAATTTCGTTACAATTCACGAAATCTTGGGCTGCCGACCATCAGTCGCTCTCTAATGTTTTCAAGTGGTTAATGTTTTTGGAGAATTGCTAAATTCTGTTTTTCGATTTTGATTTTTCAATTTTTAGATGGCGGAGAAAGCGAGATTATTCGCTCGCATCAAGCTCGCTCACCTTCGGCTCCCTTGGGTTGTTAAATTTTTACCATCCTGATAAAAATTTTCGAACTAGAACTCGACTTCTCATCAAGCACTCATCTCCCATATTTTGTCAAAATCGTCTTCCAACAAAGAGAGCGATGAAAAATAAGGATAGCGTACACAGAAGTACGCTGACGAAATTTTTATGAGCACGATGCAGTTGGAGACGATTTTCACAAAATATGGCGGAGAGAGCGAGATTCGAACTCGCGGTACCTGTTACAGTACACACGCTTTCCAAGCGTGCGCCTTCAACCGCTCGGCCATCTCTCCACTGTAAAATTTCACTGATAAATGATTGCGGTTTGAGACTTTTTTACATTTGAATGTATTTTTCGTAAAGCTTTTGATGGCTTTGCGCGGCGCGCAGGATGTTATTTCTAGTAAAATTGTTTATGATTTAAGTCCAAATATGACCAATCAAATGATCGATCCAGTCTGCGGAATGCAAGTTGATTTTGAAAAAGCAAATTCGAAAAATTGCATTATTAACTTTGAAACAAAAGAGTATGCCTTCTGTTGTTCAGAATGTTTAGATTTATTTAAAGAAAATCCTCATAAATATTTAAATCAAACAAAAAAAGAAACACCAGAGCATCACAAGCCAAATACAAATCAAAAAATTTCAACGAATGCTAGATACACCTGCCCTATGCATCCTGAAATTATTCAAATGGGTGCAGGGTCTTGTCCAAAATGTGGAATGGCATTAGAGCCAAGGGACTTTGATGCCGCAGATGATTCTGAAAATCCTGAGCTAACTGATTTTCGAAAAAGGTTCATTGTATCGCTTGTATTCACAGTGCCGCTTTTCTTTATTTCAATGGGCGGAATGTTTGTGCACATTTCATATGCAGGTTGGATACAGTTTTTGCTCGCAACCCCAGTAGTCGTTTGGGCAGCATTGCCCTTTTTTGAACGAGCATGGATGTCATTAAAAACTCGCGAATATAATATGTTTACATTGATTGGAATAGGAGTTGCTGCTGCTTATCTGTATAGTATATTTGCGCTTATTTTTTCAAATTTACTTCCGAAAAATAGTTTTGATGAAATGGGAATGGTAAAATTATATTTTGAATCTGCAGCAGTTATTGTTGCACTTGTTTTTTTAGGGCAAGTTTTGGAACTCAAAGCGCGTGGAAAAACAGCCTCAGCAATCAAATCACTTTTAAAACTAGCACCTGAAAAAGCACTTCGAATCAATCGAAATCTCACAGAAGAATTGGTTGATTTATCAGAAGTGCAAGTGGGAGATATTTTAAAAGTAAAAGAGGGTGAGAAAATTCCAGTCGATGGATTTATCATAGATGGAAATACAACGATCGATGAGTCAATGCTTACGGGTGAGTCGATTCCAATAGAAAAAACAAATAAATCTGAAGTCTTTGCAGCGACTATGAATCTTACAAGCACAATTATGATGAAAGCAACTAAAATTGGCGCCGATACAATGTTGTCTCGAATCGTTAAATTAGTTTCTGAAGCACAAAGATCAAAAGCAAAAATTCAAGAATTAGCAGATAAAATATCTCAGTATTTTGTGCCTGCAGTTGTGATTAGTAGTTGTATATCGTTTTTAGTTTGGTTTTTCTTTGGGCCAGATCCAAAATTTATAAATGCAATTTTAAATGCAGTTGCAGTTTTAATCGTGGCTTGTCCTTGTGCTTTGGGTTTGGCAACTCCCATGTCAGTAATGGTGGGAATGGGAAGAGGGGCAAAAAAAGGTGTTCTGTTCAAAAACGCTCAAAGTATTCAAGAACTTTCAAATGTTGATGTTGTATTTTTTGATAAAACGGGAACGCTTACAGTTGGAAAACCCAAAGTCATCCAATTTAAATCGCAGCAGAATGAAGAAAAAAAGGCACTAGAAATAGCATTTTCACTTGCAAAAAATAGTACCCACCCATTGTCTAAAGCAATCGTACAGCATGCTCAAAAACTAAAAATAAATTCCATGAATGTTGAAAAATATACAGCATTCCCTGGAAATGGTATTGAAGCAAATATTGCTGGAAACATTTATAAACTAGGAAATCAAAAATTTACTTCTGCACAGATTCTTACAAATGAAAACGAAACGAACAGTCAGGTGTTTTTAACTGAAAATAATCAACTGATTGCTGTTATTCACATTCAAGATGAAATTCGTGATTCTGCAATGAAGGTTGTAAATGAAATGAAAGCAATGAAAATAAAGCCAATTCTTTTGAGTGGAGATCGAATCGCAGTAGTAGAAAATGTGGCATCTAAATTGGGAATTGAAGAATTTTATAGTGAATGTTTACCTCAAGCTAAAAGTGAAATCATCGCAAAATATTCAAACTATAAAACCGCAATGGTAGGAGACGGAATCAATGATGCTCCTGCAATGGCTAAAGCTACCATCGGAATCGCAATGGGATCGGGAGTTGATATTGCGATTGAATCGTCACAAGTTGTTTTATTACAAAGTGATTTGAGTGCGATGTTATCCGCAATTAAACTTTCTAAGCTTACTTTTCGAAATATAAAGCAAAACCTATTCTGGGCTTTTGCATACAATGCAGTGGGGGTTCCTCTTGCAGCTGGTGTTTTATATCCATTCACTGGATCTTTATTAAGTCCAATGATTGCAGCAGTTGCAATGTCTTTCAGTTCAGTTAGTGTAGTTTTAAACGCATTAAGAATTAACTTTGTTAAATTAAATTAATCTCGCTCAACTCTTTTAACAGAACGCATATTTGCAGGAAGTACTTTTTTGCGAATGCGAATATTTTCAGGTGTCACTTCAATCCACTCGTCGTCGTCAATCCATTCAATGCATTGTTCAAGAGACATTTTGCGTATTCCAGATAATGTCACAAGCATTTCAGCGTGTGCTGCGCGAATGTTTGTAAGTTTTTTCTCACGACAAGCATTTACGTTTAAATCATTGTCTTTATTATTTTCGCCAATGACCATTCCTTCATAAATTTTTACACCAGGTCCTACGAAAAGAACTCCGCGATCGTCGAGACCTAATAAGCCGTATTCAACAGTTTCGCCTGATCTGTCTGCGATGAGTGCACCGTTAATTCTGTGCATCATATCGCCTTTGTATGGGAAATATCCTAAAATAATAGTCGAAAAAAGACCTTCACCGCGAGTTGCAGTTAAATATTTTGAACGCATTCCTAATAAACCGCGAGTAGGAATGTCGAACTCTAAACGAACACGAGGCTTTACTGCACCTGCATGATCATGAAGTTCATACTTCGTAAGTAAACCTTTGCGTTGTTGAAATAAATTTGTCACATCTGAAGCGTATTCTTCAGGAAGATCTAATACTGCGCGTTCAAGTGGTTCAAGCTTTTCGCCGGTATCAGATGTTTGCATGAGAACAATGGGTTTGCCGACCATGAATTCAAAGTTTTCACGGCGCATTTGTTCAATTAAAATTGCCATTTGTAATTCACCGCGACCCAAAACTCTAAATTGGTCTGGTTGAGATGTTTCTTCAAAACGTAAGGCAACGTTATTACGAACTTCACGCAATAAGCGATCACGAAGTTTACGAGATTGAATCGCTTCACCTTCTTGTCCTGAAAGAGGTGAGGTGTTCACTGAAAAAATCATTGCTAGAGTTGGTTTTTCTACAATGATACGTTCTAAAACATGAGTGTCTTCGTTGGTAGAAATGGTATCACCGATTTCCATTGATTCGATGCCTGCCACAACTGCGATATCTCCTGCTTCAATTTCTGGTACTTCAGTTTGCTTTAAACCTTCGTAAGTTGAAACTTGAGTCACTGAGAAAGATTGTTTTACAGGTTTACCGTTTGCATCTACGCCAAAGCGAAAGCATTTTTGGTTTTTCTTAAGTTTTCCAGAAAGAACTCGGCCGATGGCAAGTCTTCCCACATAATCAGAGTAAGCTAAATTTGAAACCAATAATTTGAATTCATCCGTTTGTACAATTTTAGGTGGGCGCACTTCTTTTAAAACTAAATCGAAAAGTGGTTTTAGGCTGCCTTGTTTTTTGCCAGAAATTAAATCGCCAATTTCTTCAAAGTTGGTTGTACACCAGCCGTCTCTTCCGCAGGCATACACAATTGGAAAATGTGCTTGTTCATCGTTTGCACCAAGATCTACGAATAAATCAAATGCTTGATTTACAACTTCTTGAATTCTGCGACCGTCTTTACATTCAGGACGATCTACTTTGTTCACACATAAAATAACTTTTTGTCCTTGAGACAATGCTTTTTGTAATACGAATCGAGTTTGAGGAAGGGGTCCTTCTGCAGCGTCGATCAAAAGAATTGCGCCATCAACCATTCCCATAATTCGTTCTACTTCACCGCCAAAGTCAGCGTGTCCTGGAGTATCTACGATATTGATTTTAGTATCGCCTACGTGAACAGATGTGTTTTTTGCAAGAATAGTGATCCCGCGTTCGCGCTCTAAATCCATTGAGTCCATCACACGTTCAGCAACTGTTTCGTGTGATTTGAAAGAACCAGCTTGTTTTAATAAATGGTCGACAAGTGTAGTTTTACCGTGGTCGACGTGCGCAATAATACAGATATTTCGTAAATTCATCATAGTTAGTTTGGAGTGGGCAATCTATAGAAGGCTTAGCTAAAAGTAAATCAAAAAAATCGGGTATTTATAATGAATTTAGAATGCCATCAATTATGACATCTAGGCCTAAATCGAAGGTTCTTTCATTGTGATTTTCATCTAAACCAGAACCCTTTAAGAAATATATAATAATTTTTAGGTAATGCTCTGTAAGTTCTTTGCTCAGACCTGAATCACTTAAAATTAATGATATTTTTTCAAATAAATGTAAGGCATTGGGAGTATTTAGATTTTGTATGACATATTGTGGATAGAAATTAGGGTATTTTTTTGAAAACCTCAGCCATTCTTGAGCTGTAAAGCGTAAGCGCTCTTCCCAATTATGAGAAATGTTTAAAAATTGAATTTCTGTAAGAACTGAGCTTAAAACACCATTTAGAATTTCATTACGATTTTGAAAGTGGTGGTAGATGCTCATTGGTTGAACTTTAAGGTTTGCAGCTAAAGAGCGTAAACTAAACTCACTTAGCCCAAGCTTTTCGATGAGTATTAAAGATTCAGATAGTATCTTTTCTTTTGAAAGTTTATTGGCGTTGCGAGGCATATAAAAGTTATATCAAAAACAAATATAAACGTACAGCGTAAGGTGATTGAATAATCAAAAACCTTACGGTGTAAGGATTATTGTTTATATTAATAATGAGTGGGTATTTTTATACGATGGTGAGATTTGAGAATAGAAATAAGGGCACTGCAAGAGTGCCCTTATAAAATTAAATTTAGAATTGAACTGCGTCTTCAATGTGCTCTTCAGACTCAGTACAGTCACGAACAGTGCAGCTTAATTTAGCTTCATTGTTCATTGCACCTGTTTTAGTGGCATTGTTAGCATATCCAACCGCTGGAGTTGAATTAGCTACACGCAAATAAACTACCATGCGACAAGCTGCTTTATTTTTACATTCGTCATCTTTTGAAAGTCCACCCGCAATCGAATATTCTACGTTATTGATTACAACAGTGTGATATTTTCTTAACTTTAAAATATCTTCTTCATCTTTTAAATCAGCAGCTTTAAATTTAATTCCCATTTTCTTTACTTTTGGAAATACTTTTAATTTACACTCAAACATTTTCTTTTTTGGGTGATCTGAATTTTCTTGAGCCATAGCAGTTACGCTCAAAATTCCAAATATACTTAATACGAGTAATGATTTCATTCGATATCTCCTTATTGAATCATTGGTTGGTAAAATTTATTTAATATTAATTTCAAGCTGTTGGATGTGCCCATCACAACCGGTCTAATTTGAAATAGTTTAACGATCCCATCACTTGTAATTCCAAACTCACTTTCGAATGGAACTACAAAGTCTGAATTGGTTCGGATAGTTTTTATAATGTTCGCGATTTGATCTAAATGAGAGGGCATTAATATTTCGTCAGTTGTTGTTGGAGAAACCTTTATTCCACCATTTATATTATCAAGCTCATATTTAGTTTTTGCGTAAGAAGAGTTAACAAGTTCCATTTTATTTTGAATTGGACCTTCTGACATATAACTATGCACTAACCACTCTTCTGGAGATTCAAGTCCGTCAACAACTTTAAATCCAAGTCCTTCGTTTGCAGAAACAAAGTAGTCTTCAATGCTAGAATTATCAAAATTGATTGTAGCAAAAACTCCAGATTGTTTAGAATCAACAGATTGCATAATGAGAACACTTGGGTAAATATTTTCAGGGTTTTCTACATATTGCTTACGCCATGAAAATGCTCTTTCCGACCAAGGTGAAGACCAAACTTCTAAAATTGTAGGAATAATAAGCTCTAATTTGATCACATTGGGTATAGTTTTATTTAAACCTGCTCCTGAGAATTTAGGTAAATCTTCGACATTGGTATCGCTACGTACAAATAGTCCGGCTCCCTGATTTGCATTTAATAATGCTTGAGCGCGATCTTGAATTTCTTTAGCAATTTCTAAAGGAAACTCTAAAGTTTTAATTTTATTTCTAATTAGACTTAATTTTTTAGTAATGAGATCTAGGTTCGAAGAATCGATTGAATTTAATTCAGAGATTTCTTTTGAAATTCCAGATGAATCAAATACTGATTTTACTATTCCAAACGGAATGACAAAACCATCTGCAACTAAGTTAGGAAAAAGCGATTTTAAGAATCCCAAATTTGCAGACTTAGGTCCGCACGTTTTGCCTGAGTCGATTCGATTTACTTGATTTAAATCGATCAAAGAAATGGTTTTTTCATTAATATTGGGAATATGAATTGGCTGTATTTGTGTATTGCCAAAATATTCTGAAACCAAAGCATTTTCTCGAGTTGAAATTTCACTCAAAGGTTTAATGAACACAGGTTTTGAATCTAGAGCTACATATAAAACTTTTTGGCCATTAAATTTTTTAAGTGCTTCAAATTCGCTTTCACTGACAGAACCATTTGGAATTCCCAACGCTCTACAAAGTAGTTGAACGTGACTTATTCGAGAACCAGAGCCTTTTGATATTATGCCCGCTATGGGTTCAATCGTTGGTGGTGTAGAAGGTAAAAGATAAATTTTACTCTTATTCCATTTAATGGTTGGAAAATCAGCCTCTGACAGAACATTTAATTCTGCGACAGCTAATCCATTATTGATACTCTTGCCAAGAACATCAGCTTTAATTGGTTTTATAAATATAAATAAAAAAAGAATTAAACTAAATCTTTTTAGCATGCGCATTACTAGATTTCTTTTGTGATAAGTTGTCAAATTATATCGATTTTTAACTCGCCGAGACATTTACTAAGACGCAATATATTAAATATTGAACATAAGTATTTGACTGGATGTATTTGTCTATGAATTATATTGGGCTGAATAAATGATTACTGAAAAACAATCTAATTTTTTAAACCCATATTTTAATTTATGGCTAAGCAATGCAAAAGCTATTTTGATACTAGCATTTGTGAATGTAGGGCTTACTGCTATTACCGAAGTTATTAGCAGGTTGTTATTGTCGGCAGTATTTCACTCAACTCATAGTAATAAGATATTAGTTTTTTCTGATCTAAATACAACAATGATTAACAAACAAATTGTGATCAGTATTTTAATGACTTTTTTTGCAACAATTTTAGGTGGTGGAATCTACTATTTTAGAAAAAGAATGAATCGATTTTTGTTTTTTGTTTTATTTGGAATTTTAAATTCAATTTTAGCTCAGTGTTTTGCGTTTGCATTTCTAAAATATTCTTTGATTGGCTTTGGTGCGAGGTTAGTGTTTGATGCATTTTACTCAGGTCTCATTCGGTTTCCGATGTTTGAACTTTTTAGATCAAAAATAGTGATCGCTAATAAGAGATGGATGAAAATCTTAAAACTTCGTGCACAACAAGATATGTTAACAACGATGCTTAGAGTTATTATATTTAATTTAATAGGAATCAGTAGTCGATGAATTATTTAAGAATATCTATAGTTATAATCTTAATACATGTTTTAATGTCTAATGCGTTTGCTTTCACAAATGTTTGCAATAGAACAACTCAAGTAAAAAATATCATAGTTAAAACTCTAAAAAAAGAATGCAATCAAATTAACATTGAAGATTTAAAGTTAATTAAAACATTTTCTTATGATTATGATCGTAATCTAACAAATTTGCAGCCGAATGATTTTGAAGGTCTAACAGAGCTAGAAAAGATTAGTATAACAAACACTAAAATAACTACGTTACCCGCCAGAATATTTAAAGATAATAAACAAATTGTGAAATTGCAATTAGGCTATAATGCGATCACTTCATTGCCTGAAGATATATTTCAAGGATTAGGTTCTCTTCAGCAGGTGTCATTAGTTTATAATAATTTGACTTCAATCAGCGATAAATTGTTTAAAGATCTTGTTAATTTAAAATCAATTAGTCTGCATACTAATCCAAATTTGGTTTTGACCGACAATCTATTTCAAAATAATTTATTACTTGAAAGTATAGAGTTAAATAATTGTAAAATTACTTCGTTGCCCACTAATCTTTTTAAGAAACTCACTAACTTAAAAAAACTTTATTTATACAGTAATTTGCTTACTACATTGCCAGATGCAATTTTTGAGGATCTTATTTCTTTAACAAGTTTACGTTTAGATTCCAATAAGATAGAAATATTAAGTGAAAGTATTTTTAGAAATAGTCCGTTACTAAAAAGTGTTGATATATTCACTAATTTATTAAAAACTTTGCCTGAAAACATTTTTGCCAATAATTTGAAATTAGAATCTCTTCGCTTTCAAAATAATCAAATTCAAAGTTTGCCCACCAGTGTATTTAATCGGTTAACAGAATTAACAGAATTGTATTTGCACGAAAATCAATTGGTTGAACTGCCAGAAGGTGTGTTTGATAATTTAATTAAATTAAAAAGTTTATCTCTAAATCAAAATAAATTGATAAAAATTCCATTAAATACATTTAATTATCTTTCTTCTTTAACTGTTCTAATATTAGATGATAATCAAATTAATGAATTGCCTGATGCATTCGATAGGTTGAAATCGATTTCACAATTATATTTAAATAATAATAAAATAAATAAAATCCCATACAGTTTATTTAAGGTAATAAATAAAACCTATAATATTCAAACAAAAAACAACCCCATCGAGGCAGACTATTATAATGTATTTAATACTATGATGAGTTATGACTTTCCTAATTCTTGTACAGAAGTAAAATGTATTGGTGCAAGTATTCAAAATGCAAGTCAGAAAATTACGCAAATGGAAGATTTTATTCCGTTGGCTATGAAACTTATTTTACATGATGTAACCCATTATAGTGCATATTATGATTTTATATACTCTTCAGTTCCATCATATAACGGTGATGTAAGTTCATTAAATTCTGTAAGACAATTAGCAGTTGATGTTTGCAAATATGTTAAAAGTTTTTGTCCGACACGTGAGCAAATTCATGCTTTTCCAATTCCAGCTCATTTAGAAGCATTAAATAAGTTAATTGCAGAAATTGAAAATACGAACATAGATCCTGTTGCGATTGTAAAAGCAAAACAGTTGAGAGAATCCTTAAAAAGATTCTTTAATCAAAAATTAATTTACACTGACTATGAAAATAAAGTGCCTTTAGAGTTGAATGAGCAATTTAAGCAATTGTTTCTTAATTTATCTAATTATGATTTAATGATTCAAGCTATTGAAACTATCGAAAATTCAATATATTTAAATAAAGATAATGTAGAGTGGACTTCAAAGTATTTTCATCCATTGATGCAAATAAAGCTTTTTTTGGTCAATCGGTATAAACAATACATTCAGCAATTAAGTACTGATAAAAGTAATCAAATTCAAAATTTAATCAGAATTGCAAAAGCACAAAAGCTACTTTCAAATCGCGAAATATCTCAAATTAATCAATGGTTAATTTCAGGTGAAAATATTAAAGCAATTGAAAATTCAATTGAATGGCAAAAGAAAAAATTAGAAAATTTATGGTTTTCAGATATAAGATTGAATATTGAAAACTTACCTTTTGAAAGTACTCAAAAGTCTGAGCTTTTAAGTTCTGTAAATTCTAAACTTTATAAAGCATATGAAGTATTGGTAAGAACATCATTTCTTGCTGAGTGGAATTCATTGCTTAATTAGAATTACTCTAAAACATCAGGTTGTACGGCCATATCTACTGTAAGTGTTTGTAAACTATGAAATGCTTTGGCACGTATTTTACAGTTTTGGATAGGACAATTTTCACAAAAGTGGCGATGACATGGGTCTATGTGAGAATGAAATTCACCCTCGAGTGAAGACTTTTTAAGAATTTGAATACCGTAATTTTCAACTATATCATGTGCTTCGCGTATATTTAAATATTCAGGAACAACAATGTGAGCGTCAACATGTGTTGTTCTTCCCGATCGA
Source organism: uncultured Bacteriovoracaceae bacterium (assembly GCA_964572865.1). Lineage (GTDB taxonomy): Bacteria > Bdellovibrionota > UBA1018 > UBA1018 > UBA923 > CAZNGN01. Next base: position 23,973 of record CAZNGN010000027.1, on the reverse strand, counting down.
AATGTGCGCAAACCATGTATAGTAATGATTTGCTCATTTTTTAGTTCGTTAAACGAATTCACAATTGCTTTTAATGTTTCTGGATCTTCAATGTCTAAAAGTGCTGCAGAAGATTTTTTTACTAGTCGAAAACCAACGGTAGCTAAGTAAATTCCAACAATTAAAGTTATAACCGCATCTAGAATAGCAATTTTCGTAAACCAAACAACTAAAAGGCCTAATAAAAGTGCAAGTGATGTTACAAAGTCACTAATAACGTGATGACCGTCGGCTTCAATTGCGTGAGATTTTAATTTTCTTCCAGAACGTATTAAGTACCATCCAAGAACACCATTAAAAAGGCCTGCAATTAAGTTGAGAGCGATTCCTGAATCAATTTTTTTAAGTTGAGGGCCTATGATGATTGCATGGATGCCTTCGTACAGAATTAATAAGCTTGCCAGCGATATCAATCCACCTTCAAAAACTGCCGAGAAATGCTCGATTTTTCCATGACCATAGGGGTGATCTTCGTCCGCTGGTTTGCCTGCAAAAATAATTGCACCCAATGCAAACAATGCTGAAACAACATTCACAGTACTTTCAAAAGCATCAGACTTTAAAGCGGTAGAATTTGAAATTGTATACGCTGCAAACTTCAACGCAAGAATGAAAGATCCCAGTATAACAGATATTAATGTAGCTCGGACGCGGGCTTTATCTTCATTCATTGGAGTTTAATCAACCTTTGTGTCTTGTGTTACCACACCCACGACTGGTTTGAAAGTTACATATTGATAAACTTCACCCCAAGTATTGGGTAACACTCCTGTTGCACCTAGAGGAATTCGAAAACGATACGAACGGTCACCGCTTCGAGCTTCTTCACCGTTACAAGCTGAACTTACACCTGTAGGTGAGCCGGTTGGAATATTAAATGCCTGATTCCAAGGTGGGTATACATTGTCTTCAAAGCTAGTATTCCAAATTGATGAATTAGAAATCCAAACATCATCGATCCAAACAAAAATTTCTACAATTTCTTGGGCAGGATTCGTTACACCATTGGGACTCACCATTCGCACTGAAATTCGATGTTGTGAGTTTGTAGTAACATATTGATCTAACGGAACAACAATGTGTTCCCACCCTTGATTTCCGGCAACGTCATTTTCCCATACAACGATTGGATTTGAAGAAGTGCTGTCTAAGATTACTTGTTTTTTATAACGACCAGTGAGAGTACCGGGATAGGAGTCTTTCACCCATGCACTTAAAACATATTTTCCTTGGGAATTGTTAGGTAACACTGTGATTTGTTTTATAAACGAATTACTTGGAACTCCATATGCATTTGAAGCAACTAATTTAACGCTATATTGTCCAGGTTGAGTGAATGTATGTGATACTGTTTTTCCATTAGCTTGATTACCGTCATAATCGCCATCGCCAAAACTCCAAGTGTATTTCATAATTTGTCCACCGTCGCGATCGTAGCTTGGCGAAGCATCAAAATTTACAGTTAGGGGAGCCGTTCCTGAAAGTGCATTTTGAGTAAAGTTTGCAATTGGTTCATTTCGATTTGTTCCGTCAAACCAATTGTCATGAGAACTCATATTTGAATATGTTTCTTGATCTGCATTGTATTGTCCCATTACACCATAAGGAGCACTTGCATTGTTTTCAGATCGAACGAACCAATTGTGATCAACTTCTACGAAGTCTGTCGAAAGATCAGGAATGGGAAACGTAAAGTGTTGTTGGCCAGAAAAAAATAAATTGTGATGCATGCGTGTATTTTTACCGCCATAAATATTGAGAGAGTTTGTGGCGCTTTGACTATGTGAGTGCCTACTAATGTTTTTGTAGAACTGTCTTCTCATTATTACGTTATATCGAATTTCTTCAGAATTTGCGTGAGCACTAGAATCAAAGCATGTTCTGCATGCATCCAATACGTTTGCTTCAACTATACAAGAAGCGTTTGTTTCAGATCCAGAACCGCCAGCCCAGATTCCGTAACCATAGCCAGCTCTTGTAATGTGATGAATATCATTGTGATGAATGTAAGCGCCGTTTTGAATGAAAAGCCATACAGCCCATTTATCCCAAGCATAGAGTTCACAATTATCAACTTCAAGGTTTGCATGAAGTGACCGAATTGCATTTGCAAAACCTCGAGCTGTTTCGTGATCCCAAACGTCGGGATTTGGACCTTGCATTCGCAATCCTGTAATTCGAACACCAACCCCACCTGTAACAAATAATGCAGACATTTCATTTTCTGGCCATAAGTCAGTGGATGTAAGCAATGCACCTTCTGATCCATTGAAACCGCGATCACTTGCGAGCGTTACGCCTGAAGGTATTGCGATATTTTTTGAACCGTTTAAGTTTATTGTTATATTTCCGGGAATGAAAACAGTTTGACCGGTTGTTGCTTGTGCAAGAGCAGTTAGTAACGCTGCTTTGTCAGTCACAACATAATCTGCTTGATTTTGCCGAATGATGCGTGTGTAGCAAATACCACCACCGATTGGATTTCCAGTTGGATTTACTTGTGAAGAAAAATTTGAACTATCTGTTTTTAAAATGGGACACAAATTGACTTCATGTTTTTGTCCTATTGAGATTCCGGCAAGAAATCTTCCAAATTTAGGTGATGAAACATTATCATTTTTAAAGTCTACGATAGAAAATATGAAAGTCGTAAAGATTGCTGAGGTGATTAGAATCAGTGTTGAAATAGATTGATTATTTTTCATTATACTATTTTATATAATGAATTTATTTTGGTCAGGATGTAAGAATTGAGTAAGAAAAAAGTACCCAGTTGGATATTTAACTAGCTAACACAGAAATGATTTTAAAGGCATTCACATCAACCAGACCTCTATCTGTAATTTTTAAGCTTGGAATAACTGGTAGACTTAAAAACGCTAATTGTAAAAAAGGTTCTAAAAGTTTACACCCGATTGACATTGAGGCTACATGGAGCCGATCCAGTGATTTTTTAATCTCTTCAGGTGTTTGAGAGCACATTAATCCAGCGAATGGGAGATCAAGAGAAGCGAGAACTTTATTTTGTGAGGTAACGCAAAATCCGCCTCCGGATTCAATTAATTTGGCCAGAGCAACTTTCATGTCTCGGGTATTCGAACCAACCACGATTAAATTGTGTGAATCATGTCCAACAGAAGAAGCAATTGCACCATTTAAGTTTTCACCAAACCCAAATACATAACCATTTGAAGGTTTTGATTTTCCTTTATGGCGTTCAAGAACTGAAATTTTATGAACACCTTTTGATTTAGAACTCATAACAAAATGTTCTGTAATGATTTTTCCTTCGACTACTCCAATTACATTTACATTTCCGTGTGGTGCTTCTAAATCTTTTTCATTGGGAATTTTACAGTGAATCGTATTTGAATATTTTATTTTTTTAGAAGAAGAATGTTTGGGAATTTGCCCAAATTCAATTCCGCTTTTATAAACTTGTGCAATTGAGCAAGTTGCAATGTCATTCAATAATACTAAATCAGCCACATAACCCGGAGCAATTGCTCCCACGCGTTCAAAGCCTCGATTTAAACCATAATGCCGAGCCACACTCCAAGATGCAGATCGATAAACGGTTGCAGGATCTAATCCATATTGAATCGATTTTCGAATTAAGTAATCAATATGTCCTTCATTTGCGATATCTTTTGGATTTCGGTCGTCTGTACAAAATCCAATAAAAGGAGAGTTAGCAGTTGAAAGCATTGAGTGAAGTGTTTTTAAGTCTTTTGCAACCGATCCTTCACGAATCCAAACAGACATTCCTTTGGTTACTTTTTCTTTGGCTTCTTCTAATTCAGAAGATTCATGACAACTAGTTATGCCTGCGCCGATGTAGGCAGATAATTCGTGAGATCGAAGTAAGGGAGAATGCCCATCAATGTTCATTTCTTGAAATGAGTCTAGTTTTGATAAAATAGAAGAATCCGAATGAAGCACCCCTGGAACATTCATCATTTCAGCAAGACCTAAAACATTTCGATGATTTTTAAATTTATTTAATTTAGAAATTTCAATTTTACCAGCACCATTTGTCTCTAAATGAGTGGCAGGAACGCATGAACTTAACATTACTTTGAGGTTGATAGCAGTATTTTCTGAAGCTTTTAAAAAATATTCAATACCTTTTGTGCCTAACACGTTTGCAATTTCGTGTGGATCACAAATTGCAGTAGTGGTACCACATCGTATGACAGACTGATCAAAATATTGTGGAAGCATTAATGAGCTTTCAACATGAACGTGAGCATCAATGAAGCCGGGAACTAAAAATTTACCAGAAGCATTCACTTCTTTTTTGCCAGTTAAACCAGTTTCAACTGCAATAATTACACCATCATAAATTGCCACATCGGTTTGTATCCAATTTAAGTTGAAAACATCAAGGTAAGTTACATTTTTAAAAATTAAGTCTGCTTTCATTTTTCCAAGTGAAGCATTGATTCGATTTGAAATGATTTTTTTACGATTTATTTTCACTATGCTGCCTTTTTCATCTCATCGATTTCTTGTAAAATATTTTTTTCATTATAACGTTGAAACGCTACAGCAGCAATTAAGCATAGTATAAAACCAGTGAGTGCGCTCAAACGAATTCCAAAATCATTTCCCACTTCGTGCCCAAATGTGAGCATGATCGTAAATAGAATAATTCCTACCGTTTGGCCTAATTTCATGATCATAGTTCTTGCGGCAAAGTACATTCCTTCTTTTCGATTTCCAGTTTTTAAAAGGTCATGTTCTGCGATGTCAGCAAGTACTGTGTTGGGTAATATTCCTAAAATAGCAAATGGAATTGCGGCTAAAATCATTATAATTGTTGCTTGAATGAATGGCGCAAAAGGCATTCTTCCTAATCCAAAAAATACTAACGCAAATACGAATCCAAAAATTACAAATCCCGTTTGAATGATTTTTTTTCGGCTGTAGCGATTGGCTAAAAAATTAACAACTGGATAAAATGAAAAAGAAGCTACAAGTAAAATGAGCATAAGCACTGTTAGATTGTCTTCAGATAGGCCCAGTAAAACTTTGATGTAATATAACATTCCGGTAGAAACGATGTTTAATCCCATCCAATACATACAATCTGAAATTACAAATTGAATAAAACGTGGATTTTGAAAAGTAGTTTTGAGTGACTTAAATGCATCTTCGTGTGATGGAGCGTGATGCATTTTATTTTCTTTGATCGTAAATACAGGAATGAGCATCCAAATGGCAGATAGTGCACACATTAATCCAATCGCCCATTGCACACCGGTTATGCGCGTTACTGAAAAATGATTTTGAAATGAAGTTCCTATCAGTGGAATAAACGCTGCAGTTAATGAACTCAATGCATAGGCAAGTGAAGTAAAAGAAGATAAACTCAATCTTTCTTTTTCATTATCAGTCATCTCAATGAGGAGTGCAGAATAGGGAATTACATAAAGAGAAAAAAACGGATAATATAGAATTTGCATTGCAACCAACCACCAAAGATTTCGAGTTGATTCAAAAGAATCTGGTGGTATGAACATCAATGCGCAAAATAGAGCAGCAGGCACACAGCCTAAAGCCATAAAGGGAATTCTTCTACCCCATTTAAATTTGCTCCGGTCAGAAAATCCTGCAATGAGTGGATCAGTGAACACTTCTAGAATTCTTCCGAATGCTGCAATTAAAACAATTGCATTTACCAATCCAAAGTATGCGTGGTTTGAAATTAACTGGGGTAAATTAGCATTCTGAGGCGGAAGATAGTAATAAACAAGAAGAGTGTAAAGAATGTTGAGTAAAGTCGCCCAGCCCAATTGTCCAAATGCATAAGATATTTGCTTTCGTATAGTTAGCTTCATGAATCATGATTTTTACTCACAATTCATGAAGCTTCAATGAATATTGAATCAATGATGAGAAAAAATAAACATTAACATGATTAAGAATGCGGTCGTAGACACTCCTGCTGAAATGAGTGCCCAAATTTCACTTTGTAATATAAGTTGGAGCTTTTTCATAGCCAACCTCCTTGCAAAGTAGATTATTCGCAAAGAGTAAGCCAATTTTAAACGAATTGAATGGCTTTGAAACGGTTTTGCTGTCTGTTAGACGCAGTTGGTACTACCTACGGCTGTAGTGAATTGAGCGATTCGTAATAATGAACAGCATGCCCGTTGTAACCTTCTTTATTTGCGATATATGTATCTAAATAAGAAAGTGCCGAGTTCAATGCATTCTTACCCAATGTGCAAAAACTTTGTGATGCAGGAACTGAACAAATCGTTTCTAATCCTACGGTTACTTTTTTACCTGTTTGTTTTGCATAGGTAACTTCCGTTTGTGCATCCGTAACAATTGTGGATTGGGAGACTACGTAGTCCATTAATGTCACAATGTCTGAGTTATCTTGAATTACTTCGCTTAATTTTCTTCCGTTATACGTTTGACCATCAAACCAGCGAGGAATACAGAAATCTACCAGAATGTTTTGATATTGAGTTTGCTGAGCATTTCGTACTGCAATTGCAATCGGTGCTAACTCTGCGGCGGATCCACTGATATAAGTTTCGACATCATATTGCACACCTTGCAATGCTGCTTTTCCGGCAACACTTAATTGATTTTTTAAATTTGAAGTATTGGCAACAAAATTAGTTGCTCTTGATGTTGGAATTGCTCCTGATGCGCCTAATAAAAATCTAAATTTTAATCCTAATACAGCTCCCGCTTCAACAAAACTTTTTAAATTTGTTGTATTACTATTTGTAAAGTCTGATTCAACGTCTACATATAATGTATTAAAGCCGTTGGTTAAGGCGAAATTAAATAGAGTTGTTCTTAGCGCCGTATCGTTTACCCAATTCGTTTTTCTCCAAACCCAAAGGCCCTTTTCTATTGAAGTGACAGTTGATCCGCCAGAACTACTTGATGAGCTGGAGCTAGATGTGCTTCCTCCAGAACTAGATGAAGAACTGGTGGAAGGTGGTGGAGACGTAGTTACAGTAGAAGTAGAAATTTGTGCAGATTTTCCGATACCGTTGTAAGAATCAATTTTATATGTGTATTGAGTAGAAGGAGTTAAGTTAGTATCAGTATAAGAATTTGTACCACTTGGTTTAGTTGTAAGTGCAGTAAATGCTCCTCCCGCAACTGATCTGTAAATTGTAAAACCTGTTTCATTACTAGAATTATCGGCCCATGTTATTAAAATAGATGTAGAAGATTGTGTGGTAGCCGCTACATTTGTAGGAGCAATTGGGGCAGTATCTGTAGCCGTAGATGTTGATGTTGATGTTGCGTTTGAAGATTGCGTATTGGTCGAAATATTCGTAGAAGTACTTGTGTTAGTTTTTGTAGTTGTAGTTGAAGATGCTGATACAGTGTTATCATTAAATTCAAAACTTCCCGTTTTTTTATCATTTGCAGGATCAAAACACGCTGTTAATAAAAAAGTAAAAATGAAAACTAAATTCAATTTTCCCATAAAAAGTCCCTCTCAAAGTCCCATCAATATACATTGTATATGAATTAATATTTAAGGTGTAGTAATTATCTAATCAGCAATGTGATCGACATGTTTTATTTATATTTAATCCAATAATATCAATAACTTAATTATACGCATAAAAAAAGCTTGTTAAAACATACTAATTTAGTCTATTATTAAATGTAGAGAGAAAAATCGAATATTAAAAAATAGCTGAACGTTTTCTGACCGGTTTCAATGGAGTGAGTTCGATTACTTATTTATTGAGGGGGAGGGTAGTCATGAAAACGTTTAATTATTTATTGATCAGTCTAATTTCAATCACAACTCAATTCGCATCTACAAATGCAAATGCTGCTCAGGCTGGCGGAATTATGTTACGCCAAAATGGAGCACTCACTGCATCTCAAAGTAGTTCGCAAGCAAGTGGTACATGTGCCACTTATGAAGTAGTGCATGTAAATGGTAGTGGTGCTCAAAGTGTACCTTTAGATACAGTAGGAAATCCTGTTGATATTAAGGTCATTGTTTCAGGATTACCAGCTGGCTGCGTAATTTATCGTAGTGGTTGTTCCGGATATTCTTATGGAAATAAAATTCCAATTTATGGAGCTTCCTATAGTCAGCCTGCAAAATTTTTTGATTTAGTATGTAATTCAACAGTTACTGGTTCCTTTAGCTTATTATTTGCAAATAATACAATTGCAGAAAATACTAACTCAACTTTAGTTGTATCAACTGGGACTTCATCTGGAAGTTCTTCAGGAGGATCAAGTTCTTCATCTTCCTCTTCATCTTCTGGTGGGGCTAGCTCATCTTCATCCTCATCTTCTTCAGGTGCATCAAGCTCTGGAGGTTCTACTGGATTACCATCAAATGAAAAAGGAATGTGGGTATGGAAAGAAAATGGTTTAGATTGGTTGAATAATACAACTAATAGAACAAACTTATTTAATTTTGCAACTCAAAAAGGAATCAACACTATGTACATAGACGTTGAGTCAGATGTTAGTTCCAATACTACAAACCTTCGAAGTTTTGTAGAAGCGGGAGCATTGCTTGGATTTAAGTTTAGATTTTTACTTGGCAGTGCAGGTGCCATTTCAAACTCAAGAGCAGTAAACTTTGTTGCAAATACTTCTAATTTCAAGAATACTTTAAGTGCCGCAGGACAAAGCGCACTGATGGGTGTGCAATATGACGTTGAAACTTACGTCAACGGAGGAGATCCAGCTGCGCTTGCACCAATTGCAATTGCGGTTCGAAGTGCGCAACAATCTCAGTATTCAAATATATTGGTTGATTTCTGCATACCTCGTTGGTTTGACGGAAAAACGTATAATACAAGAAAATTAAGTGAAGTCATTCAAGACAACTCAGACATTGTAACTTTAATGGATTATGTAGTTACTAATTCTACAATAGTAGCAGATGCACAAACTGAAGTGACTTATGCTAAAAACACAGGAAAGAAAACTGTGGTAGGTCTTGAAACAATTTGTTCAGTACCAACATCACAAAGTTTTTGCACTAGAGGTACAGCAGCACTTAATTCAGCTCTGAATTATCTGGATACTTATATAGTTAATCAGCAGGGCTATGGTGGACATGCCGTTCATTTCTATGGCTCATATAGAAACTTAGGACCATAATAAATATAATAGAAAGTAAAACCGTACTGTTGCTTCTCATGATTGTAACAGTACGGTTTTTTTATTTATTTCCTGAAAAAAGCCCACGTTTAATGAATTTACCATCACCTTTTTTGCCAAGGTATTCATTGTTTTGAACTATGATTTTTCCACGCGATATTACGGTATCTGTAAATCCTTGCACTTTAAATCCTTCATAAGTGTTGTAATCTACTCTCATATGATGAGTGCATGGGTTATTTACGCTGATCGTTTCTTTTCGATTTGGATCAAAAATTACAATGTCAGCATCCGATCCTACAGCAATCGTGCCTTTTTTAGGAAACATTCCAAACATTTTCGCAGCAGCAGTTGAGGTGAGTTCTACGAATTTATTCAAGCCGATTCTGCCTTCTACAACTCCGCCATTGTAAACTAAGCTCATTCGATTCTCGACACCAGGAGCTCCATTTGGAATTTTTGAGAAATCATTTCTTCCTAATTCTTTTTGTTCATGAAAACAAAAAGGGCAGTGATCGGTAGCGATCGTTTGAAGATCGCCAAATTTTAATCCGCGCCAGAGTTTTTCTTGGTTCCATTTTTCTCGAAGAGCTGGGGTCATTACATATTTTGCACCTTCAAAATTTGGCTTTTCATAATAACTATAATCTAAGAATAAATATTGCGGACATGTTTCAGCATACGCATGCACACCGCGATCTCGTGCGATGGTAACTTGTTCTAATGCATCAGATGAAGATAAGTGAACGATATAAACCGGAACATTTGCTACTTCAGCAATTGAGATTGCTCGGTGTACGCCTTCAGCTTCCATTCGCGTTGGACGAGTCAACGAGTGCCATTTTGGTTCAGTTTTTCCTTCTTGAATGGCGCGCTTTACGATTTCATCAATTACGATTCCATTTTCAGCGTGCATACAAATCATGGTGCCGTCTTCACCTGCTTTTCTCATGGCTCTGAAGATTGTTCCGTCATCTACATAAAGCACACCAGGATAAGCCATAAATAATTTGTATGAAGTGATTCCCTCGTTTGCTAACTTTTTCATTTCATGAATACGATCAGCATCAAGATCGGTGATGATCATGTGAAAACCATAATCGATCGCAGTTTTGTTTTCAGCTTTTGCATGCCATGTATCTAATGCTTGCAAAGTAGAAGTTCCTTTTTGTTGAATGGCAAAGTCTACAATTGTCGTAGTTCCACCAAATGCAGCAGCTTTTGTTCCAGTTTCAAAATCATCCGCTGAAGTAGTGCCTCCAAAGGGCATATCAAAATGAGTATGTGGATCAATTCCGCCTGGGATTACATATTTTCCAGAAGCATCAATAGTCTTGTCAGCTTTAACGGGAAGGTTTTTGCCAATCATAGTGATTGTTTCGTTTTCAACAAAAACATCTGCGATGTAATCGTCGACAGCTGTAATGATTCTTCCGTTTTTTATAAGTAGTGACATAAGTTTGCTCCTTGTTCAGAAGGTATAGTAAAGAAGACTAGCTCTGGCAAATGTGCGCTTATACTGTTGAAGTTATCATGTATGTATTTTTTATAGGCGGGATTGTGCACCACGCGGCGCATTAAGTATTTAATAATATGAAGCTAATATGTTGGTATGGTTATTGCTGAAATTCCTCTTAGTTTTACAACTTTTGAAAGAGGAGAATATGCTATTTAAATCGATTTCAATTTTTATCATTTCATTTTTTATTTTGAACTTAAACGTCAATGCCTGTGAAAATACAGAAGACCAAAATTGTAAAATGATTGAAGTTTCTAATGGCGTTTCAGCATCTAAAACCGAAATGGTGCAAGCAATCATTGCGATTGAAAGTAACTTTAATATGTATTCAGATTCTCAATACGGCGTTGGCAAAGGTCATTATGTTATTGCGAATTTAAAAGCCAAAACAAGTGTAGACGGCAATTTACTAGACATTCAATTTGAATCATTTGTTGCTCAATATAATACGAATGAAAATCAAATTAAATCGGGAGAAGGTAATTTATTTATACAAGGTAATTTTTTAAAATTAAATGTGAGTAAAGATGTAAATCTAGATTTAGATAAAAAAATAAGATTAAACGTAATAGGAATTTCAATAGGAGGTGAATACAAACCTACAGAAGATTTAAAACTATATGCACTAGCTACACTCGATATCTTTTCAACTGGTTTAGCTAGAAGAATGACAGATATGACTACGATTAAAGGGTATGGAGGTGGTGCATCGTTCGAAATAGCAGCTACGTATAAAGAAAAATACAAATTAAATTTTGGAATTCAATCAGAAAATCTTAAAAAGAAAATAGCTTCAGATACGTACTATTCAGGATATGATAGCTGTTCCACACATAGTGTTGATGGGTATTGTAATTCGTATAGCTGTAGTTACGATGATTACGGAAATGAAAATTGTACTTGTACAGACTATGTTAGTACACAAGATGAAACGATTTGTGACCCCATTTACAATACTGATAATTACTATCAAAGATTTAATCAAACAAAAGTTTACGCACAGTTTATTGCAAAGGTATCTAAACATTTATCAATTTATGCTGGGCTAGAATATTCTAAAATGACTTTTAAAGACGTAGATGTGCCTGATTATGTTACAGATCCGCGTACTACTTCAAAATTTGAAGATTCAAAAAAATCAAAAATTCGTTTTAACACTGGAATGGTCTATCGATTTTAAATTACAAACGTTTAGCTAACCGATAATGCGTTGCGTATAAAATATTTGTAATATGAATGAACCATTCGTATTCTTATAAAGTTCGGACTATAATAATTTTAAATGAACAAGAAAGACAGTCTTTCACATCAAATTGAAACTTTAGTTCGAGAACGAAATATCATTGCTGCTAAAAAAATGATTAAAACTTGGCTTAGGATAAATGGAAAAACTATACCGAATAAAATTACTGCAGCAAATTGGTTGCGACGAATGGGATTAAGCAGAAATGCCTTTATTCTTATTGAACCTAGAAACTGGAATTTTATTAAAGCTAAAGAAAATGATGAAATCGCCAAACAATACATTTGGACAGCCTATATTTTAAATTTATTAGGTGCCACTCGTTATGCGATAAAAATTATCGATAAAGTAACTGTTCGAACGGCAGATGAATTTCGTATTAAAGGCGATGTATATCTGGCCAATTATAATTATTTAAAAGCCAAAGAATCATATGATGAATATTTCAAGCGTTTGAATGAAAAAGAAAAATTGACCTATATAGCGAGAATTTCAAAAATTAATTACGCTGATAGTTTGGCTGGAGTTTCACAGTTCAAAGAAGCAATCAATGTCATTGAATCGATTGAATATGAAAAAGATGAGTTGAATTTACAAAGCATCATATTTCAAGCGAAAGCAGAATACTTGATTTCACTAGATAAAGTAGATCAAGCACTGAGTTCATTAAATAAAGCAGAGACAATTCTTATTGTAAATAATCCAACTGCCGATCAAGCATTTTTATACAAATGGAAGGCATATGTGCTGGCTAAAAAAAATAATTTTGAAGAATCAGAGAAATTATTTACAAAAGCGTTTCAAATTTTAGTAAATCCAAACTATAGGCCTGAATCTTGGTTGGAATGCCTATATTTACAACTGGAGTTAAAAGTATTAAATGAGAGGTTGAAACTTGTATTATATTCGTACCCAGATCTTCCATTTGATTTTAGAAATAGAAAACATATGCCAGCTTGTATTTCTATCTGGAACGCAAAAGCTACAATTACATTATTACCATTTAGAAACGAAATCATTCGTAAAGGTGTTTACGAATGGGGCATAGGAATTCCTCTTAAACTACTTTCATTATTAATTGCTGCTGGAGAGTTTGGAGTTCCTGTTGAAAGATTGAAAACGATGCTTTGGCCTGATGAGTTGTCATCATTCATGCAGTTAAATAACAGACTTGATCAGATTTTGCATACACTCAAGAAAGAGTGGAAAATATCATGTAAGACAGAAGATAATGTTGTACGCATTAGTGAAGGTGATATTTCAAGATTTAATGTTGAAATAATGCATTGGAAGACGCAAAGCACTTTTTATGAAAAATATCCTATTTTTACATCAAAAAATCTGATGGATTATTACGGTCTTAAAAAATCTACTTTACATGATTTAATTAAATCAGAATTAAATACTGGAAATATTGAAATCTTAGATGATTCGAAAAAAACAAAATCGTACTCAGTGACCAGTCGGAATACGGCAAGAACCTGAATAATTAGTAATGATTCCTCCATCTACGATGCTGAGAATGGAATCATTTGCATTGGCGCTCTCTAAATCAGCAGAGTTTCTCTCATTCATCATTTGTAGAATGATTTTCTTGTTTCTTGAGTTTTCAAATCCCTCAGCTGCTTGAGAATGAAATGTAAATGTTGTACTTACTGATCCATATAATACTTGATCAATATTTTGTAAAATATCTGAAAAAAGTAAAGGTTGAGACATTAAATTAATAAATGAGATTTGCATACCGCCTATCAATTTTACAAAGCGTACCTGAATGGTTGAAGCGCTTGTGGTATTAGTGCGAAATGAGCACTGAAATACATTTCGTCCGACATTAAAATTATATTGTGAACGAATTCGAGCTTCTATAAATCTTTGTTCGTCTAGCTCGTTTGATGATACATTCAACATATAGGATTGATTTGGTGAATCCATGAATTTTTGAATGATTTGCTGAGTCCAAGAATATCGGTCATCTTGTTCGGTGTATCCTCCTGCACGCAATAGTTCATGTACTACAATTGATACTTTGAATAGCTTGTTGTTTGTTGCTAGAAACCAGCTGGGTAGGTAAATAGATATGGTTCTATTTGAATGATCTGTAACCGCATCTCTCTGAATATTATTAGAGTCGAAGATTGGTTGAGTTGTTGGATCAATTCGATATTGCGCCATTGCACTTTCAATTTGTGAAATATTAATTTCATTTAAATCATTTCTAGAATGAAATCGAATAAGATCTCTTATAAATGCTTTTCCAAATGTTAAAAATTCCAAAGCAGTAAAATCGCCGCCTTCTCGAGTATGTCCATTACCTGCGCTAGGCATCTCAGTTTGAGAAAGCAGTTGTCGATTTTGCATTTCTTGAGTCGTCTGAATATTTTGTACATATTTTATTTGTGAAAATGAACTGTTTTGTTTTTCAATAATCATATTTAAAAATGCAAGTGGGTTATTGTTAAGTTCTTGTATACATGAATGCTGTGAAACAAGATTTGATTGAAATTTTACTGGAGCTTGAGTTTGTGCTTGTGCTTGTGCTTGTGCTTGTGCTGCAATGGTGCGACTAATATTTTCAACTGAACTAACTACGTTTTGATTTTGATTTGAAGTGACTGCTGTTTGAATTGAGTCTACGGCAACTTGTGAATGATTGGTATCATCAGTAACCTTTGTTTTCTCATTTAGTTTTGTGAAAGCTGATTCCTGAAAATTTTTATTTAAATGAATGTCTGCAATTGAAGTGGCGATCGTACAGATGATCATGAGTATGCCAAGGCCTATAAAGTTTTTACTGATTTTCATACGGAACCTCTCTCTTATATATATAGATATAAGCAATCTCTATGCCCGCCTTAAACGGGTATAAAGGATTATAATGTATAAACAATTGACACTTGTAAGCTTAATCTTTGTGTTTAGAAAATAAACAAAATAGTCCTAACATTTATGAAGTCCGGATTATATAAGTACTAAATCATTTTAGTCTGCTATATATTTACTTTATTAGTTTGAATCATAAGCATTAATTGCAAATGAAACTCATGCGATTGGTGCACTTTTAGTTAAGAGTTTCAAATGATGATTTGGAAACGAATCATTCCTTAAAAATATAGAGGTATATAATGAAAAAAATAATATTAGTACTTATGGCACTCGGACAACTGTCAGCTTTTGCAGATACTACATTATCCTGCAGACTAAATTATGACGATGCTCAAGGTATCCGTCATAATGGATTTGGTCAGCCAGCTCAAGATTTTGGATCAATTGAAAGAGCGGGAGTAGTGCTTTTCAGTACCGGAAAATTTAGATTTGATGCTTATAAAAATGGAAATGACGGATTAACAATAACTGCAACTGATGAAATTAATAATAAAACATTAGCACTCGCTTCGACAGATATCTATCCTGATAGAGAATCCGAAGTAAGTTTATGGTGTCTTCCACAATCTGGAGGATTCATGGCAGTTACTTGTAAGGTAAAAAAAACAAGCGCTTCAACAAATGATGATTCTCTTAAGTTGAATTTGAATTCAAACTCTCCAAATTCAGTTGGCCATTCAAACAGTGCTCAGCGCTTAATTAAATAGTTCATTTAATAAGTGAACACCATCTGACCAGAGGGTCTAATATTGTGAGCAAAGTTTATGAAATCCGACTTTGCTCACAAAAAAACAAAGGATTTCACATAATGATTTGGAAACGAATCATTGGATTTAAATGTAAAGAGAAATTAAAGATGAAAAAAATTTTATTAGGTATGTTGTTTATAAGCTCAGTTATTGCTCAAGCTAAAGAATTAGAAATCACTAAGCCTGGAGAAATTGCGGCGGTTCTAGCTGGATTTAACTTAGCGAAACAGCCCTTTCTTAAGGACCGAAGTTGTCCAGCAAAAATTTTAGAAAATGGAAACGTAAAGGCCCTTATTGCTGTTGGTGGGAAGATTAGCTTCCTACGCTTTCATGATGTAGATGAAAATCATTCTATTCAAATCGATTACAGTATAGGTATTGAAGGCCTTACAGCAGGAAATTCTATTTTCTGTGAGTTGGAATAACTAGTTTTCTGCGCAACGATTGTGCGGATATGGTTAATAATTTGGCGTAAGCCATGGATTTAAAATATTGCTAAGTGAACGGAGAATTTATGAAAAAAACATTTTTAGTAATCGGAATGCTTGTAACTAGTTCAGTGTTTGCGAGTGAGATCAATCTAACAGCAGGTGGATCTGTTACTTTAGACGGCACAAAAATCACATGTGGTGGATCAGATAATTCCGCTTCTCTCCCAAGTTGCCTTGTCATGAGTGACGGCAAAGGAGCATATAAAGTAATGTTGGGAATGACAGAAGTAGACAGCGGGATCTCCTATGGAGCAGCTATGGGAACTGTTGCAAGCCTTAAAGCAAACAAACAGTGTAAATAAACCTAATTTAACCGCGCAATGACTGTGCGATTAAGTTTAAAAATTTGGCGTAAGCCATGGATTAAAAATATTGAAATTATGAAAGGTGAATATGAAAGTTTTTTGGACTGTAGTCACATTAAGTTGCTTAATATCTTTTGCTAATGCTGACATAGTGAAACACGATGGATTTCTCAAGTCGGTTAATCCCTCATCTGGGCAAATGTTATTTGTCAATGATTTCGGACGACTTGTCTCATCTGAAGAAGCTGAAATAATCTCCGGCAATCTTGTGAAGTACAAGGGCTATCTCAAAACCGTTGATCCAACTACAGGGGCGATGCACACAACCAGAGAATGGAACGGCAGATTCGTGCGGTCAAATGAAGTTTCTTAATAGAATAGGGTATAGAAAGTAAACAGTTTGAGATCACAACAAATGAGTTCAAAACTATAAAAGTTGTGAGCAATGCCTAACGAAATTCAGACATTGCCCATAAATAAAAAATAAAGAATTTTAATTATGAAAGGAAAATTTATGAAAAAACTTTTGATTGCAGTATTAACTTTCGCATGTGTTCCGACTTTTGCGTCTGAGGTTGTAGTTACTAAGTGCAATGTTAAATCGAGCACTTGGCCGGTACAGTTTGTTCGCAATGAACAAACGGGAAACATGGATCAGAAACCATTCACTGTTCAAATTACTCAAGATGATCCAAATAGTTTTGCAAGGGACACGCATCAGAACGGAATTGACCTGATGTTCCCTTTAAAAATTAGTCTTCATGACAAGGTTTCAATTGAAAACATCATACCAGAACAAGGTTTTAGCTCTGGTAGTCTCGTAATTACGCCTAGCAAATTCTTAAAAAAGCGAATTTTGCGTCTTGGGCTAATTTCTGATTCGGTAAGTGCAGTACTTGAAATTAAAGGTGAGACTTTGGCTTCAAAAAATTTTAATGCGCAGTTAACTACAATTGCCAAATCTGGCGCAACTGCAATTGCTAATCTTGTTTGTATGAACATTAAAAACTAATTTCCCGCGCTGAAGTCGCGCACTAAGGTAAAGACTTCAAGAGTATCCGTGCTAACCGTAACTCAGCACGGAAACTCTAATGATTAAAGAGTTTCAATCCAATGTTTGGATTTTAAACATTGGATTGTTGAACGGAGAAAATATGAAAAAAATCATTCTATTAGTTATGTCGATGGCAATTTCTACACTTGCAAATGCAGGGGACACGAGCAGCGTGACCAATTGTGCTGAACAATTAGCAAAAACTTTTGTTGCTGATGTTATTCCTATCTGTAGAGGAGCAAACTCTCCTACTGAAACTGCTGCAGTAATTAGCTGTGCCGAGCAACTCGCTACCAAGGGTTTAGCTAAAGAGATTCTTATGATTTGCGAAGGAGTTAAAACATCGGAAGATACTAACGCGGTTATAGGTTGTGCGGATCAGATGGTATCAAAAGGCTTCGCTAAAAAAGCCTTTGCAATTTGTCAGGGAGTAAAAAACTAAGTTTCTGCGCACGACTGCGTGGATAAATTTAGATAAATGGAAGGTAATTTATGAATTATGTAATACTCTTCACGGTTTTATGCCTTACTTCACTGTGTGCTCAAGCATATCAATCAGATAATTATGCCGAAAATTTAGTGGGACTCACGGGTATAGTTAAAAGGGATATTATCTTGAATAGTTCAGACAATAATTTGAAGGCCTCCATTTTTAAGAAGGGAAAAATGACTAACGCAATTCCACGACTAAATGTCACGTATTGTAAGGTTGTAAGTTCCGAAAGTGATCAGCAACCTAATATTATTAAAGCAGGAATAATTTTTAATATCACCAGAACAGAAACCTATTTCAATCCGCACGCAGGAACGAAGCTTTATACAGACCAAGGTTTCAACTTTGATTGCATAGCTGGATTTATGACGGACTCTAGGGAATGGGAGTCAGATACGGAAACAAGCTTACATCACTCAGGGATTAGACTAAATAACATTAAGTTTCACTTTGGTGATTATATTGATTTCTAACACTAATTTCCCGCGCTGAAGTCGCGCACAAAGATAAAGACTTCAAGAGTATCCGTGCTAACCGAAACTCAGCACTGAAACTCTAATGATTAAAGAGTTTCAATCCGGTGATTAGAGATTAATCATTGGACTTATGAAAGGTGAACTTATGAAAGTATTAATTTTAATCATCTTTGCGTTAGCATCAATTCAGACATTTGCAGCTGATACAAAAAGCCCAAGTTGCAGAACTCAGTATTATCTCTCGAAGTTAGGAAATAAGGAACTATTTGGACAATCTAATTCTAGAGAGCTTTTCGATTATGCACGTAATGTCAAAATTACATTGGGTGGTTGTGTATTTGAAAAAGAAGTTAGTCAAAGTCATTCAATTTTTTCTTCAATAAAATTAACATCAAATGGTGTGGATTTAGTGCCTGAAATAATTTTGAAAGATGATTCTAAAGCAGATGAAATATACAGTTTAAATTTAACCAGAGAAGCGATGTTCAAATTTCGTCAAGCTTTAGCAGCTTGTGGTTGTACCCGACTTTGAATTTAAAAATAAAATAAAAGACTAATTGTGAGCGCAATCATTGCGCTGAATTATAAAATTAGGAGGTAACTAAAATGAAAAATCAAATTTTAACAATATTGTTCATTGCTCTTGCAACTTCAAGTGCATTCGCAGGCAATAGAATCAATTACGATGTCAGTAGTTTGAATGTTTTAAATAAGGTGGCACTTTGTCCAACTGAATTTGCACAACTTGTTTTAGATGGTGCATTTATTTCCGCTGGATATGTAGAAGGCAATTTGGCTGATTCCATTTACAGCTTCACTGCTTCAAAAGAAAAATTGGTGACTGGTGGTCGCGACGGATTCGGAGCCTCGATACCAGTCCGTGAATTGCGTGTAGAAATTATTACGTCAGTAGACTCTTCAGGTTTATATTCGACAACACAATGTTCGATTTTAAATCTCTAGTTTTAACTTTAACCGAAATATTAAAAATGTAAGGAGAACAAAAATGAATATAACAAGAACAAAACTTTTATTGGCACTTTCAATATTTACTACAGGTATGAATGCAAAGGCAGTTTCAGATGTTTGTGTAGCACAGCGTTTTAGTGATTTTGGAAAAGATTACGGGTCCTCAATGTATTATCATGTGAGTTGTAAGTCTGAAAATTTTGATACACCAAAGTACTTCACAAGTTTCATAATTCCTCTTCCGTATGCGTGGAATAAGGTAGCAAAAAATAATTTATTAAATATCATGCAAAAAAAAGGGTATTATCCTATGGTGAAAGTGGAAGAAGTGAAGACTGCAGAACATTTTACATACGGCTTTAATCAAAAGGGTGTACGAATGGTGTCTGTTGCATTTGGTAATCCTGTTTATATTTTCAATAAATCATATTTAAATGCAAACTACTGTGCAGTATTGCGTAGTAATAAGCAAATGATTGGAATGAATAATAATCAAACGGTTTATGATTATGTCGTTTCATGTGATTATAACAAAATTCATGAAACTCACGAAGCAGTGAACAATGAAGAGTGGGCACAGTATATTCAAAACCTAGGTCTTAAATTAGTTTTGAGCACACCTTATTTAGAAAGCAATGGAAACGCAACATTGCAGATTTATCAAAAATATTAGATTGCCATTACTAGTGCACGAGGATGACACTCAAATTAAAGTAAACAAATATGGATCAAATCTTGAAAGTATACTTTCAAATAAGGTGTTGATCGGAAGTAAATGGCTAAAAATTAAGCAAACAGGAGTTAAGTATTATTTTAGGTGTAATAATATTATATCGTCAAAATATGCATTAATATAAATCTTCCGAAATATATAAGTACAAAATAAAACTAAAAATGATAAATTGTGAATTAATACAAATAAATATAATGGAGTTTCTATGAAATTATTATTCACTTATTTTATGTTACTTTTTAGTTTTTCTACATTTGCAAGCACTACCCATCTTTCGCTTGGTTTATATCGTTGCAGTTCAAATGAATATAAGTATGAAGTTACTAAAGCTCCATTTTATGTATTAAAATCTGATGCTGAAATATTAAGTATTGGTGGATTTTCTACTGGGATTGTAACTTTTAATAAACAAAATGACCAGAAATTTACAATATGTAAAAATAACGTAAATTCAAAAACTATTTGCGCGTACATTGAAGTTCAAGATGATATGCATTTTGTTTTTTCAAATGATCTTTCAAGTGTAAAAGCCATCTGTGAATTTAAACAAGGTATTTAGGAATTAAATACATCACAGAAAAACTGATTTTAAATTTTTAAAGCAAGATATCGATTTGCTTGCAAGGGTTCTTACTATAGGTACCAACCAAACAATTGGTTTTAAATTTAAGATTCTTCCAGAAATGAATGTGCTAACTGAATTGAGAAAAGCTGCAATTGAAAGTGCTACTAGATCAAAAACATTCTGGGAAATGCTAGGTTTTTAATGTCTGCGATGGTAATATAAATTAATGAACAAAATAATAATGATATTCTTAATGTTGATTTTGAATCAATTTTCAGTTTACGCTATCGATTGCAATTCAAAGAGTATAAATAAGACAGAAAAAATAATTTGTAACCAAAATAAATTGATTGAATTAGATAGACAACTTTCAGCATATTACAATGATGCATTGTTTGTGCCTGAAAAATCAAAACAAAATAAAATTAAAAAAGAACAAAAGAGTTGGTTAAAGAATCGTAACAAATGCACTACTGATAGTTTGTGCATTCAGAACAGTTATATTGATCGCATTCGTCAATTTGGCAAAGAACCAAGAATATTTACGAAAGATACGAGTAATTCAATATTCGGTCATTATTTAGAGCTGATTGAAATTGCAAGAACCGATTTAACTTATAAAGTTGGTTCTAGTGAAGAAGTTCCATCTGAACATGTTTATAACGAACTTAAATTGGAATCATTAAATGAAAATAAACTCAAATTTACTGTATCATTTTTCTTTCAAAATCATAGCGATTGTAGTTTTAGTGGCGTAGCTGAAAAAAAAGACAGTAGCTATCTTTTTAAGAAAATGATCGGTGATAAAGAAAAATCAGAATGTATAGTAAATATTCTAATTTTAGACAATAAAATTAAATTTAATGCTAATACTAGTGATTGTGATGAAGAATTTTGTATGAATCATGGGACTATAAATCAAATTGAATTTGATTTACAGTCAAAAATAAAACTTGAATGATTACATCTAAAAAAAAATCACATTTATTAATCGTATTCGTTTCTACTTGTATAGGTTTTTTATTAATGGGTGGAGGAACAGGATTTTATAATATTAGAAGCATTTCATTAAAGTTACTTTGTGATCAGACGACGATTGCATCAATTGTTGGTTTTGAACAAAAAGCAAATCTTAGACAAATGAAAAATGATTTTGTACTTGTTCAGTTTAATGATTTATCAAACCATACAATTAAAACCAAAGCATTTGTTAATATTTCTCAGTATAATGAATTGAAAAGTAAAATGAATGTAAATGTGCAACTCAAATACTTAAGCAAACATCCTTCTGTAGCTGTGATTCAAGAGGACGGCTCAGAAAAAGTATGTATTATTTTCGTCTTCATACTATTAATAATATTAACGATAACTTATTTAGTAGATTTAAATGACTATAAACGAAGTATTATGAATCAAGGTCGTAAGTGATAGCATTATTGATTCAAAGATTCAGTTGTTCTCCAGAAACCAATTGCGATTGTTTTGCCTGTTTTAATGTCAACTGTGTATTTTGTAAATGGAGGATATGCTAATCCAATAGATAGATTTTCGTTTTCGATTTTTACAAATTCAAAAAAATAAGTCTGTTTCTTACTGTCTTGTTTTAAAGAATGATCCATATTGTTAGATTTTGGTAAATTTGCATGAAAATACCAAAGTCGTTTTTTTAAATTCTTCAACAAATAGCAGTTCAATTCGTGAAAGTGTAGATTGTTCCTAATTCTATTTTTTGTTATACATTTGTATTGATCTGTAATGATTGGTTCAATTTTATTTGGAGTTAAGATATTTGCATTGGCCATAGTAATTTCCGTTATTAGTATACAGATTAGAATTTTCATAATGTTTTTCATTTAAAAGTTTTCTCAGCTAAGTGGCAGTTTCTTAAAATAGTATAGTCCGAATTTTATAAGTATACTAACCCACATTTAATGATATAGTGCGTCATATATTTTATGGCATTGAACGCTTTTTAAAGGTAGGTATTTATGAAACTTAAAAAAATCACTTTGATTACTTCAGCATTGGCATTGTTAGTATTTCACTTAAATGCATGTGATTTGCCGCATCCTATTGGAATATACGAAAAAGGCGAATTGGTAGCGCATGGTTCTATCAAACAAGTGATTTATCCTGAAGACGGATATCAGCTTTGTTTTGATTTAGGTTTTAATAAAAAACTCGATGTGCGTACAGAGTCACGATCAGTGATTTTTCAGAAAAGTTCTAGTGTCACACTCTGTAGGCCTTTTATGACAAACGATGATGGTACGTATCGTATTGCTTTTGAATATAATTTTTTTGTAGAGCAAGATTCTTCATTGCAAGATTTAAAAGTGAAAGAAATCAGTCCCTATTTAATTAATTTAAATAATATGAATGCAAATGCAAAAAAATTCATAGAAGAAGTTGAGTCGAATGGAACTTACTATAAGTACTTATTATTTTCTGGTCCAAAACTGAATGTAACAATTACAGATTATGAACAATCAGCAAATGTTTATAATGTTGGTCTGCAATTAGAATTAAATAAACAAAGAAATAAGAAAAGTGATGAGTCGACAAGTAAAACAAAACTTTCGAATCAAAACTATAATAATAACATAAACAATAACAGCACTAATATAATTATTACTCGTTGAATGAAGAATAAAGTGTTGTTTAAGGAGCTACCAAATATGAAAAAATTAACACTAATATTGATTGGAATGATGTATTTAACTCAAGCATTTGGATATGAAAAATCTGAATTTAATAATTATCAATATTCTCATTCAAAAATGACTTGCAAAGATATTCTTGAAGATAAAGATGACAATCTGGGAGAAGCCTTTGATACGATTGCTGAAGGTACCGGTGCAGGATTAATACTAGCGATTCCAGTTGCAATGTGTACGGCATCAATTGTTGCTTTTCCAGTCGTATTAGGTGCAGGCCTGATTGGTGAAGCAGGTGTATTGATTTCAGCTGGCATTATTCATATTCATGCCAAAACAGTACTGAAAACGATTGATCAAGCTGCAAGAGGTGAAGGCAAATTGTTGCGTCGAGTTTATAAAAAATATAAAAGATTAGTAAATAAACTAAATAAAGAAAATGATTCAAATTCCACTGATCAAATTGCTGAATTAAATTTTTCAGAATTTAAAAGTGCAATTATTGCCGCCGATCAAGACGGTTCACTTTGTAACAATGGGTTGCCATCAAAAAAGAATATCGGCATTGAAATTATTGGAATGCAAGAACGAAAAGCTACACGCAAGTAGGTTAATGTGAAGTAGTTTAGAAAAGCGTTTACAGGTCACAACGCAATAAAAGCAAAGTGTCA
>CAZNGN010000026.1:27505-41370 GCA_964572865.1 uncultured Bacteriovoracaceae bacterium | reverse complement strand
AACGTATAGTACTTCAAAGTATGCGTTCATCTTTTTGAAAATATTTATTTAGATTGGTGAGAAAAATTTGCTGAATTAATTGAATCTGAATTAAAATCTATTACTGTACCCAACTCAATTCGTTTGAATGACTATGGCTGTAATGTTGGGCAGTTCTATAAGAGTTTGAAAAAGCGTAATTTGAATTTTGAATATCATGGATTTGATATCGAACCATTGTTTTTAGATTATTTTAAAAATAAATTTCCTGAAATTAAAAACAATCTTCATCAAACTGATTTAGATACTGGCACGATTACGAACGCTGATATTTCAGTTATGAGCGCAACTCTTGAGTTTACGAAAAATCCACTTGAAGTGGTATCGAAAATTTTAAACTCAAAGCCAAAATTATTTTTATTACGTACTTTTTTAACTCATGAACCTAAAGAACAACTTTATTTTAAAGAGAACGCTAAAGTTCCTTATTTAATAAAACAATTTTCGTTTACTGGTTTATTAAAACACATTGACGAAAATGGCTATACTACGTTTGTTACAGAAGACAGGCACACAAAATCAATTCCTCAATACATCGGATGCGGAATTGTAGTTACTCAATATATTATAATTTGTAAGCCAAAATCAAACTACTAGCGCAGCACTTCTACCAACTCCAAATATGTGCCATCTAAGTCTTTGCAAAAAGTAAACAAAACGTTTCCACCTTCAGACAATATCGGTGGAGAATGAAATTCAACGCCATTTGCGTTCATTTCATTATATAAGCTTTTTAGATCTGATACAGTAAATGCAATATGAGTAGTACCAAATGTAGTTAGGGATTTTTTATCTTCGTTTTCAATTGAATGAAATTGCAATAATTCGACACAATTTTTATTATCGTCATACAACTTACATGTTGTTACGTTTACTTTTTTAAGATTTAAAACAGCATCCAATTTTTCACCTGACTCGAGAACCTTGGCGTTCGGTTTTAAATTAAAATATTTAGAATAAAATTCAATCGAACGTTCGATATTTTTAACTACGATTCCAGTATGACGTATATAAGATTTAATCATTTGTTAAAAATTCTACTATAAAGATTTTCATTTTTACTAATTTGATACTCAAGCAGTTCAAACTCTTCAATTGAGTCGACTTCAGTGACTACTTCTGTTTTAAATCCATATACTTGATTTCCATGAATTTGATTTGAGTGTTCAATAAATGAAGATCTCAAAATATCTACATACCCATTTGAAGAATATGAAACTGGGTACAATTGTCTTGCACCACTTGCTTTTTCGACATCATAATCTTTATAAAATGTTCGAACTAATCGATTGTTCTCTAATTCAAAAGTCTTGTATGCTGTTTCTGGCATTAGATGTATCGATCGAAGAGCTGTGCTTTGGGTATCATTTTTAAAATACTGAATCGCATCTTCAATTACTTCTGGATCTCGAAGCGGTGTAGTGACTCTTAAATGTACAATCAAATCTGGTTTTGCGATTTGATTTAGACCAAGCCAATTTAAAAAATGCTTCATGCATTCTAAATCAGTTGATGTATCATTAGAAATTTCTTTTGGACGTAAAAAGGGTGCTTCCGCTCCCAATGAGATTGCAAGTTTTTGATATTCTACTGAATCTGTTGAAACAAATACTTTAGATATACTTGGTGTTTTTAACGCTGCTTGTATCGTATATTCGAGGAGTGGTCTACCGCTCAATTTTTTTATGTTTTTATTTATTACTGATTTCGAGCCACTTCGTGCCGGTACAACTGCATAAATAGTGGGTGTATTTTTTGGTATTTCAAACTGTTTTGCACTATTGCTTTGAATCAACAGTTCATACAATTCACGCACAATTCCATCGCCACCTTTTGTATTTAATTTATACTTTGCCATACGATAAATGATCGGATGGCTATCACTAGGTGCCGCTGTTTGCTCAATCATTTGAAAACAGCTTTCATCGTTCATTTCATTTCCAACATAAAAGACATCATTTGAATCTATTTTATTTTCTTTCAAATACTTATTTAAAAAATCTGCTTTATTATTTTCTGTCTGAAATACTTTAAGCGATAACTTTTGTGCACGCGCTTTTACAACGGGATTTAACTCTGTCGTGAGAATAATTTGTTCAATTCCTTGCAACTTAAACTGCTTAATCCACCAACCATCTGCACGATTGCATCGAACTGATTCTGTGCCATCTTGAGACACTAAAACTTTATTATCGGTTAATACACCATCAAAGTCATAAACGATTAACTTCACCATACTGTGCGCCCACCATCTACCATTAAGTTAATTCCGGTTACAAATGAAGAAGCCTCTGATGCCAAGTAAACAATAGCACCTTTTAACTCATGTGATTTTGCCATTCTTCCCATTGGAATACGCTCGACCAATTCATTTACAAATTTTGGATCTTGAGAGTTTTCAACTCCAGCTGGTGATATGGCATTCACACGGATTCCTTCTTTTGCCCAATATGTAGCCCAAAATTTTGTCATATGTATAAGCGCAGCTTTGCTTGTCGCATATGATAATGGAGAATTAAAAGATACACCTTCATAATTATTTTTATGATTTGGTTTATATATCCTATGGTCGGGACTTATGACGCCCACGTCAGATGCAATATTTATTATAGATGCATTTCCCGATTTTTTTAATAATGCACTTAGGTTTTGAGTAACTAAAAACGTTCCGGTTAAATTCACCTGTAAAGCCATTTCCCATAATTCAATTGGATACGTTTCGAATGAATTAAAATATTTTTTAAACTTTTCTTGTCCTCGAGCTACTGTCATACCTGCATTGTTTATCAAAATATCAAGTCTTTTAAACTGTGCTTCTATTTCACATGCTTCAGATTTAATTTCATCAGCGTTTGTAATATCTACCTGAGCTGTAAATATTTTATTTGGAAATTGCTTTTCTAACTCATGTTTAACAGTGTTTAGCTTATCAAGACTAATATCCCATAAATTTACGACCGAACCTGCTTCGAGCAATGCTCTCGCGTGCTGTACCCCCAAAAATCCTGCCCCACCCGTTATTACCGCTACTTTTCCTGTTAAATCGAATAATTTTTGAATCGTTTTCATACATTAATCCTAGGTTATATTAAATTCTGTTCTTTCAAGTGCGTTCTCTAATGCCGTAAATAAAGCAAAATGACTAGATTTAGCTTCTAAAACTGAAGGGTGAAAGATTTTTTTATGCTCTTTTACAGCATCAATCAATGCAGCCGTTGTGCTACTCACATAAGCTTTAGGAAATTCGTGAAATATTTTTTTTTCAAAATCAAATACGATCCCTGCCTCATCATCTATGAGATACTTTGGCATTTGGTTCAAATATACAGTTAAAAAAACATTTCCAATTTGATCACTTACATTGCCAGACGTAATCTGCAATGTATTTCCTTTTTCATTTTTAATTCCAATTGTTCCATTAAAATCTTCGTATTGAACGCCTCTTTTGTTCGTTAGATTTGTTTTTTCGATTACTGAAGAAATAACTTCAAGATCTGTACTATTTGTTATTAACTTAAAGATTTCAATAAAATGTACAGCATTACAACCCAATCCCCATTGATTACCACTCACTTCAACATGCACAGAAGCATCACTGATTTGTACTATATCTCTAATAAAGTGGTACCCTTGCCAAGCATTGCGTTGGCAATTGATATGATTATATTTGAAACATTTCTGAATTTGATCGGTTAGTTCTTGGTAGTTTTTTTTACTTTGAGCAAATGGTTTTTCAAACAATGCAAAATCAGCATGAATATTTTTAATTTGATTTAATTCTCGCATCATTACGTCTGAAGGTAGTGCAAATACTACAAAATCAAAATGCGTATGGTTTATTTCGGAAATGCTTTTTAAAAACGTAATTTTTTTTTCTGTTTCAATTGAATTTAATTTCAGAGATGTTTCAATATTTTGATCAATGATTGTAATTTTTAATATTTGATCATTAGAAAGCATTGCCTGAAAATGTCTAAAGCCTATATTTCCAAAACCAATCAGCAAAGCATTCATTCATTAATACCCAACAATTTCTGCAATATACTTCATAGTTTCTACATGAGCAAAGTAATCAGGAAAAGCTTGGTCTTCAGCACCTTTTGTCATAGCATCAAAACTTTGCACCATTCGGTACACACCTGGTTTAAACCTTACATCTAAATCATAATCTAGGTTTAATTCGTTCCATTGAAACTTGCCTGGCTCCATCATTTGTAGTTTTTCCATAGGTGAAAGTTTATACCGTCCCTGTTTTGTCATAACTTCAATGTTCCAACGGCCTGGACATACCCAACTTGTTTCGTAAGAGGTTGGAACATTACCAAACATAATAGTACCAAGAAATGTTGAAGCATTCGAGTGCATGGGTAGATCATTTTTACCAAACTGTTGAGCCTTGATTTGCGATGGTTGGCCCAATATGTATTTTACAGTATCAAGTATGTGAACAGAATTTGCCCATGCCCATTTTTGTTTAGCTTCTGTATGAAATGGCGCCTCCGAAATGGCTTTAAAATTTTCTGTAAAATCAAAAAAACCACACACAGCAGGTTCATTCAATAATCTATTTTTTAGCTCCATTACAGAAGTATAAAACCGTCTGTTTAAAGCAACTCTTAAAGTAGCTTTTTTTTGTTTAGCTAAATTGCTAATCTCGATTGCTTTCACGATAGAAAGCGTTGGTGGCTTTTCAGCAAGTATCCATTTTGCATTCATATTTAAAAATTGTTCAGCTATGTCTGCCATGGTTTCCATTGCAGTTGTAATTATAGCAAAACGAGACTCTGCCACTTCTGCTTCGGTTAAATTTTGAATGAGTTCATATCCCTCTGAATTATATTTTTCTGAAAACGTTCGAATTTTTTCTTTATTTCGACCAATTACTTTAAATGGAATTTCAAGCGCAACTAAAACTTTTGCGTAAGCCTCAGCCATGTTTCCATTGCCGACAAGTAAGACATTGGATGTACTCTTTGTGCCGCTCATTATTTTAACGTGCTGTTTTTAGGACCAATTTGATAGCGTAATTTTTGTGCAACTTTTGCTTCGCCAGCAGTAATTTTTTTAACTCCATCACCCATCACAACTGGTATCGTTCTAATGTAGCCAGAAAGCATCTCCATTCCACGTTTTTCAAGTGATGCTGATTGATCACTTCCGTACATGGAGCGATCTAAAGTCACATGCCTTTCAATTGCAACCGCACCCATACTAGCAGCGATCACACTTGGTGCAACGGTCACTTCATGTCCGCTATATCCAACTGGACAATGATATCTTTTTCTTAATTCATGTATGCAGTTTAAATTTAACGTAGACTCATCTGCAGGATATTCTGAAATAGTATGCATTAAAACTATGGGACAATCTGCTTTCTTAAATATTTTTACTGCCTCATCAATTTGTTCATATGTACTCATACCTGTTGAAATGAAGGTAACTCTTCGTTCATTTGCAACTTCTTGTAATAAATCAGTATGTGTAAGCATCGCAGAAGCTATTTTATTATAATTTAATTTATATTTTTGAAAAAATTTTTGACTGGGTACATCCCATGCAGACGCAAACCATTCAATACCGATTTCTTTACAGAATGCATCGATTTGATCAAACTCTTTTTCACCAAACTCTAATCCTTCTTTTTGTTGTCGAGTTGTTGTTCCCCATGGACTTTCTCTAGGGGTATCTAAAACATCTTTAGTATATACAATATCAATCGTGCGTTTTTGGAACTTAACTGCATCAAAACCACAACCTTTTGATAGTTCAATTAACTTTTTAGCTATATCGATTGAACCATTATGATTGATACCAATTTCAGCAATCAAAAATACATGCTTAGAAATTGGAAATGGTTCTGTTTGTAAAAGGTCATTTGCAAAATATAAAGTATCTTTCATAACCCTGAAAGTTACAGCAAAATAACAGCGAATACTATCGCTTTTTCAATTATTTTGCGTTACGTCACAGACTACTGCTTGCCCCAATATTTTTATAAGGCTATAAGTTAAAAATGACTACAAAAGGCTTAATTTCTATTATTTGTCCCTCTAAAAACTCTGGGCAATATATTACAGCAATGATCGAGTCAATTCAGCGTCAAACGTATAAAAACTGGGAATTAATTATCGTCGACGCTCAGTCAAATGACGGCACTTTAGAAGTTTTAAAAAAGTATCCCGAAGTAAAACTTCATGTAAAAAAGGAACTACCCTATATACCCTCTCTAGAATTTGGATTCAAACATGCAAGAGGCGAATACATTATGCAGTGTTCTGCTTCTGACGGTTATTTAAATCCAAATTGGTTTCAATCATGTGTGAATGATTTGAATAATGACATATCACTATCGTTGGTTTGGGGATTACCTCAAACACTATTAAACGACAACACACCATCATTTGTAAGTTATCACGATTTTTTTCACTCACCTCCGCCCAACGGAAAAGACTTTTTTGACAAATGGATTCATGAAGAAAAATGGTTTCATTTTCCTGAAGGAAATTTCTGTATTCGAAAAAATGTATTGTTCGATTGTTGGCCTGATTTCGACATATACAAACCGTTTAAAGAGTTAGAAAAAGAATTCTGGCTTACTTTAAATTTAAATATTCATAAAAAAGGATATTTATCTAAATTCATCCCAGTAGTAGCAAATTTTGCGAGAATTCACCCTGATTCATGCCGATTTTCAGACGGAATCAATGTGCTGCTAAAAAAATGGGAAGATCAATATTACTCAGAATGCAAACACTTTAAAAATTCGATTGTTCAGAATCAAAACACTCATTATTTTAGAAATGGTCTTGGGAATATAATTTTACAGCCTTATTCCTATCAGAATGCGGACAAAAAAAGTTTATTCTCTGTAGCGAAAAATTTTATCAAACCAATCATTCCGCCAGCACTAATTAGTGTACAAAAAAAAATATTAGCAAATATTAAGAATTAAACTTCGCAATACGCAATGCCTGCTGATTTAGAGTGAACTATTTTAGTGAAGCTATATTTTTTTCCAAATCGTCCAGCCTCTAATTCTTTAATAAATTTTGGAACGCCAAAATCATCCGCTTGAGCAATCACGTCATGAAACGCGATGATTCCACCTTTTTTAACCAACGGTGAATACAATAAAAAGTCTGCCATCACACCTTCATAGCGATGATCGCCGTCAATAAATAATAAATCTACGCCTTCAGTTATAAATGAGTATGTTTTTTTCAAAACGCTTGTGTCAGCAGATTTTCCAAAAATAAAAGAACTTTTTCTATCGTCTAAAATCCATTTGCCGTAAAATTTTCGTGTGTTTTCACCAAATGCATTGATTCGCAATTGCTGATAATCAATGCTGGTTACTTTATCAGCGATCATTCTCCATAAAAAATGTGTGCTGCCATGATATCCAAACCCAATTTCTAAAATATGATGAATATTTTTTCTTAAGAGCAACATTGCAGCAAATTCTTTAATTTCTGCTCTAATTTGTTGAATTCCAAAATTTTCAGGCAATGAAAATAGTGCCTCATCAAACTCAACACTCTCATCGCTGTATCTGCCACTACCACAGGTTGAAACCCATTTGTCTAATTCGCTCATTACTGATTCGATATTGCGATTCACTTCAATATGATTCATTTGATACCTTCATTCTTAATTTTAACTATTTTTTTCATAATTACCTGATTCCGGCAAGCAAAACTGAATATGTTTAAAACTTGAAAATACATTATCTACATAATTTTCATATTTTTTACTTGAAATTGAATCATCAATTTCAACAAGTTTGGCACAAGATGTTATTTTCACATCATCTGAGCACTCTTCAAAAATCAATGTAGCTGCAGAACTAAACAAATAGATTTTTTTGAAAAAAGGAATGTAAATTTCAACAGGATACTGCTTTTGTAAAAGCACAAATGAATTTCGCACTTCCGTATTATCAAATGATGTCATCGGAGAACTATAGTGTGGTTTTAAATATATTTTACTATTTTGTGATTGAAGTCTTTTGATTAACGCCACTAACCGCTGTTGAGTTTTAATAATATTAATTTTTTCAATACCCAAGTCTTGAATGGGACCATCGATAAAAAGTACATCATTAGTTTTTGGTCGAATTGGCAGAATATTAAGTTTAACTATAATTTCTTTCCATGATAATTTTTTTACATCTACAGACTTATATCCTGCCAGAAGGCAAAACCCATACATATTTTGAGGACTTTCAGTAAGACATTTTGAAAAACCAATTTTTAATTTCGTAATTTGACTTACCAAAAAGGCAGCAACCTTTTGTTCACGACTAAGTTCGTTTTTATTAGTCGTTTCGATCTTATAAGAATTGGTCAACAAAGGTAGTTGAAATATTTTTACTTTCTTTTCAGTTAAAACACTGAATACTAACGCAAATGTTAAAATATGAAAATTTCCAATAAAGTAAACATTTACATTATTACTAAATTTACTAAAAAATTTATTATTTTCATTTCGACGTAATATGAGATTTTTAATCCAAGAATAAATATTTTTTGATTCTAAATTCCAATAATTTTCAAAAATTGGTAAAATAATTTTTGGAGTGTTCGGAAGCGCTTCATTTAAAAAAATATGTAATGACTGAGAATCTCCCATTACTATTAGATTTTTTTCATTTGGATTGATGTGGGATAAGAAGGATTGGATGCTATGTAAGTTGGATATAAAATAAATATGTTCAATTTCACTATAATTTATATCCATAACGGCAACTAACTCACTGCATTAATCATAAAGAACTTTTGATTCAAAATTATATAGTTTATAAAACAAAGTAATGAACCATACAAGAAACATTACAACATTCGAACCCAACTCAAAACAAAAGCTAGGTTTTATTCGAATTTGGGTCGATATGGTTCGTGCTATCACCTCTCACTATGATTTACTGGTAATTTTATTCAAGCGTGACTTTTTATTTTCGTACCGTAAAACAATTTTAGGAGTTAGTTGGATTATTTTATCACCCGTTATTGCATCTCTATCTTGGATTTTTATGCAATTTACAGGTGTAATTAATTCAGGAAATGTAGGAATTCCCTACCCAATATATATTTTAATCAACACCTGCCTTTGGGGACTTTTTGTAGGATTTTATAAAGCTGCATCTGAAACGCTATCTTCTGGCGCACATTTCATTACACTCGTTCGTTTTCCTCATGAAATTTTATTTTTCAAACAGGTTGCCCAGCATTTGGTTTCGTTTTTAGTATTTTTTATTCTTAATCTTTTGATAATGCTTTTATTTCACATTACTCCATCATGGAAAATTATTTTTTTTCCGTTAACTGCGATGCCGTTTTTTTTCATAGGTGCAGGAATTGGACTTCTCGTCTCTTTGTATGGTGTTTTGTTACAAGAAGTGCAAAAAGTTTCAGAATTGTTTTTTGGAATTTTGATTTGGATTACGCCGATTGTATATTCTTCTGAAATACCTAATTCGCACCTTCAAATGATTACGAAATGGAATCCACTTACTCATTTGGTAAAAGCTAACAGAGAACTAATCATCGAAGGTCACTTTCCTACTGGATCACACTTTTATTATTCCTATTTATTTTCGATTTTTTTATTTTTAATTTGCTGGAAATGGTTTTTTCTAGCTGAAGATCGTGTAATTGAAAGAATGCAATGAATACAGATGTCGTTTTAAAAGTTGAAAATATTTCAAAAAAGTTTTGCCGGCACCTGAAGAGAAGCATGCTGTACAGTACGGTTGATATTAGTAAAATATTATTTGGAATAGATCAAAAACAAGAATCGTTGCGTACAAGTGAATTTTGGGCACTTCAGAACATTAGTTTTGAACTGAAAAAAGGACAAATTTTAGGAATCATCGGAATGAATGGAGCGGGTAAATCTACATTACTTCGCATATTAAACGGAATTTACCCACCTGATTCGGGAAAAGTTACAATCAACGGTACCATTGGTGGCTTGATTGCGTTGGGCGCTGGTTTTCATCCGCATATGTCTGGAAGAGAAAATATTTATTTAAATGGCATTATCCTTGGAATGAAGAAAACTGAAATCGATCAGAAACTAGAAAGTATAATAGACTTTGCAGATATTGGACAATTTATTGATTCACCTGTTTCAACATATTCATCTGGAATGCATGCTCGATTGGCATTTGCGATTGCCATTCATTGTGAGCCTGACATTTTACTCATAGATGAAGTTTTGGCTGTTGGTGATTTTAGTTTTCAAAATAAATGCCTACGAAAAATTCAAGAACATAAAAAAAGAGCTCATGCGGTGATTTTTATCGGTCATAATATGAGTATGATTGAAAGCATTTGTGATGAGGTGATTTTACTCAATCAAGGTCAAATATTACATCAAGGCGAAACGTTAGATGTAGTATCCAAATACCGATCACTCTCTCGCAAAAAAGAACTTGAATCAGAGTTGAGAGACAAAACGCATGAAGTGGGTTTTGCAGACAACAGAATTACTCAATATGGAGTTGGTCTGTTAGATGCGAACGGAAACAAAACAGATCGTGTTGCAATAGGTGAAAATATAACCATTTATTATGATTTTGAATTAAAAATAAATTTAGAAAAACCATACTTTGGCGTAGGTTTTTCACATCCACAAGTTTATCCGTGGAACTTGGTGTACGACAATACAATCACACATCGAACTGCCAAGATCGGTTCACTTCAACAAAATAAACGATATCGATTAAAAGTCACATTTCAAAATGTGAGTTTAGTACCGGGGGTGTACTCTTTTAATATTATGCTAGGTAATCGTGATACAAGTGAAGAAATTAGTAATTATAATACGGGACAAGACATGACCTTTAAGGTTTCAAATGATTTTATTTCTAGCTTTATCATTGAAGGCGAACGTCCAAGTTACAACTCTCTGGTTCATGCTGAATCATCTTGGGACTGTAAAGAAATTTAATTTTTAAATGAATTACCGCGATAAAAAGTATCAAACTTTTCACAGATCATATCTGCAAACTGATAGCCAATTTCAGTTATGACGAGTTTGTCTTTTTCAAATTTAATGATTCCGTCAATTTCGTATTCTTTTAAAGAATCTACTTCTGAATTAAAATGTTCAAGAAAATTAACCTGAAATCGACCCATCACTTCTTTATACTGAACCTGAAAATAACTTCTAAGCGATTGAATTACAAATCTTCTTAAAATATCTTCTTCTTTCAAAACATATTCACGATAAATCGGAAATTCATTTTTAGACAAACATGCCTCATATTTATCTACTTCAAAATAGTTTTGAGAATAATACGTTTCACCAATTCGAGAATAACTGTGTACGCCAACGCCTAACATTTCTTCGCAGCGTCCGGGAGTTACTCCCAAAGAGTTCCATTGCATTTTACCATCTGTCATTGCTTTTGCGACTGCATCAGTAGGTTTTGCAAAATGATCATATCCTGTTCGAACATACCCATTTTCTAATAACTCTTTCAATGCTTGTACAAAAAGTGCCTTTCTCTCAAAAGCTCCTGGAATTTTATCTTGCGGCATGAGCATTTGATGTGGAGCAAATTTCGGAGACATATGTAAATAATTTAAACAAAGTCTATCTGGTGAAATTTCAATAATTTTTTGCATTGTTTTTTTAATAGACTCGGTAGTTTGGTTTGGTAATCCACAAATAATATCGAAACTTACTCCATTAGAAAACAACGCTCGAATATCATCCGTAAGCAAATTTTCGATTAATTCAACTGGCTGTACTCGATTGACTGCCTTTTGAACTTCTAAATCAAAATCTTGAATTCCAAACGAAATTCGATTGATTCCTTTTTGTGCATAGTAGTGCATTTTGTCTTTTTTAACTCTACGAGGATCAATCTCAATAGAAAATTCAGCTAGATTTTTAAAATCAGCCAATTTTTGCAGCTTATCTACAAGACTATCAAATTCTGCTTGGTTCATGAAAGTTGGTGAACCACCACCCAAATGAATCTCTTTTATGTTTGGCTTAAAATGAATTTCATTCAAGTAAGAAGACAATAATTCAATTTCCTTAAATAAAAGCTCTAAATAAGTTTTTACATCACTGTAATCGTTAGTGATTGCTGTATGACATGTGCAAAAATAACACTGTTTTTGACAATGAAGAGTATGAACATATAACAATATTGGCGAATTTGGATTTTGTTGGCTTAAATTTAGTAATGCCTTACGATAGTTTTTATCTGTTTTGTGATCATTGTTCCAAAACTTCTTATGCGGATATTCTGTGTACATGAATGCTCGACCAGCATATTTGTTCACAAGTTCTTTGTTTAATTCTTTTGAAAAATCCATCATTTAAATACCTAAACTGAATTTATGAATCGTTCGCATTGTATTTGCAAGTGATTTCTTGACCATTTTAGATGATTTAAATTTAAAGAAATTTATTAAATTATAATAATATGCTAAATGCCATAACTTATGGAGCTAAATACCACTATAACGACTGCACATGATTTAAATAACGCGTCGCTTAATTTAGACATTATTAATAAAATCAAAAAAGTATTTAATAAAGGCTCCTACCAAAGAATACTTTTTGTTCAACCCATACAATTTCCTGTTGAAGCTCTTAACTTAGAAATTGCTAAATCCAAAAGATATTTCAATGGACCTCCCTATGGAATTGGCATTCTCACAGCTCATTTAAAGAAATATAATTATGAAGTCAGCATTCTTGATCTAAACAATGAATTGTTAAGATATTTAATTCACACCAATGATTCACTTGATGTTGCACAAAATAAAGTCAACAAATTATGGAAAGAGTTAATTCAGAATCGTATTGCAGAATTTAATCCGGATCTAATCGGATTAACGTGTATGTTTAGTATGTCCAATGACATTACAATTCAATCTGCAAACTACATTCGTAGCATTGCTCCATCAACTCCTATCATAGGTGGTGGTGTGCATATGACCAATGCGACAGAACAAGTTTTAAAAGACTGTGCAAGTATAGACTTTATTTCACAATATGAAGGCGATCAAAGCTTTCCGCAGTTTATGGAATTTATCAATGGTAGATTAAGCGAACAACACGTAAGTCAAATTTGCAGTTTAATAAATGGAAAGCTTAGCACTTCAACCGGACGAATCATTCCCAATGAAAATGAGATCGATATTCAACCTGATTATCTTGATATTGATATCGGGGAATATATTTCACACGGTGAAAATGGATCTTTTAGATATTGGCTTCCGCTCAATTCTAGAAATACCTCTGTATTAAGTAACCGTGGATGCAGAGCTCGTTGTTCATTTTGCAGTGTACGCAATTTTAATGGACTTTCGGTTAGATCTAGAAACGTATCTGCTGTGGTAGATGAAATTAAATATTACAAAGAACATTATGGAATCAATCACATTAGCTGGCTTGATGATGACTTGTTTTACAATAAAACTCGCGCAGTAGCTTTATTTAATGAAATTGTGAAAAGTAATTTAAAAATCACATGGGATGCCATGAATGGAATCATTGCTTCTGCAGCTGTACTAAATCCTGAAATTGTAGACGCAGCTTCAGCATCTGGATGTATAGCAGTGAACGTAGGGGTTGAGTCAGGTAACGAAGAAATATTAAAGAAAGTTCATAAACCTTCACAAGTAAAACATTTTTATAAACTGAGTGAAATTATGAAATCTTACCCTCATATTTTTGTGAGAAGTTACTTAATCATTGGTTTTCCACACGAAACATTTCGTCAACTTCTCGATACAGTTCGTGTTGCACAAGATATACGATTTGATTGGAATGGCGTAGCGCTTTTGCAACCCCTTCCG
>CAZNGN010000026.1:17036-27495 GCA_964572865.1 uncultured Bacteriovoracaceae bacterium | reverse complement strand
ATAATCACATGGTAGCGGATGGATTAATCAATCCTTCTAATCCTAACAGCAATACTGTTCGAGCAAGTGATAAACAAAGATTTCGAGAAACATCTGAAAAGAACATAACTTCTGAATTTATAAATTATTTTGATATTCCAAATTTAAATTTAGATTCAGTACCCAATGCTGAGCAGTTAAGCGATCTGTGGATTACGATTGATTACTTAATTAATTACAAAAAGATTTTGGATGAATCGAATGAATGGAAATTAATTAAAATGAGATCTTTTTTGCACAACGTTTCAACCAGAATGTCGATTGAAAACCCTTTATCTACGTTGTTTCAATCAGTTGTAGAAACTAAATTGGGTCAGTTCAATAAGGCACAAAAGTATCTAAATGAATCAAAACGATTATTAAATGATTCTGCCATATGGCGATCTCGCTTTAAAACTTTTTCACTTTTTGAATTAATTGAATCTACTGTACAAGAGTCAAAAAATAAAACTGACTCTAAATCAGAAGTTATTCAACCGTACTGGTTTACACATTGATGAAATCGATCGCTCAACCATTGGTAAGCATTGTAATGCCAGTGTATGAATCTGCGAAATATGTAGATGAAACGATTCAAACAATAAGCAAACAAACTTATATAAATTTTGAATGCTTGTTCATATACGATCCATCAAACGATGATACATTATCAATTCTTGAAAAATGGACCCAAAAAGATTTAAGATTTAAAATCATTAACAATCAAAATGAAAAATCGATTGTCGGAGCACTCAACTCAGGCCTGCAAATTGCCAAAGGCAAATACATAGCGAGAGCGGATAGTGATGACTTATACGAATCAAATCGACTAGAAAAACAAGTTAACTTTTTAGAAGAACACGATGATATTGCCATCATTGGTACTGGTTACGCGCCCTTTAATCTTGAAGGACGGGTACTGAAAATCAATCATCCATCTAATTCACTGGTACTAGCCTGGAAATTTATATTTAATACTTATTTTTGTCATCCATCCGTTATGTTTCGAAAGTCTATATTAAATCAAGTTGGTTATTATTCCAAAGAATATCAAGCTGAAGATTATGAATATTTTTCTAGAATTATTCTTAGTAATAAGGGAGCTAATTTAGAAGATATTTTAGTTCATTATCGTCAACATGACCAAAACCGATCAAATTCTAATATAAGCAAACTACATGAAAGTGTAATTAAAACTTCACATAATTATTTTAAACAATTTTCAAATAATGAATCATTGCTTAAAATACTTACAGATTTTGACATCAACAATACTCTATATTTTAAAGATTTTTTTAAAATAATTTTTTTTATTATTCATTTTATATCTGTGATTAGTACGAAATATAAATATTCAATTCTACATAAAGATTATTTACTATTTTCAAAATACATATTTGCTAAACTCTGCTTTGCCATTTACTCAACGAAGTACAATCAATTAAAACACTCTGCTAAAAAAGCAATTCGAACTGTTTTAAAGGATAGGCGGACATGAGTCTTTCAGTAATTATACCAACGATTGGTAGATTTGAATCAATAAAGAATCTTTTAGATTCGATTCAGACTCAAACTTATCTACCATCAACTGTAATAATCGTTGACCAAAGTAATGATTCACGAATTAATGAACTTACTTTACAATTTAATTTTCAGATTCAATATATTTCTCTTGAGATTAAAAGCGTGAACATTGCAAGAAATATTGGATTAAAACATTCAATTTCTCATGAATTTACAGCAATATTAGATGACGATCTAGTTTTAACTCCCACCTACTTTGAAGTTTTAGTAAAAGAACTTCAGAACAACCCAACCATTCATGCTGCAATGGGTACAATGCTTAACTTATCTGCAACTCCTCTTTCAAAATGGGAAAACTTATTTCAATTACCCGGTCCAGGTGATGGACAAATTTGGCAGTCTGGATTTGCTACTACTCCTCATTGGAAAAACAAACCTTCCTATTGTTCATTTATATCTGCTGGGCTCGGAGTATTTAGAACTAAAATTATATGTGATGCTAAATTTGATGAAAACATGAAGGACGGCGCAATTGCTGAAGATGTAGATCTGTCAGCAAGAATTGGCATTGAAAACCGAATTTATTATACGCCACAAGCTCAATGTTATCACTATCACTCATCCATAGCTCGACCTAATAGCTATTTAATGCACAAGCAGTACATTCAAAATACATACTACGTCGGCAGAAAGAATAGAAACACAATTCATTTTAGTGTAATAAAGTTTGTAATTTCTTGTATTGCACTTCAGTTTCGTCTACTTTTAAATCGTGATAAAAGGGGAGTACTTGGCATAATCAATGGGCTATTTAATATCGCACTCCACCGAATTGATTCGATACAAAGAACCTAATATTTTCTCAACCTGTTCTCTATCTCTTTATAATTAATTTCATTTACCAGTTTTATTTTGAATAACGTCCAAAACATTTTTTGCATAAAAACTGCAATGTAAATTTTAATAATTTTATTTGTACTATATTTATAAATTCGCATCAATTTGGCTAAATAACTTAGGCTTTTTAAAAATGAAATCTGAAAAAAGATTTCTCGAATTTCATTTATTATTCCATCTGGTTTCTTATTTAAAAAAGGCAAATATTTACAATAAAACATCAAGCGAGAATTTAAATAATATTCTTGTTTGTGGTAGTTTGTTGTATTTGTCTGATGTCTTCTAATTTTAACCAATGCTTCTTCACAAAAATCAAATTCATAATGCATTGATGCCCGCATCCAGTAATCCCAATCTTCGGTAGGCAGTCTGCTTTCATCGAAATATCCAATTTTCAAAAAACATTCTCGCTTCATTATTACAGCGCTACCACTTCCTGAAATTAGATTTTCTTTTAGGAGCGATTCAAATATTTTTCCTTTTAGCTTTGCTTTTACAACTGGCTCGGATGTGACATTTAAATTTTCATCTATATTTATGTAATTACTATAAATCACTCCCACATTTTGAAGCGTTGTTTTAGTAAGCAATTCAAATTGTTTTTCAATTTTTTTGGGCTCCCAAAGATCATCTGCATCTAAAAAAGCAATCCAGTCAGAATCTGACTTCGTTAATCCAAGGTTTCTCGCTCCACCAATTCCTTTATTTTTTTGTCGACAAACCTCAAATGGTATTGAAAATTTTGATAAATAATTTTTTGCTAAGCTTATACTTCGGTCTGTACATTCATCATCTACTAAAATAATTTTCTGTGGCCTTAACGTTTGATTTACCACCGATTCAATACTTGAAACGATATATTTTTCGCAATTATAAATAGGAATGATTACATCATATGAGCTATTCATATTCTTAATACTTTAACTTTGGCGATCCACCGTCAACTTTAATTACTTGTCCATTGATGTATTGAGATCCATTTGAACTTAAGAAAACGATCACGTTTGCAATTTCTTCTGGATGTGCAAAACGGTTCATTGAAGTTGATTTCTCAATATAATCTAATGTTTTTTCTTTTTCAGATTTAAGCTTTTGATCCCATGAATTGCCAGCAATTAAAACATTCCCCGGCGCTACAGCATTATAGCGGATTTTATATTTTTCATACAATTCAGATGAAGCGCATCTAACAAAATGATTTAATGCTGCTTTTGAAATTGAATACGGAATGGGAGCACTTAATACGGCGTCAGCAACGATTGACGAAACACTGATCACACTTTCTTTAATTTTACTTTTAAACAACTGAACTAATTCGATATGCGTAAACAAATTTAAGTCTACAACACGTTTAAGTTCTTCATGGTCAAATTCAAATCCATTTTTTGACTTTCCGCTCCCCACATTTAATACTAACGTATCAGTTTCTTGCCAGCTTGATATAACCTCTTCGTATAAACGTTTTCTATCAATCTCTTTTGAAACATCTGCAACTGAGTAATTACAATTTCCTAATTTTTGAGATGCTTCTTGAGCTGTATCTTTATTTCTTCCACAAATCCAAATCTGAGCGCCCTTTTTATAAAATTGTTTTGCAGTTTCAAATCCTAATCCATAGGTTGATCCAACAATAAGTATTTTTTTATCTTTCATATTTAATTCATATACTTCTTTATATATTCATTGACTATATTTTTATATTTTTCTGCGACAGCTAAATAATTTGGATCTGGTGCCGTTTGCAGAATAAAATCACCATTGTATTTTAATTTACCTAGCGAATAAAATGCTTT
Organism: uncultured Bacteriovoracaceae bacterium; assembly: GCA_964572865.1. GTDB lineage: Bacteria > Bdellovibrionota > UBA1018 > UBA1018 > UBA923 > CAZNGN01. The sequence continues at coordinate 23,263 of CAZNGN010000026.1, read as the reverse complement.
TTCAAAATCAACATTGCCCTCTAATAGTGGGACGGTAGTACCTTTCAATTTTCTATCTTTAATATGTATATTTAAAATGCGACTACCAAATTCAGCACACTCTTCTTCTACGTTGTAGCCTTGGGCTGCTGAATTACCTAAATCTAAGTTTGCCCCTACATTATCATCAAATTGATTTAAGAATTCTTTAAACTCTTTGGGAGGTAAATCTGTTTCTAGTGCAACTTTAATATTGAAGTTTTTTGCAAGCCTTGAAATTCGCTGTAAAACATGAGTCAATTCATTAATATTTTTATGATGAATCAACGACGAAGTATCTACGAATGGGAACTCAACAATCTGACATCCGATATCGTGTGAAATTTTGATTAATTCATTGGCTTTTACTTCTGCCTCAATTAATGGGTGCACCATAAAATAATCAGCACAAATTGAATGCAAAATAACTTTGTATTTATTTGACAGCTCTACGAGCTCTTGATGTCCTTTTTTCGAGCACAACGGATTTAGGTCGAAATATAAATCATCGTAAATCAATTCAATGCAATCGAATCCAATTTTTTGTGCGTGTTCAAACTCTTGTTTCCAAGAATCTTTGGGAAATGCCTGAATACGATCGACTGGCTTAGGACTCAATCTACCTTGCATAAATCCAATTTTAGGATTCGATTTCATTCAATGATTTTCCTTATATTTACCAACATTACAATTTAAATTTCCTTAACGCATTGCTCTAAATGCGCATCACAGTTAAAACCATTGTTATTATTTTAAAAAATATAATAACTATGAATGTATATGAAAAAAGTTTTTGGTGAAGAAAATGACAACAATCGTAATGAATGGGTCATTTCAAAACTGGTGTCTCTGCCTAATCACAAACGGATATTAGACGCTGGAGCAGGTGAAAAAATATACAAAAAATACTGCTCACATTTGGAATACATTTCTCAAGACTTTGCAAAATATGATGGAGTTGGAAATCGCTCAGGCATGCAAATGGGCACTTGGGACAATCAAGATCACAACATTATTTCAGATATTACATCAATACCTGAGGAGGACTCTTCTTTTGATATCATATTATGCACTGAAGTTTTAGAGCACATACCAAATCCAATTTTAGCATTAACTGAATTTCAAAGATTACTAAAGCCAGGCGGCCAACTAATCATTACTGCACCATTTTGTAGCCTAACTCACATGGCCCCATTCTTTTATTACTCTGGCTTTTCAAAATATTTTTATGAACACCATCTTTCACAATTGGGATTTAAAATCGACGAAATTTCTTATAATGGAAATTATTACCAATTTTTATCTCAAGAAATTCGAAGATCAATTCATATTAATCAACAGTTTAACGCAAATCCTTTTTCATTAATTGAGGACTATGCGAGAAAAATATTTTTGAAAGCACTTGAACGTAAATCGAATGAAGCTACGAATAGTTCTGATTTATTAAGCTATGGACTTCATATTGTGGCTAGTAAGAAAATTTAATTAAATATTTGTTTAGATATTCTATGAATTAAATATTCTGATCCTTTTTTAGACAAATGCCCTTGATCAATCACAATTAATCCGTCGGGAGTATCGTCAACCCGTGATAAACAACCATTTTCATTGCATAAAGCATCGTACGCAGAAATATATTTTACACCTAATTTCGAAACTGAATCTATCCACTCTGTAGGCTCTTTCTGAACAGAATCTACTAATCCAACTTTAGTATATGGTTCAGGAATTTTAAGAAATTTTTTATAATACCTGAAGTATTGATTCGACAAACTTTCAGATTCATTTCCCCACATTGGAATGTATCCAATCACTACGATTTTAGTATTTTTTGAAATTGATTTTATTTTAGGAGCAATCAATTTTAATTCATTGTAAAGTAATTTAATATTTATAAAATTAACTGAGTGTAACAAAACGTATTCTGGTTGCGCTTTAGAAATATATTCTAATACATTTTGATTCCATCTGTTGGCTTCTTGAAAAGTTCTACACCCATTATTCCAATTTACATTTAAAAAAGGAGGAGTTCCACACTGAGTAAATTGAGCTATTCCAAACGTGAACTTATTTTGAATTGACCTTAAACCGGGATACAAAGCTGCGGCGTATGAATCTCCCCAAAGTACTAGTAATGGACGTTTTTTTTCTAAACAAATTTCATTTTCAAATGGACGAATAGGTGCATACCCTCGCGTTTCGTAATGACAAATTCCAAATCTTGCATTTTGATCAAATTGAAAATCAATTGGCTGAATGTATTTTTTAATTTCTGCAGGATAAATAAATGAAAATCCATTTGATCTGGTTATAAATAGACCAAACATTCCCACTATAAGCATTGTTGATAATAGTAGTATGGTGACTTTTTTGTTCTGTTTTGATTTACGTATTGGATCTTCGATCAGTGACTTTATGATCCACGCTCCTATAATAGTGCACATTAAAATCATTAGCTTTAATTTGTTATTAATAGCAATACCGTTCATAGACGAGTTAATATGTGCAAAAGAAATCAATGGCCAATGCAACAAATAAATGGGGTAACTGATCAACCCGATCCAGACTAAAATTTTATTTCCTAATAACTTAGTATTAAAAACATGATTCCCATTAGAAATTAAAACCAAATAAGTGCCGACAACTGGTAATAAAGCGATACTTCCGGGAAATATGCTTTTTTCATTTATAATAAAAAATGAAAATATAATTAATACTAATCCCATCAAAGAAAATACTGGATTTGTAACTCTATTTGAATTGTTTTTAAAAGAAACAATTCCTCCAATTGCTAATTCCCACATTCTAGACTGCGGCATATAGTACGCTAGAGAGACATTTGAGTTAGAAGTTTGAATGCAATAATATAACGAAATTCCAGCCAAAACACTTAGAACTAAAATAATTTTTTTACGAAACAATTTGTACGAGGCAAATAAAAGTATCGGCCAAAATAAATAAAACTGCTCTTCAATTGCTAACGACCAAATATGTAGTAATGGTTTATATTTCGAATTTTGATCAAAATAATTTATCTCATTTAACAAAGTAAAGTTTGAATAAAAAAAAGAACTTGAAGTAATATGTTTACCTAATTTTGAAAATAAATCAGGATTTAAAAAATGATATCCCAAAATAGTCGTAATAATTAATGTAACTATTAAGCTAGGAAAAATACGTTTAATTCTTCGAATGTAAAACTGTTGAAAAGAAAATTGATTTTTTAATAAATCAGAATAGATTATTTGGGTAATTAAATACCCAGAAATAACAAAAAAAACATCTACACCAATAAATCCACCCGGTAGACGATTTGGAAATAAATGAAAAAGCACTACTGAGAGCACAGCAATTGCTCTTAGTCCGTCAATGTCAGGTCGATATTTTATATTATGATTTTGCATTTATTTCACTGCTATCTTATGGATTTTTAATACAAAAACAATATAATAAAGCTATGGTTATAGTGCGTCTTATCGGTGGTTTAGGTAATCAGCTTTTTCAATTTGCTGCAGCTAAATCTATTGCCATTCAAAACAACACTACACTTTTGATCGACTCAAGAGATTTAGACAATCCAAATCAAATTCGTAAATTTTCATTAGATCACTTTACGTTAGAATATCAAAACGCAACAGATCAAGAGTTAGATCGTTTTTTAAATCGAAACCAAAATTTATTTTCAAAAGTATTAATTAAACTTTTTAAACTATATCCCACTTATAAAGAAACTTATTTTCAATTTAACTCATCTGTTTTTAAAATGGGATCTAATTTATATCTTGATGGATACTTTCAATCAGAAAAATATTTTAAATCTATTGAATCTGAAATCAGAAATGATTTTCAATTTAAAAACACACCTAATTTTCAAAACCAAACAATGTTAAAACAAATTTCAAACGTAAACTCTATATCTATTCATGTGCGTAGAGCTGACTATGTTACAAATTCAAACACGAACCAAGTTCACGGCACATGTAGCTTAGAATATTATCAAACTGCAATTTCTTTTGTTAAATCTAAAATTACCAACCCTCATTTTTTTGTTTTTTCAGATGATATCGAGTGGTCAAAGCAAAATCTTACATTAGACGATAATACTGAATTTATTGATTTCAATATCGGAAAACTAGATCACGAAGATTTAAGGCTCATGTCCGCATGTAAGCACAATATCATTGCAAACAGTAGTTTTAGTTGGTGGGGCGCTTGGCTAAATCAAAATTCGCAAAAAATAGTGATCGCTCCCAAAAAGTGGTTCAATGATACAACAATTAATACGATTGATTTAATTCCTGAAAATTGGATTCAGCTTTAATCGAGTTGCTTAAAAAAACCCTTTAACTCTCTTATTTGTGTTTCAAATGATTTCGTACACAGTCTTTTACTTAAATCATAAACACTGGTCATACTGCGATCACATTTTGGATCGGTTTCTACTAATTTAATTTTTAAATTTAATTCATAAATATCTGAAATCAGTTTTAACAACCCTGCTTTGGTAATCGTTTTAGGAGTATGAATATGAAAAATTCCTTTTTGATATAAATTCTTTTCTAAAATACCTTTTATAATTTCAGCTAAATATAAAGTGGTAACGCCATTCCAAATATGATTCGTATATCCTTGTACTTCTTTGTTTGCGTTACTTCGAACCCATTCTAATAAACAGCGATGACCATTTCTTCTTTCTTCTCCAATAATAGAAGTTCGCAACGTCATGCAATGATTAGTATCTCCCGCTGCTTTACTTTTTCCATACAGATCAAACGCGTCACTAGAATCTTTTTCTGAATAATTACCTTTTAATCCGTTGTACACACAATCGGATGTGATGTGTATGCAAGGAATCGATTTTTGTTCGCAAAACTTTGCTAATTGATTCGGAAAGTCTGCGTTCACTTTCATGACAACTTTCTCAGAAATGTTTGGGATGAGCGATTTAATCACTCCAGCACAATTGATAACTACATCAGCGTTATGTGCTAATTCTTGAAACTTTTCAAAAGAATCATTTGCAATATCAAACTCGTTGCGAGTTAAAAGTGTAGTTTTATAGCCTGATTTTTTAAAATAAATGCCAAGCGTGTAGCCAAGCATTCCATTTGCGCCTAAAACCAATACATTTTTCATGATTTGCTAGTTTTCCTATATAATTCACATAGCATCAAGGTATTTTCGTTGTTAGACAGGGTGCAGCTAAGGTATAAAATTCTCATGAAAACCGTTGTAACCGTTACTGGAATTCGCCCTGATTTTATCAGGATGTCTAAAGTATTTGAAAAGCTCGATCAAAACTTTAATCACATTATGATTCATACGGGTCAACACTACGATGACGAATTAAGCCGCGTTTTTTTTCAAGATCTTAAAATTAGAAACCCTGACATCACGCTAGACACTGGACGTAGCAGTTCTAATCATTATGAACAGCTTTCTTATTTGAGTAAGGCTTTGATTGAAACTTTAAAAAACAAAAAAATAAATCCTGATATTACTTTATTTTTAGGAGATGCAAATACAGCATTAGCAAGCGTTCCCCTATTTAAAGAAGGATATCGAATCGGTCACATTGAAGGTGGAATGCGATCATATGATCGCAGAATGCCCGAAGAAGTGAATCGCGTTTGCTGTGACTACGTTTCAGATCTCGTTTTTGTTTACACACCACTTTATAAAGAACGTTTAATTGCAGAAAATAAAAATCCAAATGATATTTATGTCGTTGGAAACACAATGACTGAAATCATTAAAGAGTTGATGCCTACCGGCGCACGCAAAGGTGGTTTTTATCTTGCTGATATTCACCGCACAGAAAATCTGAAAACAGTCGAACAATATAATCATATTTTGACATATCTAAATGAAGTCGGAAAAAATACAAATAAGCCAATTCGGTTGGTTCGATTTAACCGTGCAGTAAAAATGATCGAACAAAATAACTTATTAAAAGACAAAAAATATATTTCTCTTGAAGGTCCTTTTGGATTTTTAGATTTCATTCGTCTTCAGTATGACTCTGAAGGCTTGATTTCAGATTCAGGAACAGGACAAGAAGAAGGTCCTTTATTGGGAATTCCCGTTGCTGTTCCTCGTTTAAAAACCGAAAGACCCGAATCACTTGAAGCTGGCAACAGCATTATGGTTGGAGAAACAAATCCGATTGAAAAAATGGTTGATCAGACATTACATTTTTTTAAAAATTA
>CAZNGN010000026.1:0-17026 GCA_964572865.1 uncultured Bacteriovoracaceae bacterium | reverse complement strand
CTCCTCAATCGATACAATGGCTTGGTGATGGAAAAACATCTGAACGAATCATTCAGATTTTGAAAGAGCGGGTTTAAGTTTGATTATTAGTCGCACTCCATTTCGTATTTCTTTTTTTGGCGGCGGAACAGACTATCCGGCATGGTATTTAAAAAACTCAGGTTCAGTTCTTACAACAACAATTGATAAGTACAGCTATATTTCATGCCGATATTTACCTCCATTTTTTAATCATAAAAATCGTATTGTTTATTCTAAGGTTGAAACAACACAAACAGTAGATGAAATTCAACACCCTGCTGTACGCGCAGTATTAAAAGAGTTAAATCAAAACAGTGGACTTGAAATTCATTACGATGGAGACCTTCCTGCACGATCTGGCTTAGGTTCAAGTTCTGCGTTTACAGTTGGCCTTATTAATGCAATCTACGCACTCGAAGGTAAATTGATTACAAAAGAAGGTTTAGCCAAAAAAGCTCTCCACATTGAACAAGAAGTCATAAAAGAAGTTGTGGGCTCTCAAGACCAAATCGCCGCAGCATTTGGTGGTTTTAATCACATCAAATTTTTCAAAGACAATACTTTCGACGTTATTCCGGTTGAGATGAGTAAGGATAAAAAATCAGAATTACAAAAAAATTTGATGCTATGTTTTACCGGATTTTCTCGTTTTGCATCTGATATCGCGAAAACAAAAATCGATAACTTTGATAAAAAAGAATCAGAACTGAAAGCTATATCTCATCTCGTAAGTGATGCCTTAAAAATAGTTACTTCAGAAAGTGCTCCCCTTGATGACTTTGGTAAATTACTTCATGAAACATGGATGTTAAAACAAACACTTTCGACGTCTGTATCAAATGATCAAATCAATGAAATTTATACTGCAGCAAAAGAGGCTGGTGCCATTGGAGGCAAACTCTTAGGCGCTGGTGGCGGTGGATTTATGGTATTTTATGTTAAACCTGAAAATCAAGAGCGCGTTCGTAATTCACTCAACAAATTAATTCATGTAAAAATTAAGTTTGATTCTGAAGGAAGCAAAATCATAGTTAATAAACCAAGTATTTAGTTATTTTAATTTCTGATACCCTTCAATTGTATCGATTCGTTTAAATAAAACGTTCCAAATACCTAGCAAATCACCTAAAAACGCTGATCTTTTCAGACGTACTAAATCTTCAAGAGTAAAACCAATAAAAGTCCAAAGCATTAATATGATTGTTTTAAAGTTCAATCCAATATTTTTTTCAGTTAAATAATAAATATTCTGTAACTGTCCTTTACGATGCTTGATACCTGGATCTCTTCCGGGAACATCATCTACTTGATGAATTTTTGCTTTGGGCTCATAGTAAAATTTATATTTTCTAGTAATTCGATAACAGAGATCTATGTCATCTCCATATCCATAACCAACCATCTTGTCATCATACATATATGATTTTAAAATATCGGCACGGTACATTGACATTCCTCCTGAAACGAATTCGGTTTCTGAAGCTTCACGATTACAATGAGGAAACGTTGGCATTCCATTGGGCATAAACATTCCACTACCCATATGGGGGAGCATAAATACTTTAGATATAAATGACTTTGAGTTAACTATGTTATCAATTGTACCCATACATCCAGCATATTTTTTAGCTAAATCATTCTGTAAAATCTTAACAAGTATCTCTAAGTAATCGGGAGATAAGGTAACATCGTCATCAAAAAAACAAATGAAGTCTACATCTCCACAATTTCGAATACCGTTATTTCTAGCTTTTAATAACGATCTCTCTTGTTGATGGATATAGACTTTTTCAATTTTATTTAAATCGGTATCTTGAAATAAAACTTTTGTTTTATCATTATCACTTTGATCTACAATTACGCACACTGATGGCTGAATTGTTTGCGTCTTCAACGAAGCTAAAAAATTTTTAAGCAATAAAGATCTATGTAATGTTGGAACTATGACTGCAATTTTTACATTTTTTTCAGTCATATATAAAAAAATTTATAAATTAAATCCTGAAGATTCAGCGTCTTTTTTAAACATTTTTACAGTATCTAAACTATACTCTTCTAAACTTTTACCAAATGTCTCACATTTTTTTATCATCTCGGGTGGAACAGTTATAATGTGACAGCCTGATCGTTCAGCTTGTAAAATATTAAATGGCTCACGAGTACTTGCCCATAATAATTCCATTTGTTTGCCCGCTTCATCACATATGCCTCTTGCTGTTTTCATAAGAGGTTCTGGATCAACAGCAGCATCAGCAATTCTACCTGCAAATACCGAAACGATTGAAGGCGCACCACCCTTTAGGGCATCACAAGTTTTTTTAGTTTGATCGATTGTAAAAATTGCTGTGATATTTAATTTCACACCCGATTTTGTAAGTGTACGAATTAAATCATATGTAGGAACTCCTACAGAATTAGTAACAGGAATTTTTACGTAAACATTTTTGCCCCAAGAATTTATGATATCCGCTTGACGTTTCATTTCATTTAAATCATCAGCAAATACTTCAAATGAAATTGGTTTTTGAGTTATTTTAGCTAATATTTCTTTGCAATATTTTTCATATTCTTTAACGCCTGCTTTTTTCATCAAAGATGGGTTTGTTGTCATTCCTGAAATCAACGGATCTTCATTCATTTCAAATAAACTCGCTTTATCAGCACCATCAGAATAAACTTTAATTTTTATTTTTTTTAAAAAATCTTTTGCCATAATGTGTCCATTCTATATGAGTCTAATTAAGTTTTCAATTGCTGAGCGACCCATTGCAAGTATTCCTTCTTTAGAACTTCCACCAATGTGTGAAGTGACATAAAGATTATTCAATGAAATAAGCTCTAAATCTGTAGGCGGCTCTACTTGTAATACATCTACCGCTGCTCCCTTTATTTGATTTTGTCGCAGTGCTTTTTTGAGCGCAACTTCTTCAATTATTGAACCTCTAGCAGTATTTATTAGTACCGCAGAAGGTTTCATTAAATTAAAGGCAGCTTCGTTAATCATATTTTTTGTTTCATTAGTCGCTGGAACATGTAATGAAATTACATCCGCTGATTTATAAATTTCTTCTTTAGTTACTTGTGTGATGTTTTTTTCAACACAAAAAGATTTTAAATCTAAAATATCATTTACTAGTATTTTACATTGAAAAGGCTTAAGTAGTTCGACTAAATCTTTACCTATATACCCACAGCCAATGATGCCAACTGTTTTTGAAGATAGTTCATCTCCACCTTCATATTTCCATTCACCTTTTTTAACATTCGATTGATTGAAATACACGCCACGTATGGAGCCTAAAATAAACTGAAGTGCTAATTCACTGACAGAACGTCGATTCACTCCTCCAGTCCAACCTAATTGAACGCCTCTTTTTTTCATTGCGTCTAAATCTAAATTATCTAATCCTACACCATATTTTGAGATCAATTTTAATTCAGGTAATTGTGACAAAACATCGTCATTTATTTTTTCAAGTGCAACTAAGGCGGCCACTTTATTTTTTAAAAATGAAACCAATTCAATATCTTGAAGATTCTTACCTGAATCATTGAAAACAACATTAGAAAACTTTGAAAATAACTCTTCTCTTAAAATGGGGTGTTTTGAAAAAGTTCGAGAGCAAACCGCAATTGGTATTTCAATTTTTTTCATTATAGTCTTTCATTCTTTAATATATACTCTTTGGTTTTCTGATAAGAACCATCTAAATTGTTTTCATCAGTGTCTATAACAAAATCTGGTTTTAACGGCTCTTCATAATCAGTACTTGATATTGCAAAATCTTTAATTTGGTTTTGATTTGATTTTGCATACAATTTTTTTGGATCTCTTTTCTGACAAGATTCAAGAGAGCACTTCACATAAATTTCATGAAAATTATTTATTTTTGATCTCGCAAACTCTCTTGATTCACGAAATGGAGATAACGACGAAACCATTACTAAATCAAAATTATGAGATGCCTTAAACGCTAAATACGCAATGTTTTTTTGGTTTTTCAATCGATCTTCTTTTGTAAATCCAATTTCATTATTTAAGAACTCTCTATACTCATCTCCATCAATTACGCATACGGTACGACCTATTGATTCAAAATAATTTTGAATCATTTTAGTGATTGATGTTTTTCCTGAACCAGATCGGCCAGTAAACCAATATGTGTTCACTTTTTTCTGCACTTCAGAATTGTACTTCTTTTGAATTCGACCAATAAACTGTAATATTTCTAAAGGATATTTTCCGATTGCCGTTTCTTCAGACAATTGTATGCCATCTGCTCCCCAGCTCAAAACGTCTGAAATACCGTGAGACTCTGATATAAGTGGGGTTGGATTTTGTACCATTGAAAAAAAGAATTGGGTTGCAAAAAATATTCTTTTTCCATTTTCTTTGCATTTTCTATGAATAAATTTTTGAGCAGAAAAAATATTCTCAATGCCTACATCACAACTTAAATCACCTCGATCGATTAAAAACGCATCATTCGTTTTCAAAATTGTATCAATATTTTCAATTGCTTCATTTGTTTCTAGCTTTACTATTAATTTGCAGTCACCTGCGATCGACTTTACTTCTTCAACCTCAGAAGCAAATCGAACAAACGAAACACCTAGCAAATCAACTTTAAACTTTTTTGCTGCTTCAATTAATTGCTTATCTTTGTCGAATAAAATTGGTAATTTTGGATATCGCCCATGTAAATGGATACCTTTATTATTTAATAAGTTTCCATCATTATAACTATAAAGTCGTACTGAATCTGTTCCGACTGAAATTACTTTAAATTTTAACAAACTGTCATTTGCCAATAAAATATCACCTGGCACTAGTGTTTTTAAAAATGATGGATAATTAATTTGCTCTGCATATAAAGTAAACTCTTTACCAATTTCTAAAGGTATCGGTTGAGTGATGTTTGCAGTTCTAATTTTATTGCCAGGCAAATCCATTAATATTTTAACTTTATTGCCAACTTTTTGTCGAACAGCAGTCACATATCTTTCTACTTCATTCACGTTTACATGCGATCCATTTAGTCTAAAAATCGTGGCGCCATCTTTTGCCATTCTTTCAAATATATCACTATTAAACATATGCGAGTTAATTGTCGCTATGATATCAAGTTGACTCATAAAATAAATTTCCTTTTATTTCATTTAATGACTGTAATACTTCTGGTCTAAATATATTCGAATTCGGTGCTTTACCTGTATTCAATATATTTCTTATTTTAGTGCCACTAATATATTCACGTTCGTTTTCAGAATGTCCGCACGTTTTTTCACTCGCTATGCATTCACATTTTTTACAGTAAAATGGTTCTTTTAGTTTTAAAATTTCTATTCCCAATGGATACGGCAAACGATCAAAAATATCTTGGGCATCATAAGTTCCATAAAATGAGCCCACGCCTGCATGATCTCGACCTACAATAAAATGAGTGCAACCATAGTTTTTTCGGATAATTGCATGAAAAACAGCTTCATTAGGTCCTGCATATCTCATTGCCAATTCAAGAAATGATAAAATTACTTTATTTTTAGGAAAATAATCCTTTATAAAAGTTTCATACGATGCTCGAACAGCTTCAGGTATAAAATCACCTATTTTTTTCCATCCTACTACTGGCTGCACTAATAGACCGTCACATAATTCTAATGCAGTTCTTTGTAAATATTCATGTGCTCTATGAATTGCATTTCTAGTTTGAAAACCTGCAACTGTATTTAATTTGGCTTTCTGTATTTTTTCTCTAATTGAAATGGGAGTATCTTTAACGTATTTATCAATGTAACTTTTTAATACAAATACTTTTCCTGAGATTAGAAAATTTCCCATTTCAGAAACTAATTTCACACCAGGGTGCGACTCATCTAAAGTACCATATACCGACTGACATCTTAGTTTTTTATCCTGTTGAAAGATGGATTCAACTTCTAGCATTCCATAGTTTTCAGAATTGTATTTTAATAAAATTCTTTTTTTATTTTCTAGTTTAACTTTCTCTGGCTGAGAAATATCAAATACTACAGGAATCGTCCAAGTCAGTGGTATAGTAGAAAGCGATTGTTTTGTACAAACTGAATTGAAATCAGCTTCATTCATAAAACCCGATAATGGACTAAATGCGCCGATCGCAATATTGATTGCTTCTGAACGTATTAGTGAATTCGTGTCTATTTCAGCATCTGTAGTCGGAAGTTCGCTAATTACGCTTTGCGTTAATACATTTCCATATGGTTTATTCATATTATAATGTGACTAAACTATAATAATAAATTAATACTAAAAAGTAGAAAATGACGAATTTACAACTATCTAAATATAAGTTTCTTTTTATTGGTCTAGGCTCGATCGGTATTAGACATTTACGTGCTCTTTTAGCTTTAGAACCAACTCTAAGCAAAAACATATTGGCATTACGTACATTAAAAGGACAAGAGCCAATTCCACCTGAATTAAAAGAAATTCATACTTGTTCAAGTTGGCAAGAAGTAGAACAATTTAAACCAAATATCGCTTTTATCTGCAACCCTACATCTATGCACATTCAGACTGCTATTGAATGTGCCAAACGCAAAATGCATTTATTGATTGAAAAACCGCTTGGTTCAACCGCTGATCTAATTCAAACATTGATTGAGACATGTCATAAAAACGATGTGCACTCTTATACTGCGTACGTTTTACGACACCATCCAGGTGTTGTTCAATTAAAAGAAATGATCTCTACTTTAAAAAATAAACGTTTTCACATTAGAGCCAACGTTTCTTCTCATATGCCTGCATGGAGAAAAAACCAAGACTATAAAAAACACTACTCCGTTTCAAAAGAGAGCGGCGGGGGTGTATTGCTTGAACTGTCTCATGATTTAGATTTAATTTCTTATATTGGTGGAACATTAACTAATCTACATTCAAACGCAGCACGCATAAGTGAAATTACAAAAGACTGTGAAGATACTATCGATATCATCGGAAATGCCGGTAAAAATCCATTTACTCTACATATGAATTTTTTCTCTCACTTTTCAGAACGAAAGATTTTTTGTGACTTTGAGGATCAAACATTTGAGTTAGATATAATGAATTCAAAGCTTAAAATTCATAAACCTAATTCAGCTCCTAAAGAAATATCATATACCAACGACCGTGATCAACTTTTTCAAAAACAAATTGAATATTTTATTCAAAATATAGAAAAACCAGAAATGATGAATTCTTTAAAAGAATCTACTGATTTTTTTAAGAGCCTAGTAAGTATTCATCAACATTCTATTCAGCAAATCGGAAAATCAAATGACTGAATCTCAATTAATTCAACTAGCAAAACAAATTCGTTCTTTTTTTCCACAAGAAATGAAATCGGTTGAACTTCATGAACCTGCTTTTCAAGGCAATGAACTTAAATATGTAAGTGAGTGTATTGAAACAGGCTGGGTATCTTCAGTAGGAAAATACGTAGATTTATTTGAAAAAAAACTAGCTGAATATACGGAAACAAAATATGCCATCGCTGTAGTAAACGGTACTGCTGCTTTACATATGTGTTTAATATTAGCTGGGATTGAAGCTAATGATGAAGTGCTAACACCCAATTTAACATTTGTTGCCACAACGAATGCAATTTCTTACTGTAAAGCAATTCCACATTTTATTGACCACTCTGAAGCGACACTTGGTATTTGCCCTGACAAATTAGAATTATATTTGAAAGATATTTTAGTTAAAAACTCTTCAGGAAAATGGATCAATAAACATACTGGTCGAAAAGTAACTGGTCTTATTTGTATGCACACCTATGGTGAGGCGTGTGACTTAGATAAAATCGCAGAAGTCTTAAAGCCCTATCAAATACCGCTAATAGAAGATGCGGCTGAATCTTTAGGTTCTTATTACAAAGGTAAACATACTGGTAATGCAGGCCTTGTATCTGCTATGAGCTTTAATGGAAATAAAGTTGTAACCACAGGTGGCGGTGGAGCAATTTTAACGAATCACGAGCCAATTGCTAAACTTGCAAAACATTTAACTACTACAGCAAAGCAACCACATGCGTGGAATTTTTATCATGATCATGTTGGATATAATTATCGAATGCCCAACATTAATGCAGCATTAGGATGCGCTCAACTTGAATCATTGCCCATGCAGCTTGAAAAGAAAAAGAAATTAAATGAACTCTATAAAAGTGCATTTAAAAATTTAGAAATTGCTAAAATGTTTCAGCCTCCTTCATTCTCTAAAAGTAATTATTGGTTGCAAGTATTACTTTTAAATTCGAGCAGCTTTGAACAAAGAGAGTTTTTTTTAACTGAACTTCATAAACAGGGAATAAAAGCTAGACCAGCCTGGCAACTAATGAATACATTACCGATGTTTAAAAATTGTCCACAAATGCCATTAAACACCTCTGCAAAACTCGTAAATGAAATCATCAATTTACCTAGTAGTCCTTATTTAGCAGATCGTTTTATTAAATTTTAAAATTTAAATCGTAGAAAGACTTTGAGTTTGATTTATTATTTTTAATAAACTCAATTATTTTATTAACGATAATGGAAGTTGTGTTTTTACCTTCATATGGATTTTGAATTTTCTTATTACGCCTTTTATATTGATATGCTTTTTGAATAGCAGATTGAATACCTTGCACAGAATAATTGCTATTGAAAATGGAAGGTCCCATTACTCTGCCAAACTGTCTCATCCCAATATTTACAGTTGGGGTATGCAAACTTGGTACTTCTATTATTCCAGACGAAGAGTTTCCGATCACTACATCTGCATATTTACATGCTGCCCAGTAATAACGATCTCCCAAAGAAGCTACTAATACAGCTCTTTTTTTATTTTTATTTACAAATTTCTGAATATCGAGAGCCATTTGTTTACCGCCCAAATCAACATTTGGTTTGGTAAAAATTATTTTTGTATTTGGATTTTTTTCTAGAGCTTGCAGTAATGAGCTCAATCCTTGTTTTTGATTTTGAATATTTGTCGTTTCTGGATGCATTGTTATCAGAAAATAATTAGATCCCTTTAAAGACATTCCAACTCTTTTTTCTAGCTCGCTCATCGTGGGTAGTTTTATATTTTTAAGTAATTCAAGCGCTGGAGAACCAACATTCCATACATTTTTCGGTATTTCACCTAGTTGAATTACTCTTTTTCTATAATCTTCGGTCGTTGTGAAATGAATATGCGCAAGTTTTGTTATCGAATGTCTGATTTGATCATCAATTGCTCCCAATGTTTTTTCGCCACCATGAATGTGTGCCATTGGTATAGAATGGATGAGGCATGCGAGCGCTAAAGAGTACTGGTCAAACCGATCTCCCATAATAATTCCAATATCAGGTTTTTCTTTAGTTAGTAGTTTTGAAATCTCTGGAACAGCAATAGAAAATGATTTCAAAATACTATAGGCTGAATCTTTATCGATGTAATTATTTATTTTTTTAAAAACTTTAATCTGATTTTTTTTTAAAATATCGATCGTATGTCCATGACTTTTACTTAAATGACTGCCCATGCAAATGAGTTGCAGCTCTAATCGCGGATGCTTCTGAATTTTTTGAAGCAAAGGAGTTAAAATACTTAATTCGGACCGATGACTTGTGATTACGACACACTTAATTTTTTTCATTTTTCTTTAACTCCATCATTTGATCCCTCATCCATTTCGAAAGAGCCTCATTTGAACTTATCAATACAGGTTCTTTTTCAATTCTTGGCATATCTTGTATATCACCCGTCACATCAAAAAAACAACTCGGCCTTTTCAGCTCATTTCCTAAATCACTTGTTGTTGAAAATGGAGGAGAAATTACCAAATGTGAATATAATACAGTTTGGATTGGTGATGTATTTGGATCAATGACAATCACTTCTCTTTCCTTAACAAATTGATCTAGAAAATCGAAATATTCTGTTTTTAAAACACCGGTTTTGTTAGTTTTCTTTGATTTAAAAAGTATTTTAAATTGATTGTGACCAAAAGTTTCTCTTGCAACCATTAAGCAACTAGAAAGAAATTGGGGCATATGAATTCCATAATAATAATATCCAGCTCTACCGTATACCTTTGACATCATATTATTCTCAACTGGTACAACATCAAATACTGCAATGACAGGTATATCTGTATTTTCAAAACGAGATATCTCTGAGATTGTTGGCCACTTAGACATAATTAGTGGACCAACCACATGAATAGATTCATTTGTTTTATAATGGTCTTTATTCAATACATTCTTCATTTCCTCATTCCAAACATAATAATCTGTGCAAAATGAAAATTCTTCCATCGGTTCACAGTTTCGGTAATAAGGTTCTGATTTATGACAAATTGTTGAATGCCTCGATGAATAGTAAAACAAGTTAATTTTAAAATTAAATTGTGTGGAGTATGCAAACCACATTGGCTGATTTCTCATCCAAGAGTTTGTCACTATAATATTTTTAATCTTGGTTAATTGAATCCATTTTTTAATTTTCGGCAATAAAATTGATTCACTAATTAAATAAATAGCATTGGAATTACCAAGTATTATTCGTAATGACATCGAAAGCCAAATTTTAGTTGCATGAAAGGATACAGAAAACCAATCTATTATTTTAGATTTTGAAAATTTTAAATATGAAAATAGTTTTTTTCCTGCATAAATATTATTCGATATATGCATGCTATGGGGTGATTGATTAATACCATCCATAGAATGTAGGTAAATTATTTTTGATGTTTGAAATAATTGAAATTTTCTAGTCTCTATAAATTCAGCCACATTCATCTTATTCTTTTCTTTAACAATTTCAGACGACCTAAGCCCTATCCATACTGTATCTGCTGCAATTGAGTTAGAATTTTTCGTACTAACTAAATCTTTTAATAAATTTAAATTTAATTTTAATAAAACAATAAAAGAGCTAGTCATCTCATAAAGACAATATACAAGCCAATGTATATAGCTAAAAAAACTAATTCGATAACCCATTTCTTTAAAAATATTTCGTACGGTCTTATTTGCAATACAAATTACTTTAAAGTTTTTTGATTCATTGTATTTTTTAAAATGTTTCGCAAAAATAAATGACGATCGATACATGTAATCTATTTTGTGAACTAATGATTTCTGTATTTGACTCTCTTCTATCCTTAAAATATCTGCTAAAACTTTAGCGTTATTAGACTGTTTATATATTTTTCTTAATTCGATTGCCCAGTTCTCATGATTTTCAAACATGGGATCATTTTTATTTTTAATAGACAATTCAATCAATTCACTACTTAAGTTTGCTTGATAATAAGAATTTTTCTTTAAAAAGAAATACGTTATTTTTAAAAGTCTTTCGACAAAATTAAAGTTATCTATGCCTGAAGAAAAAAGTAATAAGTATTTCACGTTACAATATGAGTTAAATTCCACTCGTTATTTTCAAGTTTCCAAACGTTTGATTTTTCACGATATAAATTCATCACTTCCCAAAAAAATTCTTCACTTATCCCGAGGTAGTTTAAAAACCATTGATAATGTCTTTTTGGAAATTCATTGTCATACTTTTGTACCAAAGCCACGCCTTCGCTTCTTGTAATGTGATTTCTTCTAATATCTTGTTGTGCATCTCGAGAAGCTCTACCCATGCCAAACTTCATATATCCTAAGTACCAGTGAAATCCGTCGAGCTTATCATCTAAACTGGTATATTTTGTATACGTACTTTCGGAACGTCCAAATGGATTTGTTCTAAATCCAGCATGTTTTGCTGCATAATAAAAATTTTCTTCAGGAACCCATTTGTTATAATACGAAAACCAATGCATTTCTGCACCTAACGATTTAATTTCATCTGGATGGGGTGCTTTATACAATTGAAGATTTTTTTTATCTACTTCGGATGGTTTTAATAAACCCATTTCTACGCCCTTTTTTGCAATATCGTCAACCGAAGTACCTTTAAAGTATTCTTCTTCCCACTCTTCAACACCTTCTTGGGGCTTATTTTTATATTTTTCTGATCCACCATATTCAAGCTCACCATTTTCACCGTACATAATTAAGCGAACTTTAAATTTAACTGCCATGTGATATGCCCAAGCTTTTTGTCCATACGTAAACGGCTCCCATGCATCACCTTTTACTTCAAATGCCACTCGTGAAAGCGCTCTATGTAACTTACCATTTGGTTGACCTAAAATATTATCAAAACCAGAAGCAACAAATTGAGACAGGTTTTGCCAACCAATTTCTGTGTACTCAAAGGGAGCCCATGTAACACAAAGCGGATGCATTCCGTATTTATACTTTAATTGATGAGCCACGTATGCACTGTCTTTACCTCCACTGCCTGGAACAATCACATCATATGATCCATCTTTGGATCGAAAACGATCACACAAGGCAACCAGTTCTTTTTCACGTTGGCTCCAATTAATGACAAAATCTTTTTCATAAGCCCATTGGCACGCAGAACATATTCCTTTTTCATTAAACTTAGTTCTTGGTCGTTGATTTGAGACTACACAGTTTTTACAAAATTCTATTGTTTTAGGAAGCGAATCAAATTGTTTGTCTAAAATTTTTGATAATTTACTTTTATCCATTTGATTGTCCTATGATATTTTGAATTAATCTCATTCCAACTGGGCCACTACGCTCTGGATGAAACTGACATCCCCAAATATTATTTTTTCGAATTAATGAAACAAAGTTTTCATTTCCATACTGTGTAGATCCCATCACAATCGTTTTATCTTTGGGGTTACAGACATAAGAATGTACAAAATAAAAATATGGTTCATTTTTTTCAGCGATTAATGGGTTATTTTGATCCTTAGATGCGATAACTTTAGCCCATCCAATGTGCGGAACCTTTAAGGTTGGATCAGATAGTTTAGTCACATTTCCTTCGATGATTTTAAGGCCATCGGTCATTTGATGTTCCTCAGAAGCATCGAACAATAATTGCATTCCCAAACAAAAACCTAGAACCGGTTTACCAGATTGAATATATTTTTTTAAAGACTCAAGTAAACCAAAATGCAAAAGACCTTTCATGCCTTCAGTAAATGCCCCCACTCCTGGTATTACTAAAAACTCACTGTCCTTAATATGATTTTGTGAAGAGGTCATTTGGACATCATATCCTAAGCGTACAAAAGCCTTAGATACATTAAATAAATTACCAACTCCGTAATCTAAAATTGTAATTTTTTTAATACTCATATTTAAATTGGTCTAACCCCATACCCAGCATTTTTAATCTCATTTTTGACTTTTTGAATACTTAATCTCTCAGTAAATATTTCAGTTATTCCACCATATCCATTTGTTATAAATTCGACATTACCCGAGTCTATTTCTTTACCGTAACGCAAATTCTTTTCATCGTAACACATAAATGGGGTTTCAACTGGTTTCATGTAATTATATAAAAATACAGAAGAAGCAGCTATTGCATCTGCGCCTGATTTAATTACATTGATAAAATCTTTTGTTTTTCCAGCTCCCCCGCATGCAACAAGCGGTACTGCTATAATTGAAGCGATCGATTCTACTAGTCGAGTATCATACCCTTCTCCCAGTCCATCTTGATTTACACTGGTTAATATTACTTCTCCAACACCCAGATCAACACATTGCTTAATCCATTCTTGTGTTTTGATTCCAGTTTTTTGTCTTCCGTAATCAATCCAAACTTCGTCAATACCCTCTTCATGTCTGTAACTATCAACGGCTAATACGATACATTGTGAACCAAATACTTTAACCGCTTCAGATAATAGATCTTTCGACTTAACCGCAGCAGTATTAATTGCAACTTTGTCGGCACCTGCACGTAAAACATTTGAAATATCTTCAAGAGAACGAATGCCACCACCTACCGTAATAGGAATACTTAATGGTTCTGCAATTTCTTTAATAACATCGAATTTACAATTCAAATTCATTAGACTTGCAACTGAATCCAACAAGTAAAGTTCATCAATTCCTTCATCACAATATTTTTTAGCTAATGTATGTGCAACAGCCACTGATCTGTAGCCATCAAATTGTAACCCTTTAATTACATAGTGTCCCTTGAGATCTAATTTAGAAATCACACGAATATTTTTCATTTTGCTCCCCTCGCAAGTGGTAACCAAAATGAATTATAATCTTCATTTAATTCGTTTAATATTTTTAAGTACTTATCTGATGCATGCTCTGCAACTCTAATTAAGAGTTCTTTTTGATTTTCTGGCTTTCTATTTAGACGTTCCCTCTCAATGATTCGTTTCATTGAATTAAGTTTTCTACGATTTAAAAAAAGTTCTAACTTTTGAACGGTCGAATCTGTATTACATACAAGGTCTTCAAAAGGAATAATTTTTATTTTATTTCGACTTGTCTCATCTAACGAAAGAAATGTTTTTTTACTTTCCTCAAACAATTTACTCATCGACATAATGATTCGATCCATGACGCCAATTTCGTTATAGTGTGGATTCCAACCTGTAGCAAACCAAGGTACATTGTGATTACGATCATTAAATACAATGGGAATTGATTTAGGATCTGTGCCAAATCGAGTGCCCCATCCCCTACGATACCATGACTCAACCAATGCAATTGGGTTTCGAATTAGTTCTATGATTTTAACATTTTGAAACACTTGAAATACCGGTGCCATATTGGGCATTCCTTCATGAGTAATAAATATCGGTATTCTTTTTTCATCAAAATATTTTTGTACTAATTCAGTTTCGTTTGGATTCAAGCAACGCTTAACATATTCGTCAGCTTGCGCTGCCTTATGAATACAAGACGCATCTGAATTCCTTGAGTTAAACGATCGTCCAATCATATTCATATATGTACGATCATCCACTTCTGTTTGAAAAAGTATTTTAAAAGTCTCAAAATCAATTTTATTTAATTTGTGTAAATATAACAAATTATCAATTAGCCAGCTCTGAACCATGGGTTCCACTGTTTCAAGTGCCATCAAAACATGTGCAGCCATAAATTTACCTGATCTAGTAATTCCATCAATTATTACTAAATCTGTTGTGTACATTGGTCTTTGATAATATTGAAAATTCATATTCAATTCACAGTGTAACGGACACCGTTTTAGCTCCATTTCCAAAATATTTAGACACTAATTGAATGTCTTTTAAAATTTCAACATAATGCGAATTTGGATCAAGCAATCTTACTTTTGAAGTTTCTATCATTTCTGGCCAATTCACTGCCTCATACTTTGCCTCAATTGTATTTTGTGTTATTTGCAAATTCATAAACTCTAGTGGCCACGAGTTAATCGAAGGAACAGAAAAGTAATGTATTCCATTTACAACTCTGTATCCACGCGTATGAGTATGCCCTGAAACAACTAAAAAAATATTTTTCATTTTTTCAAAACGTTTTCTCAAAGCGTTGGCATCATTAATTAAAAAAGAAGACATTCTGTCAAAATCTTGAATTGTTTCATTGAAAATTACAACTGGATGATGCATGCAAACAATTGCTCTTTTATTATTTTCTAAGCTTTCGACTTCTTTTTCTAGCCAATCTAATTGCTCAGCTTCAACCCAACCTTCTTCGTGCAGATTTTTAGAAGTGTCTAAGCCGAACACAACGTAATGTGAGTTAGGTATTTCATATTTAAAGTAACCTTGATGTTCGGTTGGTCCATAACTATTAAAAGCTTTAAAAAAATCTGTTTTTTGATAAGCATCTTTAGTGCAATAATAACGGGCATCGTGATTTCCCATTAAAATTTTCCAATTTAGACCGATCATTCCTTTTTTGATAACATTTTGAGTAAATTCTAATTCAGTTAAAGCCTCATGTTTTGCATCAAAAATATCTCCCATGAGCATAACTAAATCTGGATTACTTTCTTTTGCTTGTTTAGCTGATTTTTCAAACAAACGTACAGAAGCTTCTGTCATTCTCCAAGAACCTGAGTTGAATTCAGGAGAAATATGCAAGTCCGACAAAAAGCTTATATTTATTTCAAACGGATTTTTCATTTCGTTTCTAAATGATTTTCGATTAAATGCTTCATTTGTTCATCGTTTATCCATTGAGTATTGTTATCACTAGAATAGTAAAAGTTTTTAGGAACTCGCTTTCCACCTTTTTTACTAAAGTCTACATTTGAAAAATAATTCTCTGGTTCAATTATAAAATGAGTTTCATATTCAAAAGCATTTCTAGCTTCTTCAGCAGTGATTAATACTTCATCTATTTTTTCGCCCGGTCTAACTCCAATGATTTTCTGTTTGCAATTGGGTGCGACCACTTTAGCCAAATCTGTAATTTTCATTGATGGAATTTTAGGAACAAAAATTTCACCGCCTTGAGCTTGATCTAAAGCCATTAAAACGAGCTTTACTCCATCTTCTAAAGTTATAAAAAATCTTGTCATTTTTTCGTCTGTTATAGGAATGGTTCCTGTTTCTTTCATTTTAATAAAAAATGGAATTACTGAGCCACGACTACCAACCACGTTACCATATCTCACTAAGCTAAATTTTGTATTTTGCTCAGAAGAATAGTGATTAGCAGCTATAAATAACTTATCAGAGCATAATTTTGTTGCTCCGTACAAGCTAGTTGGGTTGCATGCCTTATCTGTCGACAAAACAACAACATTGCTAACTTTTGCATCAATGGCAGCATCAATTATATTCATTGCGCCCATTATATTAGTACGCACAGCTTCTGTTGGATTAAACTCTGCTGCTGGCACTTGTTTTAAAGCTGCTGCATGCACTACTGTGTCTACTCCATTAAAAACTCGATTCAAACGATCACGATCTCTTACATCTCCTAACGTGTACTGAATAAATGGATATTTTTGAGTGTCATAGGTTTGAGCCATTTCAAATTGTTTCAACTCATCTCGACTAAATATAATTAATTTTTTAGGTTTATAATTTTTACAAATGATTGAAACAAATTTTTTCCCAAAAGAACCTGTTCCACCCGTTATTAATACTACTTTGCC
>CAZNGN010000025.1:0-41678 GCA_964572865.1 uncultured Bacteriovoracaceae bacterium | reverse complement strand
ATGTTCTTAAAGGTTTTGTGTGGGGCTTCCCACCATTGAATGAGTAGAATCAGAAATTACTGGTGCGGCTAGGCGGACTCGAACCGCCACGGATTGCTCCATACGCCCCTCAAACGTACGTGTCTACCAATTCCACCATAGCCGCATTATGCGATGCAATATAGAGAGGGAATTTAAACGAAAAATATATTTAGTATCCTTGAAGAATGTAGTCAATATATCTACTTAATATTCGAAGCGAAAACCAACGCGCCAATTTTTCTCTGATAAATCAAAGGTTTTCTTGGTCATATCATTGGCAAAAGTGAAAGTTGCTGAAAGATATGTGCGCTTCACACCGTAATTTGCCTGCATTGCACCTGCTGCCCAAGGCTCTAGAAAATTCATGTAAATCAAAGCACCAGCATCAGCACGTAGAATTTGATTGATTCCTTTGTTCGATGAACCTTCATATTGATAGTTTTGAACCACGACTTCATATTCGGCTTTTGCAATGGGCACTACCCATTGTTTATCTACATAATGCATTTGATATTGAAAATATGCAGCTGCGGGAATTAATCCCATTGGTAATTTATTGAATCCATCTTGTTCTTGTGAGGCGTAAACGCCACCTTCGATTCCTAACGAAATATATCCTGCAGTTCTTGTTAAAATTCTTTCTCCACTGATAAGAAATCCTCTAAAAATAGGATTTACTTGAGAAGGAATTTTACCAGGTGCTAATCCTGGTGGATTTGTTGGTTTCTTGAAGTCAGTAGTTGGAAACGCATGATGTTCATATGTAAAGTTTGTAGACCAATTTGGTTCTTTTGATTTTTGAAATCGTTTCAAACGTGTCTCTTCATATAGTTCATAATTTGCGGTGGGAGAAGGAAGTTCAGCGTCGTCAGCTAGTACATCGTGAGTTGGTTCTGAAGAATTTTCTTGAACTGTTTCTGGAGAACTTTCTTGTGGGGTTTCTGGAGGAGTTTCTGTGATTGCACTAGAATCTGAGGGTTCAATTACTTGTGGTGTTGTATCGGGGGTTATTGAAACGTCTTGTGGTTGATTCGATTCTTGTGCAAAAAGATTTAAACTGATTAGGACAGCACTTACGACTGCTATTTTAATGAACATGCAGTTTTTATTCTCCCAAATAAGCTTTACGAATTTGTTCTGAATTTAATAAGTCTTTGCTATTTCCTTGTGTAATGATTTTGCCTGTTTCTAAAACCATCGCATAATGTGCAACTTCTAAGGCAAGTAATGCATTTTGTTCTACCAGTAAAACAGTAGTACCTTGTTCATTCACTTTTACGATGATTTCAAAAATTTTCTCAATAATTTGCGGTGCCAAACCTAATGATGGTTCATCGAGCAAGAGTAATTTAGGTCTCGACATAAGTGCTCGACCGATTGCAACCATTTGTTGCTCACCACCCGAAAGAGTGCCGGCATTCTGCCAGATACGTTCTTTCACACGGGGAAATAATTCAAACACACGTTCTTTGTCTTTTTGAATTTCAGCTTTGTCTTTGCGCAAATATGCGCCGAGCGTGAGATTTTCATCCACCGTCATGTTAGCAAAAATACCTCTGCCTTCTGGCGCGTGTGAAATTCCGGCAGCCACTAAGTGATCAGCACGCTTTCCTTGAATTTCTTTACCGTCGAAAATAATTTTACCAGAAGTGGGAGACAGCATTCCAGAAAGTGCTCGCAATGTTGTACTTTTGCCCGCACCATTTGCACCGACCAGTGTTACGATTTTGCCTTTTTCTACATTAAAATTAATTCCTTTGAGGGCATGGATGGAACCATAATGAACATTGATATCTGAAAAAGAGAGTAAAACGTTTGAATCGCTCATACGTTTGGCTCCTTTTTTTCTTTTTTATCTTTAGCTTTTCCTAAATAGGCTTCAATTACTTTTGGATTTTTCTGAATATCTGCAGGAGTTCCTTCAGCAATTTTTACGCCGTAGTCGAGAACCGTAATTTTTTCTGAAATTCCCATAACCAATTTCATATCGTGCTCAATGAGTAAAACGGTAATGTTGAATTCATTTCTGATTTTGCTGATTGTTTTCATCAAGTCAGCAGTTTCTTGATTGTTCATTCCTGCTGCCGGCTCATCTAAAAGAAGTAGTTTGCATCCTGTTGCTAGAGCTCTTGCAATTTCTAATCTACGTTGAGCGCCGTAGGGTAAGTTTTTAGCTAAATCGCCTGCTCGTGAGTCGAGATCAAAAATTTTAAGCAAACTCAAAGCTTGTTTTTCAGTTTGAGATTCGGTTTGCCAAAATGATGTACCTTGAAACATAGATGAAACCAAACCATGAGGATTTGCAATGTCACAGCCAATGCGAACATTGTCTAAAACACTTAAGTTTTTAAACAATCGAATATTTTGAAATGTACGAGCTATACCTTTTGCCGCAATTTGATAGGGTTTAAGTCCATTGACTGTGTCGCCCATGAATTGTACTTGGCCAGTAGTTGGTTCATAGACTCCTGTTAGCATATTGAATACAGTAGTTTTACCTGCACCATTTGGACCAATCAGTGCAGAAATAGAGCCTTTTTGAATTTCAAAATCAAATTGAGAAACTGCTTTGATACCGCCAAATTGCATAGTGAGATTTGTAGTTTTTAAAACCGTCTCAGCCATGATTTATTTTCCTTTTGAATCGTTTAAAAAATCCAAAATCTGTTAATTCTTTTGTTCCTAAAAATCCATTAGGACGTGTGAGCATTAAAATAATTAACATCATTGAGTAAATGACCATTCTGAAGTCATTTTTGGTGAGCTCTTGAAGTAATCGTAAAGCTTCTCGTAAGAACGTAAGAAAAAGTGCTGCGAATACAGCTCCCGTAGTTGAGCCCATTCCACCAAGTACAACCATGATGATAATTTCAAAGCTTCGATTGAAGTCAAATGTTTGAGGATTTAAATATGTTAAAAAATGTGCAAATAAGCCACCTGAAACGCCAGCATAAAATGCTCCCACAACAAAGGCAGTAACTTTATAATATGTGGTATTAACTCCTGTTGATTCTGCAGCAATTTCATCTTCACGAACGGCAAGTAGGGCTCTGCCGTGTTTTGATCCCATCATTCTGCGAACATTTAAAATACAAATAAAAGCAATGACATATACCCAAGTAATGTTAGTCCATTGTGGAATGCCAGGTAGGCCTCTTGCTCCACCAACTGCTTCGACATTTAAAATGAGAACGCGAATGATTTCGCCGAATCCTAAAGTTACGATTGCAAGATAGTCGCCTTTTAGTCGGAGTGATGGCAAACCAACAACATAACCCATAATCGCTGCCGCAAGACCGCCAAGATAAAGCGAGCCAGCAAATAAAATAATTTGCGAAAGCATTTCAGGTAAAAATGGAATTTGAAATTGAGAAAAATATTTTGTGCTTAGAAAAGCAGAAACATATCCGCCCACCGCCATAAATCCTGCGTGTCCCATTGAAAATTGTCCAGTAATTCCGTTTACAAGATTTAATGAAACAGCGAGTGTTAAATTGATTCCTGCGTATACAATGATTTGTTGAATGTATTCATTAAACATCTTGGGAAGGATAAAATTTAAAATCGTAGAAAGTAAAATCAAAGCGCCAATCGTAAACACATTTTGTAGTGTTGGGCTTTTGATTTTCATACTTTCTCTCTCACATTCTTACCAAGTAAACCTGTGGGTTTGAAAAGCAGAATCACAATTAATAGTGTAAAGGCAAGAGCGTCTCTGTAAGATGAAGCCCAATAGCCAATTACTAAACTTTCAGCAACTCCCATCATAAGAGCACCTAAGACTGCACCTGTAACATTTCCAATTCCACCAACCACGGCAGCAACGAAGGCTTTTAATCCGAACATCACTCCCATGAGTGGTTCGATTTTAGGATAGGTGAGACCAACTAAAATTCCTGCAGCTCCCGCAAGAGCAGAGCCTAACATAAACGTAAAACTAATTACGCGATCAACGGGAATTCCCATTAATGCTGCATTTGAGTGAGAATAAGATACAGCACGCATAGCACGACCAATTTTTGTATTAAAAATAATGTAACGAAGGCCAAGCATTAATAAGAGTGAAATGGTTAGAACTAATAACTGTAATTTATTAATTTGTACTCCACCGATTTGAAATGGTTCACCGCTTAAGAAAAGTTCAGGAAAAAACTTTGGATCTGCGCCAAATAAAAGTTGGCCACCAAACTCTAAAAATAAAGACACTCCCACTGCCGTAATTAAAACATTAATGCGTGGAGATTTTCTCAATGGACGATATGCAAAGCGTTCAATACAAAATCCAATGATTGCACAACCTGCCATGGCACAAGCAAGTGCGATAGCAAGTGATTTAAAACCAGGTGTTTCGTCTAAAAGAAAATATTTTGAAGAGTAATATCCAAAAAATGCACCCAACATATAAACGTCAGAGTGGGCGAAGTTAATGAGCTGTAAGATACCAAACACCATGGTGTAGCCAAGAGCAATCAGTGCATAGATTGCTCCGAGTCCTACACCATTGATGATATGTTGTAAAAATTCAGCCATTACGGATTGATTTTCTCTTTAAATGTATACTTCTTGTTTTTAATTTCGATGATTACAGCTGACTTTTCAGCATCGCGGTTTTTGTTGATCGTAATTTGACCAGTAACACCGGGATAGTTTTTAGTTTCTGAAATGGCTTT
Organism: uncultured Bacteriovoracaceae bacterium; assembly: GCA_964572865.1. Lineage (GTDB taxonomy): Bacteria > Bdellovibrionota > UBA1018 > UBA1018 > UBA923 > CAZNGN01. Next base: position 36,987 of record CAZNGN010000025.1, on the reverse strand, counting down.
ACGTAAGTCATCACCTTTGATTGTTTTAGCACGTTTCATTGAATCGTATAAAACCATTGCAGCATCGTATCCCATGGCAGCTAAACCATCTGGAATATTTCCATATTCAGCTTTAAATTCTTTGATGAAATTTTGTACAGCGGGAGATGTATCATCAGGAGAGTAGTGATTTGAAAAGAAACTTCCGTTTAAAGCAGAGCCACCGATTTCAGTTAGTTTTTCTGAGTCCCAACCGTCGCCACCCATGAGAGGCACTTTCAGTCCCATTTCTTTAGCTTGTCTTGCGATCAAACCAACTTCTGTATAATAGCCAGGAACAAAAATCGCTTCTGGGTTTTTGCCTTTCAGAGCAGTTAATTGAGATTTAAAGTCAACGTCACTGGATGCGTAACTTAAATCGCCAACAATTTCGCCACCAGATTTTTTAAATGTTTCTGTAAAAAATTTAGCAAGACCTATCGAGTAATCGTTTTTGATATCTCTTAAGATTGCTACTTTTTTAACTTTTAACGAATTGGCAGCAAATTTTGCCATTACTGATCCTTGAAAAGGATCAATAAAACATACTCTAAAAATGTAATTACCTTTTTGAGTTACTTCAGGATTCGTTGAAGAAGGAGAAATCATTGGAATTTTATTTGCTTGAGCAATCGGAGCCATCGCAAGTGATCTTGTCGATGCAACTTCACCTAATAATGCAACCACTTTATCTTGTGTAATGAGTTTTGTAACAGCAGTTGCTGCTTCTTCAGGTTTACCTTGGTCATCTAATGTAACAACTTTAATCTTTTTACCATTGATGCCGCCCGCAGCATTTATTTTTTTAGTCGCAAGCTCGACACCTTTATGAGTCGAAGTGCCAAACGTTGCTTCTCCACCTGTGAGAGACCCAACTTCACCGACAACAATTTCGTCAGCTCTCAAATGTGATGCAAATGGAACAATTGAACATAACAATGCTAGAAGTACTAATTTCAAATTCATTTTAAAATCCCTTTCAAAAACTATTTAAGTGTTTGTAATACTTTATAAAAAATCTATGATTTTGAAAAGTTATTATAATGTTTTTTTAGATCCAAGAACGAAACCACATTAGGTGTCTGAATTCTTGTTTGGGTATGAATCTTCCATCTAGAATTGGTAAAAAATATACAAACAAAGCAGCACAAATCACAATAAATGCCGGCAAACACCACTGTTTTATAAAATTTGGTATTCGATTGCTTTTTAGTAGATACTCATTTTCAAACCAAACGAATACAATTCCAAACATGAGCGTAGGTGCATAATAGTAATAAAAAAATTGAGATTTACGTGGAATGAGTAACCAAAATAAGAAAGGGCACCAATATAAAAGTGCAATCAATAATCTAAACTGAGATTTGGTTCTGAATGCTTTATAAGTTAATAGAAAAGTTAAAATAAATCCGAAAAGTGCAATTGGTGGATTTAGTACCGAAAACACACAGCGAGCCAGATTATCAACCACTTCGTAATGATACCACATTGGTCTTGTCAGAAGTGGCCATTGCCATGCATGTGAGGCGTAATTATGTGTGACACCATTAATTTGAGACAACAATGCATTCATTTGAAGATGGTAACTTAAAAAATTAAACCCAAATTTAGATTGATGGATGGGAAGTAATGATAAATTAAATAGAAAGTAGTATGCTAAGGCCATGATTGCTAAGCCTTTCATTGTAATTTTGAATTCTTTTCTTCTGTAAATTTGTAAAACTAAAATTGCGAATAAATATGGTAAACTAGACCATTTGGTTGCCAGTGCTGCGCCCATAAAAATCCATCCACGTTTTTTCGTTGAGTTTTCATAAATGAGAAAGCAACCAGAGATTGCAAAAAAAACATAGAAAGGTTCAAGCATTGCTGTTTTGGATTGAACAAACCACATTATATTAAATCCAATTAACAATATACAAGCATTGATCGCTCTTTGCTCATACGTAACGTATCTTAAAAAACGAGCAATCATTATTAAAATTAAAATTGAAAAAATAGCGCATGCAAAGCGGTAACCTGTAATATCAGGCATATTTAGTTTAGTGAATAATGGGTTTGAAATAGCTGCAATCGTACCCATTATAAACTTTCCAAGTGGGGGATGTTCAGAATTTAAAAACTTATCATTGTGAAGCCAAAATTGTTTTGCCGCAGGAACATAATGAACTTCATCAAATACAAATGTTGTGGGAATAAAAATTCTGCTCATAATGAGCATGAAAAAAAATACATATAAAATCCAAGTGGGAAACTCTAAGTTTAGGATTTTATTTTTGAGCAATGGTGTCTCCTAATTGAACAAAGGTTTCAATTCCATTTTTTGAGTTTGCCAAAATATCTTCTGAAATTTGAAAACAACCAGGTTCACCTAATAAAATGACAGTAGAACCTCCAAATAGAAAATATCCTTTTTCTTGTCCCTTTTTATACTGATCTATTTCTGAAGTAGTTTGTACAATTTTTCCGACAAAAATAGCTCCCACTTCAATATAGGCAATATAACCAAAATGTTCAGTTTTTAAGATACTAATGCAACGTTCATTGGTAATGAAAATATCTGGTCTTGTATTGAGTGCGATCGGATTCACTGAATGCAATTTGCCTGATACTGTATATCGTTCAACGGTTGAGCCAGAATCTGGATAATGAAACCGATGATAATCGGTAGGGCAAAGGCGAGCGATTAAAACAGGGCCACCTTCAAAAAGATTTGCTTTTTGTTCGTCTTGTAAAAGAGCTTTTGCAGTAAGTAATTGTCCTTTGATCGGAAATTTATCTTTTGAGTTGTGACTTTGAAAGGCAAGATATCTACCTTCAGCAGGTGCGCTGAATTGATTCTCTTTATCTGAAAACGGACGCATATTTGCCTTAAATTTGCGGATAAAAAAATCATTAAACGAATTAAATGGCCCCTCTTCATATTCTTTCATATTAATTTGAAATTGATTTATAAATTTAGGAATATCTTTAGAAGATCGTTTTGAGCTTTTTACGGAACCATAAAATTGACTAAATATTTTTTTAGATAAGACTTTATCTATGATTTGATTACCGAATTGGTTTTCATAAAACCAACGCATGATTTGTTCGCCAAAAATAAGTTCGTTTTCAATTTTTTTGGTCTTTCGATTATAAAATTGAACTTGTGTAGATGTTTGATTCATACAGTACCTAAAAAGTATATTTAGCTTCTAAAAATACGCAATTAAAACTAGTTAAAGCCCCTAATGGTCTATCAGATGGTCCGGCATAATGATCTACTCCAATTGTAGTTCTAAAAGCATCAGTGAATAAGTAAGATGCTTTGGGACGAATTAAAGTATCTCCACCAATGTAGTTATAAACAGTAAAAACTTCAGCATCCCAAATTAAACTTGGATGTGTATAGCTAAATCGTAAAGTTGAAGTAGGTCTGTATTTATTTTGGTAATTTAAAAGTAATGCATTGGTAGAAGCAATTGCTTGATTCGCAGCTTTCTCAGCTGCAGTACTTCCGGGTGCGTCGAGTGCACTTGCTAAGTTTGGTAAATATCGAGCATAGAATTGAGCTTGAATTCTATAATCAGTAAAGAGTGGCCGCTCAACACCTACTATAGCATCATAATGTTTTGGAATTGACATGGGCGTTTCAGCTCCATTGTTTTCAGTCCAAACTACAGAAGCTTCTTCACGAATGACCCAATTATCAAAAGAGACAGAAAAATCATTACCAATTGCTTGTTGTTTGTGAATGGTTTGATAAAGCGAAAAGGTAGGTGAAAGGATTGTACCTCCCACAGTACCTAATACAAATTCAGGTGTGTGATTAAAGCCTCGATAACCTGAAATCGATGCATCCCAAGAGTCTCGATTATATGCAATTTTGATTGCTTGTTCAGAGTGATTGATCGTTGTCGTGGGAGCTTGGTATGTTCCAGTAGAAAATGAGGCAGGGAGAGTATCGCTTGCCATTAAGATTTTTGAGTGAGGCGATTTGGGAATAAAAACCGCAGTAAATGTAAATGGCGAAGTGCCTTGATTCGGAGTGAGTGACCACTCAATCATACCTGCGCCTATTCTTTTATTTTCTTCTTCTGGATTTGCAAACGTATAATCTTTAGCTGTTAAAAAATCAGTGGGATTCATGCCGTCAGATTTTCCCCAAGGTACAATGATTTTACCGATTCGCAATTTCATTGCATTTTTGCTTTGAATATTTACAAAACCTTCACGTAATTGAAGTTCTAATTGTGAAGTAGGTAAGTCAGTTCTTTGTGAGTGTTCGTAATGATCAGCCGTCAATTCAATGTGAGCAGAATTATGTTCATTAAAATGAGAGTCGATTGTAAACCAAGCAGATTCAGAAAATTGTCGTAAACTTTTTCTACCTGGTTCTTTGTAGGGAGAGTATAAGTCTGAAAATAATTTTCCACTAAATTCAAGTTTAGATTGATCTGAATATGAGCTATGAATAAATCCGAAACAGAAAAAACTTAAAACTACAAACGGATTAAGGATTTGATAATTTTTGTTGCGTAAACATCGCATCTGCAATCTCCTGATTTACAATTACATTTTCGAATTTCATAGTTGTAAATTTTGAATTGAACAAATTTTCAACTCTCACTTCTAAGCTCATCCATTTATGTTTTTGGCGATCTACTTCTGTTATATTCGTAGCTTTGACTTTTTTAAATAATTTACCTTCTCGATTAAAGTGATCAACCACTTCTGCCATATAGTTATCTTGCCTGACCCATTGATGTGACTTTGAATATCCGGTACGTTCTGCCGTTTTTTCATTGATCGGACTACTTTCGATTACCCAGCATTTGATTGTTGTACTCATGGGACATGATTCTTCTTTTAGCAATTTAAAATCAAAATCATTTACGTGTGGAGTAGCGATGTCGGCATAACTGAATTCGGATCCCATAAAACTACTTGATTGTTGTTCTCTTTCCACTCTTCGTACTTTTTTATAAGTCGGAAGATATAATAAAACATCATTTTGATCTTGATCGTGTTCTAAAAACAAAATGCCTTCATTTTTAATCTCTGCTGGCTGATGAAATCGAGTGAGGGTGTTGTAGTGAGTATTGTCAGCAGTTAATTTTCTCCACCATGTGAATTTTTTGATTCGTTCTGTTGAATTGCCACCGCCAGTAGTTAATGTGGCACTGGAAGTTATGTTTTCAAGTTTACGGATGTCTTCATTTTTACTCATGATATCTTTTGCACTGATTGCGTATGCATTTTGAAGTGCAATTGTAAAAATCATAAATATAACAATCATTTTATTCATACTCTAACGCCTCTTTAATTTCTATTTTTGATGCATTTTTAGAAGGAAGAATACTTGCAATAAAAGACACAAATAATCCTGCCAAAATTGTCTTATAAATAATGTCGATTGGATAATGAAAATCAACTAGCCATCCCAGAATTTGCGAAAGAGAAACTGTCATCCATGAATATGCAATGAATGACCCCATTAGGATTGCAATCATGGCTCCGAAAAATCCTTGAGATAATGCTTCTATCACAATCATTTTTGATACATGTGTTTGAGACATTCCAACAGCTCTTAAAAGTCCAATTTCGCGAGTTCGTTCCATTACACTGACAAGTAGAGTATTTAAAATTCCCAAAAGTCCTACAAGAAGTGCAGCAAGTTCAACTGCTTTTAAGAAACCAAAGCTTTCATCTACTTTTTGTGTAATTTGATGTTTTATTTCTGCATTTGAGAGAAAGGTCAGGTTAAATTTAAGTCCCAGTTGTTCATCTAATCTTTTTCGCACCTCTTCTAATTGGTGACCAGGTTTAATGTGAATTCCAAAAATAGTAATTAATTCATCTTTCCAGAATTTTTTATACCAGTGACGTCCCATATAGATCACACCCGCTGCAGAAGAGTAGTCGATATAAACACCTATGATTTTAAATGAAACCTTTCCCGTGGGAGTTTCTAAATCAATTGAATCACCTGTTTTTTTATGAAAAGTATTTTGAAATATTTCAGAAACAGCGATGCAGGGATATTTGCTTTCAAAAAGTTCATCACCCATTTGAATTCGATCGCGATCGATTGCTTGAAGGTTTGCATATTTTGCTTCTGGGTCTGTGCGCTCAGAAGCTTTTAAGGTAATAAATTGATCCTGATATCTTGTCTTAATCACTCTTTGTCCAAAAATTTTGATACCATTACTTGGGACATGAACACCTTCAACTTTTGCAAGTTCATCGGCAATGCTTTCATGAACAGGTTGAACGTCGTATGAAATCATACCGCCATGTGAAGAAACTAAAATATCTGCAATGAGTGCACGATTTAACCAGTCGTGAATTGTGCTCTGAAAGCTTAAATTGACTACAGAAACTAATATTACAAAACTTAATCCAACCATAAGCATAGCTACGTTGCCTGAGGTTCGTTTTGGATTTCGCAATAAATTATCAATTGAAAGTCTACGAATCGTTGCACTTGTACCTTTGGCTCTTGAAATAAAAGGATAAATAAGTCGAATGAAAAAAGGAACAAGATAGGGTCCAAATAATCCAGCACCTATGATCGAAAAAATTAAATTAAAAGTTTGAACGATTTTAGGATCTGTTTTGCTGCCGAGTACAGTATATAAAACAGAACATAATAAAATCATAAATCCTACGATTGCAGTTTTGGGAAAATACAAAAACCGAATTGCTTCTCCCTGTAAAACATCTAACTTTCGAATCGCTTCTAATGGACTAATTTTTGTAGTTTTTAAAGCAGGATAAAACGCAGCAACCATCGATGCAATGGAGCCAACTATTACAGAAAAAGTAAACTGAGAAAATAGAAATTCAATTGGTGGATTCTGAATATGAATCATATATTGAGATGACAATGATTTTGTAACCGTTGATACCAAGTGCTTAGATAATTCGTGACCTAAGAGAGTGCCTATGACAGATCCAATGAGGCCAATTAAAAAAGCTTCAAAAATAAACATGAATACAATTTGTAAACGAGTTGAACCCAATGCTCGCAAAGTGCCTATTTCCTTTTTACGTTCAGCCACTGCAATTGTAATTGAGTTGCTAACCATAAACAGACCAATCAATAAAGAAAGCATGCTGAAAAATTCAAGCATCACTTGAAATGATTTTATTAAATTTTCCATTTCTTTAGATTGCAATTCAGGTCGAATGACATCGATCCCACCAGATAGTTTAGACTTTAAAAGTTTTGCAAACTCGTCAATATTGATACCATCTTTTAAAACCAAATCGATGCGATCTAGTTTTCCAACTTTACCAAATGTATACCGAGCACCGTCGATGTCCATAATGGCAACTGATCCGCCATATGCTTTGGCCGCTCCTTCTGGAGTTAATAGTCCACGTACCGTGAAGGTTTTTTTGCCAGTTGATGTTGCGAGTTCAAATTTTGAATCTGATTTTAGCTGATTTGCATTCGCAAAAGCATGAGTGAGCATAATGCTGTCAGGTTGATTTAAAAAGACTAGGGGATCATCCATTACCTCTACGTCGGTTGTTTTATAGGTTCGAACAGATTGTTCTTTGAGCATGTCTACACCTAAAATCATCAATGTAGTGTTTGCTTTGTTTGCGCCAGCAAAGTGAGCGCGTTGTAAAACCATGGGCACTGCATGTTTAATTTCTTTAAATTTTAAGACATCATCTAGTACAGACTCTAAAAATCCTGCATCACCACCAAGAACACTGAGTTGGGCTTTTCCTGAAATCGATTCGATATTATTTTGAAATGAGTTCAATGTTGCAGAGTTAATGGTTTTAATAGCAACCCAAAGGGATAATCCAAAGGCAACTCCCAAAATGGTTAAAGAAGTACGCAAAGGCTTTTGAAATAACTGGCGAAGTGAAATGAATCGTAACAATATTTTCATATTTTAAAATCAGTTCGATCTGATTCAATCAATCCATCTTTTAGAGTTAATAATCGTTTTGCAAAGGATGCTGCTTTTGAGTCATGTGTTACCATCACGATTGTATGTTTGTGGTCAACCACTAAGCTTTTTAATAACTCTAAAACTGATTGGCTTGTTTTTGAGTCTAAATTTCCGGTGGGCTCATCTGCCAATATTAAATAAGGATTTGAAATTAAAGCTCGCGCAATAGCCACTCTTTGCATTTCACCGCCTGAGAGTTGATACGGCAAATGGTCTGCTCTCGGACGCAGTCCCACTAATTGTAAAAGCGATTCCGCTCTCGTTCTAATTTCACCTTCATTTTTACCATCGAGTAAGGCAGGAAACATTATGTTTTCAATTGCACTCAAGGTAGGTAACAAATTAAAAAACTGAAAAATAAATCCCAAATGTCTTCTACGAAATGTAGAGAGTTCTTCATCAGAAAACGATTGAATTTCTTTGTTTTCAAAAATTACTTTTCCAGAAGTGGGAACATCAAGACCGCCGAGTAGGTGAAGTAAGGTAGATTTACCCGAACCAGAAGGTCCCATGATTGAGATAAATTCAGAACGATTGATTTGAAGTGATACATCTTTCAAAGCCTCAATCGTTTGAAGACCTTGAGTATATGTTTTTTTAAGATTTATGACGGAGAGCATCATGACTCCTGTTGAAAATTAGAAAACTGGTTGCAAACTCTTACATAACGCATAGAATTGAGCTTATGAAGAGCAAAAATAAAATTTTCAAAAATATTTTAATAACTTTACTTAGTCTTACTGCGCTCAACGCAGGTGCTGCGATTTCTCATAAATCTGAAACTAAATTAGAACGAACAGAGCCTTCGAGAATGCAATTTCAATTTGCACCTGAAGCTGCATCGCTTATTAAATCTCCTGTCAGTTCAATTACTGCTGGTGCAGGGATTGCTTTGATTTATGGAATGTCAGAAAAAGTAGGAATTGGATCTGGCATTAGACATGCTTCGTATTCTCCCAATGGGTCAAAATCAAATGCATTTACACAATTTGATGTGCGTTTTATTTACGCATTAAATGGTGGAATGTTTGTGCCATCGGAAGTGATGGAATACGGTTCATACAAAAGATTAGGTGGATTAAAGTTTACTGGTTATTTAGGACAATATTATTTTGCTTCAGAAGTAACACCCTATTCAGGATTTGGAATTGGCGCTAGTTATGAGTTTCCAATCAATAAGCATTTTCATTATCTAGTTGGAACCAGAGCAGATGAAATTTCAAACGGAAATCAATTTATGATTCCCGTTCAAATGCACGCAGGCGTTGGCGTAAGATTATAATTTAAAATAATCCGTAATTACGGATTATACACTCCCACATTTTCAAGAGCCTTTAGTACGCTCATACGAATGTCTTCGATTGGATCTACATATAGATTCATTGGACTAAATGAACGATTTCTCATCGCATACGCTTTAGCAGCTTTTACAGCAGCATATACGTTGATGATTCCGTGTCCATATTCTTTATTCCAATCTTGAAAGCGGATGTCAGCTCTAGCAGGAGTTGCTGTTTGCATGAACAATGCTTTGATCTGAGATGGGTTTAATTGTGGAGCCACTTGTAAAACCAATGCGACTGTTCCTGTTTGGTGTGGAGCTGCCATTGATGTTCCTGACATTTTTGCATATTTTCCACCTGGTATTGAAGAATAAATTTCATCTCCAGGAGCAGCTACATCTGGCTTCTCAGTATTTCCACCGTGATAAACACCAGGACCACGTGAAGAGAAGTCAGTAACTTTTCCATTTTCACCTGTCGCTGCAACAGCTTGAGTTAGCGGATGTTCGTGTGGTTTAGTAATACTTCCTTGAGCAGGACCTTGGTTACCAGCTGAGAATACTGGTAATACGCCAGCAGCTTCCCATGCTTCAATTGCTTTATAAAATAATTCAACATCAGGTGCACCTTCACAATTCCAAGAATTGTTCACAGCTCTAGGAGCATCTTTTGTTTGAGGATCTTTATCTGGATCAAGCATCCATTCCATTCCCAATAACATTGTGTCGTAATCTGTGAGTACGCCTGCAGCTACGAGTTTTGCTTCGGGAGCCATACCAATCATATTATTTGTGCGATCTCCACCCACCATTGTTCCCGCTGTGTGAGTGCCGTGTGAATCAAAATCGACTGGATCAGAAGGTGCTTTGGTTTCACCATTTAAAAAGCGTATGACTTTGCCGTTAAGTGCCGGATGCTTACCATCTACACCAGTATCAACACTTCCAATCACTACGCCTTTACCTGTTACTTCAGGCATTTCTTTCATTAAATCAGTTAATTTAATTTGCGTATAATCATATGGAATTGAACCAGCATTACGATTTGCATATCGAGCTTTTACTGGTTTATCGTAGCCAATTTTTCCATTTGGATAAACTTTTTGAATAGAAGAAATTGATTTTAAACTTTCAAATCCACGTTTATTTACAGACACAGTGATCGAATTATTAATCCAATGTACGTTTAAAATTTTAACATTCTTATTGAGTTGTTGTAGTCGATTCAGCTCTTCTTTGAGTTGATTCACTGTAATATTTGTTCTTGATTTCAAATACACAATTACATCGTTTTTGTGATATCGTTGAGGTTTGGTTAAATTTGTTTTTGGTTCATTCATCATTAAAACTACTTTAATGAATTTTGAATCTGCTGCATTTGCTAAATTTAGAAGTGATACAGCTAAAAGTGAAAAGGTAATAAAAAATTTCATGAATTTTCCTCTATGTTAAAAATTCTCTAAGTTAAAATTAAGCTACCCATAGATTTTCGAACATTTTACGTGAATGTCAAATAGACATTTATAAATTTTTCACTACAATTAAGGTATGAAAAAAATTATTAAACTTTTACTTTTTTGCAATCTATGGATATTCATTTCATCTGCGAATGCAAACACGGCGAACGTACCTGGTTATAATCAAAAATTTGGATTTGGTGTTATTTTAGGAGAACCAACAGGTCTTACTGCAAAATATTTTTCAAATCCAGACAATGCTGTGGACATGGGTCTTGCGTATTCATTTAGTGACTATATGTTAGTTTATGGTGATAAAATTTGGCATTGGTCTGATGCGTTCTCAGGTAAGCACGATGACTTTGTTAAAAGATTGTCTCCTTATATGGGCGTTGGCGCTGGCATTTTCTTAGGTAAGAAATCAATTTTTGATGTGCGAGTTCCATTTGGAATTAGCTGGATGCCAATCAAACCTACGTTAGAGTTGTTTCTTGAACTTGTGCCTGCACTCAGATTAGCCCCTTCTACGGGAGCTGATTTTGGTGGTGGAATTGGCGTTCGAATTTATTTACAATAAATTAAATTGTCTTTGGTGCTTGTAACCACTGCATTTTATATTGCCAGCAACCCTTAGATCTTTTTACATCTGTTACTTTAGCAGAAACATTTTCTGAATTACCTGAGTTAATATCAAGTAAATTTAAAATAACTTGATGTCCACTTCCGAACGGTGGAATTAATTCTTTTGATAAACTTGTAATTAAATAAAATTCATTTGAATTAATTTTTTCAACATTTCCACTAATCATCTGCTGTTCATTATGACAGATCGCTTTGATTTTTGTATTTGCTGAAACACGTATATGTGTTTGAGTCATGCGCGTCGATTGACCAGGTTGATGATGGTATACACTTTGTTGTGTATTTGAAAATGCAGGTCTGTTTGGAATATTTGCTTCAGCTGCACGTATTACTTTTGTTTGTGAAGTATATTCAGGTTTTTGATTCACATAAATTTCTTTTGTGTTTCCTGTGGGTGGCACAGTAGGTGGATTAATGGGAACCCAGCCAGGAGACTCTTCTGTCCAAATCCAGCTAAATTCAAAGAATTCTGGGGTTCTTTTTAGCTCTGTATATTCTTCTTTTGAATATGGACCGAATACTTTGCCGTCTTTACTTAGGTAAATTGTTTTGTTTGACATAGGAATATTTTGCTATCGTATTTGAAAAATGTCTTCAAAAATAATGCAGTGGCTAGTAAAAAATGCCTTTAGTTTCAATGAGTAAGCAAAATTGTTAAATTTCATTTAATATTTTGTTCAATGAAATCAATAGGTAAAATATTTCTAGTAGTCTATTCCCTTAACTTTATAAGATAAATATATGTAATTTAAAGTAAAATACAAAAAATTGACACAGCTTGACAAAAAGTATTTTTTTATTTCATAGGGCTTGACGCGTAGTTCTATTTGCAGTAATCTAAAGTTGTATGATTTAGTCAACTATTCTACGAGGCCATACAAAGACCCCGCGGAACGTAAGCTCAAGGGAAAGTGAGATTCCCAAGGAGGGTAGTAGTATGAATATGCAAACCATAAGAAAACCAATTATTGGTTTAGGTGCTCTGGTGATGTCAGGACTCTTCACCGCATGTAATGATTCTGAATTCGCAGCAGAACCAGGTTCTACATTAGGAAGAAGTTCAGGCTCTGGAGCTGATAATAACTCAAACATATTAACGGGAGGCGGTGGTAGTAGTAGCGGATCAAATTCTACTTCATCTAATACTGACTCTTTTAATATTCCTAACTCAGGCCAAAATAAATTAGACATCTTATTCTGTGTTGATAACTCAGGATCAATGGCAGATGAACAACAAATCTTAGCAGATTCGTTTTCACAATTCATTCAAAGTTTTCAATCAAACGGAATTGATACACATTATGGAATTGTTTCAACCGATGTTACTGCAATGGGAACATACTGGTCTTCAACAACTGGTGTATATGGATCCTATGTGAATGCAGGACCAGGTCGTCTGCTTAGCCGATTTGCAGGAGAACCATATTTAACAAGCTCAAGCACAAGTTTAGTAGATAAATTCAAAGCAAATGCACAATTAGGAACTTCAGGAAGTGGATATGAACAATGTCTTCAATCTTTCTATCTAGCATTAGATTCAACAATGTTGTCATCTTATAATGCTGGATTTTTGCGAGACGATGCACATCTTGCATTGGTTGTTGTATCTGATGAAGACGAAGCTCATAGTGCAAATGAAACTCATGCTGCAGTTATTTCAAGAGTGAATGACAGAGTTCGATCTGTAAAAGTGAATTCACAAAATGTGATTTTCTCTTATGCAATTAACAAAAATGCAGCTGTACCAAATCCAATCCCAGCATATCCAAACGGTAGCTTATTGTACCCACTAGTGTATTTACAAGCAGCAGCTACTGATATGTCAGGTGAAACATTAGATATTGAAAATAACTTTTCTGCAGGATTGATTCAATTAGGAGATCACTTAGCAACGGCAGCTCAAAGACAATTTCAATTATCACAAGCACCATCAGATTTGAGCAAAGTTGTAGTTAAATTAAATGGAGCAGTTGTAGCTCAAGATGCAGTCAATGGCTGGAGCTATGTAACTGTGAACCATGCAATTCAACTGAATGGAACTGCATTCACACAAAGTTCAGGTGGAACTTTGGTAGTAACATACTAAGAGGGTTTAAAAGGGTAGTAAAAAGTAGTAAGTAAGGGGAGTAAAAGGGGCGCAACATTGATTTGTTGTGCCCCGTTTTTTTAGATACACATCGAAATACTTCGTCATAATATTTTTTACTCCTGCAACGTACCAGTTGTACGTTTTAGTCGTAAAAAATATTCTTCCTCGTCTTTCTTGTGTCTCTAAAAAAACTGTAGTTCATAAAATGTGTTCAAATTACAAGATGCGAGCTAGCCGCGGAAGATTTGAACGAACAAGGAGACTAGCCGTTAGTGGCTGTCGACGAAGTGAGTGATAAATCTGACAAAGGATAGCGAAGTATATTGTAATTTATAGTTGTGGGCCGAAGAAAGTGAGGCCTACAAATACACAATTCGAATAGTTGTCTCTTTTGCCTGCAATTGTACCCATTTTTGAAGGGTCAGCCTTTTGAATGAGTGATTCTTTATAGTATAAAAGTCGATAATCCATGCTAAGTGTTATATTTTTTGTTAAATATACTTGTTGTCCAATTCCAACGAGAGGTGAAGGATATGTGCCCGATTCTGTTTTCATAATACCGCCACCAGCAAGTAAATGAAGATCATAATAAATAATCGATTGGCCTAAAACAGAGAGTTTTCCGTAAATAGGTGAAAAAGTAATTTCACCTCCTAAAAAATAGTCAGGGTAGTTGTTATTTGCAGTGACGCCCAATTGGCTTCTTAATGTATTCAATGCAGATGAAGGAGAAACAAAGTTTTTCCAACCTAATATATTAAATCCTAAATATTCATGAAAGTGATATCCGATTGTACCACCCGCAGCTTTTATAGATAGAAATGGATCTGATGAAATGAATGCATAGAAAAAACCAAATTCTAATTTGCGATCTTTTGAATACGTTCTATTTTGAACTACACGTAGTTCTGATTCTTCTCCTTTTGTCCAATAGCGCTCTTTCACTTTTTGAACATCAACATGTTCAGCGCGCATTCCACTGTCACCTGTAGAAACAGGGGGAGTTGCCTTATTTTGCGCAAATGAATTGATGGATAAGATTGAACAAATTAAAAATACTTGTAGTTTCATTTAGTAGCTCCTTCCAAGTATACGTCAGATGTTTCTACTTCTTTTTCAGTGATCGATTGTTTAGATTTTACTTCTTGAAGTTTTGTATTAATGAATTCTTCTGTAGATTTGATTTGAGTGTCCAAAGATGCGCGGTTTACAGCTTTATCCATAAAATAAGATGTTTGCATTGTACTAAGTTTTATCAATGACTGGAATAATGCTTCTAATTCTCTTACTAATTCTGCAGTTGCACGATCTGTAGCTGTAGGTTTAATCGCATTGAATTTACCATATACAACTTGAAATTGAGCTCGTGATTTGGTTGAAGAAGTATTCCAAAATTTATTTAAAACTTTTGGCTGTTTTAATAATTTAACACCTGCTAAAAAACTCTGGGTTTTCAACAAATATAATTGTTCAAAAGATTCTGCAACTTCTCTAGTATTTTTTAAGTTTGCAATGATTACAGATTTCATTTGTTTATGAAATTCATCTAATTTTTTCTCATAGTTTGCATCTTTAGCTCCACCGAGAAAATAACGATGTGAAAAAATTGGATTGACTGAATCAGTTGGTCTTACTTCTAAAATATATTCACCAATAGGTAAATTTGAACCTTTATATGAAAAGTCAGTTGAAGTGCCTAATGAATTTTTAATTGTAATTTTTTGCGACATTGATTCAAAAGGTTTTTGTAAAAGTGTTTCAGCCATAGGTCTTAAGACTAATTCAAAAACGGTGTTTTCAGCATAATTTGTTGAAAGATAAAACTTAGGTTTTTCATTTGAAATAGTTGAAATAGCAGCAATTACTTTAGGGCCTTCATTTTTAAATGAAACTTTTGCAATTTTTTTCATTTCAATTAAATCATTTTCAGCAACATCAGCCAAATTTGGTATTGGTGAAGCCATTTTTAAATACATGTAAACAGAACCTGCAATGAGTGCAAGTAAACCGAAAAAGATAAATGGAAGTTTAGAGCGAGGAGGGGGTAATACTTTTGACATCACTTTATCACGTTCGTGTCCTGCAATTTTCTCAACTTTATCAGCTTCATTTTGAGCCTTTTTAAGAACCTTTTTATCAATTAAACTAGTTTGATCTTGAATTTCAGGATTTAAAACAATAAAGGCACTGAGTTCATCTTTGGGTTTATTGGGTTGTGCTGTTGATTTTGTAGTTGAAATAAATTGTGTATTTGAAAATAAAAAAGAAATTGGGATCCACTCATTTGTTCCATTTGCTCTTGCTTCTTGTTGAGGAAACATTTCGCCTGATAAAACTTTTTGTTTCATTTCTTCAATCGAAAATGGGCCCTGAGTACTATTTCCCATTTTAACAAACCAAATTTTTTCATTTTCTGCTGCATTCATATATTTATTCTACTATTGTTTACAACGATTTGTTAAGTCAGTTCTTAAAAATCCGATTTCATCTAACCAAATTTCAACTTGATCTTCGTTTTCTTCGTCATATTTATTAGGTAATTTACCCCAGTCCCATACTTTAACATCGATTACTTTTTTCTTATCGTCTTTTCTATTTCTTTCAATTTTTTGTTGGTTAGCCATTGCTTGTTCAACAATCATTTTTTCACCTAATGCGTTATACACTTCAACCTCAATTTTTTGCGCATTATCTAATGTGTCTGCTAGTACTTTTACTAAATAACTAGTACGAGCTGTAACTTCATCATTAATATTTTTTAAAAGTTTAGATTCTTTTGGTTTTAAATTTGGCAAGTATGATTGAACCATTGAAACAATGGTTTGTGCTGCAGTTTTCCAGTTTTTATCTTTTTTAGTGTTTGCACGACTCATCACTTGTGATTGAAATGATTTAAGTAAAGCCTGTTCATCAGATATCAAATTAATTTCTTCTTGATTACTAATAAATTGAGGCAATCGAATCCATTCATTTCCAATTCGATCCGGTATTTTCTGTCTTTTCTTCATGTAATCAACAAGAGATGTATACATGTTTTGTGGTCTAGCAGTTTGCTTTTGTTGCCAAGAATAAAGCCAACGGTGTGTACTAGAATATGATTTTTTGAAAAATTTTAATGTTTCAAGTGCTTCAGCGTAATTACAAGTTTCATTCATTGCAATTGCAATTACGATATTTGCTTCAGGTGCAAACGTTTTTCGTAATGGTCCATAAATAAAGTTTGCAGCTGCTCCAACAGCTTCTGAATATTCTTGTAATAGTAAATGTGACCAAGTTTTACCTAATAGTGATTGAACAAAATAGTTAGAACCATTAGATACTCCATCGAACGCTTTGATTGCATCTTTGTATTTTCGTAAATCATAGTAAGATTGCCCCTGAAGCAGATGCATAATGTCGTTATATTGTTTTAGATTGTCAGGAATTGAGGAATTTTTAAAATATTTTTCAGTTGCAGCTAAAACTTCATTATCGTTACCCTTACGAGAAGCGATGGTTGCTGTTAAGACATTACCAAAGGGACCACTATCTTGTAGTATGCGCATTTCAGCATTTATGTTTGTATCAGGTCCTTCTGTTGAAATTTTATTTCGAGCATATCTTAAAATAGCTTCATAAAATGTGTTTAGATAATTTTTAGGTATATTTTGTAATTGCCAAGAAAGAAGTGTATCTCCTGCAGATTTTGGCATCATTAATGCTGCATTTACTTTTTGTAATTTATTTAAACATTCAAGAGCAGCAACTCTTACACCTCGTGTTGCAGGATAATCAGTAGCAGAAATTAAATTTGTAAATATAGAATGCGCTTGATGATACATTTTAATTTGCATGAGTGAGCGTGCAATCCAGTATTCAGAAAAAGCTTTATTCTCCTCATTTTTAGCAGCCATTTTTAAAGTTTGAGCTAACAGTAATACTTCATATGGAGATTTATCTCCTTCAAAAGGGTGAGTGAACCAAACTTTCCAAGAGTTAGGAACTGTTTTGCCATAAAACCAAGCTTCGTTTTGACCACATGGATTTTCAGCTCTGATTAAATTTCCACCAACAGCTGGTGGAGCAGCAGGGGGTGCTGATCTTGGTGGTGCATTTGTATTCGCAGCATGAGAAAATGAACTATTCAATAGAGCAATTGTAATTAGAAAAATATATAAAATTCGGTTCATATATTATTCTCTTCCAATCGTTTTAAATATGAATGGATATGTAACAGGTACGTTTATTCCACCTTTCGGTCTTGGAAATTGCCATGTAACTAAACGTTTTAAAATACATTGATCTAAGTTTGAATCGTTAGATGTAGATTGTTGAACTTTAGCAGTATTCACTTTTCCATTAGGTCCAATCACGAAATAGAGTGAAATTTTTCCTTCTACTTTTGGGTTTACAATTAACGCTTGATCATGACAGTAGCGAATTTCATTCATATGATCATGAATTACTTTTCCAACTTCTTCTTTTGTCAAACCTTCATCAACAACTGACCCGCCGGAATCAAGTGAAACAAAAGAGTTTCCTCCGCCACCACCCGCTGAACCTAATTTACCTTGTCCATATCCAACAGGACCACCTGGTCCTGAAGCACCACCAGGTCCTCCAGATCCACCAATTCCTGTAACTTTTGTATTTGTTCCACCTGAAATTGGTTTTACATCAGTTTTTGATAATGTAGTTGAAGATCCTCCGCTAAAAATATTAGAAGAGCTATCAGATCCATTTGAACCATTGGTTGTGCTTGGGCTTTGTCGTCCTACAAGTGCAGCAACTCCACCGAATGCATTTTTAAACTTCTGAGCAAATGCACTTTGTTTTGGTGGTTCAGGTTTTGCTGGAGCATTTGAAGATTCATTTTTTGCAGCTCTGGCAGCAGCAACCGCAGCAGCTTTAGTAGCTGCAGCTTCTTTTGCAGCATTTTCAGCAGCAGCTTGTGCTTCGGCAGCTGCCTTTGCTTCAGCAACCGCTTTAGCAACTGCAGCAGCTTGTGCTTGTGCTTTTGCAGCAGCACCTGCTGACATAGGTTTAGGTGAAGTATATTTCAACATCACTACTTTTTGAGGTGTTTTTTCTTCAGGTGGAATTTCTTCTTTACCGATAAAAGTAATTAAGAGTCCGCATAAAAATAAAAATCCAAATAAAGTTAAAAGAATTTTTTTGAATTTTTTATCATCTGGATCAAGTTCTAAATCTTCTGGAGCTGGTAATGCTTTTGCAAGAGTTACCATGTTGAAACGCCACCAATAAACTCCGCGAATCATTGTACATTTTAACAATTCTTCTTTGGTTAATTGCCAACTACTGCCAGGCACTCCATTGATTGGTTTTTGACCTTTTAATTTTAACTGAACATCATTGAGTAAAGGTTTTATTGTGTATCCAGTTTGATTTGAATATAACGAAAACACTGGCTTTTCACGAACATATGCTACGTATGCAGAATAAACAGGTTGGCTACTGATTAATGTTCTTTGAACACCAGCATATGAATAGAGTTGAGGAATCTGACCTTTTTGAGGAAGAGTAGGTCTTGCAGATACATAAGCTGGTTTTAAGCTTCTAATTTTAGAAATTTTAATTTTTTGAACTGAACGATCAGATTTACGAGTTAGCGGTAAAACTATTTCTTCTTCTTTATCTATCTTTTCTTCGGTAATCTGAATCATTGAGCTTTGATTCACTTGCCCCAGTTTACCTGAAATATTTCTGATGATTACACCTTGTTCTGTTTTTTCTAAAATCCATTCGAAAGGGTAACCCAATGCAAGCGGAGATTCAGCATCCCATATTTCTTTACGTTTATTTTTCTTATTTAATTCGGTAACAAAATACATTTCGTTATTCATGGCATGTATCCTATTTCATGTGCGTTTTGTTTCATTTCACGTCTAAAATCACCACGTTTCCAATACAAGTATGGCCTAGATTTATCATCTTTTCTGGCAACGTGTTCTAATGAATCAAGTGGGTTTTTATTCATACCTTCAATCAAATCATCTTCGAAATCGAGGGCTTTTTTACGTTGAACGCCAGGTGTATTTTCAGCAGGTGCGGCTTGCTTTTTATTTTCGGCAGAAAGATTAATTGAATATAGAGTTATAATCAAAAACGATAGAATGAACTTCATCAATCATCACCTCCGACTGATTCACCACGTGCAATTTTAGAAATCTGATCTGCAAAATTTGAAGGGGTTTTTGCATGAGTCCACTGATTTGCTTGAATCAAAACATTTGCAAGTGTTGTATTCATGCCATTTCCATTTCTACGATGTCCTTGCATTTCAGCAAACTCTTCTAATAAATCTTTAGTAGTTTCGTAATCAAATGTTTCATAGTGAGCAACGATTACAGGTATCATCGCACGTATTTGAAGGTCCCCACTAAATGTTTCTTTCGCAGCAGTAAACTCAGTAATTGCTTCAGCTCTAGAACCTGCCAATGCAAAAGAATTACCTTTTACAACTCGTAACATAGGTTCAGACATCAAATTTTTTGTTTTTGCTTCTGAAACTAAAAATGCAATTTTAGGCCAGTTCTTCTTTTTAGAAGCTTCTTCAAACGCAATACGAATTCCTTTTTCTTTATCATGATCATTTTCAGATGTAGTTAAAGGCCATTTAGTTATACTCATAACTGGAGTTAATGCAGATGCAGGTAAGCCTTCTTTTTGAACTTGTCTGCCGCGAGAAACTTTTGCCCAAACTTCTGGTTTTTCATTATAATAATAACTAGCAACTTGATAAAAGTTTTGTTGATCTACAAAGTTTTTAGTAGCAAGTTCATATGCTTTTGCTCTCAGTTCATCACGTTTAGCTAAAAACGGTGCACGAATGTCGCTAACCATTTTATCGTATTGAGCATTGTCATCTGCAGTCATACCTTTTGGCTTTGGCAATGAAACCATTTCATTTGAAAAATCGTTATACATATTTGCTAATTCATTCAATGTTACAACTCTTAAATTGATCCAAGGTAAATTGAATAATTTGTTTACGTAGGACTCGAAATCTTCCATCATTTTAATTCTTTTTTGAATGTATTTTTGATCCACTTTTAAACGCGCAGATTCTTTTACATATCTACGTGATGCGATTAAACTTTGTGGAATGGATTGATTTAAATAGGGGAGTAAAGTGTACGCTTCAATTGGGTCCATTTTACCCCAATTTTGATTCACAATATTTAAAAGTGCGTGTCTTTCTTCATAAGAGAGTGAATCTGTTTTTTTCAATAAAATAGTTGCATAAATAATTCGTTGAGAATCATCTCCTCGAACTGCTCTATAGTAATATTTTTTAAAATCTTTTTGATCTAATTTTGCACTTTCATACATTAACTTTCCGTAAAGTGCATATCGTCCACATTCACGTTCTAAATCTTTGCAAAGTTCAGAATTAGACATCGCAGATTGAATTTCTTCATTGCTACCTGATAACCAAGACATTAATACAACTTTTTTCTTTAATTCTTTAGTTTCAGATTTAGCTGCTTTACCTTCAGGGCTTAGTACATAATTCTTATAAACTTTAGATGCAGCTGCATAATCATAGGCTTCTTCAG
This sequence comes from uncultured Bacteriovoracaceae bacterium, assembly GCA_964572865.1. Lineage (GTDB taxonomy): Bacteria > Bdellovibrionota > UBA1018 > UBA1018 > UBA923 > CAZNGN01. Next base: position 15,985 of record CAZNGN010000025.1, on the reverse strand, counting down.
CAATTGTTGCAGCGGTTAACATAGAGGTTGTTTTAACATTTATTTGTGAATTTGCTGCTGCACCTGATTTATTTAATCTATCAAACCAAACCATTGCTGATTTTTTATCACCTTGAGCAAGATATGAGTTTGCAGCAAGGGCATATGCATTTCCTAAATTTTTACTTTTCGGAAAATATTTAGAAAAATCATCTACAAATTTAACGGTATTTGCATAATCTTTTTTACGATATAAGTCTTCGATCATTTTGAAATAAGCATCAGCCGCAATATCATTTAAACGATCATGAAACTTTGCATCTTTCCACTTTGTTTGTTTCATGAAGTCTAAAGCGATATCATAGGTTGATTTCCAATCTTCAGCACTGACATAGGTATCTATATATAATGATGCTGCTGCAACGGAGTATTCTACTTCAGGGTAGGTTTTTATATAATCTTTAAATCGTGACAATGCTGTTTCAATTTGACCATACGAATAGAGTAGTCTGTTGGCTTCAAATTGCATCATGTCCATAGTAGGTTTAGTTTTAAAAATATTTCGGTATCGATCAAGCATAGTAAACCATTCAGAAGCTTCAACTGGTAATTCTTTTTTTTCAGCTTTAGAAAGTGGAGTTGCTTTTAAATCTTTTGGAAAAACTTTCATTGCTTTTAATTCTTCATATCGAGAAGCAATCATTTTAAATCTAGCTTCTTCAACAATTTTCTTTTCTTCTGAAGAACGAGCAGTCACATCTTCAGCTACATATTTATAATATTTAGATGCGTTTTTAAAATCTGATAATAAGTAATATGTTTCGGCAATATTGTATGATGTTTTGAATTTGAGTGTACGATCATTGCCTGCAGTTTTTAAAGTATAGTTGTAAAGTGCGATTAACGTAGATGCGATTAAAGGATTATCTGATTTATTTTTTAATGATTGAAACTCAGATTGAACACGGCTAACTGCTTGTCCAAGTGATTTTTTAATTTTATCAAACTTGTCTTGATTCACGTTATTTGCAGGCTCTTCAGCAACTTTTGCAATTAACATATCGAGCTCTTCAATTGTTTGTCTCATTTGACCATAACGGTGTTTATTCACTTGGTTGTCTAGCACTTCTGATACGAGAACAGCAGATTCCCATGCATTTAATTCACCTTTTAAAGCCAAGTTCTTTAATTGTTCTAATTCAGCATCAGCACCTTTTGTTCTTAAAAGGTTCGCAAAATATACGATCGCTTTAATGAGTGCAGGGCCTTTGTCTAATGATTTAAAAAATTTCAATGCGCCTGCAACATCATATCCTGGAATTTTCTTTTCAACTCCTGATGAGTAATAAAGGGCAGCATTTAACATCGCTTTTTCGCGATTAATACTAGAACCAGGAGTTCCTGGATCTTGTTTACTAAAATGTACGAATTCTAATTGGATATATTTTAAAGCAGTCTGAATATCATTTAAAGAAAAGTGTGATAGGGCTAATCTATCTAATGCTAACAAATAGGTTGAACCACCTCTTGCAGCTAGTTGATTTAAATAGAAAATAGCAGATTTATAATCTTTTTGATCTACTAATAAATCAGAAAGCAGTAAGGTAGCTAATTGTGAGTCAGTTTCGTTTGGATGACGATCAACTAAGTATCGCAGATCAGAAATAGCCTCTTTATTTTCATTAAACTCTTTTCTTGCTTTTGCGCGTAAATAATATGCTCTCGGTGTAACGGGAGAATCAGGGTAGTGTTGAATCACTCTACTTAAGTGCACAACTGACTCACTTAAATATTGTCTATATTCATTCAATTTTACTGCTGAACGACTTTCTTGAGCACGTGAGTGAGCCAATCTAAATTCGATTGATGCGCAACCTTGTAAACCTTCGGCTGCTCTGACTAAAAGATTTGGTTCATCAGGTGTGCCACGTTTTGTTTTAGCAATTTGTAACATGGTTGCTACAGATTTCTTTTTTGCCGTAATTGCCAATTGGTCCATTGCTCTGCCTTTTCTTTCTTCATCAGAAATGATGGCAAAAGCAGAATGGGTGGCTAATGAAAATAAAAAAGTGAACGATAAGATTTTAAAAATCTTGTTTTCATTTTTAAAAAATTTATTGTTCTGAATCGTTAACATAAATCCTTGTTATTTATTTACAACTACTAATTTAAAATCAGAAAATCCCGCATTACTTGCTGAAGTTAAAACAGACTTAATAGTGATATAAGGCGTTTTTTGATCAGCCAGTATCATTAATAATTTTGTTGCAGCCATTGCTTTATCTTTTTCTTCTTGAGGTTTGTCTTGAACCGCTTTTTTTCTAATATTTTTTTCTTTAATTAAAGCAGCATTCAGTGATCTTGGTGTGTAGTTCGATTCAACATCATTAGATTCTAATCGGTAATTTGAAAGTGTAGTAATCGGTTTATCGTCTACTAATATAATGTCTTTTGAAATTTCTACTTTCAGTGTTTCTGCCATTTCATCATTGGCTTGAATTTCAGGAAGAGTAATTTCACCAGCAGGAGTAATGGTCGTTAACCCTACGGAGAAGCTTTTCAATAAGAATAGTAAGAGAATTGTGAAAATGTCGGCCATAGATGTGATTTGAAGCGACATTTCCTCTTTCATCGGACCTCTAGAACCAAATCGACTTTTCATTTAGTTATCTTCCTCACCGAGTGAAACAAGTGGAAATACTAATTTAACTGTACCAATTAATCGAACCAACTCATTATAATCAACATTGTCTTGTGCAGACACCAAAACAGCTTCTAAATTAGGATGTTGCTTTTTAAGTTGAGCCATCTGAGCATTCACTTGATCAAAATTAATATCGCCATCAACACTTGGTATTTTAGATGTAGATTTAGATTTTCCTGATTGTTTAACAATTACGTCTCTTCCAGCATTTAATACCAAAGAAACAACAAGTGGATCTTTTTGAGCATTCGCATTTACTTCTGCGCTCCCATTACCTTGCGCTCCTATATCTAATATCCCCAGAGATAAGAAGGATGCAGATACAAGCATGTACGTAATGAGAACGACAAAGCAGTCGATAATCGGAGCAAGATTTAATTCAAAATCTACTTCAGCTTCGCCTCTTCGTTTTTGAAACCCATGTCCATGGGAATTTCCGTGAATCATTCACTTGTTTCCTTTTTTTTTTGATTAATCTTTAGTTGATTCCATGTCTGCAGCATAAAAACGTTGCTTTAATAAATCTAAAGTACGAATTGCAGCTTGTTCAACTTCAGCATTCATATGGTTAATTTTGTTTGTAAAGAATGCAAACGCTAACATACATGGAATCGCAACACCTAACCCCATCATGGTAGCATACATCGAAGTCGAAATACCTGCAGATAACATTGCAGATCTTTGTTGTGCACTTGCATTACCAACCGCACCGAACGATTGAATCAAACCTAAGATCGTACCGAATAATCCTAAGAGAGTGGCAACGTTTGCAATGGTCGCTAAGAACGGTGTTCTTTTTTGAATTTGTTGTTGTACAGAACTGATCGCAAGAGAAATTCCATCTTCAATCATTGATTCAGGTTGATGAGCACGTAAAAGTGCTTCACGAACCACTTGTGGAATTGGTTTGCCAGGATATTGATCACAGAGTGCAATTGCTTCTGCGAGATGATCTGACATAATCAAGTCTCTGAGCTTATTAAAAAATCCCATTTCATTACTCATAGGATATCTTGAAGTTAAAGCTCTGAATCTTTCAATGATGATTACAAGAGCAATTGCTCCCACAATCAAGATTGGAAAAACGTGTGAAAAATTTTCTTTAGACATCAGGAAGTCAAATATCGATTGCATATAATTTAGTATCTCCTTTTTATTATTAAGCTAAAATTTCCTAATAATTTTGTTCCCATGTATATATTTAAACATACTTTATAAAAAAATTGTTCAAGAAAAATGACGTATTACAATAATTTATGAATATCCTGAATATTCTTTTTTGGTTTAAGAATTTAGAAAATTTTCGATTTTATCTTTTTCGTTTTCAGCGTCTTGATAGCCGATATCGATTAATGTTTTAGTGAAAGATGTATCAAATAATAAATAGCTCATTAAATCTGCGCTGTCTGCGCGTGATGTTCCCAAACCTTCTAACATATAACGAAGAGTTCCTGGTAATTTTTCAGCAAACTCGGCTGCAACTTTACCTAAATCAACCGATGGTTTTATGACCATTGGTTCTATGATTTTCATAGGCTCTTTCATATTGAGTTGAGAACCAGAAACATTACTTGCTTTCATTAATTCGTTCATTCGTACTAAATGATCATAATCTGTATCTAAATGATCTAGAAAAATTGAATTCAATGCAACACCAAATACTTGCGCAAGAGGTGGTTTCTTCATGGTAGGTTTAATTCCTTTTTCTTGATCTAGTAAAATAGCTTGAGAAGTTTGTTCTGAAGCTGCTTGAGATCGAATGCCAATTGCAAAAACTTTGTCAGCACCAAGACGAATGGCAGGACTAAAAGGAGTTGTTAATCGAAGAGCACCATCTCCATAGTAATAATCTCCAAAATCTGATTGCACGAGAACAGGAGCAAAAACCACCGGTATCGCAGAAGATGCGCAAATGTGGTCTACATTTAATTTAACGGAATAGGCAAGCCTTCTGCTTTTAACCCAAGTTGGGTGACCAGTTTGACCTTGAATAAAGGTATAGGATTTTCCTGAATAATAATTTGTAGCGGATACTGCAATTGCATAAATATTTCCACGATCAATATTTGCTTGGATTTTTTCGAATGGTAAATTTTTAGATAAAAATCCACGTAGGGGAGACGTGTCTAATAAGGATTGTGCTTTACCACCACCAATGAGACCACCAAAAGATAGATCTTTTATCCATTTAGATGCAATTTTGGCAATTGAAACAGAACCAGATTTAAAAACGTCATCAATGTTTAAATATTCCCATAAATTCGAAATTGTTTTTGTTGCTGAATGAAACTCTTCAGCTCCTGCAGCCAAAGCAGTACCATTTATGGCACCAGCCGATGCCCCGGTGATAATTGAAAAAGGACTTTTTCGTGATTTTAATGATTGGATTTCTCCAATACGTTTAAGTACTCCGGCTTGGTAAGCACCTCGAGCACCGCCTGCAGTTAAGACAAGTCCTATTTTATTTTTATGCATTTTAATTCATTGTATAGAATATTCTTAAAATTACGAAGCTATTTTAAATTGGTAGTGATCTTTTATCGAATGTTCATTGTTAAATTCATTTTTTAAAATTTTCATCAATGGATAGTTTTTCTCAAGATAATCAGTTGTACCTGGTATGATTTTATCTAATTCATTTAGGAATCTAAATTGATTTCTATATGAAGAATATTCAGACTGAATTTTAATTTCATTTGTATTTTCAGAATTAAAGTTTTCTGGATATTGAGCTAAAAGCCATAAGTTTTGATCAAGACTATGAGTCATTTCATGTATAAAATAAATAGATAGAATGATCGCCTCACAGTTAGGATCAAAGTAGATGACGCCCGTTTGTCCGTCCGTTACAAAACAAGCTCCGTTTGGCTCTTCTGATTTAATGGAGTTTAATTTATCAATTGTTTCTTGAGGATAATGACAAAACTTAATCTTTTTCTTTAAGTATTCTTTAAGAAATCGCTCATAAATAAATTTTCCTGTATTCGTAAGTAATAGAATTTTAAAGACATCTTGAATATTCGCATTTTTTTTCTGTAAACGAGCAAGCATATTGCTTTATCGGTAAATTTTTCAATTTTAAAAAATAAAGTTTAATTCGATTACGGGTAAATCTTGCCCGTACCTTCAGTTGTTTGTTATTCTCTATGAGTGACGCTTAAAAGAAGATTCCATCAGTTGTTTTTTCTGATTTTTACCATATTACCGATTGGTATTTTAATCGGCTCTAAAACAGTTCCGATCGTGACTCATTGGGCATCAGTTAAATATGTAATCTATGTTCCCGTTTTCTTTTTTTTAGTTTCTTGTTTCTTAAGTTTGAAAATTCAAAAAACACAAATTTTTTTAATATCAATCATTTGGTTGGCAACATATTTATTATTTTTATGGAACCAAAGCTACAATTTTAAACATTTAGTTTTTATAATGCCACTTTTGATAACATGGATAACAATGCAAAAAACGGTACGTTTTTTTAGCAGGCATATGCTATTTCAATTGATCAGTACAATTGTGGTAATGATCGGCGGATATTATATTTCAATATATTTAGTAAATCCTCAAGCAAAGTTTCTAATTTTATTCGTTAAAAATATGCAAGCAGCTCAATGGCTTAAATTTTGGAAATTGCCTTCACTTATGTTTTTTACAGTGCCGTTTCTTTTTTTAATTTCACTTAATTTTAAACATAAAGCATTGGATTTATTTTTTCCAGCAAGTTGGCTTTCAATATTTCCAATGTTTTATTTATTAAATTATGAAGAGATTTCATCAACCAAAGTAGTTGTTACATTTGTAGGAATTGGTTTATTGATTTTATATTCTATATATCAGTATTTTTTAACCAAAGTATACAAAGATGAATTAACCAATGTATTAAACCGAAGAGCTTTAGACGAACGTCTTGAAACATTACATGATCATTTTTCAATAGCGATGATGGATGTTGATCATTTTAAAAAATTTAATGATACATATGGACATAAAGAAGGCGATAACGTTTTACGATTTGTTGCGCAATTTATTTCAGAAAATCTGCATGTTCCTGTTTATCGATACGGCGGTGAAGAGTTTTGTGCTATTTTTGAAAATGAAGAACCGCAAGCTGTTTATGAAAAGTTAAAAGAGATCTGTGAAAAGTTATCAAATAAAAAATTCTATGTTAGAAGAGCAGATCGAGATGAACCACAATCGAATCGTAAAGCTAAATTAAAATCTAAAGTATCTGTATTTTTAACAATTAGTATTGGTATGAGTTCAAAAGCAGAAAGTGATTTAACGGCAGATGACATACGTAAAGATGCTGATATGGCACTTTATAAAGCAAAAGACTTAGGACGAAACAGAGTCGTGCGTTCTAATGGAGGAGATTTATGAAAATCATTGCAAGTGGTAATAGTAATATTGGAAAAAAACGTAAAGAAAATGAAGATGCTTTTTTAGTTGATTCTACTTTAAATTTATTCATCGTTTGCGATGGTGTGAGTGGGCAAAATTCTGGCGCAGAAGCGAGTAAAATAACTACAGAGATGTTAAAAGAAGAAATTACTTCACAGTTTTCAATAATTAATAAAGAAAATGTTGTTAAAATAGTTGAAAAAGCCATTGAAAAAGTAAATTTACATATTCACAAAATACAAATCAATGATCCGAATAAAAAAGGCATGGCTACAACTTTAGACTTATTACTGATCGTAGATAACATTGCTTTGTCTGCACACGTGGGTGACTCAAGAACATATTTGCTACGAGAAAAACGTATACATTTACTCACAGAAGATCATTCATATGTAAACGAAATGATGAAATTGGGACGAATGTCTGAATCAGAAGCTCAAGCCAGCAAATTTAAAAATGTAATTAGTAGAGCTGTAGGTTTGCAAGAAACGATTAAACCAGAATTCCTAAAAATGGAATTATCACCTGGCGATCAGTTTTTAATGTGCTCAGATGGATTAAATAAAGAGCTCGATGATCAGCAAATTTATGATTTTATGGTAAATGAAATAAATCATCTAAATATGCAAGCACTCATTGATTGTGCATTAAACAATCAAGGTCGTGACAATGTAACTGTGGTGAGTGTTTATATTGAAAAGCAAAAAGAAAAAGTAACCAATGTCGCTTATGATGCAATTCAGAAACTAAATGTTCTTGGAAAAATTAATTTATTTAAATATTTAACATATCCTGAATTAATTAAACTTTTAGATATTGGTGAGCTGAAAGAATACAAAGCTGGCAATACAGTCATTAAAGAAGGTGATAGTGGAGACGATATGTTTATTCTCATAATGGGAAAAGTAAAAATATATCGTGCAAGCCAATTCATTACCCACAGAGAAGAAGGTGCCTTGATCGGTGAAATGGGCTTAATTGATTCTTCACCCAGATCAGCATCCGTTTTAGCTGAAGAGACATCCACCTTTATCATTTTCAAAAAGGCAAAACTATTTGAACTCATGAGAGTTGAAACCAAAATGGCAACCAAGATCTTTTGGATGTTAAGCATGGAACTAAACGATAAGCTTCGTGATACCACATCTCAACTTGTAGCTACTAAAAGTGAAGCAACGACAGCAGATATACATCTGCCGTTCGTGTAAGTAGGCAATTTTTGCCGTTTTTACAATAAATATACGTAGAATGAATGATTTAAAAATATTAATGAGTTAATAAAATAACTTTATCTAACATAAATACCGATAAATTCTTATAAAAATATATGTTTATAGAACATGTAAGTAATTCTATGCTTTTTGATATTCAAAAAGATAGATTAAATAATACGTTGTTAAACGTAGTAAATCATAATTTCATCTCAGAAATTGCAAAAGATGAAATTAAAAAGTATTTGTCCAAACAAAATCCAAACTATGTTGATTTTAATAGTATTATTTCAACCAGTACTAAGAATATCTTATTTAAAAATAATGTTAATAAAGAAAATATTATTTCTACAGTTAGAAAAAATCCAGCAAAATTAATTATTTCTGCAGGGACTTCTAAGAAGGATTTAACGTATCGAATTTATGAAGAAGATTTAGAAAAAAAATATTTTAATTCATTAATCAATTCAATTATAAGTAATCTACAAATTGATTTAAAAAACTGTTTTTTTATAAATGCTTATCCCGCTGGAATTCAGTTGCCCCCTAACGTAAATGGTATAGATGTAGGTGCAAGAGTTGAATTAATAGATAAAATATATAATGAATTTAAAGATAGTTATCAAGATTTGATTTTAATTTGTACCCCTGATTTATTAAAAGTTTTAACGTTTAGATTCAAATTTAAACCAGATGAAATTAATCGATTTAAAGTAATTTTAGGTGGAAGTTGGTACCCACAATCGATGATAGAAGCAATATCTAAAATTTGGGGCATAACTAATAATACTTTTATTAAAAATACTTTATCCTTTTATGGAATATCTGAAGTTGGATTGAATATTGGGATACAAAATACAGAATTAATTGAACAACTCAATGAAAATGAATTGAGTAACAAAATGCTGTTTGAAATTAATCCAGAATTATATTTTTATGAATCGATAAATAATGAATTAGTCATAACTTCATATTTTCAAAATAGGTACTTCCCAATTATTAGATATTTAACTGGAGATCATGTTAAATTATTCAAAATAAATAATAAAATTGTATTTACACATGAATCAAGAATAAATAAATACAAAATTAAAGAAATAGATATATATGATACAATATATAAAAATTATCATGTTTTAAATTTCATTTCTGGTAGATTTAAAATTAATAATCACAATATTATATTTGAATTAAATCCAAATATTAAATTAGATACTTTTAATCAAAATCAAATTAAAACATTATTTGATAAAGAGATTAACTGTAAATTTGTTGAATCATTAGATGAATCATTATTTAAAGATGATTTGTTAAGAAAATGGGCTTGTTATGAATAATCAGCTTAATTTTGATCATTCATTACTTGAACCTCATTTCTCAACTCAAGTATATAAAGCATATTTAACATATATTAAAAATACGATTGGGCTTGAAGAAGCTAAAATATTAATAGAAAAATCAGGATTAAATTGGGACTACTTACAGAATACATCAAATTGGGTATCAGAAACTTTTGCCGAAAAATTTTATAATGTAATACTTACCGACCCGCGAATTTCAAAAAATTTTTCATATGAATCAGGTAAATTAGCTATGAGCAAAGAAATGATGGGTGGGGCACATTTAATAGCAATGCAAATATTAGATCCAAAATTAATATTTAAACAAATTCCATTTTTTGCATCTAAATTAAATAAAGTTGATAAAGTTGAAATTATTCACACTTCCAAAAATGCTGTAAAGTTAAATTTAAAAATTGGTAGACATACTGAATATATTGATCAAATTGTACAAAATTGGATTGGTTATTTAGAACATATACCAACAATGTTTGGTTATGAAAAAGCGAATTCTAATATTACAGTAAAAGAAAATAATGATATCGATATTAGTCTGGTATGGGTAGTTAGATATAACTTACCTTTTATACGAAAAGTAAGAGCTTATTCGTTTATAAGTATATTAATAAGTTTAATAATATATTTAATACAATCAAAAAATACTTACAATTCAAACATATCCTTAATTTCTGGTGTTTTATCGTTAATGGTATTTATAATATCTAGTAGTTTTTTTGTTTTGAAAAAACGAAAAGCATTTAATGGTAATAAAAAGAATTTAGTAAACCTTTTGCATGAAACAGAAGAAAGATATAAAGATTTGCTAAATAAAAAAGTTGAATTAGATCGCAAATATAAAGAATCAAAAATATTAAGTGAAGTATTACAAAGAATTAATAAAAGTAATTCTGACCCAAATGAAATCATCAAAATCACTTTAAATGAAATTAAACAATCATTAAAATATGATCGTGTCTTGTACATGTCTAATAATGAATTAACAAATGAATTAGAAACACATTCTATGATTGGTTTTGATAATAAAATGACTTCAGTTCTTTTTAATTATAAAATTGATTTAAATCAGATTACAAATGAAGAATTTCATCTAGGTAATATATTTAAAAATAAAAAAAGCTTTTTGCTACCTGTAACAAAAGATTATTTTTCTTCTTTATCGGAAGAAGGAAAATCTATACTCGTTTTTGTAAAATCAAAATCATTTTTAGCAGTGCCCGTATATTCTGATAAATCTGGATTTGGTGTTTTATTAGTTGATTATTATATAACTTCTAAAGTTTTAAATAATGAAGATTTAGAGTTTATTCAATGCGTTTCAAATCAACTTGGTATTACATTAGAAAATATTAAATCTTATAATAAAGAAATCCAAATTAGAGAAGCATTTCAAAAATTTGTACCAGATGAAGTAGTTAAATCAATGTTGGGTGAAAATAAATTAGATTTAGTGAATGGCATACAAACGGAAGGTACAATTATATTTTCTGATCTTAGGGGCTTTACAGCAAATTCTGAAATTCTTGGTGCTGAATTTATGGTGAATATTATGAACTATTATTTTAAAGAAATGTCAAAAATCATATATAAAAATAATGGCATAATAGAAAGACTAATGGGGGATGGCATGTTAGCATTGTTTAATGCTTTTAAAAATGACAGAGATCATGCAATTCATGCATATCAAGCATCATTAGATATGCAAAATATGATGTCTACTATTAATTCAGAAATTAATTCAAGAGTTAAATTATTAAATAAAGTATGGAAACCATTTGAACTTGGAATTGCAGTTAATTCTGGACCATTTATTGTAGGCAACATTGGAACAGAAGGTAAAACAGAATTTACAAGTTTCGGAGAAACTGTAAACACAACTGCTCGAATATGCGAAATCAGTAAACAATATGGAAATTGTATTTTAATTTCAGGTAATAGCGAAAAATACAATTTGTTGATACAAGGAATTGATATTGGAGAAGTAAATATTAGAGGAAGCAATAAAAAGATTAAAATTATATTACAAAAAATTATGAATGAATATGATCAGAATAAAGTTGCATGAAGCAAAATAAAGTAAATATAAATCATGATCAAAGAATACAAATCAGACATGCATTTGAGCCGTTTGAAAAAACGGAGGTTCATTTTAATATTAAAAGCAATACATATCAGGGTAAAATAGTAAATTTAAATTCAAAAGGGATAATGATTGAATTTGAATGTAAAAATTTAAACTTAGTTACCAAAGGTTCATATATTGAAAATATTAAAATATTATATGAAAAAAAAGAAATTGGTTTCATTAAAAATTCAATTTTATGTCACTCATCATTATATCAAGGGGTATGTGTAATTGGCGTACGGTTTGAACAAACGATAGCAGAAGTTGTAAATGAAAATAAAATAACAGACATTAGAAATAAACTTCGTTTAAAAATAAATGAAACTAAACCCATTACGGGTTATTTTAAACATCCATTTAAATTCGATGATAAAATATTTTTTACAGTTATCGATATAAATAAGTATGGGATGAAAGTGTGTACATCAATTAGAAATCGTATGTTATTGCCTGGTGCAATTTATGAAAATGTAACATTACAAATTCCAACTTGTAAAGATGTCATCATTGTTACAAAAACAGTGAATGTAGATGTTGAAAGTATTCCAGATAAAATAATACTTCATTTAAATATTATGAATCAAAGTTCAATATATGATTCAGAAATAGCAAAATATTATTTAACATTTCATCAAACTAATTCAAATGATAAAATACATTCTCTGAAACGCGCAGGCTTTATTCCTAAGAAAATTAAAGAACGCATTGAATATGGTTATATGCAAACAATTGAAGACTATCATAAAGTATTAGAGTTAAGAGTGAAAGCTTACTCGCAAATTGGTAAAATTCCAAAAAATTCTACACCACAAGATATGTCGGATTTATTTGATGCTAATTCTAATATAATTATTGCAAAACTGCATAATCAAATCATTGGTAGTGTTCGAATGACACTTTGTGAAAACATAAATGATAAATATGAATTAGATGATTCCATAGAAATTCCAAAAAGATTTAATCGTTTAAAAACAATTGAAATAAGTAGATTATCTGTGGATCCTGATTATCAAAATACAGATGTAGTATTAGGTTTATTAGAAAGATGTACTCAATTAGTCTTACAGAGAAATTTAACTCATGTTATTACATCTTGTATAGATGAAATGGTTCCATATTATTATAAATTAGGATTTAAAAAACAGGGAATTACATTTCAATTAAAAACTCTACACAATATTCCACATCATTTTTTGGCACTAAACATTAAAACAGTAAGAACATCGTATGATTTGAATCCATTATATTGGTATTATACTTATAGAGATATAGTCGCACATATGGAACTTCTTAATTATGATTATCAAGAAAATTTAAGTATATTTAAAAAGATATTTCTACGATTGTTTTTAATTATGTTTAAAAGCAAATTAATAAAGAGTTTGATGCTTAAGTCTAAATAGGCAAATATTTCTCTTTTGAATAATCAATTTTATGCCGATAGGTTAATTAGAGCATAAAAAGAGGTGAGAATATGGCTAAAATATTACTAATTAAACCAAGAAAAAATAAAGCTGATTTAGACTCTTCAACTTTAACAACTGAAAATAATCAAACTAATACTAATATTGAACAATCATTAATATATGGAAAAATGAGTGTTAGAGGTGTCTTAGCTAATCAAATAATTGAATTAAAACAAATTTTAGAACAATACGACTGTCAAATGAGTACAGTAAATGAGTCAGATGAAATTTTAATCCAACATAAAAATCAAATGGCTGATATGGTAAAGTTTCATTGTGTTTCATTATTTACAACTGCACTAGCATTGTCATTACATTTTCCCAAATCACATTTTTATATATATGAAGTATCTGGTATCCAAGAAATTGAAAAAAAATCTTTTTTTTCTAAAAAATCAAAGGTTTCAGGATATGGTAAAGAAATTAGTGATGAGTCGTGGACTCAATTTAATACAAAGATTACATTGTCTGCAGCTGTAGCAAATCATTTAAACCAATCGGGTTACGCAATAGATAAGCGAACAGATACATTGTTTTTAAACGAAAAAGAATTACAACAAATTCGTGAACATTTATTTAGCTACCAAAATACATCTACAGACAAAAAAGCCGCTTAAATTATCTTCTACGTTTTCTCATGAAGTAAAATGCGATTAAAGCACCGCCACCGATGACTCCGTAAAGCATTGTATCATCGTCATCTTGTTTTTTTGCAGGTTTCTTTTCTACAGCCGCAGGTTGAGGTTGGTCAGGAAAAATATTTTGAGCAGTGAAACTTCCCGGAGGTGCTGCTTGATTAAAAATATTTTGAGCCGTATTGGTGTTAAAACCGCCAGCTTTGCGAAATACTTTTAAGCTTGAAACCAGTGCTTCAAATTCAGCTGTATATTCTTTATATTTATTTTGATTTACAGAGTAGGTTACAAGCACACCGATATCTTGTTTAATGGTGGCAAGGTATCGAGTATAAAATCCTGGAATTTCTGAATCTAAGTGTAAAGAGTCAACCCAAGGATGAGCATTGAGCTCACGCACACGTGTAGATCTTGGTTGTGAAGTCACATTTTTTCCATTGGGAGCAGCAAATGATCGTGGTTTTGTTAAATATTCTTGATATTTGTCGAGTGAGTCTTGTTCACCTTTTAATTTTGCTGCAAGTACTATGATTGCATCTCGTTTTTTCTGTTCATCATTACTTTGACAAACCCATTCAGCACCTTCAAGGGCACAATTCCATTTCATATTCGGTAATTCAAATTCTACGAATTGATTTGAAAATTTCATCGCAAAACTTTGTGTAGATGTAAATAAAAGTAAACTAACAATGAATGGCTTAATCATTTTTCCCCCAATAATACTAATATTTTAACGCAAAGGCTTGCGAACTACAAATCCTTCTTTAATTAGTTTTAAGTCATAGATATCCACAATTTGTAATGTAGACCTGTTTGGCTCTACATCGATAATTCGTGCAGAAGTAATAAAATTACCATAATCGGAGGCATCGGTTGTTGAATCGACTTTGAAAATATGTAGTACTTCTCCAGTTCGATATCCATTTGCAGAGCCTTTATCAATTGTGATGAGTTGTCTGGTTTCATCTACACGTGTGATTTTTGCAGAAGAAGAATATTGTTTGAAAGTTTCAGATTTTTTATGTGCTAATGGACTAATGCGATCATCGTGACTGAAATGAAATCCAATTCCTACAGAAACTAAAAAGCCAGAAGCAGTGTTTTTTCCCCAAACATCTTGAGAGTATTCAGCTGACAGAAAGGTTTTGTCTGTTAAATACACTCCTGAACTGAGTGAAGCTTTCAATATAGTCGGATTAATTGAATTAAATAATAAACTCTGTCCCATGATTTTTGAAGAGCGCTCATTGGTTAAAGTACTATTTGAATATTGGTCTTCAAGTGCAGTATCAACGTATTTGCCTGAAAGTTTAACAAAAAAATCTCTGCTCTTTTTATATGTAACTGAGATAGCCCCTAAATACTGATTTGAAAAGCCAGCACTTCGATATTTTGCTCCCGCACCTAATTCTAATAAAAAGTGTTCTGACAAACTCAACTCAGGCGAAATGAATACCCAGGGTTCCACAATTCCGTTTCCATTTACAGAAGAAGTATTGCGATCAATTGCGGCCCATTTTTCAGATGCATTACGAACATACAAAGGAAGTACAGAGCCAAACTCAAACATAAAATTGATAAAATCTAATTTAGGATTCATTCGAAAACCCAACTCTGAATCACCAAATGAAGAATTCGATAATTGGAATGCAGGAGTTTTCAACTCAGAATAATCAAAATCAGCATTGAGAAAAAAGCTTATATTCTCGCTAAATCCAAACGATGCTGAAGCTGTTTCTTTAATTAAAGTGTAGGCATTACCAGCAGGCAAAGTCACTTCGTTTCTCGAAGCATCAAAGTTATCTCGTGTGCGATACATTGAAGTGTGCAAACCAAGTAAAAATTCTTTGTTTTCTCGAATTAAATTTTCTGAGGGAGTAGAAAGCAAGCTGCCCGTTTGCATAAAAGCATAGCTTGAACTGTGATTTAAAATTATTAAATGCATCAAAAAAACAACTATTTTGAGTATTCTAATCTTCACAAATAAAATTATGTGCTTGAATCTCTTTCGATGCAATCTGATAATGTATCCACCATGGGAATTTATGAAGATTCATTAGAATATCACAGCAGAGGCAAACCAGGTAAAATTGAAGTTGTTCCTACCAA
>CAZNGN010000024.1:0-47805 GCA_964572865.1 uncultured Bacteriovoracaceae bacterium | reverse complement strand
ATTTTTCATGTCAAAAAACATAATGGGAAGTGCAATGGCAGCTATTTGATAGAAATAATTACCATTGAGACTATGAGAAACTGCATTACTCATGTAACAAGCAAACGTTCCTCCTAAAATAAAAATAAAACGACCAGCTTTTGATGCGTATATTTTATTGAACAAAATACAACTGAACATTGATATGATTAATACAACATCGATTCCAAATTGATATTTATCAAAAGGATTAATATATTGTAGACTATCAATGATAGTAATTATGGCGATAACAATTGAAATGTAGTTTGATAATATAATTCTTCTTTTTTCTAGTGCATCCATTTCTTGCTTTGCAGAAGTCATATTAACCATATCGACAAATAATGCTTAATATTTTATTGGGTAAAATCTGCCGATAGTATTACTTATTTGCCAATCAAACTTAAAACTTTTTTTGCAACTTCATCATAATTATATGGTTTAACAAATGCAGCTTGGATCTGACCTTTTAAAGAAGTAACTAATTCCTTATCTAAATGTCCACTAGTGACAACTATGGGAGTTTGATTATTTTGATTGATTTTCGGAGTTCTCGTTTTCAATACAATATCTTTACCATCACCTTTTAGAATTCTCATATCAAGTATAATACAATCAAATTTCTGATTTTGTAATCTCCGCATAGCTTCAGGATATTCTACAGAATGTTGAGCATCTATACCCAATGCTCTAAGCGCATCCTGCAATAATTCTGCAATTTCAATTTCATCTTCTACAATTAAAACGATTTGCTTCATATGATTAGTTTAGATAAAATTATATACTTATTAAAAACAAAATTCAATAAATCGAAAACAATCTGTCAATTCGATCTTTTTGCATTTGAATATTGAGGGTTTTATTCTGAGAATATGTAACTAAAAACTGGCTTGCGTTTTTCTTTCCACCGGGAACTCTTTTAACATATTTTCTAAATGTATAGTCGATTTCAGCTTTATCATACTCAGATACCCCTGAATAATGCGCCACCAATGTTGCAGCATCAAGTAAGGTGTCTAACGATGCTGTTTTATTCTTTGGCAACTGAATGATTCCATGGGCGCCAGGTCTAGATTTTAAATGTAACCAAATGTCATTTCCTCGAGCTAAACGAATCACCAATTCTTCGTTTTCTTCATGCGTACGACCAATCCAAATAGAAGTGCCATCTTTAGAGGTAAAGCGCTTCACTCCTGATTTTTCAAATTTTTTATCTACTTTATTTTGTTTTTTGACTTCTGGTGATTTTGCTTTTTTAGCAACTTGCACTGATTCAAGTTGTAAAAGCCGATTGATACTCTCTTGATATTTCTCTTTTGGATTTTTCTTAAACGCACCAATCTCCACCATCATTTCACGATCTTTTTTCATTTGTTGGTCAAGATGTACAATTCTTGGTTCTAATTCTTTTTTAGCGCGTACTAATTTTTTATAGTTTTTAAAATAGGCATCCGCATTTTCTGCTACTGTTTTTTGTGGATCACACTTAATTCGAACTTCTTCTACCATTACAAATTCTTTTTTTTCTGATTTTTTGAATTGATACAGTACCGATTTTAAAAGTTCGCCTTGTTTCTTGATTTCATCGGCGCGTTCTGCATTTTTTAATTGTTTTAAAACTTCTGATTTTAAACGAATGTTTTTTGCAGTTCGGTCTTCATAAAAATCTTGAGTTTGTTTAATGGTTTGTAGAAAAAGAGCTTCTGTACGTTTTTCTTTATATTCTAAGTAGGCACCCGTAAGCCAAGTCTGATTATCAATTGCAAATGAACGTGGATATTGATTTTGTGAATTTGCTCTTAATTCTAATTTAGATTTAATATCTATTTTTGCTTCAGGCACTTTGCTTTTTGATTCTCGCCATCCAAATGAAGATTCACCTTCAACGATCCAATTGGGCCTTGCCGGAAACATTTCAAAACGGATACTAATTCCACCTGAAAACTGCATTTTGAATATTCGATCATATTCAATTGCAATTATATTTTCTAAAATTTTACCTTTGCATAATTGGTTTAAGTCTTGAGCTCCTTCAAAGGCTTTGGCCCAAGATTTCGACTTTAATTCTCTAAAATGTTTTGGACTATCTAAAAATATTCCAAGCCAAGGATTCTTCAACGCAACCACAAACCAAGATTCTACAGAATCTATTTTATTCCAAAGCTTAAAATACATACAAAGGTCATCAATATTGACCCCGAAATCACATAATCCTACCCATTGAACAATCGGTTTATCGAGTGGATCGTTAGAGTGCAGACCAAGCCTTTTGTTTGTTTCTTCAATTGCCTTTTGGTACTCTAAAAAATGATAGCTCATATGATCTGCTTTGGTTATGATCCTTATATATGCATAGTCAGTTTAGCCGAACCCTTCTATCTTTAGAATGGGAATTTATCACTCAAGAACTAGAAAAACGCACAAGGTCAATCATGGGCCAAACCTCTGCATCTCATTTAAAGCCTGATTTTACTCAAAATCAAATACAATCCAGAAATATTGAACGAATTTCAGAAGCAATCGTCTTAATTCAAAAAAGCAATATTCCAAATATTGTCAGTGGCGCTGCAGACCCTAAAGAAAATTTTGATTTGGTCTTAAAAGGAGGCACACTTTCTCCACTAGCTCTATTGCAATCAGCTCAATTTATATCCATTATTTGTGAATTATCCTCACAATTAAAAACATTTCACAGTGAAATCAAACCCATTTCATTATTTAACTCTGATTGGAATCTCACCCCCCCACTCCCGCAAATCTGTAAACAAATTCAAAATTCTATTAGCATCGATGGAACCATTTTAGATTCAGCTTCTTCAGAACTAAGAAGGCTTCGATCTTCTAAAACCTCGAAAAAAGGACAAATTGAAAGCACGATTTCAAATCGAATTAAATATTGGGAATCTGAAGGTGTGCTCCAAGAAAATTACTACGATGTCATCGATGGCAGATATGTTGTGCCAGTACGTGTAAGCTCACAAAACAAAATCAAAGGTACAATATTTGGAAAATCAAACACAGGATTATCTGTTTTTATAGAACCAGCTGAACTCACTCAATTTGGAAATGAATTAAAAGAAATTGATTTTGCAATTCAAGCAGAGGAATGGAGAATTTTAAGTGAACTCTCGCGTGGACTTTCAGCCGTATGTACTCCTTTTTATGATTATATAGATTTACTTGCAGAATTTGATTTAATATTAGCCTCAGCACAATTTGCAATTGATTTTGAATGCACAAAACCTGTGATTAATTCTTCGCAATTAGATTTTGTAAATTTATTTCACCCAGCACTCATCACAAAACCAAATATAAAAATTGTGCGCAATTCGTTTGAACTCAAAAATTCAAATCACTCCTCAGGTATGATCATCTCAGGTCCAAATACTGGCGGCAAAACAGTATTAATGAAATCTGCAGCACTTGCCATTTGTATGGCTCATGCGGGACTTTACATTCCTGCGGATGATGGCAGCCAAATTCCACATTATTCTTCTTTGTATGCATTAATTGGAGATGACCAAAATATTGAGCAAGGACTCTCTAGTTTTTCATCTCAGATTTTAGATTTGAAATTTATTCTTGATCATAAACCTAAAACAAATCAAAAATCGATTGTTTTTGTAGATGAAATTCTATCAAGCACTGATCCAAGCGAAGCGGCTGCCCTCGCTCAGAGTTTCATTGAAGAAGCACTTCGAAATAACATAGACTGCATCATTACTACTCACTTTTCTGAATTGACGACTAGACTAAAAACAAACCAACAAATCATTGTTTGCGGAATGGAATTTTCAAACAACAGACCTACCTATAAAATACAAATTGGTGAACTAGGAATCAGTCACGCAATCGATGTTGCCGAAAGTCTTGCTTTTCCCAAAAATCTCATTGAACGAGCACGTTCATTTCAATCAAAAGAAAAATTAAATTATGAAAAAGCGTTAAAAGATTTAAAAATAAAGGAAATTCAAATTCAAAATGATTACAATGAAAAACTAGAGCAAACAAAATTTTCACATGAAAAAGAAGTCAAAACCTTACAACAAAAATTATCAGACACCGTAAAAGCGATGGAAGAGTTATTTGAAAATAAAATCAATGACCTCAAAAAACGCTTTGATGCGTATTCTAGAATGAAAGGTATCAAAAACTTAGATCAAAAACTATCTGAAGAAAAAAGTGAATTTTCTGCTGAATTAAATCAAACTAAATCAAAACTAAGTTCTGAAAAACAAGAGCCAGTTCAAACTAAAAGAAGTTTTCAAGTGAATGATCCGGTCATTGTTCTTTCAATGGGAAAACAAAATGGAGTCATTTTAAAACTAAACCCAGACAATACTGCATTAGTGCAAGTAGGTAACTTTAAACTTACAAAACCACTCAAAGAACTAAACCTTGATGATAAGAAGTTACAATCAAAGCCTAAATCGAATGTAAATTACTCAAATGATGAAAACCTTTCGACAAAACTAGACCTACGTGGAATTCGTTATGATCAAGCCATGTCTGAATTGCAAACCTATCTTCATGCAGCCTTTCAAAACCGTATACCCTTTGTAACGGTAGTAACAGGTCATGGAACGGGTGCTATCAAAAACGGTCTAAAAGACCTCACAAAAAATATGTCGATCGTAAAACAAGTTAGACCTGAAAATGAACTCAATGATGGTGCATGGATCATTGAATTTGATATTTGAATGTCCTAAAGTACTCTCATGATTTCAGCAACCTTAGACACAACGCGCTACAGAATTCGTAAAAGAAAACTCTTTTATCAGCGCATTGCTAAAGCTTGCATTGCTGCCTTAATTTTACACTTATTTTTTATTTTCATTTTAGGACCCATTTTACGTTTCGATCCTACTAAATCAACTCCGATTGAAGTCTCTGAGATCTCTCAAAAAGACCTAGCCGAGATGAAAAAGAAAATCTTGCAAAACAAACAGTTAGCGCCATTACTTCAACAAGAGATTCAAGAAAAATATCGTTCAAAAGAACCTCCCAAAAATGCAAAGTTTATGTCTAAATTTAATCAGACAGTTCCTGAAGAAACAGTGGCAGGAGCACAAGCTGATGCCCCTCAAATCGGAGGTGGTGGTTCGAAATCAAGCGCTCAAAAACAACGTTCTAAATCAGAACCTTTAAAACTTTCAAATTTAGGTCTGGGAACCAAATACATTCCCAAACCAGAAGCTCAAGAAAAAGAGAATAATCAATCTGCCAACGGCCCTCAAGGTCCAAACCAGCCGTTTCGACCAGTTGGACGAGATGATCCAAAATTAAAAAAATCAGGAAACAACTTACTCAATGCAGTTGAAAATCAATACTATTCATTTTTTGCACGCTTTGAAGAACCCATCATTCGAAATTGGTATTTTTTATTAAGAACTTCTGAATACAAAATGCGAAACGAAATGGCTCAAAAACGAGTGCGAAACGGAGATGATCTCCCTGTCACAATCGAATTTACAATTGATCGAGACGGAAATTTTACAAGCATAGATATTTTACAATCCTCAGGAGTGCCCACTCTTGACTGGTCTACCAAAGAGGCCGTTCGAAAATTAGGAAATCTTTCAAATCCCCCACCAGGCGTTTTTGAAGGAAAATCTACTTTCACCTATAGACTACAATTTGTGGTTTCTATTTCAGATGCGCCAATGAGTTCTTCAGCTCCGGCAATGGGCTGGTACTAATTGAAATTGAACTAAGAGTTATATTTTAAAATCACAAATAAGATTATAATGACTGCATAAATAACTTGCGTTTTTGGATCTTGAAATACTTTTTTAATTCCCGCCCAAAATGAAGGTTCAGGATCACTTGAATAATAATTCATTTGCTTTATATATTTTTTATATTGATTTCGAGTTTGATCACTAAGTGAAATTGAAGGAATTTTATCAACCCATTCTTGATTGATTTCTTTAAACTTAATTAAATTTTTCCGGCAAATATTACAAATTGTAAAATGTGCATGCATTGCGGCTTGTGTGGATTCGTCTAAATCGCCCCCTAAATATTGAGAGTAAAGATTTTGTATGTCAGCATCTTCCATGCTGGTAATCGTGCGCAAAGTAGAGGCATTCCAATATGGACATTCTAAATTTCCATCTGATATTACATCTGCTGACTTTTCAATCCAAGCTCTGCCATGCGTAAAAAGTAGTCGTGCCTTAGTTAAATGATATTCAACCAAATCTTCAGTTAATCTTAGACTTTCACAAATTTGACTTCTATTAAATTTAGCTTTGGTTTTTAAAATACAAACCGCTCGTGTAATCGGTAAAAGGCCAAAAAATTCGTCTGACGGAGAGCCTGTCACTGCTTTTCTCTTTGAAAACTCCCATATATAATGAGCAAGTCGAACAGATATTTCAGTGTATTTTAATTGAGTAATCGGTACGTTTTCAGTTTGATTTAGTTTAGATTTTATTTCTGCATACTGTTCACTGATTAATGCAACGATTGAGTCTGCTACGATGCGTTCTGAAAGTCTTTCATTGCCAGTCATGGCATACGCAAAACTGATCGCCCATTGATTTGAGCAATCGAGTAAGAAATTACTTACTTTTGCATTTGTACTTTCTGAAGTTAGGTTTTGAATGTTCACGCTCAAGTGAAATCCTCCTAATGAATATCTTGTCTTAAAAAGATTGAGGATTCAAGTAACTTTACTATACTAGAGAAATCATATGGAATTTATTTCTTGGAAAGCTGCAATCGATTCAAAAGAAACTCGCTATACGACAATTATGAAAGTGGTCGTAAGTTTTACAATTTTCACGTTTTTATTTTATAAATTAGGCCGTTTTTTGAATTTTGTGGAATCTAGACCGGGTGTCATTTTAGATGATCCAATTTTAAAAATGATACCTGCCCATGATGTAACTTGGCCTATTTTTATACTCATTTATATTGTGCTATTTATGAGTTTATATGATTTTTTCACATCACCAGAGAAATTTTGCCGATTTTTGCACACCTATACTATTGTATTTTCATTGCGTGGAATCGGGATGTATTTGATTCCGCTAGATCCCCCAAAAGAATTAATTGTATTAAAGGACCCGCTAGTGGAGTTTTTAAGTGCCTCTGAGCCTTTTACAAGAGATTTATTTTTCTCAGGTCACACTTCTACATTGTTTATGCTTTTCTTATTGGCCTTTGGAAAAAAGAAACGGGCCTATTTTCTGTTTTCAACCATTTGTGTTGCTTTCTTAGTTTTAGTCCAAAGAGTTCACTATTCAGTTGATGTATTTGTTGCTCCCTTTGTGTCGTTTGCAGCTTTCAGTATTGTTGAGCGTTTAAAATTGTATAAAATTTCAAAATCACTATAATTTCGCACCTAGTCTTATTGACAGAGTACTCACAAATGCTCAAATATATTTACTTGGGATAATGCATACGGATTAAATTTAGGGGGTACCACTTTGAAGTCTTTATTCGTTTCATTTATTATATTTTCTAGTGTGCAATTGTTTGCGCAAACAAATGATCTAAACTTGCAAGAATTTATAGCCAAAGCTCCCTTTAAAAAGGTTTTTTGGATTACGTTAGAAAATACGGATGCAGAAGATGCTTTAAAACAACCTTTTTTAAAAAAGTTTGCTCAAAATGGTGTCTACTTTAATCAATTTTATGCTGTTACTCATCCTTCACAACCAAATTACATTGCGATGGTTTCTGGATCAAGAAATGGAATTTACACCGATCGAATCTCTACCATTAATGCATCCTCCATTGTGGATTCACTAGAAGCAAAGAACTTAACTTGGAAATCATATGCAGATGATTATCCGGGCAATTGTTTTACAGGATCGAAACATTTAAACTATGTTCGAAAACACGAGCCATTTATTAGCTTTCAAAATATTCAAACCAATCCTGAACGTTGTTCAAAAATTGTGAATTCAAAAGAACTTGCACAAGATGTAAAAAATGGTGAATACGCGGATTATATTTTTTATGTTCCCAATTTGCTCAACGACGGTCACGATACAGACATTCATTATTCCGGCAATTTTGTAGCTAAATTACTTACTCCATTGCTTAAAAATGAAGCTTTTATGCAAGATCGAATCATCATTCTCACGTTTGATGAAAGTGAAAACTACCTTGGTGAAAACCGAATTTATACTGCAATTTACGGTTCTGGAGTAAAACCCGGCTATGTTTCAAGTAAGGCTTATAACTTTTATGACCTATTAAAAACTATTGTAACTGCTATGAAAATTGAACCAGTGGGTCGTGGCGACCAAAACGCCTCTGTCATATTAGACATTTGGAAATAATAGCCGTTTCGTGCATTTTAAATCGATATTTGATATAATCTATCTCGGGCCCGTCACGGCTTCGACGGAGATTTGGAAGCTGTATCAGCATGCCGAGGACGCAGTTGGCCTCGTAAAAAACTGCAAATTGTAATTGGCAACGATTACGCTCTTGCTGCTTAATTAAGTCAGCAACGTTCACTGGTTGATCGCCTGTGTTGATCAGATGAACGCCATTTAGCAGGCTAGTTCTTCTCTGGTCGTTGGCCGGTTGAGAGCGAAACTTTAGTCAACGGAGCCGCAATCGAAGTCTGTCTAGAGACGTCGGAGGCGGTAATCTAAATTCTAGACCAAGCATGTGAAGATGAGCAGTGAAAAAGTTTTCGGACGGGGGTTCAACTCCCCCCGGGTCCACCATTCATTTCAGTATTCTGAACTGTATTCAACATCGGAATAAAGAGAGTCCAATGACCTATCCAACTAGCTTATCAATACTTCTTACATTATTTGTGCTCTCATTATCTGCATCAGCTCAAGGCCCATTCGAGCCACCTTGTGAGGGTGAAGACTATAAGTCTCACAGCCTAGAATTAAAGAAACTCTATAATGAAGACCAATCTGATCGGAGTAACTTTACTCAATCAGACGAAAAACAACTTATGGAAATGCTTAAACACGATCGCACTCGATTAAAGAGAGTCGCTGAAATTTTTGCCAAGGGTTGTTTGAAATCAGCGGAAGACTATCTGAATGCTGCTACTGTATTTCAACACGGTGATGTGCCAGACCATTTTTACCAGACTTATCTTTGGTCCAAAAAAGCTTTTGATATGGGTTTAGAAAATGCGGGGCAAATGGCCGGAAACGGAATTGACCG
The DNA here is from genome assembly GCA_964572865.1 of uncultured Bacteriovoracaceae bacterium. GTDB lineage: Bacteria > Bdellovibrionota > UBA1018 > UBA1018 > UBA923 > CAZNGN01. The sequence goes on along the minus strand of CAZNGN010000024.1, from coordinate 38,631 downwards.
CTACCTGATGAACATTGGGCAGAAACAGTTGTTCGGTGGTCAAGCAGCAACCGATCCCAATAAGACCGACATTGATGTAAATAAACGCTGCTTTTGTCTGTGGCCGATTGAATCTTCGTTTCCAGATTCGAGAAGAACTGCATTGAAATTTAAGACGAAAGCGCAAATTCTTCAGTGGTTGAAGGAGATGAACAAAGACCGAAAAGGCTGCACGGATACTTTTTGCAAAGTTACTGCAAAATCTACCCTCAAAGGGAGTATACCTGGAGTTTGGTAAATGGGATTATCTACTTACCGAATTCAACTTAGAATCAACTCATCTAACTAATCAGCTATTTTTATTTATTAGGGCCAAATTTGTAAACTTGGCCCTATCATTTTGATGGTTTTACTTATTTAGGATTCCACTCTGTATTTCGATAAAGTGATATCTTTAATGTTATTTGTTTCCAAGCTTGTCCAAGGCTTGCATCTACGTATTTATACGTATCGATGCGGTGTTGATTTTGCTTTGGAATAAATTGCGCGCAACTAGTACCAATCCATAATGAAGCACCGTCAATTAAACCGGAAGTATTAATTACTATTTCTCTACTTGTATCTTTTTTAATTTCAATAATATCAACTACAGGGCCGTCACCTGAATTTAAATGAAATTCAAATGCACAATCTTTTGCATCAGGACCTACGTTATTGAAAACACCAACTTTAGCGGTTTTTCCATTTGAGTAAGTTATATATGGTGCGCGATATTTATGTGATGCCAAATATGTATTTAATATTTCAATTTTTGGATCAAAACTAGCTTCCTGATCTAATTCAAATCTTGAAATATAGGCTTCATAAGCACCAGATACTTTATAAGAAGAATCTAATCGAAATGTAGATGCTACCAAAGATCTAGAAAATGTAGAATATTCTACATTAATTAATAATCTTTCAATTAAATAAAGAGCTTCATGAATCACGAAAGCTGCTTTATCTGTATTTGAAAATACAGCACTTTCCCAAATTTCTTTATTAACTAGTAATTTTTCTTTAGATTCATCTGTAAAAAAGTTAAATCTACCTAGCTGTTCATAATTACAGTTTTTTTCTGGAGTATAATTTGGCAGAGCATCGTTACTAAGTGCAAGCACTCTGTCAGTTAAAACCATTGACTCAATAACATAATCAACAATATTTTTTATATAATCATCAAAACGACTTAAGTAACGATCATCATGATAATAGCTATAATGTGCTTTTTTAATATTTTTAAGTGCGCTTTTAATTTGATCAGAAACTTGATCATTAGATAATTGTGTTTCAAATGTAATTGGTTCCCACAAATCTAAAAGTCTTGCGCTTGTAATTGTATTCTTTTTAGAATCTCTACATACATACGCAATGCCACCATTGCCACCGCGATCGCCTGATTCTTTTCCAGCAAATACTGATTGTACAGTAAGCAATCCTACTAATAATGTTACAATATTAAATACTTTCATTTTACTTCTTCCTTATCATTCAATTTTGTTAACGGAAAAAAATGCATGGAGAGGCGATATACTTCCGTACGAGTACCTGCCCCCACTAATTCACAGAATTCATCCTGAAATTTCCGAATGAATACTTTTGCCATGTCTATTTTTTTGGGGTCTATAGCCATTGTCATCCATGTATGGTCTCTAACCTTTACGTCATCCTTGTAAAGAGATTCTTTAGCCAGATCTAATGTCTGTTCATGTGATTTTTTTAACGATGTGTCTGCAATATCATCAGTAGTGCAAAATTTTGGTGAAGTTCTTATCAAATTACCGTTATCATCTAATTCAACCATTCCCACTTCTAAAAGGCGTGTAACACAATCACGCGCTCGAGCCTCAGTAATTCCAAGGCGATTAGCAATCCATGCATTTTCTGATTTAAAATCTTTACATTTAAGAAGTGATAAAATTGCAAAGTGTTCCCATTCTGCAGTTATTTTAAATTGATGTGCAGATAGCTTTCTATATTCTGTAGTTTCAGTTGAAACAGAAATTCTAGGTTTCGGAAAATGCTTCAATACTTCTGCTCGTTCTGTTGGATCAAGCATCAGACGTTCCGTAATTCTTTCAGTTAATTTGTACGAAACATTTCGCTTTCCATTTATAATCAAAGATAAAACGCCAGGATTCAAACCCACTTTTCGTGCAAAAGATCGCAATGAATAATGCGGATTTTTCTGCTGTAAAAGCGCTAACTTTTTTTGCAATAATGTTTGTACTACGATTTGTTCTGACATGCGGATGTTTATAACACGCTTTGACGCGAAATGTTATAAAAAAGAAACAAAGTGTTTCAATATATGAAACAGTAATAATTATATATATTTAGCTAATTTACTTTCCAATTTTTGTTTTTAAACAAACCTGAATTCAATTTATCCCTCTAAATGTCTTTTTGCTAAAAAATGATACAAAGGAACCGGCATTAATTTTTTTCCTATAATTTGACCTACAAATGCTGCGATCATAAATGGTAATATGAGTACATGTCGATCTGTCATTTCAGTAACAATAATTACAGCAGTTAAAGGTGCTTGAACAACACCTGAGAAAAATGCAACCATTCCGATCAATGCACATGTTCTAAAATTAGCAAAATGAAATAATTTAGCTAAAGACAATCCTATTCCTGCACCAATTGAAAGACTTGGAGAAAATATTCCGCCTGCCATACCTGAAAGATATGAAAGCAAAGTTGAAATCATTTTATAAAATGGAAACATTAATTTTACACTTTCAAAAGTAGAATTTTTTAATGCAGATGATGTTACTTCATAACCAGAACCAGCCGTTGCACCTTTCGTAAAATAACTTAGTAAGGAACATATAATACCACAAATCAATGCTCTTCTTATCCAATGAATTGGTAATCGAACAAGTTTTGGATAGGCCAATATACGAGAAAATACACCACCTAATAATCCACCTACTAAGCCTATTACTATCGCTTGATAAACTAAATGTATACTTGGCGCAGATACTGCTGGTCTACCGAAATAAAGATAATCTCCAATTATTGCTTGAGCAGTTATACCTGCTAAAATGACAGCGACCATCATAGATTGTTTAAAAGCACTAAATGATCCATCTAAAACTTCTTCAATGACAAATGTAATACCAGCCAATGGCGTATTAAAAGCAGCAGCAACTCCTGCTGCTGCACCTGCTGCTAAATATGATGGTAATTCAATATTCAGAGAATATTTTTTAACTAATCTTCCAAAAGCAGCAAAGGTCGATGCTGCTATTTGAACAGTAGGACCTTCTCTACCGATAGATGCTCCACCTAATATTCCGAAAGTTGAAGATAATATTTTTACAATAGCAGTTCGAATTGAAATTAAAGGTGAATTCCAAGTAAAATTATCCTGATTTGAATTTCTACCAGCTTCAATTGCCTTAAGAACCTGTGGTATCCCACTTCCTTTTGCATCGGGACCAAATTTACGTACAATATAAACAGCTAAAACAAAAACAAGTGGTGATATGATTGTTAGTAAAAAAGGAGATTTAGAAAATATCGAGAAAAATAATTCTTGAACATAAATTATTATTTTTGCATATAATACAGCTAATACACCAACAAATAATGCCCCAATCCAAATTGAAATATCAGCAATATTATCGGTTGTAATTTTTTTAAACATTTAATTTCCAGAGTTTTATTTTCATTTTTATATGTCGACTTGATTTCTTAAACACATTTTTATACGTTCTATATCATTAGCCAGTGGAATTAATTTTTTTGACCACCGATGAATTTGTTCTGAAGAATTTTCAAATATTTTTTTTCCATTGCGTGTTATGGAAATCAATTTTTTACGTGTATCCTTAGGATCATCCATTATAAAAATATATTTTTTACGGACTAATCTTCTAAGTGTTTGCGTAAGTGTACTTGGATGAACATCCACAGCTTTAGCTAAGGAAGCTGCAGCGGATGCAGGCATATCAATCAAACGTTTTAAAACACACCATTGCACTAGACTTAAACCTAATTTTTTTTCAGTTTGCTTATTTAATTGATGAATTGTGTTTCCTACTTGAAATAATGCAATTAAAGGAAAACTATTATTTTCATTCATATCAAATCCTTAAATATCATTCATCTAAACTATGATACTGTATGAGAAGCTTCAAGAGTTTATTAATTTCAGTTTGTCGATTTATAAAATATCTAGCATTTGATATTCTTTTTTCACCTACTCGAACTGTCATAATATTTGCATTGGGAAGACTAAAAACATCTTCATCGGTATCATCATCCCCTATATAAAACGCTTGTTTCATTCCAATTTTTTTCATTAGTTCTAATAAAGCCATTCCTTTATGAGGCGCACCTTTGGGTAAAATATTAAATACATATTTTCCTGTAATAATTCTTGGTGTTGGTTTTAAGTTTTCTAATGCTCTTTGAATACTTTTTCTGGCTTCTTTTTTATTTCGAGATCTTCTATAATGAATTGCCATAGAGTAGAACTTATTTTCAATTTCAATACCTGCAGGAAAAGTTTTTCTAGAAAGATATTTAATCCACTGATCATTTTCAATTTTAGCTTGATTCAATGATTTTTGGCTAATTCTTAAACCTTCAATTCCATGATTCCCAATTAAATAAGGAATCTTAATATTGATTCTTTTTTTTAAATCATCAATACTTCTTCCTGAAATAATTGCAACTGTTACAAGCTTAGAAAGCTTTTGTAAAAGTATTTGAGTGTTTTTTGAAATACTTGCATCAGCTGGCACACGAACTATTTTCGACAAAGTACCATCAAAATCGAATGCATAAAGCGTTTTTGTAAATGTAAGCGATTCTAAAATTGTTAAACTATTTTTGGTAAAAAGAAAATTCATAACGAAAATCTCGTCTTATTGCCTTCTTTGTTTTGAATATCTCCAAACAATCTTGTTCTTTGTCTTAATCTAGCAGCATCTAAAAGCATTCGACCGGCCCATCGATACACATTATATTCTTGAATCAGACCACGCATACTTCGAATTCGATTTCTTTGCTCATCTTGCGGCATTTCAAGTGCAACATGCAAAGCAGCAGCACATTGATCAATATTATAGGGATTTACTATCAATGCTTCGGGTAACTCTCTTGATGCACCTGTGAATTGACTTAAAATGAGTACGCCTCTTTCGTCATCACGTGAAGCGACGAACTCTTTTGCAACTAAGTTCATTCCATCATGTAAACTACTAACAAAACATAAATCTGAACCGCGATAGTATTCATATACTTGATATGGTTCGTGATGTTCTATTTTAAGACATATAGGCTCATACCCATCTTTTCCAAATCTTAGATTAATTTTTGCAGCTAATTTTCGAACATCAGAATCAAAATGCTTATATTCATCAATTGAAGACCGTGAAGGTGCCGCTATTTGAATAAATGTAAATTTTCCTATCCATTGAGGTTCTAACTCTAACAAGCGTTCAACAGCTAAAAATCGTTCTAAAATACCTTTTGTATAATCTAATCGATCTACACCTATGCCTATTAATCGATCATCTGAGAGATTATTTATTTTTCGAATTTTAGCCCTACACTCTTTAACTGGTTTTTGTGTTTTTAACCATTTTGATGGGTATTCAATTGAGATTGGATAATGATTTACAGCGGTCAGATGGCTTCTGTATGAAATCGTTGAAGTTTCTTTGTCTACGCGACTTTCAATAAATCGATCTACAGTATCTACAAAATTATTACAGTGAAATCTTGTGTGAAATCCAAGAATACTGCTTCCTAATAAACCATCTAATAATTCTTCTCTCCATGGACATATTCCAAACACTTCTGGATTAGGAAATGGTATATGCCAAAAAGTAATTACTGTAGCTTTAGGTAACTTTTCACGAATCATTTTTGGTAACAATGCAAAGTGGTAATCTTGCACTAAAACAACTGGATCATCAGTTTTAGCCTCTTGAACAACGGTTTCTGCAAATTTTTGGTTTACAGCTACATATTGAGCCCAATCTTGAGATCGAAATGTCGGGCGAACGTGAGCAATGTGACATAAAGCCCACAAACCTTCGTTTGCAAAACCATAGTAATAGCCAGCTTCTTCTTCAGGAGTAAGCCAAACTCTTCTGATACGGTAAGATGGATGTTCTGGTGGCACTTGAATATGATCATTTTTATCAACAACTTCACGATCAGCATTTCCACTTCCATGAGCAATCCAAGTACCAGAACAAGCTCGCATGATTGGTTCAAGTGCAGTTACTAAACCACTAGCTGGAAATTGAACTTCAATTTTATCGTCTTTTCTAACATGAATATATGGCTCTCTATTAGATACAATCAAAACTTCATCCCCAGTCAATTCATTATTTAAAATTTCTTTTAATGATTTCGGACTCCAACTAATTTGATTTTCATCTTTTGCTTTTCTGTCAGATTCAAGATCACGTATAAGAACTCTTAAATCTTTAACTATGGGTCGCAATTCAGGAGAAGTAATTTGAGATATTGGCCTTAATAAACCTTCACCTTTTAAAACAGAACGCAGCCCTTTAATCCAACCCTTCCAACTAAGTTGTGCAATTAATACAGTAATGAGTGCTATGATAATTCCAAGAATAGTAAAAAGATAAACAATATAAAATTTAGTATCTGAACTTCTTTTTTGAACAAAACTCATATCATGTACAAGTACAAGTTGACCATAGACATGCCCTGCGTCTTCAATTTGATTAAAAGCTAAATGAAGTGGTCCTTGAGGTAATTGTAATACTCGACTGTGAGATTTTTCTACAGATGACTCACAGGGAATATTTTCTGGAAATGTTTGCGTTTTAAATAAAAGTTGATTTTTAGTATCACAAAAACCTAATGCATATAGGCGTTCATCTTGAATAATTCTTCCAAATAATTTTTGGATTTTCCCGTTGGATGGCACTTTTAACATCTCAACAAGAGAGTCTTGCATCGTGCTTGTGATCAGATTTGTTCTAATATCGATATCACGCGTAAACCATTTGAATGTCATTATATCCACTAACGGTACAACTGCATAAGCAACTAATCCAAGTACGACTACCAACGGCAAAATAAATCTTAATGAAAGTCTCATATACTATTTACATATTTTACTTTGATATAAAAGTAAAGTATACATATTTGATATCAAGAGGAATAAAATGTACGGATACGGTCTAATTGGAAATTGTCAAATATCTGCATTAATCAAACAAAATGCATCAATTGATTGGTTATGTATGCCTAGACCTGATAGTCCTCCTATATTTGGAAAAATATTAGATCCAGATGGTGGGTATTTTTCTATCGAAACTTTAGGTGACTCTACTGGTACACAACATTACCTTCCTAATACAAATGTTTTAGTAACAACTATCACAACACAAGATGGTAGTTCATTTAAAGTAACTGATTTTTGTCCCAGATTTCAACAGCACGGTAGAATGTACAGACCTGTTGCTTTATGTAGAATCATTGAACCCATTAGTGGAAGTCCAACCATACAAGTAAAATGTAAACCGGTAAACGGTTGGAGCAAAGAAACAGTAAAGCCAATTAGAGGTAATAGTCATCTAAGATATGAACTACAAGATGAAGCATTGAGGCTTGTTACCAATATGCCTCTCACTTATTTAAGCGAAGAAACATCTTTTGCATTAAAAGAAACTATTTACTTAGGGCTTACATGGAGCTTTGGTATTGAGGAAGATTTACCTCAATTAATGAATCGCTTTTTATATCAAACTATTGATTATTGGAATACATGGGTTAAACATTGCTCGATTCCAAGTCTATATCAAAAAGAGACAATTCGTTCTACTTTAATTCTTAAACTACATTGCTATGAAGATACGGGTGCAATTTTAGCAGCTCTAACTACAAGCCTGCCTGAAGAATATGGTAAAAATCGAAATTGGGATTATCGTTATTGTTGGTTAAGAGATGCATATTTTGTTTTATCAGCATTTCATAATTTAGGACATTTCGAGGAAATGGAAGGTTTTTTAAAATTCATTTTAAATATTGTTGAAAAACATGAGCACTCTAAAGAAAAACTAAGACCTGTATACAAACTCGATCAATCTTTACCTCTTCCTGAAGAAGAACATTTAAATTGGTTAGGTTATGCCAATAGCAGTCCCGTTCGTAGCGGTAACCAAGCTGCTGAACATATTCAGAATGATGTATATGGTGAATTAATTTTAGCACTATCACCAATATTTTACGACGAACGTTTTCATCATTTAAGAACTGAAGAACATGAACATCTCTTAGGACATTTAGGAAAACTTTGTGCTAAAAATATATCGAAGCCAGATGCTGGACTTTGGGAAATTAGAAATGGTTGGCAAGAACATACATTTTCAAATTTAATGTGCTGGGCGGGTCTAGATAGATTACTAAAAATTCAAAAAAATGGTTTTTTAAATAATTATAACTTTGATTTTTCAAAACCTAAAGAAATGGCAGAAGCAGCTGTGCGTTTGGCTATTAAACATGGGTCACTTAGAAATAGCCCTAAAGATGAAAGTTATGATGCCGCACTCTTGCAAATTGCAACTGTACGTTTTCCAGATAAAAAATTAATTGATGAAACAATATCAAAAATTCAATCTGAACTGTCATTAAGTTCTAGTTCATCATCGTTTCTTTATCGCTATCGCAGAAAAGATGATTTCGGCACTCCTGAATCTGCTTTTTTAATATGTTCTTTTTGGTTAGTACAATCACTGGCAAACTCAGGAAAAGTCATTCAAGCAAATCAAATTATGAAAGATGCAATGACTTCAGCTAATTCACTTGGACTATTTAGTGAACATTTTAATCCAATTAAAAATGAACAAACAGGAAACTTCCCTCAAGCCTACTCACACGTAGGACAAATCAATGCAACTTTTGCAATCAGCCCTTCTTGGAGCGATATTCTTTAAAAATTTAATACCTTTGCATTTTTAAGCAATTCTTTAACTTGTTTCCAGGATATTAGATCATCACTTTGATGTCTTAAAATGCGAATTTCCATTGCATATTTTGAAGCCTTTTTCATTGCAACTAGGTGTGCCCCACTTCGATAATACTCTTCTAAATTTGAAGCCTGATTCCAAAGAGTCATTGTGTAAGAAGTTAAACCCAATCCGAAAGTTTTAAATTTTACGCATTTTGATTTACTTTTTAACTGAATGATTGCTCGCAATGAATAATAGGGGACAATCAACATATAAAACGGATTTTTAATTTTTAGACTTGTAATTGAAAGTATCATAATAACCCTACTTCCAACTTAACATAAAAACTGATTGATAAATTTTAAAATCAGGACTGGGTGATTCTTCTTCAATTCTGCTTAATTGAGAAATCTTAAATGTATCTTGATAATATTGTTTTACTTCTTCCGGTTGAACAGAAAATGGTGGACCTTTTAAATCATGGGGAACACGCTCGAGTATAATTTGCAAAAATGAAAAATTATTTTGATCTGAACAATTTTTTAATAATTCTTTCATGTGAGCGACATACTTTAATCTTAAATCAATTGGAAGTGCTATCAATGCCGCACGGTCATAGACTCCACCAATTTTTCCTAAGTGTGCTGGAGTAAAATTAAAATAGTCTCCGCAATAAATTTTAATTTTATCTGAACTAAATACTTTAAAATTATTTTCAGTTGCTTTTGAATACTTTAATTTATTTTCATTAAAAAACGAAATACATGCGTCTTCAAATAGCTCAACACCGATCACTTCATGACCTTGGTTTGCAAGCCAAACCATATCAAGTGTTTTTCCACATAACGGCACTAATACTCTAGTTGGAGTAACATTTTTGAAGTTTTTAACAAGGTCTTGCTCAACTTCGGTTTGATGCCAGCCCGTTTCGCCACGTTTCCATCGGCCAATCCAATATTCGTTCTGATTTTCCATAAGAATTACCTAATAATACTACTTAAACAAAATAATTTAAATATTAATAAATATATTCACTCTTTGATGTATGATCTACCAATGAATAAACTAGTTTACTACACCGCGGTAAGTATTGATGGATACATAGCTGATATACATGATTCTGTATCTTGGTTAGACCCATATCATGAGCAAACAGATTCACCCTATCAATATGAAAAAATCTACCCTACTTTTTCGGGAATGATCATGGGTAGAGTTACATTTGATTTTATAAAAGACCATGTTGAAAAAAACAAAGTAGAATATCCGCACAAAGGAAAACCTACTTTGGTTTTTACAAATAATTCGACGATTACAAATCCATTTTCAGATGTTCAAATTGTTGGACAAGACTACTTAAAAGTATTTCAAAAGTTTCAACAAAAATATCCTGGTACAATCTGGCTTGTAGGCGGAGGAAAAATCGCCACTTGGTTTTTAGAACAAAACTTAATTGATGAAATGATTTTAACTCAAATTCCAATAACATTAGGCTCAGGTAAACCCCTATTTTCTTTTCATACAAGATTGAATAATTGGAAATTGATAGACAGTTTTCAAACAGACAAAACTTTACAACTAAAATTTATCAAAGATAAATAATTTTAATTTTCACTTAATCCCAAGCAGTTTCTTCACAAACCATTTCATGAGTTGTTGATTCACGATCATCGGTTACGGTTAATATACCTTGCAAATTTTGTTGTTTTAAATTTTGAAATAAATGCAATTTATATTCTGTTTTAGTATTATTTATATCGTTATAATTTGCTGTAATCAAAAAATTGAATCCATCATTGTTTAATTGATTTACATCCAAAATTGCAGGATACATTGTATGTCTTGGATTATATGCTTCATCTGTATGCAGATTATAAACAGTGTTTAGCAATGAAACATTAATTTTTGTTGAAGTTTTATTTAATAGATCACGAATTGCGTTTTCTGATACCATTATAGAATACTCTACTCTTACCTCTGATATTGAATTTACTTTTGAATGACAATTATACATTGAAATGAGTTCATCGCTTGCCATTGCAAATTGAGAGAAAAATGACAAAACTAACAAAAATACTTTCATAATTAATCCTTTTGAGTAAATATTTAAGAACTTTAATATATTGCGTCAATCGGTTTAGCAAGTCCAAATTATTCTTATTAATCTTCTTCAGTGGGATCCCAACTGGTTCTATAATTCTCATTTAAGTGATTTAAAACATTGAGGTCTTTTTCATCTAATTGAAAATTAAAAACATCAGCGTTTTCTTTTAAGCGCTCTAATCGGTTTGATTTAGGAATTGTTACTAATCCCATCTCTAATGACCACCGAATTAGTATTTGCGCAGAAGTTTTGTTATGTTTTCTTGCTATCTGAACTAGAGCTGGATCATTTAGTTTTTGACCTTTTGTAAGCGGACTATACGATTCAATTTGTATTTTGTGATCGTGACAAAATTTTCTTAATTCATTTTGCGACAAATATGGACTCATTTCTACTTGATTGATCACAGGCTTTTCTTCAAAATTATCTATAAATTCTTTTAAATGTTTAATTGTAAAATTACTCACTCCAATCGATTTAACTAAGCCATCTTTCTTAAGTTTGATCAGTGCTTTGTAAGATTCAAATCTTAATTCAGGTACTGGCCAATGCAATAAATATAAATCTACAAAATCAAGAGATAGTAATTTTAAACTACGATCAAATGCTTTGAGAGCAGATTCATAACCTTGATCTGAATTCCAAAGTTTAGTTGTAATAAATAAATCTTCTCGTTTAATACCTGAAGATTTTACTGAGATTCCTACGTCTTTTTCATTTCCATATATTGCAGCAGTATCAATGTGTCGGTATCCAATTTGTAATGCATTTGATACAGTTTCTTGTGTCAATTTTCCAGAAGGGGAACGAAATACACCTAATCCAAAAATGGGAATTGAATTGCCATCTGAAAGTTTAGTTTTTGATTGGATGTCCATTTAAATACAAGATATTATACCCGATCAATATTGTCATGTTATTTTATAAAAATTCTATATGGAATATTGCTCAAAATTTATATATTAATAGACTACAGACTTGAGGAGCGTTGCAAGGCAGGCAGTTATAAAGCCCTAGGCTCAAGTCACACTAGTTTCAACGACGCTCTTTAATGAACAATTAAGGAGCTTCTTATGTCAAATGTTGCAAATCTAAAAAACCATTCTAAAGACTTCGTCGTTGCAGACATGAATCTTGCCGATTGGGGCAGAAAAGAAATCAAAATTGCAGAAACTGAAATGCCAGGATTAATGGCAATCAGAGAAGAATATTCTGCAACTAAACCATTAAAAGGCGCACGCATCACTGGCTCATTACACATGACCATTCAGACTGCTGTGCTTATCGAAACTTTATCAGCATTGGGTGCTGAAGTTCGTTGGGCTTCTTGTAATATTTTTTCAACACAAGATCACGCTGCAGCTGCCATTGCAGCTGCTGGATTTTCAGTATTCGCTAAAAAAGGTGAAACATTAAAAGAATATTGGGAATACACACACAAAATTTTTGAATGGGCTGATGGTGGATTTTCTAACATGATTTTAGATGATGGTGGCGATGCTACGTTATTATTACACTTAGGAGCAAAAGCAGAAACAGATCCATCGGTTTTAGCAAAACCAACTTCTGAAGAAGAAACTGTTTTATTTGCTGCCATTAAAGAAAAATTAAAAGTGCATCCAAACTGGTACTCTAAACGCCTTTCTCACATCAAAGGTGTTACTGAAGAAACCACAACAGGTGTTCATCGTTTAAAAATGATGCACGAAAAAGGAGAATTACGTTTTCCTGCAATCAATGTAAACGATTCAGTGACAAAATCTAAATTCGACAACTTATATGGTTGCCGAGAATCATTAGTAGACGGAATCAAACGTGCAACCGATGTGATGGTTGCAGGAAAAATCGCTGTTATTTGCGGTTATGGTGACGTGGGCAAAGGCTCAGCACAAGCTTTAAAAGCTCTTTCTGCTCAAGTTTGGGTTACAGAAATTGACCCAATCTGTGCATTACAAGCAGCAATGGAAGGCTACAGAGTTGTAACTATGGATTACGCATGTAAACATGCAGACATTTTTGTTACAGCTACAGGTAACTATCACGTAATTACACATGATCATATGAAAAATATGAAAAACAATGCAATCGTTTGTAACATTGGTCACTTTGATAATGAAATCGACATTGCTTCATTAGAAAAATATAAATGGGAAGAAATTAAGCCTCAAGTTGATCACGTTATTTTTCCAGATAATAAGCGCTTGATCATTTTGGCCAAAGGCAGACTTGTAAATCTTGGTTGCGGCACAGGACATCCTAGTTATGTAATGTCTTCTTCGTTTGCTAACCAAACGATTGCGCAAATTGAATTGTTCAGCAACACATCGAAATATCCTTTGGGAGTGTACACACTTCCAAAACATCTAGATGAAAAAGTTGCTCGTTTGCAATTGAAGAAGTTGAACGCAGAACTGACTCAATTGCGCCCAGAACAAGCTCAATACATTGGTGTTGAAATGTCTGGACCGTATAAACAAGACTCATACAGATATTAATTCTGAACGCGTATGGCGCGCGACAAAAGGATATGTCCTAAAAGCGCGCCTGCGACACATACATTTACAATTAAAGAATACGGAAAATGAAATCCAAGTTGTAATGGCGGCATCACTTTCCAAGAAAATGGAAGTGGTGATGACAAGACAGCTACTCGCATAACATTGAGTAAAAGTCCAAGTCCGATTCCATTAAAAATTAGAGCTGATTTTTTGTATTTGTTTCCGATAAAATAGAAAACAATTGCAAGAATGCCTGTGATGATATCAATATTTTGACCCGTCCATGTCATAGTGTTAGGAATCACACCCTCTTCTGCCCAATTGTGCAATATAAGCTCTAACGGCAATCTAAAACACTGAAACAAAATTAAAAACCGAATGGGTATTGTTTGCGCAATTTTTTTACCGATTTTTGAAATACCTAAAAGTATTGCAGCAAAATTTGATGCTAAAAAATAAATCATGAGTCTGGGAAATGGTTTTTCTTCAATGACTCCTAAAATTACAGGAATGGAAGTAAGTAAAATCCAAACGAAAACAAACAGACCGTATTTTATGTAATTGAGCTGAGATTTATATAAAGCATATACTAAACTTGATAATACAAAAAGTACGATTACTAAAAACGAAATCAATGTAAATATAGAAGCTTGTGAAAATTGCATAATTTAATTTAAATAGTTATTTTCTAATTCTGCCCAATCTTTGTGAATTTTCAAATCAGAATATGGATTTTTTGAGTTTAAATCAGTTAATAATTCTTGCGGAGTTACCCTGCCCCCAGCTTTTTTTAAAAAAACTGCTTTCACTATTCCGGTAGCTATCCAATCTTGTTTTCGATAAAACTTTTGTTGAATAAAGATGTTTTTTTCATCATATCCAATCACTTTTGTTTTGATTGTAAATTTTTGCCATAATAATAGTGATTTTTTAAATTTAATCGCTTCACTTGAAACAACGGGATACCAATTGTTTTTTTTACATAAATCATAAATGCCATTTCGAAAGACCATGTCCCAGCGTCCAAAATCCATATACGATAAATAAACCCCATTATTTACATGCCAGAGAAGATCTAAATCAGTGGGCAGCACTCTCATTGTAATTTCTGTTTCATCATGCACGTCACATGGCTTTAATTTAAACCTATATAAAAACAGCAATAATGTTCGCAAAACCATATGCATGGTTCACCCTCTAACTATTTGAAATAATTGAGCATTAAATCTATCTTTTTTTTAAAAACTTTTCAATCATTACAATCGTCAATCTTACAGTGGGTGTTATTTAAAATAGGGGGTTGTTATGACTAAAATTAAATACTCAATTATCACAGGTATAATCACAATGTTCACATTAATGGGAGCATCTCATAAGGCATCAGCATCTGCGGCATCAGCTCAATTAATTCCAGAAATGCAAAATGCTCAAATCGGAGAATCGAAATATTTTGATTATACAATTACTAGCATTAATTCAGGGATGGCATTTCCATATTCATATTTTGATACAGTTCACATAGATATTGATTCAAAATTAATAGATCCTGTAATGACCATTGACCACACAGATATATATTTTCCATATTTAGGATCTGTTACTCCTTATAGAATTACTGCAAAATCGATTAAATCTGTTGGAAATGTTGCATTTAATGTACATTTCAATAATGGTGCCAGTACAGAATCAGATGTCGGATACCTAGTTGTTTCTGACCCAACTGGACCAACTCCTGCTACAAATCTTGCAGCTACACAAGTTACAATCAATTCTGCTTATGCAGCTAAAGTTTCATGGACCGTTGGTATCAATACAGTTAATTCAAGAATTTATAGAACTGAAGAATGTTATGATGCAACTACTGGAGCAACTACACAAGTAAACGGTCTACTTATAGCAAATACCACAGTTAATACTTATACTGATACAACCGTAAGATTAGGATGTGGGTATTGGTATCAAATCGTAGCTGATTCAGCATCTGGACTTCAAACAACAGACGGTACGTACTCTGGTAAACTAACCATCGCAGCTCCTGTGACTACAACTAAAGGAAAAGGCAAAAGAAGATAAATTAGCATTTCTTAAGATTGTCTGACTAAATATTTTATGGAATAGTTATTCTAATGAGTAACTATTCCATTTCTGCTTATAAAGCCAATAAAGAAAAATTGCATACAAGTCTCTTTAGAGACAATTGCTGGAATTGTTATAGACCCACTTCGTCTTGTTATTGTGAATTCATTCAAAGATTTAATCCAAATGTAAAATTTGTAATTCTCATTCACCCGATTGAATGGAAACGAAAAATAGCAACAGGCAGAATGGCACATTTATCACTCATCAACTCTCATCTCATAAAAGGTGAAGATTACTCGAATGACGATACTGTGAACACACTGATTGAAGACAAAGAAAATCAGTGTTTTGTAATTTATCCTTCAGTTCATTCAGTAAATTTGAGTGAAAAATCAAATGCTGATAAAAATTTACTATTTAATCAAAAACAGAAAATAGTTTTCTTTTTAATAGACGGAACTTGGCATACAGCTAAGAAAACAATGCATGTAAGTAAGAATTTACAAACGCTTCCCTGCTTGTCTTTTGTTCCGCCAAAGAAATCTAACTTTAAAGTACGAAAACAACCACAAGAAAACTGTCTATCCACAATTGAAGCTATTCACCATTTAATTGAATTAACTGCAAATCAAATTGGATTTGATTTAAATACAAAACTACATGATTCATTGATTCATGTTTTTAATAAAATGAACGAAAAACAATTTAAATACGTTCAAGAAGCACAAAAAGTACAAATTTATTCGCGCCACCCAAAAACAATTGAAAATCTAAAACGTAAATTTAATTTATAAATTACATTTTGATCATTTTAAATGCATGAGTCCATTGGTTATTGTTAATACCTGGAATACACCATAGCATACATAACGGCTCAATTGCTCTAGCAGCTTCAACTGCGCCCATGTCTTCAGTTTCCCAACCAAATTGAGTGAGAATTTCTGTAACAATTGCTTTTGATTGCTTATTATTACCGCAAATAAACATGGTAGGTTTTCCTTGTGGAAATTTAGGGTTTACCATGAACGCATTTCCTACACATGAAAATGCTTTTACAAAATTTGCATCTGGAAATTGATTTTGCAAACGTTCCATCAACGAATCATTCATGTTTGTAAAAAATTGCAATACACCATTTTGGGGAGGAAGATCTGCTATCGGATTGGTAGCATCAATGATCGTTTTACCATTAATATTCGCTATTCCACACATGCTCAACGCTGAGTCTGCTGCATTGCCTTTCACAGCCAAAACAATGATATCACCAAACTTTGCACTTTGTTCAAATGTACCGGTTCTTGCTTTTGATCCAGCTTTTGCTTTCCACTCATCTAACTTTTGTGGTTCACGAGATGAACGCATCACTTCACAGCCATATTTTAAAAAACCATCTGCTAAAACTTCTCCTACGATTCCTGATCCTAAGACTGCTACTTTTAGTGATGCCATTTCATTCTCCTTAAAATAATATTTGTAGTTGCTTAAAGTTTGATTTTTGTATATACAACTGTATATACAACTGTATATACAAATGAGAACAGAAAAACAAGCCGAAAAATGTTTTGAAAACTGTTTATATTTTTCATTAGGAAAAATATATCGAATCATTGATCGCATTGCGTTTGACGCGTTTAGAGAAATTAAATTATCACCTTCACACGCATTTATTTTGATGACTATTCATGAATCACCTTCTCATAAATGTACATCTAATGATATTTCAAGAATTTTAGATTTAGATCCTTCTACTGTGACAAGGCTCATCACATCTTTAGAAAAATTAAAATATATCTCAAAAGAAAAATGTGGAAAATATATATTCCTAGAACTTACAAAAAATGGAAATACACTTCTGCCAAAAATTCGAACTGCATGGTCTAAATTGCACACTGCATACAACTTACAATTTGGTTCCAAACTTTCTTCTGAGTTAAACACAAAAATAAACCTAATTCGAAATCATATGGAGCCAAAATGACAAAAAATAGATTAGAAGCATTTAGTGACGGTGTCATTGCAATTATTATTACTATTATGGTTTTAGAACTAAAAGTACCACATGGAACAGAATTATCTGATTTATTACATTTAGGTCCAACTTTTTTTAGTTATGTTTTAAGTTATTTTTACATTGGAATTTACTGGAACAATCACCATCACCTTTTACATACTGTAAAGAATGTAAACGGAAAAATTCTTTGGGCAAACGTACATTTATTATTTTGGTTATCACTTGTTCCTTTTGCAACGGCATGGTCTGGTGAAAATCATTTAACAGCGCTTCCGATTGCATTGTATGGTTTTATTTTATTTATGGCAGCTATTTCGTACTATATCTTATCAAAGTCAATTATCTCAAATCACGGAACAGATTCCATTTTAGCTAAAGCAATTGGTAAAGACATTAAAGGTATTCTTTCATTAATTCTTTATGGAATATCAGTACCTCTTGCATTTCATTCACCAGCTATATCATTCGCAATCTATATACTTGTTGCACTGATTTGGATTGTACCTGATTCGAGAATTGAAAAAGTGTTCAAAGGCGAATGATTATGAGTGAAATTCAATTCTATTCGCAAATAAATAAATTAAATGAATACATCTACTATATCGATGGCGAGTGGTATGATTCTCCCTTAAAACGTAGAATGACTATACTAAAGTTAGAAAACGGTAATTTAATTATTCACAATGCCATACGACTAAAAGACGAAGACTATGCTAAAATAAATGATTTAGGTAACGTTGATGCCATCGTTGTTCCCAATACCATTCATTGTAGTGAAGCCAAGTACTTTGTAGAAAAATATCCAAATGCAAAAGTATATTTACCAAATAAATTATTTATTAGTAAAAAGAATCGATTTCATAATTCTATTAATTTAAATTCAAGTTGGCCTTATGATCACGAAATTAAAAAAGTTACTTTTAAAAATAATTTGGTCGATGAATCCGTTTTCATACATGTAAAAGCAAAAACTTTAGTTGTAACAGATATGCTCTTTAATATGAAGTCTGAAGCTTTTAAGAATAAATTTGAACTTTTTATTTTTAAATATATTAACGACATGCTCGATAAAGCTGTTCCAAGCCGATTGATTAAATATTTTGCTCAACGAGACAAAAAAACGCTAAAACAAAATTTATCTGAAATTAACCAATTCAATTTTAATTCAGTCATCATGAATCATGGTGACGTCATTTTACAAAACGGAAAACAAATATTTAACAATGGATATAGATACCGATATGGAGAAAATATTATATGAGCATTAAAAATATTGAACGAATCATTCATGGAATGGAAACCTCAGACGGAGATGGTGTAAAGCTTACTCGAATCATTGGTTCTCCTGAATTAAATCATCTCGATCCATTCTTATTATTAGATGAGTTTAAAAATGACGAACCTCAAGATTATATAGGAGGATTTCCTCCTCACCCCCATCGTGGTTTTGAGACAGTTACATATATGATCACTGGCAATTTTACCCATCAAGATTCACGAGGAAATCGTGGAGAGCTTACTAGTGGTTCTATTCAATGGATGACCGCAGGTCGTGGAATCATTCATTCTGAAATGCCTGCACAAGTAGATGGTCTCGTTTGGGGTTTTCAATTGTGGTTAAATCTTCCGAAAAAATTAAAAATGATTGAACCAAGTTATCAAGACATTCCTGCAGAAAAAATACCTGTGCTAGATACCAATTTTGGTTCCGTTAAAATCATTGCTGGAAGTTTTCAAAATAAATCTGGTCCTGGTAAATCTCATACACCATTTACCTACTTAGATGTTCAGTTAAAAGCAAATCATACTTTTGACATCGATGTTTCTGAAAATCAAAATACATTTGTTTATGTAATCGATGGAGAAATAACCATTGGCGATAAAAAATCCAAAACCCTCAAAGGTTATGATCTTGCAATCCTTTCAAAGGGCACAAAAGTAATTGTGAATGCAAATGATTCAAATTCTCGATTTTTATTTTGTTCAGCGGAGATCATCAATGAACCAATTACACGTGGTGGACCATTTGTAATGAACACTCGTCAAGAAATCATTCAAGCTTTTGAAGATTATCAAAACGGAAAAATCGGCTGATTTTTAATATTCAAACGCAAATGTAAAACCCCAATCACCTTTTACTGTAGCATAAAAATCAAGCATTGAAGATTTATTGTTTAAGCGAATGATTGGTCCCCAAGTTATATTATGTGTGTTATACGTTTCTTTTAGTGCGGACATTAAAAACCATAATGATGAATTCGAAATTTCATCAATTTTTAAACCACCGCGTGCTTGAATTGAAATTTTATCGTCAAATTCTTCAGCCATATATGCAAAACTAGTTTGATCAAAATAGAACTTATTTGAATAGAATTTTACAAAATAGCCATATGTATAACTAAATCGATTGAATCCACTTAATTTATTAGCCATTCCGAGACCTGGCAATAAACTTACTTTCAGTTTATTTGATTGAAATTCATCATCTACGATTAATAGATTTGTTTTTAAATAGGCGTAATGTAATTCAATATAGTTTGTTCGATGATTTCGTACAAATTGCAATTGTGGGTTTATTGAATTTGAAATTGAATAACCAATTCGAACATCATTTTGTGTTGCTTGATTTTCAAAATATAAATTTGCACGATTTGATTCTGGGTTCAACCAATCTCCATGCGAAATACTTGTAAAGCTACAAATCAATAAACAAATACTTAACATTTTCTTGTTCATATAAGCTCCTTATGAGAATTTAAATATATGAAATCAATCTTTCAAGTGTTCTTTATCATATTATTTTTAAATTCTACGTTTTCATATGCTTTTGAAAACAATTTAGAGTTTGAATCCCTTATGGAAGAAGAATCCCAAAGTTTTGAAAAACCAAAGGGTGCTGAATATCAATCTGATATTTTAACGTATCAAAAACCTGATTCTTGGGAATATGATTATTTAAAATCTGACATAGCACTCGATACTAGTTTTGGCAGTATCTCTGGCGAAAACTTTATGACCAACACCAGAATGAAGGCCAAAAAAAGAATCAATTCACTCATTGAAACTAGATTCACATATTTTGATGAAAAAGATTTCGAACACTTTTCAAATCATTTCATTGCTGAATTTATATTTTGGATTAACAATCAATGGGGCTTTGGAATTTATGGAGAGCCTTCTTTTCGTAAAGCACAAGATGATATTGGTATCGCTGCTTATTATCATCCAAAAGAAAATTCTGAATTTAAACTATTTGTAACCGCTGTAGATTTAACCAGGTATCGAAGAAATGATAAAACCGATACTTTTGATAAATCACACCTACCTTATGCAATTGGATTAATTTCAAAAAGTTTTGATGAAGATGGTTCATTTTTACAGTATGGAATGCGATATGAAACAAAAACAAATTGGAAGTTTCCGGATCAAAACTTAAATTATGAATATAAAAAAGCTTCTGCGAATGCCTATATGCGTAGGCCAACACACCAAGATCATTTTTATATTACACGCATTCAATGGGACGAAAAACTAGAAAACAGAAGTGCAATTATACCTTCTTCAACTCCTACTGCTGAAGCTTGGACAAATCGAAGAGTTTTAATATTAACAAAATATCAAATAATCAATTTCATGAATTATCCTGATGTTGAGTTTAAACCAGGACTTTTATTTGCACACAGAGATTGGCTGACAACCAATGGTAATTTATATTATAACGATATCATTCCGAACGTTTCATTTAAATTGCCATCAAAAATTACTGCTGAATATAAATCATTTTGGGAACTTGGATTAGATACTACTTTTCATCAATTCTCAGGTGCAGATGCAATCGATACCCCAGGAGATAAAAATAGAACCTTTGAGTCTCGTTTTAATTCAATTTATGAATTAAATCTTAAATCACAGGCAAGTTTACGATTAATCGCTACCTTTGACCTAGATCGAATTGGCAAAAGTGATATTTTTCAAGGTGGTTGTGGGCAATTTAAGATTAGTTTCTAATTATCTAAATTAATGTAATCAAACGTATTTTCCGAAAGTATAAGAGACGAATGTCGTATTTTAGTATAGATAACTACGATATCTATCTGATATTATTACGAATTTATTATTGTTGATTATTTTTGTCAACTTATTCATAATAGTAGTAATCAGATAGATGGGCAAATTCTGGGGGATGATGCACGTGAGCGGAATATATAAGCCTACATATTTGAAATCTATTTTATTAATTTTAAGCGTTTTTTATTTAAGCGCTTGTTCTGAAAAAAAATCTTCAATTGCAATGACTCCAACGTCGACTTCTTCAAGTCCTTCTAAGTCTATTCCAGATACCTCTCCACCAACAATATCTATTGTAACGCCTACAAGTAATGCTTCTGTTTCAGGTGTATATAACTTAACTGTAACTGCAAGTGATAATATAGCTGTAACAAAAGTTGAATATTATTTAGATTCTAACATAAATCCATTTGCAATATCGTACTCAACACCTTTTTCATCTACTTTAGATTGCACTAATAACTCATTAGGTTCTCATTCAATAACTGCAAAAGCTTATGATGCCGCAGGACTTTCAGCATCCTCAACATCTGTATCATTCACAATCATAACTCCGCCTGATACAACAGCACCAACTGTTGTGCTTTCATCACCAGTCAGCGGACAAACAATTACAGGTACAGTTGCGATTGCAGCAACAGCAAATGACAATGTCGCGATTCAAAAAGTTGAATTTTATGATGGTACAACACTTCTAGGAACAGATACTACAAGTCCTTATTCTTTTAACTGGACACCAATATTTTCAGCAAACGGACTACATACTATTACAGCAAAAGCATTTGATACTTCAAACTTAACTACAACATCCGCGGGACTGTCTGTAACTGTAGCAATTCCAGATACGAGTCCACCAACCTCTGTAACAATCACTACTCCCAGTTCAGGTACTACAATTACAAGTTCTACTACAATTTCAGCAACAGCTATAGACAATGTAGCAATCCAAAAAATTGAATTTTATTTAGATAATTTAACTTCTACTCCATTATGTATAGATACTACATCACCATACACATGTTCCTGGACACCTGCCTCTTCTCAAAATGGTTCACATAATTTATACATTAAAGCTTATGACACTTCTAATAATTCCACTTCAACCACAACACCGGTAACAGTAACCGTGAATGTAAGCGTTCCAGATACATCTCCACCAACAGTTACAATATTAACTCCAACTAATTCAGCTTTCTTGACTGGCACTGTTTCACTTACTTCAAATGCAACTGACAATGCCGGAGTACAAAAAGTAGAATATTACTATGATAATACAAATTTAATTGGAAGTAGCACTACTTCTCCGTATTCAGTATCTTGGCCTGTTACAGCACTAGCAAGTGGATCAACCCATAGTTTAACTGCAAAAGTATATGATACTTCA
Source organism: uncultured Bacteriovoracaceae bacterium (assembly GCA_964572865.1). Classification (GTDB taxonomy): domain Bacteria; phylum Bdellovibrionota; class UBA1018; order UBA1018; family UBA923; genus CAZNGN01. The sequence goes on along the minus strand of CAZNGN010000024.1, from coordinate 15,515 downwards.
AATAATACCAATACAACTACGATTGCTGTTTCAATAGACACAACAGCCCCCACAATTAGTGTTGCAACAACTGTAAATTCTTTGAGTATTACAACACCAACTACTACTTTAACAGCAACTGTTGCTGATCCTGGTACAGGTGCTTCAGGAATTAAACAAGTTAGTTTCTATAATGGCTCAACATTACTTGCTACTAAAACAGTTGCTCCATGGACATATTCTTGGACACCAACTACAAGTGGTACATATTCAATTTCAGCAATTGCAATTGATAATGCATTAAATCAAACAACAAGCTCATCGATTACTGTGAATGCAGATTTAATTGCGCCTACAGTAACTATAGCAGCATCTGCAAGTACAATAACTTATCCTGCAACCTTGACATTAACTTCAACTGCTAGCGATACTAACGGAATAGCAAAAGTTGAATTTTATGATAGTACAACATTAATTAATACTGATACAACGAGTCCATATTCATACGCTTTCTCCCCTACTGCAGGCACTCATATTTATTCTGCTAAGGCATATGATTCATTTGGAAATATTACAACAAGTACTACTACATCTGTGTTAGTAAATCCTCCTGCAGGCTCAATATCAATTGTAACTCCACTAAATAACCAAGCGATAACTGGAACTGGTGTAACTGCAACCGTATCAGTTACTGGCTTATCAACAATTTCTACAGTTACCTATTATCTAGATTCGACAACCGGAACTTCCATCGCTACTTCAAATACAGGACCTTCATATTCCCTTCCATTTTTTCCAACTCCTTCGCAAAGTGGAGCACACACACTTTATGCAGTAGCAAAAGATGCTGCGGGCACAATCTTAGCTACTTCAGTTGGCGTTCCCATTACAATTTCAGTTGGTGGAATCAAGGTCAGTCTAATTGCTGGTTCTGGTTTAACTTCTTCGTTATCTTATACATTTACAGGGCCTAAAGTACCAAGTGGTGGATCTTACACATATACACCTGCTGGTGCTATCATATCTTCTGCAGGTTCAAATATTACTGCAAGCATTGATAGTTACCCTTGTGCACAATTTACAGTATCATATTTAACAGACCCAACAGGAACTGCTGCTTCATTACCTCCTCAAACAATTTATGTATATTTTACTGGAACAACTGTTCCCACAATTTATTGGGATGATAAGTGTAGTATAACTCAAACAACTACCCATGGTGGCACTACCAATTGGGTTCCTATATATAATGATGCTTCTTATCAACAAACTGCTAAGAATTTTTTCATCAAATTATTACCAAATACTCAAATTAATCTGACAGGAAAAATTGAAGGTCAAAATAATGCTCAATCTTTTAATTTAACTACATCAACAGCTATTCCTGGAACATATCCTGCTAAAATAGTTTCAGGTCAATACCATAATTGTGCTTTAATTTCTGATGGTACATTAAAATGCTGGGGCAGAAATAATGTTGGTCAATTAGGCGATGGAACTTTCATTGATAAATCAAAACCTACTACTGTGCTTGGTATCACCACTGCAAAAGATGTAGCTGTTATGGATAATACTACGTGTGTGCTTCTATCTGATAAAAGTGTAAAATGTTGGGGAGATTACACACACGGAAAATTAGGTATCGGTACCACTACAGCAAATGTGAATAATCCATCAACTGCTGCTATTACAATCGCAAGTAGTGCTAATATGTCATCACTATTTGGAGGTCACTCTCATATGTGTGCACTCAATAGTGCAAATGGAGATGTTAGATGTTGGGGTTATAATTTAAAAAATCAAGTAAATGCAACAACCACTGCAGATCAGTGGAGTCCTGTTTCTATTTATGCTGCTACAATGGCTTTAGGTACATTAGCCTCAGGTGTTTTAACCACTTCTTTAGCTCTAGGCCAAGATCATTCATGTGCAATCATGAATACTGGTGTTGTGTATTGCTGGGGTGCAAACGACAAAGGTCAATTGGGTATTGGAACAGCATCGAATAGTTTGTACCCTACTGCTCAAGTCACTAATATAACTTCAGGTGCTACTTCAATAGCTGCATACTATGATCATACTTGTGCAGTTGTTTCAGGAACATTAAAATGTTGGGGTCGAAATGATTTTGCACAAATCGGAAATGCAACTGTATCCACTACATGTACTGGATCTACAACATTTACAAGTTGTGAACCTACCCCTATTACCGGTCCTTCTGCAGTGATTACAGCTGGTGTAACAAACGTAGTTACAGGTGCATATCACTCTTGCGTTTCTAGAATTGGAAATGGATTTTATTGTTGGGGTAATTCTTCAAATGGAAGACTTGGCTTAACAAGTCCTGGTAGTCCACAATTATCACCTTCTTCAGTCACAAGTGGAGTTTCAACATTTACTTTAAATAGTTTACCAGCAATCGTAGCTGGAGAGTCACATACATGCGCATATTTTGGTCCACAAGCAGGTACTTCATGTTGGGGACTCAATACGTACGGTCAAGTTGGAAACAACTCGACTTCAGCTGCAGGAGTTTTAACTCCAGTTCATATATTAGAATTATAGTTACTGATTAGGGGAGAGATTTTATGGGTATAAATAAGATAATTATAACGTTAACGGTTCTGTTCGTAGTTTCTTGTTCAGATAAAAACTCATCCATTCAAATGGCACCTTCTTCATCAAGTCAATCATCTGCAAGTTTTACTGGTTACACAACAACAATTGAATCTACGATTACTAACACTTCAACAAATAATACCTCAATTCCAATTACAATTACATTTGGTGAAGCCCCCGTAAGTTTTCAAGCCACAAACATCGTTTTAACAAATGCAACGATTTCAAATTTTGCTGGATCTGGTACTTCTTATACAGCTAATTTGATACCAACGGCAGAAGGAGTAGTAAATGCATCTATCTCACAAAATGCTTTAAAATCTTCTACTTCGGGTTTACGCAATAAAGGAGCAAGTTTTACTATCAACTTTGATACGACTGCACCAAATGTTGCGATTACAACACCCATAACTAATTCTTTTATTAATATCGCAAACAATTCTACTTCTTTTGTATTTTCTGGAACCTGTAACGAAGAAAATAAATATGTTAATTTATACTTAGATACTACTCAGATTGGTAATCCAGCAATTTGTAGCAGTAATAATTGGTCACTCACCATTGATACTACAAATTTAGTTCAACAAGCATTAAACTTTAAAGCAAAACTTTCAGATAATGCAGGAAATACAGGCATTTCAAGTATTATTTCAATTACCAAAGATACAACTGCTCCTGCTTTGAGTATTACAAATCCTGCGAATAGTACGGAAATTGCAATGAATTTAACAAGTTATACCGTAACTGGTACTTGTAATACAAATGGAAAACCAATCACTGTTAAAATTGATAATTCCACATTAGCAACTACACCGAATTGTAACACTTCTGCTTCACCAAATTGGAGTGTAACTATCAACCCTACTTCATATATAGTTGGTACACATACAATTACAGCAAGTTATGCAGATGCAGCTGGTAATGCAACTACCACTTCAAACACATTTTCCATTCAATGTCTGACTTGTGGATTAAAAGTAAGTTTAACTTCTGGAACAGGATTGAGTTCAACTTATAACTATTCATATACAGGACAACCTATTCCCAGCGGTGGTTCTATTACGTATTCACCTGCAGGTTCAGCTATTGCTTCAGCAGGGTCTAATATTACTGCAAGTTCAGATAATTATCCTTGCGCACAATTTACCGCAACATATTTAGCAGACGCAACTACAACTACTCCTTCTATTCCACCACAAACAATTTATGTTTATTTTACAGGAACATCTGTTCCAACTATATATTGGGATAATAAGTGCAGCGTAACTCAAACAACAACCCATGGTGGAACAACCAATTGGGTTCCTGTTTATAATGAAATATTATCAGGAAACACAACTGCAACTCAACAATCAGCAAAAAACTTTTTTATTAAACTATTACCGGGAACTCAAATTAATTTACAAGGTAAAATAGAAGGTCAAACAAGCGCTCAAGCATTTACATTAACTACATCTGCTGCAATTGCAGGAACTTATCCTGTCAAAATTGTAGCAGGAAATAGTCATACTTGCGCATTAATTTCTGATGGAACAATTCGTTGCTGGGGTTCAAATACGTATGGGCAATTAGGAGATGGAACTTTTGTTGATAAATCAGTACCTACTAAAGTTTTAGGAATTTCAACTGCTAAAGACATTGCTGCTACTGCAATTACAACTTGTGCGTATTTGACTGATAAAAGTGTTAAGTGTTGGGGAATGGCTGGTAATGGAAGATTAGGAATTGCTGCTCCAACGACTTGCGTTTCACCTTATGCTCCTTCAAGTTGTTCATATAATAATCCTTCAACGGTTACACCTACAATACCAGCAGGATCTTATTACACTGCTATTTATGGTGGATATAATCATACCTGTGTTCATTCAAGTACAAATGGTGAAGTAAAATGTTGGGGTTCCAACAGCAATGGCCAAGTTGGAGTAAATACAATAGTAGATGTTTGGACTCCAACTGTGATCACAACAGCAGGAATGGCATTAGGTACGCTTGCTTCTGGTACTCAAGTTAAATCTTTAGCGCTTGGCAGAGCTCACTCATGTGCATTAATGAATATTGGTGCTGTTTATTGTTGGGGTGCGAATGATAAAGGACAACTTGGTAACTCAACTGTTTCATCAAGTAATACACTTACTGCTCAAATCACAGGCATTACAACTGGCGCATCGGTAATTGCATCTTATTATGATCATACATGCGCAAATGTGGGTGGGGTTTTGAAATGTTGGGGTGACGATAGTTATGGTCAAATTGGAAAAGGTTCTATTTCAGCAGGTTGTGGAACAAGTACAACTACATTTTGTGAACCCACACCTACAACAGGAACAACAACTCAATATACAACTTCAGGTGTTGTTGACATTATTTTAGGTTCTTCACACTCTTGTGTTTCAAGAACAGGCACCAATCTTTACTGTTGGGGTAATTCATCAAATGGACGTTTAGGTCAAACAAGTCCAGGTAGCCCACAATTAACACCAAAACTGACTACAACAAATATTTCAACAATTTCAATTTCAGGAATTACATACTCAATCATGGACTCTGGTGATGCACATGCATGTGTTTACACTGGTCCACAATCAGGAGTAAGTTGTTGGGGATTAAATACCAATGGACAAGTTGGAAATAGCTCAACATCTTCATCTGGTGTACTTACTCCCACACACATTTTAGAATTATAATTATTCGCCCCAGATTTGGTCTTCACCTTTGAGCCATGCTTTTACATTCGCAGTGGTGACTGACTTTGGTCTTTCTAATGGAAAACCAAGTGCACGTGACCACAACAATCCTGCAAGCACGCCTAGTGCACGAGAAACACCGAATAGAACTGTGTAATATTCGTATTCTTTCATTCCAAAGTGAACAAGCAATGCGCCTGAATGGGCATCCACATTTGGCCATGGGTTTTTAATTTTTCCAAGTGATTGAAGAATTGGCGGAACAGATTCATAGATCTGCCAAACAGTTTTACAAATTGGATCATTTGCCATGTGTTTTTTAGCAAATTCCATTTGTGCCGTAAAACGCGGATCTGTTTTACGCAATACTGCGTGACCGTAACCAGGAACCACTTTACCTTCGCCTAAAGTTTTCTTTACGTATTCTGTGATTTGCTCGCCAGTTGGAGTTTGTGTATTTAAAGATTTTTGCATTTCAAAAATCCATTTAATCACTTCTTGGTTTGCAAGTCCATGCAATGGACCCGCAAGCCCATTCATACCCGCAGCAAAACACAAATACGGATCAGACAAAGCAGATCCCACTAAATGTGTAGTGTGAGCTGAAACGTTCCCACCTTCGTGGTCTACGTGAATGGTTAAATACAAACGCATTAATTCTTCAAATTTCTTATCTTCAAATCCTAAAAGTTTTGCAAAATTTCCACCCCAATCCATATCAGCTGCAGGAGTGATGCTTGCTCCTTTTTTATATTTTCTTCGATAAACGTAAGCTGCAATTTGAGGAAGTTTTGCAATACAATTCATTGAATCTTCATACGCATATGACCAATAGTCTTTTTTATTCATTCCTTCTGCATATTTTTTAGAAAATTGTGATTCGGTCTGCATTGCCATAACCCCTACAACAAATTGAGTCATGGGATGCGCATCAATTGGAAGAGCATCAATTGTTTTATATACATGTGTTGGAATATTGGAACGCTTATTCCAATCTTGAGTTAAATCTTTCACATCTTGTTCAGTTGGAAGTTCACCTGTTAACATTAACCAAAATATTCCTTCAGGAAGTGGCTCTGTGCCACCTTTTGCTTTTGGTAATTTTGCTTGCAACTCAGGAATTGAAAATCCTCTGAATCGAATTCCTTCTTGTGCATCTAACAGTGACGGTTCATAAACCATTCCTGTGATTCCACGCATGCCCTGATAAATTTGTGACAATTGAACTTCTCCAATTTTTTTGGAGCCATGTTCTTTGAGCATGTCTTTCACTTCGGTTGCTAATGCGTCTGCTTTTGTTTTGAAGAGATTTTTTAGTTTTTCCATAGGTGTTATTATTTTATGAAAGAACTGAAAAATTCACTAGAAAAAAGCTAAATTATATTCATTTTACATTTTGATTGGTCAAAATGTAACTTGATTACTCATTCTTATCGATCAAGCGCTGTACTTTTGATTTAACTTCATAGCCGCGCGTCATAACGCTAATAGAATATGTATTTGATAAGAGCGCACTTTCATCGATCCAAAGGTTTCCATTATCGCAATCAAGCTTGTCTCTTTCAGCTTGAATTTGCTCTTTAGATTTAGATTTTTGTACCGAATAATTTTTTCGTTTTTCATATTGAACCCATTCGCCGCAAACTTTTCGTCTCTCATTTTCATTGTAGCCATCCATTTGACCTGCCATCGAAAATGAATTGCGAATTAAGTACTGACAACCTTGTCCATTTTGGTTTGGTCTCACACCAATAATTGCTGAAGCATGCGGACCATGACCATCCTTTTTCTCACAAGATTGGGGTAAACCTCTTGTATCAAGCCAACGATTAAATAGTATGCCTGAACAATAACCGATTCCTACTGGTAACTTTTTAGAACCAGTTATGCTTGGTAATATTTTAGCTCTCATCGCTTTTGCAACTGAATCAGAATTATTTAATTTTTCAGTAACAGGCATTCGTTTTAAATATACTTTTTCAGCACTGGTATTCATTAAATTTTGATAATACTCTGAATATTTTTTTCTAACAAAATTTTGAACGTATTGAGCTTCTGTAACTTTAATCTTAGATTTTAACGTTTGATACTGCGTACGGGCTAACTCTTCAAAGTATTTTGATTTTTCATATAATTTTTCAGAATCTTTATAGTTTAATCCCACTAACTGCGATGTCAGAGTTTCTTCGCAGAAAGGTTTTGGATTAATTTTTATTTCATTTTCTTTATTTAAGCATTTGGGTGCAACCAAAGCTCTCATTAAATCAGGTAATGATTCTAACGGGGTTTTATCAGCCATTGATTTTATAAAATTTGTAAATAATTCTTTTGAATTTCCACTAACCGTATCTTGATTTGCAAACGTGATCATATCGTTTACTTGGCTTATCAATTCTTTTTCTTTTGCATCCGTATAATCACAATTGGTATCTTTATGTTTTTGGTTTAATTGATATAATTCATTTTTCAATGCCACTCTAATTTCTGATTCTGATTTACCTTCAGATATTTCTTTGACTAATTTTAAAAACATTTCTTTTAACATTTGTAATGTTTTCAAAGATTCTTTGGGTATCACAACTGAATCCACTCGATTGGTTGCGTCTTCTAAATCCATTTGAATACTTAATACCGCCTGCAAAAAATCAAAAAACTTTTTTTGAACTTGATTTAAATCTTGGTCAGGTGTTTTTCCAGTTTTTAAATTTGCTTCATAAATATTTGCATGTCTTGGACAGTAACTTCCCTTTTGAGAAAATGCGTTTACAACATCACAAATACTTCCTCCGCCATTTACGTTAAATTTTTTGGCATGTTTTACATCTAAATCGTCACTCTCGTTATCTTCTGTATGTTTTTTGATTCCATATACAAGGCCGTCGATGGTTGCGACCATTGTAGAAACTTCATAATCTTCTATTTTTGAGTTTTTTTGCTTGGAACCATTATTTTTCCACATCCAACCTTCAACCATGCAAGAGGCTGTCTGTGCAAAACAATTCATAGCACCTGCTTGATTTCGAGGTGCGTTCAAAACAGTAGCATCTTCTCCACGATCAAGCCTAATCATTTCTTTTACAGGACAAGCAGAAAGTGCTTCTACTTCTTGTTTTGATCTTTCAGCTGCCAGTAATTGAAAACAGCTCAAAAATATAAGAGCACTAAAAACGGTCATCACCTTCATAGTTTTTCCACCCATTCAAAATTGTAACATATAAAGTAGAATACGAACTAGGCAATGATTTCCTTTTTATACACTTTGCGATATCTTAAGCTCATGAAAATCGCATTTTTTGATACCCACGAATTTGAAAAGCCATATTATTCTGAATTGAATAAAAAACATCCCATTAGTTTTCTTCCTGTGCGATGTAATGAAAAAACAGCAATTCTTGCAAAAGATCACGATATTGTATGTTGTTTTGTAAATGACCGTCTTGATGCAAAAACGTTACAAATTTTAAAAAAATTAAAAATTAAATTCATTGCATTACGTTCAGCAGGTTTTAATAATGTTGACTTAAAATCCTCAAAAAAACTTAATCTTCCGGTAGCTCGCGTACCTGCATATTCTCCTCATGCTGTTGCAGAACATACGATTGCGCTTTTACTTACCTTAAACCGCAAAATTCATAGATCCTATCAACGGGTACGGGAATTAAACTTCTCTTTAGACGGTTTGGTAGGGTTTGACTTAAATGAAAAAACAGTTGGAATCATTGGAGCAGGAAAAATCGGATCCATTGTAGCTAATATTTTGCTTGGTTTTGGTTGTAATGTTTTAATTTATGATCAAAAGAAAAGTTCATTAATTCAAAAGTCATCAAAAATAAAATATGTAACTTTAGAACAAATATATAATCAATCGGATATCATAACTCTCCACTGCCCCCTTACAACTCAGACCAAACACATACTAAACAATAAAAGTATCGCAAAAATGAAAAAAGGCGTTCTGCTCATTAATACTGGTCGTGGAGCACTCATTGACACCAAATCATTAATTCATTTCATAAAGAACAAACACATTGCAGGAGCTGCATTAGATGTTTACGAAGAAGAAGAAAATGTATTTTTTAAAGATCTTTCAAGTACCATTATACAAGATGATCAATTGGCTAGACTTTTAACATTTCCGAATGTGATCATTACTTCACATCAAGCATTTTTAACTAAAGAAGCTCTACAAAACATTGCAGATACGACATACTTTAACATTGATCAATTTGTGAAAAACCAAGTTTTAACGAATCAAGTTTAGAACTAAAAACCCAAATCACGAACAAAGTGACAAGAATATCCACCAGGATGTTTTTCTAAATATTTTTGGTGATAGTCTTCAGCAACATAAAATTCTTTTGCTTTTGAAATTTCGGTTACAATCTTCTTCTTCCAAGCACCCGACTTTTCAACTAATTCTTTAATCTTTTCAGCAGTTTTTTTCTGCTCCTCAGATGTATAAAATATAGCTGAACGATATTGAGTACCCCGATCGTTTCCTTGTGCATTTAAAGTAGTTGGATCATGCATTTTAAAGAAGAACTTTAACAATTTTTCATAACTAGTCTTATTCGGATCAAAAGTGATTTCAATTGATTCAGCATGACCTGTTTTACCAGTTGTAACGTCTTCATATTTTGGATTTTTTAAATCACCACCTGTATAACCCACTCTGGTTTTAATCACGCCAGGTTGTTTAGATAGATATTCTTCCATTCCCCAAAAACATCCACCTGCTAAAATAGCCACTTCTTCTTTTAATACCCCTGAATGTTTATTTTTATCAGGAGAAGACTGTTTATTTGTATCATTTTTTTTCAACTTATACCCTGCTGCTTCGAACTCATTTATGAATTCTTTGTAACCTTCTTTTTCAAGATCCTCTAAAGGAATAAATTTAAGCGAAGCAGAATTAATACAATATCGTAAACCACCTGGATCTGGCCCATCATCAAAAACATGGCCTAGATGTGAATCTCCCATTTTTGAACGAACTTCGACTCGTTTCATTCCCAATTTCATATCCGTTTTTGTTGTGATTTGATCTTTATTCAAAGGTTTTGTAAAACTTGGCCAACCTGTGCCTGAATCAAATTTACTCAACGAACTAAACAATGGCTCCCCTGAAACAACGTCTACATAAATTCCAGGCTTTTTATTATCCCAATACGCATTGTGAAATGCTCGCTCCGTTCCTTCTTCTTGCGTTACCGAATATTGTTCCGGAGTTAATTTATCTTTTAAGTCATCACAAGATGGTTTTTTAAAGTTTTTATAATTTGAATCAGCCATACAAATACTCAATAAACAAAAAAATAATAAACTAAATTTCATACGTAAAACTTACAACGGGTATAAAATTAAAATCTTTTTTGTATGTTTCATACTTCACATCGTACGTGCTGGTTCCACCTTTTTTATAAACAATTGATCTTTCTGAGTATGCTTGCCAATCTAACAATATTTCAGGCCCAATTTTAAAATGTGGAAAGACATCAAAGCCATAACCAAACGCTAACTGAAACGCAGTAGATAATTTATATTCAATTTTCTGGTCATAAATTACAGGATTTGTTCCATACAATGTATTTTCACTATAGCTTCCAAAAGGAAATACTGAAAATAATGCTGAAAAACCTTTATATAAATATCCAACAGTAGGACCGATTAAAAATAATTTTGAAGAAAATTCATAATTATTATTTTTATTATCGGTTTCAGGAGAATTAGCCGTAGTTGTTTGAAACTTTATACTACCTCCCAATAATAATCCGGACTGTAATTTCCAACCCACCATCGTGTTGGTATCAAATGTAAAACTAGTAGATGATGCTGGAACAGTGCTATTCGTTGAACCCGGATTTGAAACTCCATATATGGGAAGCAATGCTTCTCTAAAATAATAATCTGCAGATGCTAGATTCATTGAAAATAAAAACAATAAAAGAACTATTTTTTTCATGATTTCTCCTTAAGGAATAAATAAAAACATTATTCATGATGTAAAAGATTTTGACAATCTATACCTCAAATTGTTTAATGAATAACCACAAAAGGACGCACTGCATGTATTCACACATTATTGATTGGGTTCACTTAAGTCTTCGTTGGTTTCATTTCATCACTGGAATTGCTTGGATCGGTAGCTCCTTTTATTTCATGTGGCTTGATTCAGCTTTCGAACCACTTTCAGCTCCCAAAAAAGGAGTTGATGGATCTCTTTGGATGGTTCACGGTGGAAATTTTTATTATGTAGAAAAAATGAAACCAGGCCCTGGAGAAGTTCCCAAAAAACTTCACTGGTTTTATTGGGAAGCATATCTAACTTGGATCTCAGGAATTTTATTACTTTCTGTGCTCTACTACTTAACTGGTGGCGTATATTTATTAGACTCAAATGTTTCAAATATTTCTGCTCCGATGGCAAGCGTTGTTGGAATTGGAATTTTAGCAATTTCTTGGGTTTTATATGATGCTCTTTATACTTCAAAACTAGGTGATCATAAAATACTTGCCCCCCTACTTTCATTTTTATACGTAGGAATGTGCGTGTACGGACTCACACATCTTTTATCAGGACGTGCGGCCTACATTCACATAGGTGCATTATTTGGAACATTGATGGTAGCAAATGTTTGGATTCGAATCATTCCAGCACAACGTAAAATGTTTAAAGCAATCGACCTCGGTGAAAAACCTGATTTTGAATTAGGTGTTCGTGCAAAACGTAGATCTACCCACAATTCCTATATGACTTTTCCCGTTTTGTTCATCATGCTCAGTAACCATTTTCCCTCAACATATGGAAATCAAAACAGCTGGATCATTTTATGTTTACTCATTTTTGTAGGTGCCGGAATTCGTCACACAATGATTTCAAAAAGTGAAAAGAAAAATCTTACTTTTATCCCAGTAGGAATTGCACTAGCAATATTAATTTATTTAACAGCTCCTGCTTCCTTATTTGCAGCTAAAACTGCAAACAATGTTTCATTTACAAAAGCTCGAGAAATTATCAACAATCGCTGCATTCAATGTCACTCATCACATCCAACAGATGATGTATTTAAAGTAGCCCCTGCCAATGTTATGTACGATACACCAGAACAAATCAAATCTATGGCGGAACGTATTTTGGTTCGCTCTGTAGATAACAAAACAATGCCATTAGCTAATAAAACTCAAATGACAGATAATGAACGCGAACTTTTAGGACGCTGGGTTCGTAACGGTGCTCAATTAGAATAGCTAATATAAGATTATTAGTGTTTCGCTGGAGGAGGATTTCCTTGTGCTCCACCACGACCGCCACCTTGCATAGCTTTTGGATCAGGCAAGCCTGCTGGACGTTCAATTAAAACCTTACGGCTTAAACGAATTTTGCCATTGCGATCAATTTCAAGAACTTTCACGTTCACTTTATCGCCTTCTTTCATGTAATCGCGAACGTTGTTCACGCGTACATGGTCGATTTCTGATACGTGTAATAATCCATCAGTGCCTGGCATAATTTCTACGAAAGCACCGAAATCAACGATTGATCGAACTTTACCTTCATAGGTTTTGCCCACTTCAGGTTCAGCTACGATTTCTAAAATAATTTTTTCAGCTTTATCTGCTGCTTCACCATCTGTTGAAGCGATTTTAATTGTTCCATCATCAGAAACATCAATTTTTACACCTGTCATTTCGATGATCGATTTAATCACTTTACCGCCAGAACCAATCACTTCACGAATCTTATCTGGTTTAATTTTAAGAGTTGTGAATTTCGGTGCAAATAAAGACAATTTATCTTTTGGAGTTTGAATTGCTTCTGCCATTTTCGACATAATGTGAGCTCTGCCTTCATGAGCCTGCTTTAAAGCATCTCTCATAATTGCTTCGTCCACACCTTCAATTTTAATGTCCATTTGAATTGCGGTTACACCATTTGCAGTTCCTGCAACTTTAAAATCCATATCGCCTAAGAAGTCTTCATCACCTAAAATGTCAGACAATACTGCCACTTTATTTCCTTCTTTAATTAATCCCATAGCAATACCAGCAACTGGTTTTGTGAAAGCAATACCTGCATCCATCAATGCCATTGAGCCAGAACAAACTGAACCCATTGAAGTTGAACCGTTTGATTCTAAAACTTCACATACAAGACGTACTGTATAAGGACATTCTTCAGCTGAAGGTAGAACATTTTCTAATGCTTTTTCAGCCAATGCTCCGTGACCGATTTCACGACGACCTGGAGTTCCTACACGGCCTGTTTCACCAACAGAAAATGGAGGAAAATTATAATTTAACATAAAGCGCTTATAATATTGTCCACGCATTACATCGATTAATTGCTCATCATCGCCTGTTCCTAAAGTTACTGCAGCTAAAACTTGAGTTTCACCGCGAGTAAATAATGAACTTCCGTGAACTCGTGGTAAAAAACCAGATTCACAAGTAATTGGTCTAATATCTGTTAAGCCACGACCATCGATACGTTTTTTAGTATCTAAGATCATTGAACGCATTTGATTATATTTATTCATTTCAATGATGTAGTTTAATTCTTTTTTGCGAGCTGCGATTACATCTTTATCTTCTTTTTTCTCTACCATTGGAGTGATGAATTTTTCTTTCGCTGCGTCCGCTGCTTTGTCATACATCTCATAGCGTTTCGCTTTGTCTTTAGTATGTAAGCCTTCTTTGATCATTGGAGTAATTAAAGAATCAACTTGAGATCTAAAAGAAGCTTCAGGAAGTTTTACTTCAAAAGTTCTCTTTGGCACTGAACCTGTTTTTTGACGAAGTTCTTCAATTGCGTCGATCACTTTTTTAGCTTCATTGTGACCAAAAAGAATTGCTTGTAACATATCTTCTTCTGGAACTTCACGAGCGCCACCTTCAACCATCATGATTGCTTTTTTAGTGCCCACAATGAAAACTTCTAAATCTGATTTTTCTTGTTCCGCTTTTGTAGGATTACAAATTAATTTTCCATCCACACGTCCAACTTTGCACGGAGCAGTTGGACCATTGAATGGAATATTTGAAATATGAAGAGCAGCAGAAGCACCAATGCTTGCTGCGATATCTGGATCGTTGTCTTTATCTACTGAAAATACATTTGCAATTACTTGTGTGTCGAAAATGTATCCTTCAGGAAACAACGGACGAATCGGACGGTCAATCAATCGAGATGATAATGTAGCATCTGTGCTTGGTTTACCTTCACGTTTCATGAAGCCGCCAGGAATTCTTCCTGCAGCATAATATTTTTCTTGATACTCAACTGTTAATGGAAAGAAATCTACATCTTTTGGCTCTTTAGCACTTACTGCTGTAACTAATACGATCGTTTCACCGTATGTAACCATCACAGCGCCATCAGCTTGTTTAGCGATTTTGCCTGTTTCAATTTTTAATGGACGACCACCGAATGTAGTTGTTACTGAAATTGGATTAAACATGATTTTCCTCTTTTCCATGGAATTTGAGAAGTCTACTTAGAACACACGTGTGTTCTAAAAACCAAAATCAAACTCCAATATCTAATGAATGATTTGGTTAATTATTTACGTAATTCTAATTTTTGAATTAATTTTAAATAACGTTGTGGTGAAGTAGATTTTAAATAATTTAATTTTCTTCTTCTTTCACCAACAAGTTTTAAAAGACCACGTTGAGTAGAATAATCTTTTTTGTTTGCTTTTAAGTGATCTGTTAATGAATTAATACGATCAGTTAATAAAGCTACTTGAACTTCTGGGCTACCAGTATCAGTTGCAGATGTCTTTAGGTTAGAAATGATTTTTGCTTTGTTTTCTTTTTTTGCGATTGTTTGCTTAGGCAAGACGATTCTCCTTGTTTACCTTAATATTGTTTTCCTTCATTAATTTTGAAGTTTTATAGCAAATGACGCTTACGCGTGCAACAGATCAGTTGATTAAATTTAAAGCAATTTTTTATAGAATTGACGCAGCTTATCTATCACTTGGGTCTCAATCTGACGTGCCCTCTCTCTTGTCAGACCAAATTTATCAGCTACTTCTTGTAAAGTCTTGGGTGCTTCTGCAAAAAGTCTTTCTTTAAATACCGCCAATTCCTTCTCTTTTAAAAGCTTTGAAAATTCCTCAAGGTTATCTTTAAGTATTTTCTTTAACTCATTAGACTCAATGGTCTCATCTATTGGTTCACCTGAATCAACCAAAGTATCTTGATGTGTCATACTTCCTCTAGATCAAT
>CAZNGN010000023.1:0-50614 GCA_964572865.1 uncultured Bacteriovoracaceae bacterium | reverse complement strand
CCAATCCTTTGTTTTGCGGGACCTCCGGGAGTTGGTAAAACTTCATTAGGTAAATCAATTGCACGTGCCATTGGCAGAGAATTTGTAAGAATCAGCCTTGGTGGTGTAAAAGATGAATCTGAAATCAGAGGTCATCGTCGTACATACGTTGGTGCATTGCCAGGCCGTATCGTACAAGGTTTAAAACAAGCAGGAACAAATAACCCTGTTTTCATTCTGGATGAAATCGATAAATTGGGAAGCGACTACCGTGGAGACCCTTCTGCAGCAATGTTAGAAGTGTTGGATCCAGAACAAAACTTCTCATTTAGAGATCACTACTTAAATCTTCCGTTTGATTTATCTAATATTATGTTCTTAGCTACTGCTAACGTATTAGATACAATCCCTGGGCCATTGAGAGATCGTATGGAAATCATTCAATTGCCAGGATATACAGAAGAAGAAAAAGTACGCATTACTCAACAATATTTAGTAAAAAAACAAATTGTTGAAAATGGTATCTCAGAAAAGCATATCAAATTTACAGAAGAAGGAATTAAAGCAATCATTCACGGTTATACTCGTGAAGCAGGCTTACGTTCTCTTGAGCGCACGATTGGAACTGTTTGTCGAAAAACAGCGAAACGTGTTGCAGAAGGAAATGAAGAAAAAGTAGTAGTCACTCCTGAAATCGTTGCAAAGTTCTTAGGACCTGCAATGTTTGTGAGAGAGGACGAGCAAGATAAAGATGAAGTTGGAATTACAACTGGTCTTGCATGGACTCAAGTTGGTGGAGAAATTCTTTATATCGAAACAACCACAATGAAAGGTAAAGGGGGAATCACTCTTACCGGTCAGATGGGTGATGTAATGAAAGAATCAGCAGTAGCAGCAATGGGATACATCCGCTCAAAAGCTACTGATTTTGGAATCGATGAAGATATTTTCTCAAAAGTTGATATGCATGTTCATATTCCAGCAGGTGCAATTCCAAAAGATGGACCGTCCGCCGGTATTACAATGGCAACAGCAATTGTAAGCCGATTGACAAATGTACCTGTACGTAAAGACATTGCAATGACTGGAGAGATTACATTGACTGGTAAAGTATTGCCAATCGGTGGCTTGAAAGAAAAAGCATTGGCTGCAATGAGACATGGAATTAAAACAATCATTATTCCAGATAAAAACAAAAAAGATTTAGAAGATATTCCTGAGGACTATCGCGATAAGTTGACCTTCATTCCTGTGAAGACATTCGACGAAGTTCTTGCAACAGCACTTGTTTCATCTGATACAAGCGCAGGTCGAGGCAAGAAGAAGAAGGTAACAAACATCAGTAAGTACCGAAAAGGCGATGGCAAAATCGACAAAGCAGCATAATTGAGGCCTATCAGAATGGTAAGAGTGGATTAAATGCACCCGTTACCGATTGATAAAGTTGTTCTCTTATTTGTTTTAATTTGTATTTCTGCTTTTGCTTCATCTTCTGAAACTGCGTTTTTTTCATTAAATCGCTTTCAGTTACGAAGGCTAAGAGATCATTATAAGAGAGCATTTACAAGAATTAAGAAATTACTAGCTAGACCTAGTAGATTACTTGTCTTAATTTTATTAATTAATGAAATTGTAAACATCAATTTTACAACGACACTTACAGGATTGATAGAAAAGCAATTTACAAATCCTGAATGGTGGAAAATTACAGTTGTAACAATGTTGCTTTCCATTCCATTACTGCTTTTATTTGGAGAAATTACTCCCAAAGTAATTGCAACAAAAGCCAATCAATTAGTGGCAATGTTTAATTCTAAATTTTTAATCTGGCCTTATCGAATCTTATACCCATTGATTTGGATTATTGATACAGTTGTTCATTTCGGAATCAGTGGTGGAAAAGTAGAGGGAAAAGACGACTTCAGCAAAACAATGGCAGCTATTTCAGAAGAAGATTTCGTTACAATCATGGATGAAGGTGCTCGTGAAGGTACTGTAAATCAAGATGAACGTGAAATGATTACAAATGTGTTAGAATTTGATGATAGCAACGCACATGAAGTCATGACTCCGATTGAAAAAGTTTTTTTAATTGATGAAAATTCAAAGATTTCAGATGTATTGAGCGAAGTTAAAAATCAAAAATTTTCTCGAGTACCTGTATTTGCTGAAAATAGAAAAAATGTTGTCGGTGTATTGTATGTAAAAAGTTTATTAAAAATTCAATCTCAACCTGAGTTGTTGTCATCACCAGTTAAAGAATTTATGACACCGATCATGAATGTGCGCCCAGAGATTCGCTTAGCTGCATTATTTAAAAAATTTAAGTTAGCTAAAACTCATTTGGCTGCGTGTGTAAATAAAGAAAATGTATGTGTTGGTATCGTTACAATGGAAGACGTACTTGAAAGTATATTCGGTGAAATTCAAGATGAGAGGGATGTAAGATGAACTTACAAACGCTCATTCCAATAGAACTTGCAGCTCTTGCATTACAATCTTTTTTTTCTGGTTCTGAAATGGCATTAATTTCTGCTGATCGTATTGAATTAAGAAAGCGTGCTAACTCAGGAGTAAAAAGTGCAAAATTAGCTTTAGAAATGCTTTCACACCCAGAATATATTCTTGCAACTACATTAGTAGGAACCAATTTTTGTGTAGCTTTTCAAGCTACTTTAATGGAATTGTATATTCATAATACATATGGTTCTGATTATAGTTTTTTAGCGACAGTTATATTATCACCATTGGTTTTATTGTTTGGTGAATTTATTCCCAAAACAATTGCACAAAAATTTTCTGCTCGAATTGCTCCATTGGTAATTAGGCCAATTATTTTATGGAGACTTATTTTTTCACCTTTTACATGGGCTTTGGGAAAATATACAAAAAGACTTTCGGCGATATTACAGCCTTTACAAGATGCAGTTCAAGGCCGCAGAAAACCTTCGCATAGAGAGGAACTTAGTTATTTGTTATCTATTGGAAGAAAAGAAACTACGTTAAAGTCTTCTGAGCGTAAAATGATTCGTAGAATATTTGAGTTTTCAAAATCTGCTGCTAAAAAGGCTCTGATACCTTTGGTTCATGTAGATATGATTCCAGATACTATGACCCATGCACAAGCTTTAGAAACATTCTTAAATTTCGGGCATTCTAGATTACCTGTATATCAAGAGCGAGTTGATCGAATTGTTGGAGTCATACATGTTTTTGATTTATTTACTGAAATTGATCCAAATAAATTAGTTAAAGATTTTATGCATCCAGCTTATTATGCCCCTGAGTCACAACAATTAGATGACTTACTTTATACAATGAGAAAAAAAGGCATTCCGATGGCAACTGTAGTTGATGAGTATGGTGGTGCAGTTGGAATTGTTACACTTGAAGATATATTAGAAGAAATTGTTGGTGATATAAAAGATGAATATGATCAAGAAGCTTCATTATTTAAAGAACTTTCTGACCATGAATACTTGTTCCATGCTCAAATGGAAATCAATGCGATTAATGAAAAATTTAAGTTAGAAATTCCCAAAGGAGATTACGAAACAATTTCTGGTTTTTTATTACAACAGTTCAACCGTATTCCTGAAACGGGAGATGAATTGTTTTTTAGAAATTTAAAATTTGTGATTCGAAAAGCTAGCACTAGAGCTATTGAGCAAGTTTACGTTGAAGTTCAAATTGACGAATGATGGTAATATTTCCAAAATATATATAATGTTAATGCGTATACAGCACATGCGAAAATTCCTGCTAATACATCGTCTAAAATAATATATATCCCACGATGAAATGCGGTTTGAGAAGTTTTCGATTTTTTATCTAATATTCGAATGGGAGTAGGTTTCCAAATATCAAATAATCGAAACAATAAGAATGCATAACCATACTGGATGAAATGAGTTTGGTTAAAAGTAAAATCTTTTGTGACAAAATAAGTTGAAATCAGCATACCAGCAACTTCATCGCTGACAATATGACTCGGATCACGTTTTTGAGATTCCTCTTGCTCTGCTGCTGCACTTATAATTGCCAATAAAGTAAAGCCAATGATGAAGCTAATTTTCATAAAGTGACTTTGATATTGATTTAACATAATGCAGAGAGGAATTGCCCCAACGCTTGCTATAGTGCCTGAGGCTTTAGGTGAGTATCCAAGATAAAACCACGAATAAAATAACTTGTTTAACTGTTTTGTCATTGAGTAGATTCAATATATCATTAAAAGTGTATGGTTTTAAAGCCCGATGTAATTAAAAAATTTGAATTTGATTGGCAAATCATTGATGTCATTGTTGGAGGAAAATCAGCAATCGACTCTGCAACCAGTTTGCTTTTAAAATCTTCGGATGAAGCTGCAAAGTTTTTAGAATGTTACGGTTATGATCTTGAGAATCCAATTGAAAAGGCAGAATTATTTGGCAATTTTCAAGAAGCAATTAGTTTTATTCGAAGATATTTTTTAAAACCTGAAAATCCAGATGGCCTAGAATTAGAAATTCCAAGAAGAATTGTTGAAATTACAGATATTACTCAATTAATTATGTTAGCAAGCGCCCCTGCTTCGGGAGTTTTATCTCATTGGGCATGCGCAGTAATTAAAATCATGCATACAATTGCACATATGGATCGTGATTTATTTGGTTCATATTATTTTTCAGATATTCAAAAACAAATTTTAGATCGATTTTATAAGTTCATACATTCAGATGAAAATGGAAAAATATTTCTTGGAAAAGATCTTAAAGATTCTGAAAAAATAGAAATACTACTATTTGAAAGCAAACCTAAAAAATCGAGAGATAGTGTCATTTTAAAACTTTTACATAAGCCTGAAAATGTAGCTGAAGATATTTTCGATCGAGTAGGTATACGTTTTGTAACCTATACAAAATTTGATTCATTGAGAGTAATTAAATTTTTAAAAGAACGGTATGTAATCATGCCGGCTAATATTAAACCTTCAAGATCTAGAAACACTTTAATTGATACAGAAAATTTAACAGAGTCACTCAATAAATATTTAAAAATGGCTGATGATAACAAATTTGATTCTGCTAACTTAGATCAAAAAATTAATGAATTAATCGAAAAGAAATTGCCTAAAATAAAAGAAAAAGAAAATCCGTATTCAAGTCAAGAATATCGATCCATTCAGTTTACTGGCAGACAACTCATTAAGCTTAAAAACCATTATTATGACGATTTAAAAAACTTAAAGCAAACCGCTAAAGGCAAAACCATGCCAGAAGAAGTAATGAGTGCAATCGATAAAATTGAACTAAAAGGAATTCAAAAAGAAACACGATTCTTTTATCCGTTTGAAGTTCAGGTATACGATGAAATTTCTCATAAAGAAAATTTAGCTGGGATGAGTTCACACGTAAATTATAAGAAAAATCAAGTAAAAGCTGCAATGAAGCGTGTGATGGGTCATATGGATGAAAAAAATAAAAACTGAATATATCTTAATTGGAGATAGCATCGTTTCGATGTTGATGGCTGCTAGACTATCACAATTAGGACATTCATTTGTTTTTTTAAATCCCAAAAGTGAATTCATCAGTTCTGACATTCGTCCATATCATGGTAATGGATTATGGAATCAAGCTTTGAACGCGAAAGTTCAAAAATCGTTGCCTGATTATTACGATAAAATTGTAGATAGATTGAGAGATGTGTTCCCTATTTCAATTGAAAATACAGGATTTGATAAGACTGAAATTTGGTCTGTACTAAGCAGAACCCCCATTCATCGTGAGGGCACAGTAGAATATGAAAAAGAATATTTTAGACTTGAGAAAAGAAATAATTTGTCTGGGCAGTATCACTTGTTGCATTCAGAAAACATACGAGTTTTATCAAATCAATATAAAATGAGTTTTGATACGATTGCTATGATTGATGGAGTGATTCAGAAACAATATGGCATGATCTGGGATCCAACTGAATTTAATTTTCATTTGTCACAGTTTTGTTTTCAAAAATTTAAATCGCAAATTTATATGGGAATTGATTTTATAAATAAAACCGGTAAACGCATTGAAGTTGAAACCATTTCTGATGAAAATATAATTTTTGAAGCTGAAAATAAAATATTAGTTTGTATGACCGGATCAATGTTAGATGAGTTAAGCCCTATATATGCAACTTCTGATGATGTTTGGATACAAGGATTAAAGAAAAAACGAAAAGAAAGACATTTTTTATTTTTTGAAAAAGGACAGAAAATCAAAAAAAATGTTTCATATTACGGTACGAATTCAAAATGGTTTCAATTAGGAAATATAAATTACTTTATTGGTGAATCAAATTGTTACGCGACATGGACTGCGATGAAAGGACCGGACTCAATTGATCGAATCATTGATGAAGGGTTACGTTTGTTATCAGTAAATCGAAACGAAGCAAGATTTGTAAATGCAATTCGTGAGTTTTATTTTGAGTGGGAATGGAAAAATCCCACATGGAAAGAAACTGCTCATAACACATATTGGGCCACTGCATTTGAAGGTGATTTGGCAGCAGCATTGGAGGTTGTATGGAATATGCCGGTATAATAGGCGCCATTAAAACCGATATTTGTGTTGTCCTTGAAGATTCAGCTTACCAAGTTCATCGAGAAAGAATCTGGTCAGATGGTGCTGAAGAGTTTTTGCGAAAAATTCATAAACAAGGACTTCATTTAACAATTATTGGTCCACGCATGCCATATCGTTTGGGTAGTAAAAAAAATGTTAGATTTTTAGATAGACATGATGTTGTTGGAATTAAAGAGCTTGAAATCACAAAAAAGCAAAAAATAGAATTAAGAGTATTATCTAGAAAATCTAAAACCTGGTTCAGAATTAGAACGGAAGCTTGTTTAGTGATTGGGTCCTCAGGAGTTTATCCATATAAATTTGATGGTTGGACGTCAGGCGGAATGCTTACCGCGGATGCATATTTGAAATGGGTTTATGAAAATAAAACGTTACCAGCAGATCGAATCGCGTTTTTAGGAAGTCAAAATCAACAAATCAGAAATGCGATCCAAGCGCTTAGAATGAATGCACAAAGAGTATTTATCATTGAACAAGAAGAAAGTGCGAAATGTTTTAGAAGTTACGAAGAATTATTTGAGTCAATGGGTGGTCGTATATTTAGAAAACATCAGGTGATTCGATTTGAAAATGACCCAGAATTAGGTCTTAAGAAAATATATTTAAAAAATGAAAAAGGCACCATGATTATGGAAGTAGGTGCTCTCGTTATTGGACAAGCAAACGAAGAGCATATTAATTCCCCGCAGTTTTGGAAAAAAGGTTTGTTTTATATACAACGAAGAATTCATCCATTAGACCTGAACTCAGATGAAGAAATCTGGTTTGATATATATGATTGGGAAGAGCTTTATTATCGAATTGCAAGAAAATTTAATTTCATTGATCCTAAAACAATTGAAAATTCACTTTTTCATTTAAAACAATTGAAAAAAAATGCATTTAGTTATCGTAAAAATAGAAGTTTTTATGAATATTCTGGAAAAATTCTTTCTCGTACAACACTCTCACAGATTCAAGTCTCGCCTTCTACCCCCAGAAATTTAAATCAAGAAAATCCAGTAGCTAGTTTAGAATGCAATGAAAATATTCCTTGCAGAGCTTGTGCAGATGCATGTCCAGAGAATGCAATCGAAATAAAAGCATTGATCGATCAGCCAAAATTAATTGAAAATTTATGTACTGGGTGTGGAAAATGTGTAGCTGTTTGCCCAACATCATCTGCATTTATGATTCAAGAAAATAAAAATCAAGGCAAAATGAAATATTTTCTTCCCGATACTTTTTCAAATAAAATATCAGTAGGATCACAAGTACAATTACTCAATCGTAAAGGTGAGTATTTAGGAATGGGTAAGACGGTAGATGTTCAAACGTATGAAAAATCTTTAAATCAAATTATTACAATCGAAGCATCCGATGTTTTCGTATGGGACGCACGTAGATTTAATATTCCTGCGCAACCCATTGAACCGTATGCTCCAGATAAATATGATCGATATAGTTGGATACAACTAAATGGAACCAAAAGAATGACCCCACAAGATATTCCTGTTTCAATTGCATTATGGAAATTAGGTCATCAACGATTTGAAGATGCAATGTTATGTTCTAACGGTAATTGTGGATTATGTGAAATTGAAGTAAATGGCAAAAAAGAATTTGCATGCCAAATCAAAGTTACAGAGGGAATGAATATTGTCTTACCCGAGACAAATAAAACAAACCAAATTAAGAATCCAATTTGTGTTTGCCGCCAAATTGAAGCTAAAGAATTGATGTCGCCTACTTTAGAAGGTGTTTCACAAAAATGTATGATCGAAAAAACGGGAGTAGGAAGTGGATCTTGTCACGGCAGATGGTGTTTGCATTCAATTGAAATGGCCGTGCAGTCAGATAAGTTAAGACCTAATTTTCACGGATATGAGCAGTCACCTTGGAGAGATGTTTTATTAAAAGACATTTTTGAAGAACGCAAAGATTCAGAAAAAAAATAAATTATTTATTTAAAAACTCTTCAATAATTTCATTAATCAATTCAGGATCATCCATTTGAGGGCAATGGCTGCCTTCTTCAATGCAGATTAATTCACTGTGTGGAATGAGTTGGTGAACCATTTCTTGATTGTCTTGTGGAGTGATATAATCTTTATCCCCAGAAATAATTAAAGTAGGAACTTTGATTTCATGTATCCACGGAGTTGCATCGTATTTTTCATAATTTTCTAAAAGTTTTAGAAAAACAGCCATTTTCATTTGAGCAAATCCGTTGATATACGTTTTAATGTCTTCAGACTTTGCCAAACCAGGATTAAAACCAAAACGTGAAATCATCCAATAAGTAAACTTACTATCTGCTTGTCCTTTCCAAATTTTTTCCATGAATTCAGGTAGAGCCGCGTGCATTTGAACCATTAATGGATATACATATTGTGTAATATTTGATTTTAATAAAGATTCAAGTGGTGATCTTGCGCAACCATTCATGATAATGAGAGATTTAGTCATTTCTGAAAAATTTTTGTAAAATTCTAATGCAACAGAAAATCCAATCGAGTGGCCAATGATGTCAGCTTTTTCAATTCCTAATTCTTTAAGTAACATTGCAGAGTCATGCGCCATACTAGTGATCGTTAATGAATTTAAATCATTTGGAATATCTGAATTATGGTGACCTCTGTAATCAGCGAAAATAACTTTATTGGTTTTGGCAAAATGTTCTAACTGGTACTTGAAATGATTTTTCGAGCACACCAAACCATATAGAAAAAGAAGAGGAGGACCTTCTCCATCTACTTCATAATAAATCTTTGTTCCATCGAAGGAATGAAAAAAACCTTTTTCCATTTTTAAGCAGTTTCAAGTCTAGATTGTTTAAGATTACCAGTTTTTTGCATATATTTCTTAAAATTTTCATTTTCTTTTTTAGTTAAGTTTGGATCTTTTTGTAATAATTCAAAAGCAGCATGTCTAGCTTGGGTCAAAATTTCCTGGTCACGCACTAAATTGCCATATTTAAATTGCAATTCGCCACTTTGTTTTGTCCCTAAAAATTCACCTGGACCTCTGATTTCTAAGTCCAATTCAGCAAGTTGAAACCCATCTCGGGTTTTTTCCATCGCTTTCAATCTATCAAATGCGACTTCGTTTGCGCCATGATTAATCAAAAAACAATAAGAGTCATGTTTTCCTCTTCCTACACGACCACGCAATTGATGTAACTGCGATAGTCCGAATCGTTCTGCATGTTCAATTAATAAAACGGTAGCATTCGGAACATCTACGCCCACTTCGATGACAGTAGTAGATACTAAAACTTGAATTTCATTATTTTTAAAACGAGACATGATCTCATTTTTTTCTTGAGCTTTCATGCGACCATGAAGAAGTCCTATTTTAAATCCTTTTAATTTATGATTTGCAAGTTCTTCAGCCCCTGCAACAGCATTTGCTAAATCGATTTTTTCAGACTCTTCTACTAAAGGATAAATAATATATGCCTGACGGCCTGAATTTAACTCAGTTTTCATTACGTCAAATGCATCGTCAATTGAACGAGTGTTGACTAATTTTGTTTTAATTTGAGCGCGACCTTTAGGAAGTTCTTTGATCGAAGTAACGTCTAAATCACCATATGCAGTCATCGCTAATGTTCTAGGTATTGGAGTTGCAGTCATTGATAATATATGAGGGTGATTTCCTTTTGAGCGCAAACGCATTCTTTGGTCTACACCAAATCTGTGTTGTTCATCAATGATGACTAGTCCTAATTCTTTAAAGCGAACGTCATCTTCGAGTAATGCATGCGTTCCAATTACAAAATGAATCGTTCCAGAAGTTAATTCATTCAATATATTTACTCGATCCGCTTTCGAGGTTGATCCCGTTAATGTAGCAATTTTAAATTCTTTTGGCATAACAGCCAGTGCATTTTTATAGTGTTGTTCTACTAATATTTCTGTGGGAGCAAGTAGGGCAGCTTGTGCACCCAAATCAAGTACGGGCAGAGCGCTACAAAAGGAAACTAATGTTTTCCCACAACCCACATCGCCTTGAAGCAAGCGGTTCATCGGTTTAGTGCTTTTTAAATCTTCATGGATATGTTGAATTGCTTTTTCTTGGTCTGAAGTAAATGGATGTCCAAAGTTTTTTTGAATTTGTTTTAATCGTTTTTCAGTATTTTCTGATTCAAAAGCACGAGTGGGTTCAGAACGAACATTGATTCTGCGTTTGCCTACGATCCACTCAAATTTAAAAAATTCTTCAAAAATTAATCTTTTATGTGCGGGAGTACGTTGGGCTTTTAAATCTTCTATGGAGGAACCTTTTGGAGGGTGATGACAAAACTCGAGCGCCGTTTTGATATCTAATAATTTATTTTGTTCTATCACTGATTTTGGTAAGTCGTCAGTAATCTGTAAGTACAGTTGATCAAACGCTTGATCACAAACTTTACGAATCATTTTTTGAGAAAGACCTTCTGTGGCAGAATAAATTCCCAAAAAAGGTTTATTGGGACTTGTTTCTTCAGTGGGTTCTTCTAGATCAGTAAGCCATTCTATATCAGGATGAACCATTTCTAATTTATTACCGTACATTTTGAGAGGACCATACACGATCACTTTGGGACGTTCACTTAATTTAGGTTCAATATATTTTCGGCTAAATTGAAACCACTTAAGCATTAGACGATCGCCTGCTTCATCGATCAACACTGCTTCTAAAAACATTCTTCCGCGACCCCTCATCGGAATAAATCGATAACTTGAAATTGTTCCTGTAACTAATGCGGTTTCATCTGGTTTGCATTCAGATACTTTTTTCATCGTTGAACGATCTTGATAATCACGAGGAATAAAATAAATAAGATCTTCTAGGGTATGTAGGTCTTTTGTAGCAAATAGTTTTGCTAGTTTGGGACCAACTCCTTTTATATATTGAATGGGAGAATTAAATGTACTTAAATTCGATGACATCGTAACGGATGTTACCTTTTGGAGCATTTACAATGGCTTCATCGCCGGCTCTTTTGCCAATCAAAGCACGCGCAAGTGGTGAAGTAACTGAAATTTTATTTACTTTTAAATCGGCCTCATCGGCACCTACAATTTTATATGTAATTTCTTTGCCAGATTCTTGATCTGCAATTTTTACCGTCGCACCAAAAACTATTTTATCTACTTTGATAGTAAGTGGATCAATCACTTGAGCCATTGCTAATTTTGCGTTGATTTCTTGAATGCGGCCTTCGATAAATCCTTGGCGCTCTTTGGCAGCAGAGTAATCAGCATTTTCAGATAAGTCTCCATTTGCTCTTGCTACTTCAATTGCTTTAACGACACTCGGACGTTCAACTGTAATTAAACGCTTTAATTCTTCGTCTAATTGGCGCTTGCCTTCAACTGTCATTGGAACTGAATCTGCCATATATAATCCTTAAAATAAGTTAAAATAAACTATAGTTTATAGCGTATTTTTGATTATGACAGGATGCGAAAAGTCTTTAATTATTGATTGGTTTCGAGTTGTTATCTCTTTTATATTCGTTATTGGGCTGATTATTTGCACCCAATACCGCTGTTTGAATCATGTCTACAATTCCTTCTAATGCAGATGCTTGTTCTGCAATCGTCTTAGATTGTGTGTTGGTCTTCTTAGACATTTCCATATTTTTTTGTGCAATTTGATCAAGTCGATTCACAGCAATTTCAACTTCATCAATTCCTTTGGCTTGTTCTTGAGCGGCTCGTTGAATGCTGTTTGCATTATCTAATACATCTGAAATTCTTGTTATAATTTCTGTAATAGACTTGTCACATTCTTGAGCAAGTTGAGCACCTAAATTTACTTTTTCTTTCGCACTTTCAACCAAAGTACCTACTTTGGCTGTTGTTGTATTTGCAATTGTGCCCACTCTTTCAACGCCTGTATCTAGCATATCAGTAATTTCTTTAGAAGCTGATCCAGACATTGCAGCTAAATTTCCCACTTCTTCTGCTACGACAGCAAAGCCTTTTCCAGACTCACCAGCTCGAGCTGCTTCTACAGAAGCATTAAAAGAGAGTAGTTTAGTTTGAAATACAATATCATTTATGACTTTTGTTTTAGCGCCAATTTCAGAAATAATTTTAGTGATTTCACTCATTTCTTTTTGGTTTTGTTCCATTTGATTTAAAACTTGTTGATTTGCAGAGGAGATTTCTTGCATTGAAATATTTAATTTTTCTACGGCATCACGAGTACTTTGTGCGCTCATTTCACTTTTTTCTGCAGTGTCATGTGTGGTCGAAGCATTTTGAAGGGTAGCTTTAATCATAGATTGAATTTCATGCATCGCTGCAGAGGTTTGTTGTACAGCTGAAGCTTGATCATTTGAAACGCTAGATAATTGATTTGAAAGTTCAACCAATTCAGAGCCTGATGATCTGGTTTTCGTTACTGATACTTTTAATGAATCAATCACTTTTTTCATATTTGCATTGAAATTTGCTGATATCCAAAAAAGGATTGCAACAGCAATTGCTAATGCAAGCATCGATAATGCCAATGATTTAAACTTATGTGTATTTAAAGTATCTACACGTTTATTCAATAACGTATCTAAATCGTCTACGGCAATATTCCAAGAGCTGAAGCTAGCATCGAATGTGGTTTTAATCAGTTCTTGAACTTCAGATAGAGTTTTTTTATTGGTACCATTTGAAATAGCATTTAATACGGCAACAACTTCTTCATTTTTCTTTTGGTAGTCAGCGATTGCTGGTACTAGCTTAGATT
Source organism: uncultured Bacteriovoracaceae bacterium (assembly GCA_964572865.1). GTDB lineage: Bacteria > Bdellovibrionota > UBA1018 > UBA1018 > UBA923 > CAZNGN01. The sequence continues at coordinate 37,307 of CAZNGN010000023.1, read as the reverse complement.
TTAAAGTAGGACTTTCTCCATAAAAATTTGGATCTTCATTGATAGTAGTCTGTATATCTGCAGTAATGCGATCTTGGTCTGAAAGTTTTAATAGCGAAGCATAGACAGCAGATTGAATTCTGTCTTCTGCGCTCATATTGTTGAACTTTGAAGTTAGAAAATTATAAATTTCAGATAAACGATCTTGAGTTTGAGGTAATGCAACTAAGGTTACATCCATTAAATAATAGCTATCTAAATCTGGATCTAAAATTAATCCTGAAGTGTCGCCCACGTGAGTGATCATAGTGCGTGCATCCGCAATCAAACTATTTACTTTATCGATGTGATTTTTTGAATCCAAACTAGATTCAGAAGAAATAAATTCTTGTAATCTTTTATCAAAACTAGTTATTTCAGAAGATTCACGTTTACGTTTTTTAAGTTCCTCTAATGTGAACTGCAGCTCATCACCATATGTTTTTAAAGTTTCTTTTACAGATGTAATTTCTTTTTGGTACGTATTTGAAGATACAGAACCTTGTTTCATTCGCGATTCTAATAAAGTTTTTAACAAACCTTCCAATGGTCTTTGCACGATATCGCCCTTTATTTCTAATGATCCAGCATTGATCCCCACATTTTGTGCGCTTACCATTAGATAAATCAATGCAATCACAGGAAGAGAATAAAGAATGTTCGCTAAAACTAATTTTTTAAAGATTGACCAATTTTTCATATGCCCCTCAGAATTAGAAACAATTTATATTAGAATATTGAAGTATTATTAATTATAATTCGGAATTATATGAAATCTATTAATATAGACAAAACCTAGATTTAACTTGGCGGAAAAAACTGCCTACTTTTTCTTAAACAACTCTTCGGCAGCAGCTTTGGCTTTTTCTGCTGCACTTAGGCCAGAAGAAATTGCATTGCCAGCTTTAAAATAGTCACAGAAATTAGCTTTTTCTTTATCGACGACTCGATCAGCAACTGGTTCTGTGCATTCATTGTACCTAGAACGATCATAGTGCTCACAGTTCATACAAACATGGGTGGCAAAATTACATTTTGAGCAAGTATCTTGTCTTCCGTAATCTAGATCGATTCGTAATTCATTTGAACATTTGTAACACTTTGGCATTTATAACTCTTTCAAGGGCATTAATTTAAATTTAGAGTTTTTTACGTGATTGATTGCACGAACAAAGGATCTTGCCGTTGTATTCAAGGTACAATAGGGAATCTTCTTTTCTAAAGCAGTTCTTCTAATTGTGAAGCTATCTTTAATCGAAAGATCATCACTCACTGTATTGAAAATAAATTGGTAATGTCCACGTTTGGTGCGAACCACGCAATCGTCTTCTGAGTTTCCAGCTTTTGCAACCAATGAACTAGGAATATTATTTTGTTTTAAATACTGATTGGTGCCTCGAGTAGCTTCAATTTGAAATCCAAGAGCTACCAAACGATTGGCAATGTCTACAATTCCGTGTTTGTCTTTGTCAGCAATTGAAAATAATGCTTTTCCAGAAGTAGGAATTTTTACATTTGAACCCAATATAGCTTTTGCATAAGCGCTCACAAAATTATCATCACGCCCCATGACTTCACCTGTGGATTTCATTTCAGGTCCTAAAATCACATCAACACCTGGGAACTTATGAAACGGAAACACAGGCATTTTGACAGAAAATTTAGTTAACGTGTAGTCAAAGTCAGATGTGAATCCTAAGTCTTTTAATTTTGCTCCTAACATTAATTTAGTTGCTACTTTTGAAAGAGGAACTCCCACTGTTTTACTAACAAAAGGAAGCGTTCTTGAGGCACGTGGATTGACTTCTAAAACATAGACATCATTGTCTTTGATGGCGAACTGAATGTTCATGGCGCCAATTACTTTTAATTTTTTACCTAATATTCGAGTATACTCTCGAACTCGTTCAATGATCTCTTCGCCTAATGTAAATGGTGGAAGTGAACAAGCAGAATCGCCAGAGTGAATTCCTGCTTCTTCAATGTGTTCCATTACACCGCCGATGAGAATATTTTCACCGTCACCAAGCGCATCTACGTCTAATTCGGTAGCATCTGATAAATAACGATCAAGCAAAACAGGTTTTGAATCAGAAACTTCAATTGCTTCATCGATGTATTTTTTTAGTTCATCTTGATCAACTACTACTCGCATTCCACGACCGCCCAAAACATAACTTGGACGCAATAAAATTGGGAATCCCATTTCTTCTGAAGCTAAAATCGCTTCTTGAGCTGAATGACAAGTGCGTGAAGGAGGTTGCTTTAACCCCATTGGTTCTAAATCTTTCATTAATGCTTCAAAGCGTTTTCTGTCTTCAGCAATATCAATGTTGTCTACAGATGTTCCTAAAATAGGTACGCCTAATTTATTTAATGCATATGCAAGCTTTAACGGTGTTTGTCCTCCGAATTGAACAAAAACACCTTTAATGTTTGGCTCAGATTTGTAAATTTCGTAAACGTGCTCAATGGTCAGTGGCTCAAAATATAATTTCGAAGAAATGTCATAATCAGTGCTGACTGTTTCAGGATTACAATTCACCATTATACTATCATAACCCAATTCACGCGCAGTAAGTGATGCGTGCACACAGCAGTAGTCGAATTCTATTCCTTGACCGATACGATTTGGGCCGCCACCTAAAATCATAACTGCATTTTTAGCAGCAACAGGTGATTCGGTTTTAGAAGAATAGGTTGAATATAAATACGGAGTTTTTGCTTCAAATTCTCCCGCACAAGTGTCTACCATTAAATAGGTCGGATGAATGCTTCTTTTGAAGCGTTCATTACGAATGATTTCTTCTGAATCACCAGTCATTACTGAAATATATCGATCAGAAAAGCCAATTTGTTTTGCCGTTTCTAATTCTCTGTTTGACCATTTGGTTACTGATCCCAAAGTTTTATAATGTTTTTCTAATTCTAATATTTCTGAAATTTGATCTAAAAACCAAAGATCAATGCCAGTGATTTTAGCTAAGCGCTCTAATGCTATCCCTCTGCGAATTGCTGTCGCAACATAATGAATTCGATGAGGATGTGTTTCTTTTAATTTTGTTTCAAGTTTTGAAAGAGAAGTTGATGCATCTTCAAATTCTGTATGCCGAAACCAGAATCGAACATTCTCCATGCTTGAAAGAGCTTTCAGAAAAGACTCTTTAAATGTTCGGCCGATTGCCATTGCTTCTCCGACACTTTTCATTTGAGTGCCAAGCATGGCAGGAGTTGCTAAAAACTTCTCAAAATCGAATCTAGGAATTTTCGTAACAACATAATCGATTGAAGGTTCAAAGCTTACAGGAGTAGTGCCTGTAATTTCATTGGTAATTTCGTCTAATGTGTATCCTACCGCTAATTTTGCAGCTACTTTTGCGATCGGAAAACCCGTAGCTTTCGAAGCCAAAGCAGAAGATCTTGATACGCGTGGATTCATTTCAATTACAATTACACGACCCGCATCCGCTCCAGTTGGCTTGATGGCAAATTGAATATTAGATCCGCCTGTATCAACGTTGATCGCACGTATAATTTTTTTAGAGTAATCCCGTAATTGCTGATACTGCCGATCAGTAAGTGTTTGAATCGGTGCAACGGTTATGGAGTCACCTGTGTGTATTCCCATCGGATCTAAATTTTCGATACCGCAAACAATGATCACATTGTCTTTTTTATCTCGAACAACTTCTAATTCAAATTCTTTCCAACCAATTAAGCTTTCTTCTACTAAAACTGATTTTACAGGCGATAAAAACAATCCTCTTTCAAGAAGTTTGAAGTATTCTGATTCTGTTTCAACTAATCCGCCACCTTCGCCGCCTAAAGTGAAGCTGGGACGCAAAATCATGGGAAGCTTAATTTCGGCAAGAGCTGCTTTTCCTTCTTCAAGATTGGTAACTAGTTTTGATTTCGGAACATCAATTCCTAATTCAATCATTTTTTGTTTAAACAGTTCTCTGTCTTCGGCAAGTTTGATTGATTTTAAGGATGCACCTAAGAGTCGAACTCCATATTTATCTAAAATCCCTTTTTCAGCTAGTTCAACTGCAAGGTTTAAAGCTGTTTGTCCACCCATCGTAGGAAGAAGGGCGTCTGGCTTTTCTTTTTCAATGATCATTTCTAGAAATTCAACATTGAGTGGTTCGATGTAAACTTGATCTGCAATTTCAGGATCAGTCATGATGGTAGCTGGATTTGAATTGGCTAAAACAACTCGGTAGCCTTCTGATTTCAAAGCGCGAACGGCCTGTGTTCCAGAATAATCGAACTCGCAAGCTTGCCCGATTTGAATGGGACCCGATCCAATTAGAAGTATTGTTTTTATGGATGTGTCTTTTGGCATTTCTTTAAAGTCATCCTAAAGATTTTTTTTCAAAAAAACAAAATAAAAAATTAAAATTGAAAGGGAACGATCGTTTTAATTTGGCCACCATCGCCGGTTTGCGTTGGGGTAAAGTTAACCTGAATTTGCTCTGCGCGATCAACTGCTTGATTATATTGATCAACAGATGAGCTGAGTCTGTTTTCATTACGGTTAATGTTCCAAATGCCCCAAAAATAACTTCCGAGTAATACAGAAGCACCTCCAAAAATCGTTGCATAACGAGTATCGCGCTTACCGATTGTGTTATCAATTGTGCTTGCGTAAACAGGACCAATAATGAGTGATAATAATCCTACTGTTCCAAAATAAGCAGGTATTTTAGATGAACGTAAGTTCTGTTGATAAGAATTTAAAAGTTCCTCAGATGGGTTATATTTTTTAAAAACTACTCTTAAGCCTTCACCATCCATTTTACGGCTTGAATCAACAGGATATACTCTACCTTTATAAATGTAATGACGAATGCAATTAGCTTCTGTTGTTGATTTTGATAAAACGGCTTCACTTGTCTCTAAAGCTAATGCAACGCCCCAATTTAGTGATAATACAATCACTAAGATTGCCAGAATCATACGTTTCGATTTTGATAGAGCTGAATGAGTCATTTGAAAACAAAAGCTATCAATTTTGATGAACTTTATCAAAAGTATAATGATCGAAAGTGGTTACTCACCGATCCAATTCAGCAAATTTATTCTTATCAAAATCCAAAAGATCAAGAATTAGTAGGTTTTATCGTCAGTTTATTTTCTTATGGTTCGGTTCCTCAAATCTTAAAGGCATTGCAGATTATTTTTAAGCCGATGGGTGATTCTCCCTATCAATTTATCAAAGAAACAGAATTGATAATGGGAGAAGTTTATCCAAACTTTTATTATCGTTTTCATAAAGAAAAGCATTTGATTGTACTTTTTAAAACAATTCAAAAAATTATCAAAAAAGATGGCAGTTTACAGGCATTTTATAGAAAAAATTACATTGATAACATATATAATATGCTCGCAAATACAGCAGAATATTTTTGGAGTGAATTTGAATCATTTAATGAAGATCAAGATCCTCAATTTAAAACCGCAATGAAGTTTTTAATTAATTCTCCTAAAAACCAATCTGCTTGCAAAAGACATCTCATGTTTTTACGATGGATGGTTCGATCTGATCAAATAGATTTAGGATTGTGGAATTGGATTCAGCCTTCAGAACTCATAGTTCCTTTAGATACACATATGGTGCAGAAATCGTATGAATTAGGATTACGCAAAGGCCCCAAAAAGAGATCTGTGACATGGAAACTAGCTCTTGAAGTTACAAATGCTTTGCGTAAAATTAACTCAGCTGATCCAATCAAGTATGATTTTTCAATTACAAGATTAGGAATCATCAAAAATAAGGAGAAACTCACTGCGCGTTCTAATTGATGCAAGAAATGTAGGCCAACCATTGACGGGTATTGGCCGCTATGCCCTCAATCTACTTTTGGGATTAAGTTACATTGATTCTTCATTAGAATTTTTAGTTTTATTTAGTGATTCTAGAGTTCATAAAGTAGTGAGTCGTTCTGGGGGGCCGAATCGAAATCGTTTTCAATGGATTCCCTCTTCTACAGGTTCACTTGGCTCAATGGTTGGTAATCGCTTGACGAGTGTAGAGTTACCGTGGCTATTGCGTGTTCACAATGCGAAGCTTTTTCATAATTTGGCAACACAATCAGTTTGGACAACAAATATTCCATTCATTACTACCGTTCATAATTTAGAAGGTTTACATTTTGGAAACAAAGAGTCTTACCGAAAAAAAATGAGAAAAACGCTTAAAAAAGCCTCATTGATCATTTCTGTAAGCAAAACAGTGGCACTCGAAATCGAAAATGAACTTCACTTTTCAATGCCCAAAATGAGAATCATTCCTCATGCCATTGATCCTTGGTATGCTGAAAAACCAACTCAAGATGAAATCAAAGCCATGAGAAATAGGTTCCAACTTAAGGGAGAATATTTTTTATGTGTCTCATCGAGCCCGAGAGAAAGTAAAAATGTTTCATTCATCACTAACTTTGCAGAGAATGATTCGCGCAATTGGGTTTTTACAATCAAAAGACAATCGTACGGTCAAAACAAACCAAACTCGAAAGTTCACTATTTAAACAATGTAGATGATATTTGGTTGCGTCCACTTTATTCACAAGCAACGGCAGTCGTAATGCCTTCGCTTTACGAGGGATTTAGCATTCCTCCGATGGAAGCGTTAGCCGGTGGCACAATACCTGTTGTTTCAAATATTGATGTGCATAAAGAAATATTAGGGGACATAATACCTAAATCTTTATTTTTTGACCCCAAGAGCAATGACTCTCTTGATGCGGCGCTTAACCAAGTAACACAAGGCGGAGAACATTTAAAATCCGCTATTCTTGAAAAGTTTAAAATGGTAAAAGATCAATACTCGTTTATTGATACAGCCAAAAAAGTTCAGGCAGTTTATATTGAAGCCTTGAATATGTAAGAACAGGAAAGAAATGAAACACGTTATCATTACCGGCGGCGCAGGATTTATCGGCTCTCATCTATGTGAGCACTATTTAAATAAAGGTTATGAAGTTACTGCGATAGATAATTTTTTAACCGGTTCAAAACGTAATATAGAATTATTTAAAAACAATAAAAATTTCAAATTCATCGAACAAGATGTTGCGTTGCCAATTCCAGCACTCAAAAAAGCGGATCTAGTGATGCACTTTGCTTGTCCTGCTTCACCTGTAGATTTTACTAAAATTCCATTAGAAATTTTGAAGGTGGATTCAATCGGCACTTTCAATATGTTAGATATTGCTAAAAAAGACGGAGCCCGTTTTATCATCGCATCTACTTCAGAAGTATATGGCGATCCATTGGTTCATCCGCAAACAGAAGAGTATTGGGGAAATGTAAATCCAGTAGGTCTTCGTTCTTGTTATGATGAAACAAAACGTTTTTCTGAAGCTGCTACTATGGTTTATCATCGCAAATTTGGTGTAAATACTGGAATCGTTCGTATTTTTAATACGTATGGACCTCGTATGAGATTGGATGACGGAAGAGTAGTTCCCAATCTTTGTGGACAAGCTCTTCGAAATGAACCTCTCACAGTATATGGCACAGGAAAACAAACGAGATCTTTTTGCTATGTAGACGATTTAGTAGATGGTATCACTAAGTTGGCAGATTCAAGTGAACATATGCCTGTGAATATTGGAAACCCAGACGAATATAGTATAATTGATTTTGCTAAAAATGTAATTACAGCTGTACCTGGAACAAAAAGTCAAATTACTTTTCAACCATTAGTATTTGAAGATGATCCTAAACAAAGAAGACCTGTGATCGATCGTGCAGTTAAGATTTTAAATTGGAAGCCAAAAACAACGCTTAAAGAGGGATTGGCTAAAACATTAGATTATTTTCGTTCAGTTCAATAAGGATCAAAGATGAAAGTAGCCATCATTCATGATTGGCTGGTAAGTCAGCGTGGGGGAGAAAATGTTCTCGATGCGATTTGCGAACTGTTTCCACAAGCTGAACTCTTTACATTGGTTCATAAACAAGGTTCTGTTTCAAAACATATTGAAAATAGAAAAATACACACTTCGTTTTTACAAAAAATTCCTTCTGCAGAACTTCGCTACCGTCACATGTTGCCTTTGATGCCGCTTGCAATTGAACAATTTGATATGAATCCTTTTGATTTAATCATCAGCTCTTCTCATTGTGTTGCCAAAGGAGTGAAAAAAAGAAAAGACGCATTTCATATCAGTTATATCCATGCTCCCATGCGCTATATGTGGGATCGCTTTGATGAATATTTCGGGCAAGACAAGTATTCGTTACCAGTTACGTTGGCAGCACACCTGGTGCGACCATATCTGCAAAAATGGGATCAAAAATCGGCAACTCGAGTTGATCATTTCATAGCGAATTCAAATTTTATTAGAGAAAAAATTAAAAAATATTACAACCGTGATGCTGACGTGATCTATCCCTTTTGTGAGGCCAGTCGGTTTCAAATTCCTCGAAATCCAAAAGAGGAGTACTTAATCGTAACTGCATTGGTTCCATATAAACGTGTAGATTTAGCAATTGAAGCGTTCAATCAAATGAATCGTAAGCTCACCATCATTGGCGATGGACCTGATTTAGAACGATTGAGAAAAATGGCAAATCAAAACATAACCTTTTTGCCACCACAACGAAATGAAGATTTAGCACAAGCATACTCTCAGTGTAAGGCTTTGATTTTTCCGGGTATAGAAGATTTTGGAATTGTTCCCTGTGAAGCGATGTCTGCTGGATCTCCCGTGATTGCACTCGGAGAGGGGGGCGCTTTAGAAACTGTAACAGAAAAAACAGGAATCTTTTTTAAAGAAAAAACATCGGCCTCTTTGGTAGATGCAATCACTCAATTTGAGAAATCAAACATAAAAGAATCAGACTGTCGTGAGCGTGGAAAATATTTTAGTAGAAATAAATTTCAAACTGAATTTATGAGTTTACTTAAAAAAGTGTATCCAAAGTTATAGAATTAAAATTGACTCATTTTTAAAAACTCTTGATAACGTTTTTTGATCATTTCAGGAGTTACTTTAATTAAATTATTGAAACCAAAATCTTCTACAGTGAAACTTGCAAGCACTGAACCAAAAATGATCGCTCTTCTTAAAATGTGGTCATCTTTAAATAAGTCAGCACCAGCATCTTCGTGTGCAATGTAACCGATTAATCCACCGGCAAACGTATCACCTGCGCCTGTTGGATCTTTCACTGAATTGAGCGGAAGAGCAGGGGCAGAAAAAATTCCATGGTTGCTAAATAAAAGTGCGCCGTATTCACCACGTTTTACTACCAAAGCCTTTGGACCCATTTTTAAGATAGCTTTGGCAGCATCTACGATGTTGCTTTCATCAGATAAAAGATATGCTTCACCTTCATTGATAGTAAGTAAATCTACAATTTGCATTGTCTTTAAAAGTTCTTGTTTTTTTCCTGTAATCCAAAAATTCATTGAATCACATGCAACTAATTTTGGTTTTTTACATTGCTCGTATACAGATCTTTGAAGAACAGGATCAATATTTGCCAAAAACAAATAAGGCGTAGATTTGTAATTTTCAGGAAGTTTAGGATTAAAATGTTCGAATACATTTAAAAAAGTAGAAAGTGTTTTTGCTTCATTTAAGTCATTACCATATTCTCCGACCCAGTGAAACGTTTCACCTTTGGCGTATTCAATACCTGTTAAATCAATTCCTCTTTTTTCTAAAACTTTAAAATGATCTTTCGGAAAATCTTCTCCTACGATTCCAACTAAATTTAAATTGGTAAAATTACTAGCTGATATTGAAAAGTAATTCGCAGAACCGCCTAGAATATGGTCTACTTTTCCGGCTGGAGTTCGAATAGAATCAAATGCTAATGATCCTACAGCTAAAATTGTATTATTTTGACTCGTTTTTTTACTGAAATCTGACATGAAAAGTTGCTCCCGTTTACGGTTGTATAACGTTGCATGTCGTACATATAAATTCAAGTAAGTAATTTTATTTAAAAGGACCAATGTGCATAAATTCCACCGATTGCTGTTCCTGCCAATCCAAAAACTAAAATATTTAAAGGTCTGTTATTTGAATCAGGCGAAAAGATCGCTCCACCGGCTGCCCCTAAGGCTGTGCCTATTAGTATAGGTGTCCAAAAAGACTTTTTCGAGGTGGATGATTCGAGTTTTGATTCTATTTTATTGAATGTATTATCAATTACTTGTTTTTCAGTATTAATTGTAATTGACTGACTTTGACGCAAAGCAAATTTTTGAAATTCAAGCCAATCAAGGGCATCAAATCCAGCGTCTAAACCTAAGTAATGTAATTCAAAGACATGATCTTTATTTTTAATATTTAAAACATTTTTTGAGCTTGAACTGCAATATGTTTGATATTGGTTTGTATTGCCAGATGATTTTTTATCAATATTAAATTCTATAATTTGATTATTTGTTGTGCTTTTTAATTCTTTTAAAAAGATTTCGACTATTTTTTGACAATTTACATCTTTAGGGCCAGTCCAATTGATTTGAATGGGATCGGTATATTCTGATGCATATACTTTCGTAAAAAAGAATAGAAAAAATATTAATTTTTGAACCATGGCTGACTGACCTCCTGAATCCATTTGGATTCTAATTTTAGATATAGTTTTTGAAATAATATTAATAAGCTGATGATTGTAATGAGGGTAAAGGCAAGTTCAATGGCAAGCTGACCCCTTTGTTTTTTGATATTTCTTGAAAACTGACGGCATAACTTTCTCCTTTCATATTGAGTAAAGCATTTTCTGGCTCGCAGTGAGCAAAGCTCTTTGAAATTAAATCTTTTGAGTAAATATAAATTTCGGATAAATATGATTGGTTTTTCCATAAAATAATTCCTTTAGTATTGGTAATTTCTGATTCCCAATTTGTAATTCTTTTAAATTGAGGAAAGCTAATTTCATTTGAATCAAATTTAGGCAAAGAACATTGTAATAGTTTTAAATTGGTAGTCCCTAACGCTTTAATTATGAAGTCTTGATAGTTTTGCAAAAATAAAATTATATTTCGTATTTCTACAGAAGCAGATTCTGTAGCTAATATAAGACCGTTTAATCCAGGAATGACCGCGCTTGTGATTTTTCCAATTTTTAGTAATGCCAAAGTATGAGTGAGTAGATCAATCTTTGAGTTCAATTGAGAAAGAGTTGTGATTGAGTTACATCTATTTTGAATTACGTCAAATAAGCATTGATCAATTCTTTTTTGTCTTTGAATTTGTTCAATGCTTTTTGATTTTAACCACAATACGCTACCCATAAAAAGCAGTATTGGAATAAATATTAAAATGATTTGTAAGCTTGCGCTCCCTCTTTCTTTGGCAAATAAATTTGATGTTTTGAGCGGTAATGATTTTGGTTTGGCGAAGAGGTAATGACAGTGCTTTTTCCTACATTCATACTTGAAGCATTTACAGCTTTTGAATTGAAAGTTACTGGTGACACTGACCTTGATAGAGCTTGCCTTGCAGAAAACACGCTCAACGAATAATTTAGATCTTTTGTATGAAGTCCAATAAAGCTGCGCAGCATTAAAAACGAAAATATTAGACTTATTGCGCCAAAAACACACCATTCTATTACCGCCTGACCTGAAATGCACTTATGTTTAATTTTGTTCATTCGTGTTTTGATCGTCTTCAACAGGTTGTTTTGCTGAATTGTATTTTAAACCTACTTGAAGATTATGTTCGAAATTACCTGAAACACGATTTAAGTATTTTTGAGCTTTACCGCCTAATACTCTAATTGCACCAATGCTTACAATCGCCACTAAAGCTGTGATTGCAATATATTCTATAAGTCCTTGCCCCTTTTTATTACGATTCATTTTTGCTCCTTTTGATTATTAATCACTTATTTTTACCAGTCTGTTCATCAGAAAATAAATATTGCAAAGGTGTGCCAAAATTTTTGGTAAATTATTTTAACCAGTCGACAAATACATAACTTTGTCGTTTAATAATGCTTCATGGAAACAAAAAATGAGATATTACTTTTCAGTAAAAAAGAAGTTTCAATAATCATTCTTTTATTAGTTTTAGTCGCCATATTTTCGTTCACATTGGGAATTAAATTGGGCCAAAAACTTTCACACGGCAAACTAGAGATAGAACATCACGGAGAAGCTCCACTGAGTGCCATTGAGCATGAAACCGAACATGAAGTGGAAGCAGACCAGCATCATGTGACGGCTAATGAAAAGCATGAAAAAGATCAAACTGCTGTAGAGGAAGCGATTGAAAAAGCCAAAGAATCTCTGGAACATGAAGTGAATGCATTGAAAGCGGGTTCAGGAAAAGCAATTCCTATGAGTTTTCCGAAAGATAAAAAGCAAGCTGTTAAAGAAGAACCAAAACATGGACACTCTGAAAAAAGCCCTTCGAAAGTTGCTTCAGGAAAATATACTCTTCAAGTCGGCTCTCATCGTACCATTGAAGAAGCAAATTCTCAGGTAAAAGAGTTGAGGGGAAAAGGATTTGATGCATTTTATTTAGGCGTCGAAATTCCAGGAAAAGGCACTTGGTATCGAGTAGGTATTGGTATGTATCCATCAAAAGAAATGGCAGATACTTCTGCAAATAATCTTAAGAAAACAAAAGAAATGCCGGCATTCATAGTTCAGAAGTTGGGAGAATAAATTGTGAAGAAGCAGATTACAAAAGTTGATAAACCTTGGGGCTATGAATTGATTTTTGCTAAAACAGATCAATATGTTGGTAAAATTCTCCATATCAATAAAGGACATAAGCTTTCATTGCAATATCATAAAGTAAAAGAAGAAACGATTATGATTGCAAAAGGAAAAATGAACTTCGTATACGAAGAAGAAAAAGGAAAACTAGTAGAAATTATTTTAAATGAAGGTGAAGCACATCACATCGCGCCCGGAAAACAACATAGAATGATAGCGTTAGAAGATTGTGATGTATTTGAAGTATCTACTCCGCATTTAGATGATGTTGTTCGATTAGAAGACAGCTATGGCCGTACAAAATGATCAATTAAATATTTTAATTATGGCTGGAGGAAGTGGAACGCGCTTCTGGCCAAAATCGAGAGCTAAAAAACCAAAGCAACTTTTAAAACTTTGGGATGATCAGACATTGCTCGAACACACAATTCGTAGATTTTTAAAAATTGTTAAACCTGAAAACATTTGGATTGTTACGACAAAGCTAATAGAGGGTGAAACTAAAAAAATCACTTCTAAAATTTCTAAAAAAATTAAAATTTTAGCTGAACCAGAAGCTAAAAATACAGCAGCATGTATTTTGTGGGGTAGTATCGAAATCCAAAAAAAGAAAAAAAATGCTGTAATTGCCGTTATGGCGGCAGATCATTATATTTCTGATGAAAATAAATTTATCGATGGCATACAGTTTATTTCTACACAAGCAATTAAAAATGATGAAATCTATATTGTAGGTATAAAACCAAATAAACCAGAAACTGGATTTGGATATATTGAATTAAATCAGAAAATTACGGATGAAAAAAAGCTCATCGATGTAAAAAAATTTGTCGAAAAACCAAATTTAGAAACTGCAAAACAATATTTGTCTTCTCAAAAATATTTATGGAATGCTGGGATGTTCATTTTTAATGTGAAGACTATATTAAATGCATTTCATGCGTGTTCACCAGAATTGTTTGAAAATTTTAGTAGTAAAGCACCAATACAAAAAAAATATTCAAATGTTCAGAAAAAAGATGCAACTAGTTTTGATTATGCTGTGATGGAGAAACTATCGTATATCAAAATTCCTACCAAAGTATTACCAATTGACTGTGGTTGGAATGATGTGGGTTCGTTTGCTGCACTTGAAGAAATTAATTGCCAAATCAGAGGAAATCAACTTTCGATTGATTCTTCTAATAATATTATTCAATCTGAAAAAGGTTTGGTTGCACTTTTAGGTGTTAAAAATTTGGTAGTAGTTAAAGACGGAGATGTGGTTCTAGTTGCTGATAAAAGCCGATGCCAAGATATAAAACTAATCATTGAGCAGCTGAAACAAACACAACCTAAATTTATTTAAGTACTGATGCACTTGCTGCAGCTTTTGCTAAAGCTTCTTTTGCTAATTCAGCCTCTTCTTCTGGAGTTTTTGTTTTAAAAACTTTTGCACGTTTCTTCTCGTTTACCAGTTGAATTTCTTTCACAACTTTTTGAATTTTAAATAGACGTTGAATGTCTTTTTGGTGAACTTTTGTAATCATTGTAGAGGAGTCTTTAATTGAAAGTTCAGTTGCTAATTTAAAGTTTACGAGTTCTGCTAAATCATCTGTTTTGAATGGCTCTTTACCTCCCAAAGCTTGCTTTTCAATTTCAATGATTTTTGCAAGATTTATATCGCTAATGCCAGTTGGATCTGCAGGAAACAAATTAATGTGTTTTACAATATATCCTAATATTACAACTGCTTTTAATGATAAATTAATTTTTTTAGATTGTTCTTTTAAATTTTCTTCATTGATGTAGCCAATTAATACTTCTAATTGATCGATGTCTAAAACATAAATTTGAACTTTTTCTGAATTAGAACTGTCCACTTTAACGATACCAACATGTTCAAGTACGTTAAACATTTCTGTGACTTTACTTTGAGGAACTCCTAATATTTGCTGCGCATATTTTAAAACTCGAGTCATTAAAACTCGAACAGCACCTTCGGCAGATTCACCATTTCGAGAAGCAACTAAAAGTAGTGAAGTACATGTTCGTAAAATTTCAGATGGAGTTAAGAATTCATAATTTGAAGGTACTCCGCCTTCATTATTATAGTTTAAAGATGTTGAAACCGATTCTAATTGTTTGATTTTGTTATTGGCTGAACGTAAGCGATTTACAATTGTTTTCAGTAGAACTGCAATCCATTGAGGTAAATTTTTTAACTGATCAACCATTTGACCTGAATTGATTTCGACTAAATCAGCATCGTATTGTACTTCAGCGGAGGCTGATCGAGGACCACCATCTAAAAATCCCATTTCTCCAATGACTTCGCCTTTGTGAACAGTTCCTAATTCAATTGATCCTGTGCCTTTTTTCTTAAATAGACGAATACTTCCGTTTTGAATGTAATACATGGCATCTGACTTATCGCCTTCATTAAAAATTACATCGCCTTTTTTATATTTTTTAATCGCGGGTGCTGCCATAAGTTATTTAGATTTCATCTCCCAACTACCATCCCAGTCTTTACCAGGTGGGTTTTGCATAAAATATTCACAACGAGATATAAATTCTTTTGAGACTTTATCTTTTTCATTTTTTTGTACAATACTTAAGAATATTCTCGCAGATTCCATCCATTGTTGCGCATAGTAATTTTTTAAACCCGTTTCAAATTCGCCTAATGAGGACTTAACTGCCGAGTATTCTTCTACATCTGGAAATACTTCATAAATTTTAACGGGTTTATGTTTTCCTTTTACTTTAACATTATCTATTTCTCGCATATGAAACATACCTTGTGGCAGATTTTCTTTGGTTGTTTCGCTAATTATAATGCGAGTTCCATAGTATTTATTTAATCCTTCGAGTCTAGAGGCAAGGTTTACGTTGTCGCCGATCACAGTATATTCAAATACTTTTTGTGAACCGAAATTTCCAACAGAAACACTTCCTGTATTGATGCCAATACCAACATCAATTGTTATATTGTATTTTTCTTTAAAAACTTTATTTAGTTCAAATACTTTAGTTATCATTTCTACTGCAGTTTTGACTGAAAGGATTGCGTGTTTATCAGAGGCAAGTGGAGCTCCCCAAAATCCCATAACGGCGTCACCAATATATTTATCGAGTGTGCCTTCATTGGCTTGTAGAATATCTGTCATAGAACCCAAATATTCATTTAGAAATAATGTGAGAGTTCCTACTTCTACTTTTTCTGATAATTCTGTGAAACCTCGAATGTCACTAAATAGAATTGAAAGATCACGTTTTTGACCTCCCAGCTTTAAGTTATTCGGGTCTTTTAACATTTCGTTAATAATTGAGGCTGAAACGTATTTTCCGAACGCTTCTCTGATTTCTTTTTTGTCGCTTTCTTCTTTCCAGAATTTAAAAACAGTGATTACAAAATATTGAAACAAGAGTTGTGCTGCATGTAAGTGGCCTGGAAAGTATATGTTTTTATGAAACATAAAACGTTGGTCATAGTAGAAGACACCACCGATTGTAATAATCGCAACTAAAATTCCATAAACTGCACCAAGTTTAACAATGATGTATCCAAACACTAAACTTAAAATAAATGAAATAATATAAAGTTTAATTAGTTCATTTGTAACTGGTCGTACTATAAAATCATTATTTAAAATATTATCTAAAATGGTAGCGTGGTTTTCAACTCCCGATGCTTGGGCATCAAATGGTCTTGGTCGAATATCATATAAACTATTTGCAGTGACTCCCACTAATATATGAGCATCTCTAAAAAATTCAGCTTTATGAATCTTTGTAGTTTTAATGCCTTCGTTTTTGTCAAATTGTGTTACATCAATACCTTCGTCTGCAGAAAGTACATCTACCAACGAAACATTGGGATATGAAAAGTTTGGTCCTCTAAAATTTACAATCGATTTGCCACGTAGATCAATAGGAATATCTCTTTCTTCTGTAGCAGTTTGAATCGAAAGTCTTAAGTCTTCTTGCATTGAATTTTCAGGTTGAAAAGGCTGTAGAAATAAATGAGTAGCATTGTCTTTTGGACTCAGTTCTTTCTGAGCCATTCGAAGCGGTAAGCTTTCAACAAATCCTAACGGTGTTGCATACAATAGAACTGAAGACCTAAAATTACCGTCTTCATCTGGTTCATTGTTCATAAATCCTTGTCCAATATTATTTGGTGTAATCTCAGGTATATTTAAAAGTCCACCAATGCCTACAAAATTAAACTGAACATTGCTGAAGCCATCTTTACTTGTTTGAGCAAATTTAATTTCACCTTTGGTTTGTGTAGTGGGAGCATTTGATCCAGAAGATACCAATGTTTGTAATCTTTTTTCAAATTCCTCTGGTTCTAATCCTTCACCTTTATTTAAAGTGAGCATATAACCCAAAACCACTTTTGAGATACAATTTGAAATGGCACTACCTAAAACATTATCTCCTGTTTTTGAATTAATGATTTCATCAAGAGGGGGAGCTTTAACTGGCCAATTATCTAGTAATTTCTTTTTTGCAATATCAGAAATTAGTTTCTCTTTTTCTGACCAAACAATATCAAAACCAATTGATTTTGGATTATATGTACAAAGTTTTTGAATTAAGGGTGCAAAAACAGTACCTCTGTCCCATGGCCATTGACCAAATGTTTGAAATGATTTTTCATCAGCTGCGATTATAACAACTTTAGATTTTGTATTTTTAATTCCTCTGATTTTAAATTTTATGTCTAATCCTTTTAAGTCTAATGTATTAATGATTGTAAAAAGATTCGGATTTGCTTCATGAAGAATGAAAATTGAAAAACTGATAACTGTGATGAAAATAGAAATAAATAACGGCGTAACCGTAAGTAGCTTTTTAAGAATTCTCACATATGTATTTTCGGGATTTATTACCGAATGTTAAAATTTATAAATATTTAACGTATGTTGTCAGGGCAAAAAATTCCTCAATTATAAGCTAGTGTGATGATTTTTTACCAATTTGCCATAACGTAATACTAATAAACGCAATGATTAACTGAGCTATGAGTGTTTCGCTTGTAGGATAAAATCCAATTAAATCAAACCGAAGTGAAATCGGTGAAGTCGAAGCTGAAATCATTCCTGTTTCTTGAAGGGCATGAATTGCTTTTCCTGTTAAAATAAAAGCAAGCACAATCATCAGAATTGAAGATATGGTAAATAGTTTACGAATGGGAACACGCGAACTGTACTTTATAAATGCCCATGCTACTAAAAATATAAGCAAGAACGAAAAACTTACTCCTGAAAATAATGCAATTTGTTGTGAACGATTGTCTTCGGTTGAAAGCGCACGTAAAAACAAAACTGTTTCAAATGCTTCTCGAAATACGGCCATGAATGAAATCAATGCGATTCCAATGCGGCTGCCACCATCTAAAGCTTTTTGAACTTTTCCGTCAATGAAGGCTTTCCATCTTTTGATTTCAGTTTTTGAATGCAACCAAAATCCAATGTAAAGTAATACGAATACAGCAATTAATGATGTAATTCCTTCCATCATTTCTCTACCGGCACCGCTCATCATGGCAACCCATCCTGAGAAAAACCAACATAAAATACCAACAATGACTGCTGATAACCAACCAATGTGTAGCCAAAATTCAGCACGTTTTGATTTTGCAGCTTTAATGACTCCCAGTAATGCAATTAAAAGTAAAACCGCTTCGAAACCTTCTCGAAATAATATTCCTGCGGCCAAACTAAAGGTCAACCAGAATGAATCTGATTTTTTGCCAATTAATTTTTTAGCAGCTTTTAATTCTTCTTTGGCATTCGATACAGCAGTTTGTAATTCTGTAAGTGAAGATTTTTTTTCAATATGAGAACGTACAAGGGCCATTGCTTCTTCTAGTTTGATTGTAAATCTAGGGTCAGTTGCTTTTAGTCTTGGCTCTACTGGTTCCACGCCTTCAAGATAAGCCATTAATGCTTTCTTTTTTGCGTTTTCAAATGAATTATTTTTATAATCTGTAAAGGAGTCATCTAGGCTTGCAATTGCAAAATCGAGAGATTGCAATGAATTGTCTTCTTTTGGTTCGTACGTTCTAAACGACGAAATACTTTCTTGAGTATAATTTTTACTGATTAAATCTTCATCCGAAGTAGTTGATATGAGTTTTAAAACATCATTGGTAACATCTAGTGATGCCGCTTTTGTTTTCTCTTGATGTCGTAATGAAATTACATAAAAGGCAAGATCCCAGATGTCATTATCTGTCAGGGCAGGACTAGCTTGCATTGCAGTTCCCGGAATTCCAAGTCGTATCGAATTAAATGCTTGAAAGGGAGTAATGCTTTTCATTCTAAATTCATAATAAAAATTCAATGGTCTTGGTTCAATCGTTGCTGCTATAGGGCCATCTCCAGCGCCTTTTTCTCCGTGACATGCAATGCAATTATTTGCATATAATTTTTGTCCACGTTTTATGCTTGGCCAAGATGCTGGTGTCTGTTCAATGGCTGTCATTTGTATGATCGTAGCTTGTAAATTGCGTGAAACTTTTTGCACCTCAAAAAAAGGTGCTTTTGCTTGAATCAATTTTAACAATTTAACTGCTTCTGAAGTAATTTGCTTTTTGTTTTGATCTGTTTTTATTTTTGATATCGTCACGATTACTTGTTCTGCAAACTCAATTTGCTCTTGGTATTCAGATTGATTTGTAACTTTTCCGTTTTCAACGGCACCGGAATAATCTTGTGCAAGATAATCAAGCATGTGAACTGTAAAACGTGCTGCATTTGGATCGCTAACTTCATTTAAATCTGCCTTTGTATAAACGCTAAATATGAATAAGAATAAAAAAATATATTTCATGTAAGTAAATCCTCTACGTGTTTTAATCCTTCATTTAATAGATGTTCGATGTGTTCATCGTCTAAATTATAGAAACTGGTTCTGCCGTTTTTTCTAATTTTAACTAGTTTTAAATTTCGTAATGTACGAAGGTGATGAGATACGGCTGGTTGGCTCATCCCTAATTTGTCTGCCAAAGATCCAACATTTTGTTCACCTTGTGAAAGTGCCCATACAATTTGAATGCGAGTGGAATCACCTAGTGCTTGAAATGTTTCTGCGAGTAATAGAAATACACCGCGATCTCTAAAGTTTTTGAGTTTATTTAAATGCATAAGTATATGTTTATATATCTATATATGGATGTATTTTCTAGATGAAAAATTGATTGAATTAAAAATTATGATTGAATGATCTTTGGAAATAAAATTAAGAAGGTGAGTATTAAGAATTCAAAAGTACTACTAGTCATTGGCGATGCCTCATAAGTTTATGAAATTATTAGTTTAATTCAATTATTGTCACGCTTTGCGTCAATTTATCACACTGAAAAATTCTGTCAACTAATCTCGCTGTTCTATTGACGGAAAAAAGTTAAACAATTATAGATATATGACTCTAAAACATGTCCCCATCGTCTAGAGGCCTAGGACACTCCCCTTTCACGGGAGTAACCGGGGTTCGAATCCCCGTGGGGACGCCAAATTTCTCGTTTCTTTTCCGATTATACTTCGTCACTCCTCATTCGCTCTTTCGATGGCCCATCTGGCCTATCTCAATCGCTTATTTCGTCGTTCCTCGTCTAATCGAAAAATAAACTTCGAAATTTGAATAAAATTTGATCAGAAATTTCAAAGTAGTTCATCGGTACATCCGACAATTTATTTTTATCTGGTATTCTGATTGAAAATCAGAGAAAAAAGAAAAACATATATCAATTTTGAATAATGAGGTTACTTATGAAAATGTATTTGGCAGTTTATTTGGCAAAAGAGAATGGCGACATGTTGAAGAAATGGGAAAAATTAAGTCCCAAAGAACGAACTGCTTTAGAAATGAAAGGTATGAAAGCATGGAGTGCGTGGGCAAAGAAAAATAAGAAATCGATTGTAGAGATTGGTTCTCCGCTCGGTGGAACACTTAAAACCTCTAAAAGAGGTATCCACAAAACCTCAAACGCAATGACAGCCTACACCGTCGTGAAAGCAAAAAATCAAAAAGCTGCAGCTAAATTATTCAAAGCTCATCCGCACTTTACGATTTTTCCAGGTGATTCTGTAGAAGTGATGGAATGTCTTCCGATGCCTGGTTCAAAGTAAATTTAATCAATATGCAAAATAATTAAGATGGATTCGCAAAAGTTAAAACAAATACAAGTCCCAATAAAAGAAGAATATAAAACCAAACCTCAATCTGCAAAGATTACGTTAAAATCACAAGGTAGATTGGGAGAAAATGTCACATGCAGCATACAAACTGCCAAGGCTTTAGTGACTGCAGGGTTACACCCAAAAACAGGCGGTGATGGGATGTCTCTTTGTTCTGGAGATATGCTTTTAGAAGCATTAGTTGCATGTGCAGGTGTTACATTAAATGCAGTAGCGACTGCAATTGGTATTCAAGTTGATGAAGGTTTTGTAAAAGTGGAAGGTGATTTAGATTTTAGAGGAACACTAGGTGTTGATAAAACAACTCCAGTAGGTTTTTCTGAAATACGAATGAAATTTGATATAAAGTCAAATGCAACTGAAGAGCAATTGGCAACGCTTTATAAACTGACAGAACGTTATTGTGTTGTATATCAAACGCTGATGAATCCTCCCAAAATCATAGTGAATCAATAGTGCTTTTAAAAACTAAAAAATATTCTTTTAACGCAAAAATTTGGAAGTATGATGGCCCAGCCGGATGGTATTTTGTAACTTTACCAAAAGAATTAGCTATTAAAATTAGAAAACACCATGGTTTTGCAGAAGAAGGTTGGGGAAGGCTCACTGCTGTTGCAAAAATTGGCAATACGAACTGGAAATCAGCCATATGGTTTGACAGTAAAGCTAAAAGTTATTTATTACCAATCAAAGCAATCATTCGAAAAGCTGAAAAGTTAAAGACAGGAATTAAAATAAAGGTTCAGTTAGAAATTGAAAAAAAAGATATTAAATCATTTTTATTAAAAGCTATTTAGATTAGAAAGGTTTTCATGGAACATAAGAAGAAAGAAAAATATATTGATGTAGGTTCAAGTGCTACTTTAATTATTACACTGATTCTGTTTATCGTTGCCCTATTTGAAAAAGGTTTAACGCATGAAATGTTATTAGAGGCAGGTGTTTTCTTGGTTTCTATAAAATTAGTTTTAGCAGCTCAAAAAAATAAAGTGGATAATAGCCGTATTGAAAAAAAATTAAATTCTATTATAGATCATTTTAAAATTAAGAATTAAATCTAATTTTTTTCTGAACTAATTTATTTAAAGACCACTCCAAACTATAGATTGAATCTTTTTTATCCCATATTTTTAAAAAAGGGATGATTATTAAAATAAATAAAATAGATAAAGTAAATGATGTGGGCACCGTAAACGCATTTGCTTTGAAATGTTCAATATCCCCTTTAAAATAACCTGCAACCCACAATGGCCAAAAGATTACAATGTGATGAAGTATGTAGATTGAGAAAGAATAACGACTAAATATTTGAGAAATATTTATAATTTTAGATTTTAGTGGGCTAGAATTATTTACGGAATCAAAGAGCAATTGAGTCATTCCGCATAAGATTAAAACGATTCCTATTTGAACTAGCTCCATCGATGGAGTGCTGGGATAAAATGAAAGAGCAGTAATAAATCGATTTATAATATGATCAGGAGAATTGTGTGCGCCAAAATGTGCTAATGTTATGCCTAGAATGCTTAATAATATTCCAAAAATTATTGTAATGGCTGAAAAACTTGGATTCATTTTGTTCTTAAATAGATTGCCGTACCAAAATCCAAGAAGTGAAAATAAAAGCCATGGAAATAAAGGAAAATATCCAACTAAAAAAAATCCATTGATAATTCCTTTGAATGTATTAACTGGTTCGTATTCAGAAATTGGATCTAACAAAAGACCTGGAAATATTTTTTGTATGCCAGAAACTTCTGACATGCTATTTCCCCAAACATCTAAATAATGAGAGTAATTACGTAACAGCGGTGAACATACAAAAATTAAACTAGCTAATATTAAAAAAGTTCGATTTGAAAAGTTTCGAAGAGATTCGATAATAATGATTGAAACACCAATGAGTGGTAAAATATCCCATTCAAATACCGCTTGGGGACCACGAATGATAAACGAAAATATAAGGCCAATAATAAAAATAGCAAAGCCTTTTTTATAAGATTGTGTTGCAGCTTTTGGTTTACAAATGGCTTGGCTAAAGCCTACTAAAAATAAAAAAATCGGAGCTGCAAAATCACCAACAATATGGTTTGAAAAAAAATATAGCCATTCATGCTGATCAGATTGAGCAGATAAAAATATTGGAAAGTGGCATAAAATCATGAAGAAAATCGCGAGTGCCCGTAAAACATCAATTGAATGTATTCGGTTTTTCATTTCAAAGTATACTAGTGTTCAATGGGTTAAATGCAATGTGTTTGCTGAATTATATTTGCGGTGAATATTCAATGTAGATTCAGTAATTGTTTGCGTGACTTAATGCTTAACGAAAAATGTGAGTAATCGTTTATCCATTCATACACATCATAATGAAATGCATGAAAATTTAATAAGTGATTGAATCAATGAAGCAATTTATCGCGTTGACGATCAGACATTGTGTGGTATACTTAACCATATAGTTAATTAACCAAATGGTAAATTATTATGAGCGATCATTTAAGTATAACATTTTCTGCTCTTGCGGACCCCACTAGGCGAGCAATGCTTGCACGTCTAACTAAAGGAGAGGCAAGTGTTAATGAACTTGCTAAGCCATATTTAAAAACAATGAGTTTGCCTGCGATTACAAAACATTTAAAGGTGTTAGAAAAAGCAGGTCTGATTACAAAAACTAAAAATGCTCAATTTAGACCCTGTAAAATCAATGGTGATCCATTGAAAGAAATTTCAAATTGGGTAGAGCAGTATAAAATATTTTGGGAAGAAAGTTTCGATCGTTTAGAAGAATATTTAAAAACAGTAACTAAAAATAAAAAAGGAAGTAAGTATGTCAGTAAAAAATAAAGCAAATTCAATTGAAATAACCCGTATCTATGATGCGACAGCAGAACAAGTTTGGAACGCATGGGTTGATCCAAAGCAAGTATCTCAATGGTGGGGACCGCGTGGGTTTACAATTACAACCAAATCTAAAGATGTAAAACCAGGAGGCAAATGGATCTATACGATGCATGGTCCAGATGGAACTGATTATCCGAACATGACAACATATTATGAAGTCGAGAAATACAAAAAATTAGTTTATGACCATGGTGCAAATGAGTCTCAACCAGCTATGTTTAAAGTGACGGTTTTATTTGAAGAGAAAAAAGGCAAAACAACGATGAGTATGACAATGGAGTTGCCATCGGCTGAAGCTGCAATTGAAACTAAAAAAATAATCAAACAGGCTAACGGAAACTCCACTTGGGATCGTTTGGCTGAATTCATTACAAAACAAAATAATGACGATGAAGTTTTTGTGATCAATCGATCATTTCAAGCTCCACAAAAAACTGTATATGGGATGTGGACAAAGCCAGAGCATTTTACCAAATGGTTGGCCCCCACAGGATTTGACATGAAAATCATAAGTGGATCTATGAAAGTTGGAGAAACTTTATTTTACTCGATGAGTGGTCCGAACAATATAATTATGTATGGAAAAGCTCATTATTTAGAAATGAACTCTCCTGAATTAGTAATGTATACACAACAGTTCAGTAATAAAGAAGGCGGATTAGGAAAACACCCAATGGCCCCAGTATGGCCAGAAACAATGTTAACAAAAGCTGAGTTTCATTCTGAAGGTGAAAATCAAACACGAATCACAATTACGTGGAAGCCATTTGGAAAAGTAACCAAAGAAGAATTAGATGTATTCATTGCTGCACGTGCTGGCATGACAATGGGATGGACAGGTTCGTTCGATAAATTAGAAAATTATATCAATGAATCAAATTCTGCCCGCTAGGTGATTGGAAGCATAATCAAAAAACTTGCGAATTCTATTTGGAGTTTTCATTTGATTGGGAATTACGATCTGAACAACACTGCTTGTGCTTGTCCATTCTTTTAGAATGTGAATTAATTCTCCAGTTTTAATATATTGTTCTGCTAAGAATACGGGCAATAGAGAAATTCCATTTCCATATAAAGTTAAATTTAATATAGCAGGAAAATTATTGGCTATGAAAGATGGATTGATTTTAATTTTTTTATGCATCGATTTATTCATTAATTTAAAGTTCGTGGGAGAGTCATCATCGAATGCAATTACTTGATGATGAGTTAAATCTTCTGGAATAGATGGTGTTGGAAATTTTTCTAAATACTCTTTAGATGCAACAATCATATTTTCAAGACGTGCTAATTTTTTATGCTTTAAACTACTGTCACTTAAGGCTCCAATTCGAAACGCCACGTCTATTTCTTGCTTCACAAGATCTAATACTTCATTTGTATAATTTAAATCAAAGTTTACATTGGAATGTATTTTTTTAAATTCACTAACTAGAGGTGTAATGATGAAATTTCCGAAATCTTCAGGAGCCGTGACTCTGATTTTTCCCTCAATTTGTTCATCGTTTTTTTGAATTTGTTGAATAGAATTCTCAATCTGATGTAAGTTTAATTTTGAGTCTTGATAAAATTGAGCGCCTGCTTCGGTCAATTTAAACTGACGAGTAGTGCGATGTACTAATTGAACACCCAAATCTTTTTCTAACAATGCCAAATTGCGACTTAGTTTTGCTTTTCTCTCTCCCAATGCTTCTGCCGCACGAGTGATATTTCCTAATTCAACAATTTTAATAAAATCAGTAATTCGATTTAAATCAATAGAACGAAGCATGACTTGATTGTATTAAAAAATAAGACAATAAGTCTATAAATATCTCACTACATAAAACAATCAAAATGAACGATAGTAGAGTTATCAATTTAACTTTAAATAAGGGAGACTCTATATGATTCAAAATATAAAAAGATTAACCATCGGAATGCTTCTACCATTAGCTCTACAAACCAGTGCTTTTGCTGGCGCTAATGTAGATGCTGGTAAATATCAAATTGACCCGATGCATTCTAAAGTTGGATTTGAAATTGCCCATTTAGTAATTTCTACAGTTGAAGGCAAATTCAAAACAGTAGAAGGTGAAATTGATCTAGATTCAGATTTTTCTAAATCAAAGTTTCAAGCTTCAGTAGATGTGGCTTCTATTGATACGGGAGTTGAAAAACGTGATAATCACTTAAAAAGTCCAGATTTTTTTGATGTAGAAAAAAATCCAAAAATGACTTTTGTTTCTAAAAAAATCAAAGGATCTGCAGATTCCTTTACAATTGATGGTGATTTATCAATCAAAGGTCAAACCAAACCAGTGTCGTTCAAAGGTAAATATTTAGGAGCTGTAACAGATGGATATGGTAACCGTAAAGTTGCATTCAAAGCATCAACTCAAATTAGCAGAAAAGACTTTGGATTAACTTGGAATAACATGGTTGAAGCTGGTCCTGTGGTAGGCGACAAAGTAACCATCGAATTAACCATTCAAGGTGGTCGTCAGTTAGAAAAAAAATAGACAGTTGATTTAAAATCAGAAAGAATATTGTAATGAAACGAAATTTTATTGCAATATTCTTATCTGGCCTTTGGATCAACCTTTCAGAATTTTTACGAAACGAATTGCTCTTTAAGTCAGTATGGTTAGAACATTATCAAAAACTTAATTTAAACTTTCCTTCAGCTCCGATAAATGGCATTTTTTGGATGATTTGGGGTTTTATTTTTGCGATACTCATAAATCTCACCTCAAAAAAGTTTTCATTCTTGAATACATTTATGATTAATTGGATTTACGCATTTGTAATGATGTGGATAGTACTGTTTAATCTTTCGGTGATGCCTCAAAAATTACTGATTTTTGCAATACCTTTGAGCTTGATTGAAACTTTTGTAGCGACATATATAAATAAAAAATTTAAGTAATATTATTAATACTTTTTATATAAAATATGGCCCCAGTGATCGCTATATAGTTTAAGCCATTTACCTAGTGTTACCTCATTAAATTTATTTTCAGTCCAAGACATTATGATGGCATACCTACATTCTGTAAGATTTTGTGACTCTAGTTCTTTTATTTTAATATTTATAAATTTTGTATCCGTTCCTAATATCATTTGGCCACGACCCCAATGCCAGTAGTTCTCAAGTATAAAGATGCATTCATTGTTTAGAGTAGGGTTCTTGTTATCATTATAAATTTGGTTAAATATGTTTGAAAGGTCTGAGTTTGAATAATATTTTTCAGAATAAGTAGTTGAGAGCGAATATGGAGTGAAGACGAATATAAATACATATAACCATGATAATTTTAATTTGTTTAAAAATTGTAAATATTTAAAAATATATTGAAGACCCATTGCAAATAGTAAAAATAAGGTAGGAAATAAACATAAAATAAAACGAAGTTCTTTGTGTCCTATTAAAGTGTGTGCAAACAAAAATATAAATGAAGGGAATAAAATTAATTTAAATTTAAAGTTCATTTTTTTATAATTTACAATTATTATAAAAATCGAAATTAATAATATGATTGCAAAGAACAAGTTAAAGTTTTTTATTAATTCAATAAAATAAAAATACCAGGCTTGTGTGCCATTTAAATTTGCAACTCCTTCAAAAAGATTCATTTTGAAGTTTTTAATAGCGCTATGAAAGAAATGTCCCCAAGTAATTAAATCTAAAATACCTTGTGCTAGAATTGCTATGGTATAACCAATTATTAAATGTATTGAATTTCTTTTTTGATTCGAATTTCCCCAAATGAAAATAGTAAGTAAAAGTCCAATGGGCCAAAGGATCATTTGTATGCGTGTTAAAAACGTTATCCCTAATAGTGCGCCAACCATTAACCATTGTTTTGATTTATTGCCTATTGTGATTGTATGGATGATCAAAGGCATTAGAATCCATAAAATCATCATTGACCAAGTGTCAGAAAAGGTTGTACAGCTCCAAACAATCATATTTGGTAATGTTAAAAATAAAATTAAAGTTAGTTTCTTAATCCAAGAGTCGATTTCGAAATGTTCTAATAGTTTATAAAATTTATAAGACATAATAAGAAAAATAACGGAAGTAAAAATTTTTGAAATAATGATAGGTGTAGGGCCGGATGAAATTCCTACCATTTTTAGTAAATATAAAACGGGCATGTATAGTGCCGGTACAAACCATGATCTGGTGCCGTGATACCATTCCCATGTTTTAAAACCGATGCCATTTACAATTAAGTTAGCAGGTTCTAATACTTGAAAATGTTCATCTGGATAAATTAAGTCAATATGTTGAATGGATAAAATTACTCGTACAATAAAGGCAAGAACTAATAGAAACGGTAAAAAAAGTTTTCGGCTACTCATTTATTTAAATTTTAATTGCAAATATAAGAATGTACATACATTTTAAAGGTATATGAAGAAATTAGTGAAAGGTATTGTTGAGTTTAGACAAACTACTAGACCTGAATTTATCAAAAAATTTTCAAATTTAGCTTTAGGTCAGTCACCTGATACATTATTCATAGCGTGTTCAGATAGTAGAGTGGTTCCTAACGTATTTGCATCTACCGATCCGGGTGATTTATTTGTGATTCGTAATGTTGGTAACATGGTGCCTGAATTTCAGACAAAGGCAGCAAATGGTGTAGATCATTCTGAATTAGCTGCTCTTGAGTTTGCTGTTATGAACTTAAATGTAAAAGATATTATCGTCTGTGGACACTCTGACTGTGGAGCAATGCACGCTCTTTTAAACGGACGTGAAAAAGTAACAGCTCCCAATTTAAGAGAATGGTTGCAGCATGGAGAAAAGTCTTTAACGAAAATGAATCGTTCGACATCAAACGCAAATACAAGTTTATCTCAAGCAAATGTTTTACAACAAATAGAAAATATTCAAACCTATCCTGAAATTAAAAAACGCATTAAAGAAGGAAAGTTGAAAGTACATGGTTGGTGGTTTGATCTAGCAACCGCCAGCGTTCATGCTTATGAAGAAGATCAAAATAAATTCATTCTCATCGATGAATCAGAAGCTGAGCGTATAATTGAGAGAATGAAATAATTAATGCAACATTTGATCTTCAAATGCAGCAAGCGCTGCTTTGGCGCCTTCACCCATTGAAATGATGATTTGTTTATATGGAGTTGTAGTTACGTCACCGGCTGCATAAATTCCTTTTACAGAAGTTCGGCCCTTTTCATCTACTTTGATTTCACCAAACTTGGTTAATTCGAGTTTGTCTTTAACAAATTGAGAGTTTGGAACCAGTCCAATTTGTACAAATACGCCGTCCAAATTTAATTGAACCGGTTTTTCAGTTACTCGGTCTATATATTCTAATGCATTCACTTTGGTGCCATCGCCAATGACTGTTTTGGTTTGCGCATTTGTAATGATTTTGACGTTAGGTAATGACTTTAACTTGGTAACCAATACAGCATCCGCTTTTAATTCTGGAGCAAATTCTAATAACGTAACATTACGAACGATTCCTGCTAAATCGATAGCAGCTTCGACTCCTGAATTTCCACCGCCCACAACAGCAATGTCTTTACCTTTATAGTAAGGACCGTCACAGTGAGGGCAAAATGCAACTCCTCTGCCTAAATATTCTTTTTCGCCTGGAACATTTAGCTCTCGCCATTTTGCTCCCGTTGCAATAATCACTGCTTTTGTGGTTAAAGACTCACCACTTTCAAGAGTGATTTTTTTCAATTCACCGTCGCCAATATTTTTCACTCGTCTGTGTTCAAAAACAGAAACTGGATATTTTGCGATATGTACACTCAAATTTGCTGCTAGTTGTGGACCTTCTGTGTAGGGAACAGAAATTAAATTTTCGATACCCATGGTATCTTTTACTTGTCCGCCCATTCGTTCTGCAATAAGTGCCGTTTTTAATCCTTTGCGAACTGAGTAAATGGCAGAAGAAGCTCCTGCGGGGCCTCCTCCAATTACTACAATATCAAATTGTCCAAGGTCTTCATTGGAAGATAATGAAGCATTTGTTCCATAATGTTTTTCTAATTTAGAAAGTAATTCTGCAAATTGTGCTTTTCCTGAATGAAATAATTTTCCATCTACGATAACGGATGGAACACCTTGAATTTTTAACTCATCCACTTCATCTTGTGCGTACGCACCGTCAATCATAGTGTGATGAAAATCATAGTGAAAAACCGACATTAAGTTAAAAGCTTGCACAACATCAGGACAGTTTTCACAAGATAATGAAATATATGTTTTTAAACGGATCGGACCTTTGAGGGCTTGAATGCGTTTAATGATTCCTTGGTCAGGAAGTTTTCCTTTATGATTGCTATTTAATATAGCAAGTAAGAGAGAGCTAAACTCGTGACCACCCGGAATTCCGCGAAACGTAATGCTTTGAGGCTTGCCTTGAACGTGAATTTCAAATCGTGGAATGGGTGAAGTTTTTTCTGATTTTTCAACAATAATATGGGAAGAGCATTTTGAAACATCTTCCAGCATCTCTATTAAATCTTTTTGGTCTGCATGCGAAGATTCATCGTAGCGTAGAATTACATTTTGATCGAGAGGGGCAAATACTGTTTTTAATTGATTGATTGTATCTTGATCTAACATAACGACTCCTTTCAAATGGGGGAGTGAAGAGTATGCGGACTCATTTTGAAAAGCAGAGTCCGCAATGCTTTTTAAGAATGCTTAGATTTTACCAACTAAGTTGATTCCTGGTTTTAAGGTTTTTTCACCTTGTTTCCATTTAGCAGGACATACTTCACCTGGGTGAGAGGCAGTATATTGAGCTGCTGTTACTTTTCTCAATAATTCATCAGCATTACGTCCGATGCTGTTGTCATTTACTTCAGCTAACAATATTTTTCCTTCTGGATTGATTAAGAAAGTACCGCGATATGCAAGACCTGCTTCTTCAATGTGCACTCCAAATGCTCTGGTTAAGCTACCTGTTGGGTCAGCAAGCATTGGGTATTTTATTTTCTTAATTGTTTCAGAAGCATCATGCCACGCTTTATGTGTAAAGTGTGTATCTGTGCTTACCGAATAAATCTCTACACCCATTTTTTGAAAATCAGCATAACGATCTGCCATGTCACCCAATTCAGTAGGACATACAAATGTAAAATCTGCTGGATAGAAAAATAATACAGACCATTTTCCCATCAAGTCTTTTGAAGTTACGGTTTTAAATCCATCATTGTGATAAGCTTCCACTTTGAAGTCTGGAAGTCTTGTGTTGATTAACGTATTCATGTTGTTCTCCTTACGTTTGTTGGTTAATAGTAAACTTTGTTCTTGATCTCAGTATCGTACAAACCGTATAATAAATATAATCGATAATAATTATTATATAATCGATAAAATCTATTAAAGGCTTAGACTAATGAATTTAAGAACGAATTTCACTTTAACGCAATTAGAATACGTACTTGCTGTGCATCGTTTGGGTCATTTTGCCAAAGCTGCAGCTGCATGTCAGGTCACACAGCCTACTTTGAGTATGCAGATTCAAAAACTCGAAGAAAATTTAGGTGTTACCATTTTTGATCGTTCTAAAAAACCGATACTTCTTACAGATGTGGGCAAGCGACTAATTGAGCAAATGCAGTCAATTGTCACTGAATCTAAGAAAATTGAATCGATAGTTACAACATCCATTACCGGTGATCTCAAGGGTGAATTGGTTTTAGGAGTAATTCCCACAGTAGCACCTTATGTTTTGCCGAAGCTCATGCCTGTTTTAGCAAATCATTATCATGGTTTAAAAATTACGATACGTGAAATGCAAACTCATCGAATCATTGAAGCATTACAAAATGATGAAATCGATGTGGGACTTCTTGCAACACCTATTAAAGAACCAAGAATCATTGAGTTTGCACTTTATTATGAACCTTTCTATGTTTTATGTCATAAGTCTCACGAGCTAGCTCGTTCTAGAAAAGTAAATTATTCTAATTTAAAAGCCGAAGATATTTGGCTTTTAGAAGAGGGCCATTGTTTGCGTCACCAAGTGCTCGATGTTTGTTCGATGAAAAAAGGTAAAAATTTAAATAAACAATTTACATTTGAAAGCGGAAGTATCGAAACACTTAAAAGTATTGTGAATTCTTTTGGGGGATATACGTTGGTGCCTTGGCTTGCTAAAGAACAAATTGGCGCTAAAACAGAATTGCTAGAATTTGAGCGACCGATTCCTTCAAGAGAAATTGGTCTCGTTTATCGTCGAGAACATTATAAGACACAATTAATTGAAATGTTAGGAGAAGCAATTCTAAAGGGTATTCCTGAAGAATTACGTAAAATTCGCAAGAAGGATTTAGATGTATTACCAATTGATTAGTTTACTAGAATATTCGTACATGTTAGGGTCATTTTAATGTCTACAGTCATTCAAAACTTCGATGTTTCTATTGTGATCCCTGCATACAATGAGGAAAAAAGAATTACAGGCACACTTGAGGCGTTAAAACAATTTGTCGAATTTTTGAAAAGCAATAAGCAATTTTCTATTGAAATTAAAGAAGTAATTGTCGTAGTTGATGGTGCAAAAGATAGAACTGCCGATGTAACAAAAGTCTATCAGAATCAAGTTCCCCAATTAAAAGTGATCGAATACCAACCCAATCAAGGTAAAGGCCATGCCGTTCATACGGGAATGAAAAACAGCACGAGTTCTTGGATTTTAATTTCTGATGCCGACAATTCGACAGATTGGAAAGAGCTGATAAAACTCACGAAATCAATTCAAGAAAATTTCGCACAGATTGCAATCGCTTCACGAGATTTAGAGAAAAGCAAAGTAACTCGCCATCAATCGTTTGTTCGCGAATTTATGGGCAAAACATTCAATTGGATTTTGCGCACTATTACCTCACTTCAATTTCGAGACACACAATGTGGATTTAAATTAGTAAATCGAAATTCAATTCAAAAGTTTATCAATGATTTATCTGTCAATCGTTTTGCATGGGATGTTGAGTTTTTGTTATTTGCTAAAACATTTAAGTTACAAGTTAATGAAGTTGCAGTTGAGTGGCAACATCAAGACGATTCACGCGTTCGTATCATTCATGATAGTTTAGAAATGTTATTCACCGTCATTAAATTAAAGTTTAAACTTCTACGAATCAAAAAAAAGTAATCACCGCATAGCGTTTTCGCTACGTCCTATCGAATGACTCTGTTATGATGCATTTTACTTAAGATTTAACATTCAAAGGAGATCAAAATGCAAAATCAAGTTTACGCAATTTTAGGTGCAACCGGAAATACAGGTTCAATCATTGCTGAAAATTTACTTAAACAGAATAAAAAAGTTCGTGTAATCGGACGTGACGCTTCTAAATTAGAGAAATTCAAAAAAATGGGAGCTGAAGTTTTTATCGCTAAATACGACGATGTGAATGCATTAACCACAGCGTTTAAAGGAGCAACTGCTGCATATACTTTAGTCCCACCAAACTTTATGGCTGATGATTTTTCTAAATATCAAGACCAAGTAGGTGTTGCCATTGCAACTTCTATTAAAAATGCTGGAGTTAAAAAAGTAGTAAACCTTTCAAGCATTGGAGCAGACGCAACAAGCGGATCTGGTCCAATATTAGGCCTTCACAAGCAAGAAAAACGATTGAATGAAATCGGTGTAGATGTAATGCACTTACGTCCCGGATATTTTATAGAGAATATGTTTGGATCATTTGGAACAATCAGAGCTGCCGGTGTAAATGGATCTGTTTTAAAAGCAAATCTTCCGATGGTAATGATTTCAACAAAAGACATTGGTACATTTGCGACACAATATTTAACTGATTTAAATTTTACTGGTAGTTCGTACATTGATTTAGCTGGTCCAGAAGAAATCACACAAACAAAAGCGACTCAAATTTTAGGAGAAGCGATCGGCAAACCAGATTTGAAATATGTAGAGTTTCCTGAAGATGCCGTCAGACAAGGTATGATCGGCGCTGGATTAAAACCACAAATGGCAGATCTCTATATTGAGATGATGAAAGGTTTTAACTCTGGTAAATTAGCACCAACTCAACCATTTACTGCTAAAAATCGTGGTAAGGTTAGAGTTCAAGATTATGCACCAGCATTTAAAGCTGCTTGGAATTCATAATCTTAATGCTTCGCAGTATATAAACTTAAGCCCAGATGAAAGTCTGGGTTTTTTTATTTTTCTACCCCCATTGTCACTGAATATCCATTTAGGTAATTTAGCTGAAATCACAAATTAGGGATAAATGGGTTTTGTGATTTTTAATTAAATAAGGGGGTAAATATGAAATATCTATGGATAGGTCTATCCACTGTTAGCATATTATTAACATTGATCAGCACACAATTGGTAAATGCAGCACCAATTCGTGATGAAGTGTACCGCAGAACAAATCCAAATATCATTGTGTATCGCGACGAGAAAGATCAAAATATTTTTTGGTATGTTCCGCCGATTGAAATCTTAAAAGAAAATGGCGCTCCAAAATATTTTAAGCGCAAAGTAGGAAATAAAACGCAATTTAGTTTTTATGTTATTGCGACAATGAACCAAGAGTTGCTTTCGTTTTTATCAAGAGAAATTCCGAATTTAAGAAGATCAACACAATTAAAGCCAGTGCAAGCAAAACGATTTGGAATTCAAGTAAGTCAATTTGAGACAAAAGCAATGAGCGATGATGTATCAGATTATAATTATTTGAATAATCCTCACTTAGTTCAATTTAAATTAACTCAAGATGAAGCAAGTGAATTTGAATTTTTCTTAAATTCTTCGCCTGGAATTCAAGCGAACGTATTAATTGAATTTGCTTCTTCAAAGGTTGATAAGTATTTAGACATTGAGCTCAGTTTCAAAGAAATTTATCGTGCAATTGGTGGCGGTGTGAATGCAGACATAGTCATGACAAAAGCTGAAATTGAAGGCAGTTTGATGAAATATCTAACGAAGAAAAATATTAATATTAAAAGTAAGGGAGATGTTCAAATTTCAGATACTTTTAATAAAATCATTGAAGAATGCTTTATTCCTTTGAGCAGAAAAGCTGAATGTAGATATCCAGGCGATCCGCAGTGTGAAGACGATGGTGGTATGAATAATGGTAGTGAGCAAGACGCTGATGGAAATCCAATTAAAAAAGTTGCTAAATTTAAATTCAATGCAGATTTGAAAAATAGCAATCAAACATTGAGATTGTCTGACATTCACTATGTTGATAATTCTGAGGTTACAGAGGTTCCTGTATATCTTTCATTAAAAAATAAAATTTCGAATTCAATTCCAGAAACAAAAGAAAGTGTTTCGAAACGTAGTTATAAAATTAATGGAAGTCATACTGCCTCAAATCCATTGGCAACTAAAATACAACTTCAAAACGGAATGCAATTGGTAGTGACAATGAATTTTCAATCAACTGCTAGTACGTCGTACGAGGCTAATTTAGAATTAGCCAAAGCTCTATTTTATCGCATTGGTGATGGACCATGGACTAGAGCAATAGAGGCAGGCAAAAACTTAAATGACAATCGTCTTCTCATTCAATCAGATACAATCGAAACGGGTGAATTGGAGTTTTATTTAGATAAATCTTCGATTCGTAAGCAAAATAACCCACAATTTGAAATTGTAATAACTGGTAGGGGTTATCAGTTCTAGATTTACGCTTAGCATAAAATTACTAATTCATAAGATCATTCTAGATTTTTTGAGTAATCATAGTTAGTTTTTAGCTTGGCTGTGCAAACTTGAAAGTCTTGAATGACTTATGAATTGGAGTACTTATGTCTTTTGCAACTGCATCTCAAGCGACCATCACTAAGCCCCAAGAATTTGATAATGAAACATTTCGTAAACGTAGAACTCAAAACTGGTTAGTTTTAGGATTTCTCTACGCTGTTTTCTACATGAGCCGATATAATTTTGCGGCAGTCATGGTGAATCTCTCGGCTACATTCGGTTGGACAAATGTTCAGTTAGGTGTTTTTGAAACAATGATGCCACTTGTGTACGGCTTGTCTGTCGTTCTCAATGGACCAATTGCAGATCGTATTGGTGGAAAGAAAGCATTTTTATTTGGCGCTTTTGGCGTAACGATCATGAACTTTCTTTTCGGAATGTGTATCACATTTGTGCAAACTCCTGCTGTAATGGAAGGTGCAGGGCATGCTGCAAAAGTAATTAGCCCAGCTGTATTTAAAAATGGTTTTACTGCTGAAAATTTACTTCTAATGATGGCAGTGATTTGGGGTTGTAATGGTTACTTTCAATCTTTCGGAGCACTTTCGATTGTAAAAGTAAACGCACATTGGTTTCACGTTCGTGAAAGAGGAACATTTGCTGGCATTTTCGGAGTTCTCATTCGCTTTGGATTAATTTTAGCATTTTCTGGAGTGCCATTTATTTTAACGATGTTACCACTTCAATATGCATTTTGGATTCCATCCATATTTGTAGCAATCATGTTTATTCTAAATTATTACTTAATGGAAAATTCTCCAAAAGATGCTGGTTTTGATGGCTTAGATACTGGAGATGAACACGGAGTGGATGACGGAAAACCTGCTCAACTCTCTTATGTATTGAAAAAAGTTTTTGCTTCTCGAGTAACATGGATGATTGCGCTTTCTTCAATGATGATTGGGATGGTTCGTAGATCAACAGTCGATTCATGGTATCCTAAATATTTTAAAGAAATTCATTTGGGAGACGCACATGCAAATATTGCAACTTATTTACCATATCAAGTAACTGCTTGGGGTATCGCTATTTTAGGAATCATTGGTGGATTTGCTTTTGGAATCGCTTCCGACAGAATTTTTAAAGGCCGTCGTGCACCTGTGATTACCTTTGGTTTTACGGGAATGGCAGTAATGCTTTTATTGTTTGGTTTCGCTGATCGAATGGGCATGGGACCTTGGGCAGCTGTTATTTGTTTGTCACTTTTATCATTTTTTGTGAACGGTGCTCACGGTATGATCGGCGGAGCGGCTTCAATGGACTTCGGTGGAAGAAAAGCTGCTGCAACAGCCGCTGGACTTTTCGATGGAATGCAATATCTTGCATCTGCATTTGTAGGAATCGGAATGGGCTACACTCTCGATCATTTCGGCTGGAAAGCTTGGCAATTCATGCCAATTCCATTTGCAATCGTTGGTGCATTAGTGATTTCAAGATTGTGGAACGCAACTCCCGGTAAAAAATCAAAATAGAAATGGGGAAATAATGGATTCAACTAAAAAAAATGCAAATCAAGCTATTGATTTGAAAGATCTTGGTCCATTAGCTCAATTAGCTGGTGTGTGGGAAGGCGATAAAGGCGATGACATCGCTCCTTCTGATGATCGCGGAACAGAAAATAATAAATTCCGTGAATGCATTACGCTAGTTCCGTTTGGACCGGTCAACAATCATGAACAAATTTTATATGGTTTAAAATATACTACAGTTGCATGGAGAATCGGCGAACTAGATTCATTTCACGAAGAAGTAGGATACTTTCTTTGG
>CAZNGN010000022.1:0-50835 GCA_964572865.1 uncultured Bacteriovoracaceae bacterium | reverse complement strand
AAGTTATGAAAAGTTTTATGGTTCCCAGAGGTGTAGTTGTGCTTGCAGGTGGAACAGTAGAAGTGAATGCAAAAACATTAGAGATGAGCGCCAAAGCAGGATCAGATACCTACGGTGTATGTTCAAATAAATTTCTAGATCGAGAATTTAAAACTGTTCAATATAATTTAAAAATTACAATGCATGGAGCTGATTCATTTACATACGAAGAAGATACTCAATTAAAAATGCCTAGTAAAAAAGATATATTTCACCATACAGATCGAAACACATTAAAGAAAAAATCAAACGCGTGATGAGCGGTCAAAAAAAACAAAATAGACTTTCTAAAGAAAAATCACCGTATTTATTGCAACACCAATATAATCCGGTGGATTGGTATGCTTGGGGTGAAGAAGCGTTTGAAAAAGCGCGCTCTGAAAATAAACCAATCTTTCTTTCGATCGGATACGCTACATGTCACTGGTGTCATGTTATGGAGCATGAATCATTTGAAAATGAAAACATCGCAGCAATCTTAAATGAAAATTATATTTCAATCAAATTAGACAGAGAAGAACGCCCCAATGTAGATGAAATTTATATGAGTGTGCTGACACAAGTTATGGGACAAGGGGGGGGCTGGCCAATGTCGATGTGGCTTACTCCAGATTTGAAACCATTTTATGGGGGAACGTATTTTCCACCGGATTCTAGGTATGGTCGTCCAGGATTTGGTTCTATACTCATTCAACTTTCAGAAATTTGGAAAAACAGACTCGAAGACATTAGAGTAAATAGTGAAGAAATTGTTGAACATTTAAAAAAGATGTCGACAGCAAGATATCCTAAAAGTGAGGCACCATTAGAGCCAAAAATAATTGATAATGCTTATGAGAAATTAAAATCAAATTTTGACTCTGACTATGGTGGATTCGGACATGCACCTAAATTTCCACAAGTGTCTTATTTAATGTTTTTGTTAAGATATTTCCATCGCACCCAAAAACAAGATGCACTATTGATGGTAGAAAAACAATTGCAAGCCATGTCCAATGGGGGGATCTACGACCATTTGGGCGGAGGCTTTGCTCGTTACTCAACTGATGAATATTGGCTCATACCACATTTTGAAAAAATGCTTTATGACAATGCTCAATTGATTCGTATTTACTCAGAAGCATATCAAATTACTAAAAAAGAATTTTATAAAATAATTGCAAAAGAAACAGCCGATTTTGTTTTACGAGAAATGACAGATCCCTTAGGTGGATTTTATTCCGCATATGATGCCGATTCAGAAGGAATGGAAGGTAAGTTTTATATTTGGAAAAAATCTGAAATCCAAAACATTTTAAAACAAGAAAGCGAAGCATTTAGTAATGAGTACGATGTAACTGAGTCAGGAAACTGGAACGATCCACATCACGATATGAGTACTTTTAATGTTTTGAACCGAATTCGAACTGCTACAGATTTAGATAGTTCTGTGAATGCATTTCATAAATTCAAAGCGGCGCGCGATCAACTTTTATTGGAACGATCAAAGCGAATTAAACCACTTTTAGATCATAAGGTACTACTCTCTTGGAATGCACTAATGATTTCAGCATTGAGTTTTGCAGGAAGAGCCTTGAATGAGTCAAAATATATAGAAGCTGCTAGAAAATCGGCCGATTTTTGTATCAAAAATTTTAAACAAAAAACAAATTGGTTACGTAGGTATTGTGATGGGGAAGTAGCAATTGAAGCAGTGTTAGAAGATTATTCGTATTTTGTTTCTGCTTTATTAGACTTATATGAAGCTTCTTTTGAGGCAAAATATTTAGAATTAGCAATTGAGTTGAATGCATATGTGGTTGAAAAATTTCATGACCCAACGAATGGTGGATTTTTTCAAGTAGAAGCGGGTAAGAGCGACTTATTGACCAGAACCAAAGATATTGATGATGGTGCCATGCCATCGGCTAATAATTTTGCGCTTTTAAATTGTATTAAAATAGAACAAATTACGGGAGATAAAAATCTTCAAAATGTAATCGAAAAAACGATCGATTCTTATCAACCATTTGCAGAAAAGCATCCAATGGCAGTGCCACTATTGTTGTGTGCGGTTGACCAAAAAATTGGTAGTACTCAGCAAGTTGTGTTTGCAGGTGATCAAAGTCATTTTATGGAGATTTTAAATCAAAAATATCTTCCGAATGCTATATTTTTAAATTCAGAATTCAAAAATTCTCCGCTTACGAATTCAAAAGGTAAAGTGAATCAAAAGAACTCTGTATATGTATGTGAAAATTTTGTATGCAAAAGGCCACTGACAGAGGCTTCTGATTTGAATGACTTATTTCTTTCTACAAAAACAAGTAACTAAGTGATCATTGATCATTCCCACGGCTTGCATGTGTGCATAAATTATAGTGGATCCTACAAAACGAAAACCGCGTTTTTTCAGGTCTTTACTTAAAGCGTCCGACTCTTTTGAAGTGGCAGGAATTTCAGATAGACTTTTCCATTTGTTTATAATTGGTTTGCCGCCGACAAAACTCCAAATGTATTTATCAAATGAACCAAATTCTTTTTGAATTTTTAAAAACTCTTTTGCATTTGAAAGTGTGGATTCAATTTTTAGGCGATTTCGAATGATGCTATCATCATTCATTAATGTTTTGACTTTAGATTTTGGAAATCTTGCAACTTTTTTGGGATCAAATCCTGCAAAGGCTTTTCGGTATCCTTCGCGTTTATGCAGAACGGTTCTCCAGCTTAATCCTGCTTGTGCAGCTTCTAAAATTAAATGTTCAAAGTGGTGATTGTCTTTGTGTGAAGGGCGGCCCCATTCTTTGTCATGATATTGTAACATTAATTCATCGTCGCCAGGCTATGGGCAGCGTGTTTTGGTTTTCATTTATATTGCTCCTAATTTTAATCGAAGATTTTTCCGGGATTTAAGATTCCGTTCGGATCAAATACTTTTTTCATTCCTCGCATGAGTTCAATTTCTTCCGGTGTGCGTGTAAAATGAAGAATATTTTTCTTATTTAAGCCAATGCCGTGTTCTGCAGAAACCGAGCCGCGATTTTTCTGAACCAATTGAAACATTCGGTTGTCAATTTTATCGGTAGATTTATAAAAATCATCACGTGACATTTTTTCAGGCTTTAAGAAGTTAATGTGTAGGTTTCCATCTCCAATGTGTCCAAAAACATACGGAGGTAGACCTTCTCCCCCTTCTTTTTTTGCTTCAGAAACGAATTCATGTAGAAAATCTGTAAGTTTTACAATGGGTACTGAAATATCATGTTTATGAACCAGTCCACGATTTCTCATGCTTTCAGTGATGAGCTCACGAATTCTCCACATTGTGTGTGTTTGTTCGGAAGATGAAGTTTTGGTTCCATCCAATACCAGAGAGCGATCAAATAGTGAACTCAACCAATCGTCAAATTGAGAGTCATGCGCACCTGATTCGATTTCAATCATTACAGTGTATTCAGGAATTTCAGAAAAAGGTGTTTTGAGCGAGTGGGTAGACTCAACAGAAGCGACACAATTCTTACTCATACATTCAAACGCCAGCACTTGAAAGCCTTGCTGTCTAACGTCTAAAAATAAGCGCAGCACCGACTCAATTCCATCAGTTGCAAATAAGAATAACTCAGAAGATTTTACAACAGGTGTAAGCTTCAGAGTTGCCTCAGTTACAATTCCTAAAATTCCTTCACTGCCAATAAATAATTGTTTTAAATCTGGGCCCGTATTGTTTTTTTCTAGATCACCGTTTAATTCTAAAATTTGACCAGTAGGCAGAACCACTTGAAGTCCTAATACCCATTGTCTAGTTAAGCCATAACGAATGACTCTAATTCCACCTGCATTGGTAGAAATGTTTCCGCCAACATGTGAAGAGCCTTTTGAGCCAAAATCTACAGGCCAGGTAAGACCAAACGCTTCGCAGTGTTTGTGAACGGCTTCAGTAATAGCACCTGCTTGCACTCGAACAGTTCGTGTAAGTTCATTGACTTCACCCATTTTATTCATTTTTGATAAACTTAAAACCACTTCACCTTGTGCAGCAATCGCGCCACCCGCAAGGCCGGTTCTTCCGCCAGAAGGTACAACTGAAATCTTTTCATCATTACAAAATTTCATTAATTTAGACACTTCTTCAGTTGTTTTAGGAAAAGCAATTAAACTGGGAGCGGGTTCGTAAACTTTGGTCCAATCTTTTCCGTATTCGATTAAGTCATGAGAATCATCACTAAAAAAATCTGAACGAAATTCTTTTTTAAGTTTTTCTATTTGCGAACTATTTGGTTTATGAAATTGAGTGGCCATTATATTTCCGGTGCAAGTCTGGTTCGAATCATATTCGGTGCAGAATTGATTTTTTTAATTACATCTTCAGACACAGGAGTATCAAGATCAATTGATAAATATCCCAGTTCTGAGTCTGTGGTAAGTGATTGTCCTAAAATATTTGCGCCCATTTCTGCTACAATTCGGTTAATATCTTTTAATACACCTGGAACGTTTTTGTGAACATTTAAAATACGATATGAGTTTGCAACTCTGGGGGCATCGAGCATCGGAAAATTTACAGCTCCTCTGGTGGCTCCACCAGATAAAAATCGAATTAATGTATGAGCAACTTCATTGCCAATATTTACTTGGGCTTCTTCGGTGGCTCCACCGATGTGAGGAGTTAAGATTACATTTTGTAAACCAGCTAATTCGGTTTTAAATTTATCGGTTTTGGGAGTTGGCTCAACCGGAAAAACGTCAACAGCAGCACCTGCAATATGACCCGATTCAATTGATTGTGCTAATGCCTGCAGATCCATCACTGTTCCACGACTGGCATTGAGAATGTATGCACCTTTTTTCATGGTTTTTAATTCATCGTGACCAATCATGTTTTTTGTAAGCTCAGTTTCTGGCACATGTAAAGTTATGAAGTCTGATTCTTGAAAAAGTTCTGTGAGTGAGCCTACCGGTGAAGCATTTCCTAACGTGAGTTTGGTAATGATATCGTAGAATACGACTCTCATTCCTAAGTTTTCTGCCATCATTGAAACTTGTGTTCCGATATTGCCATATCCAATAATACCTAATGTTTTTCCGCGAACTTCAAAGCAGCCATCTGATTCTTTATTCCAAGTGCCTGAGTGCATTTCAATATTTCTTGTGCCAATTTTTCGAGATAAGGCAATAATGTTTGAAATTGTCATTTCAGCAACAGAGCGTGTATTGCTAAAAGGAGCATTGAAAACAGGTATGCCAGATGACTTTGCAGTTTTTAAATCAACTTGATTGGTTCCAATGCAAAAACATCCCACCGTTAAAAGTTGAGGAGAAGATTTGATCACTTCATCTGTTACATTGGTTTTGGATCTGATTCCTAATGCATCAAAATTTTTAAGAGCAGCAATTAAATCTTTAGTAGGAAGTGCATTTTTTTGAAGTTCTACTTCAAAACCTGCCCTCATTAAAGAGTCGCGTGCAATCGTGTTGATGTTTTCTAACAATAATACTTTAAGCTTTTTCTTCATATTTTATAAATATCATACTAAAATCAGAATGAATGCTCAAAGAAATCTTTCTATATCTGACAACTCCTGTAAAAAAAGAACTCAAGAAGGGTCATTTATACGAGTCTATTGCACTGGGTGAACGCTCAAAAGAATATCAAAAGCAGTGGGAAAGACATTATAAACTTTGCCAAGACACTATTACGGAGCATATCCAAAAAACAGACGCCAAAGGAGTATGCATGGTTTTGGGGTCTGGGTACTGTCTAGACTTACCAATAGAGAAACTACTTAAAACATTCAATCAAATATTGCTTGTAGACACAATCCATCCAAAATCAGTTCGAAAAAGGTTTCAAACGAATTCAAAGGTTCAACTCATTGAAACAGATTTAACCTCTTGGGCATATTTTCAGCAAAACAATTCAGTGTCAAATTTTGAAAAATTTGTTCCCCAATTTGATAAGCAGTTTGTAAGTTTACATTTTGATTATTTGATTTCAGATAATGTACTGACTCAATTACCAATTCTACCGGTACGACAAATCAGAGAATTAAAAAATTATACAGATGAAAAAGAAGATACGTTTGCAAATCGAATCATTAAAGCACACTACGAATTTATAAAATCTAAAAAAGGATTACTACTAACAGACATTCAGTGTCATTTTTACGAAAAAAATTCTGAAGAATTGCTCGATCCTCTTTATGGATTTAAATTACCTGAGCCGATACGTACATGGAATTGGGAATTGGTTGCCAAAAAGCAAACGCATCAAGTAGGCGTTTGGGATTTAAGTGACTTAAAATAAAAATAAAATGGAATTCCACAAGAAATAATTAATAATCCAACGCCTGATTCTTTTGGGTTTGTAATGAGAGTGTTAATTAATAAAGCAATTGAACAAAGTACAAAAATAAAAGGTACGATCGGATATCCTGGTGTATGATACGTTGACTTGATATTCACAGTTTGTTTTTTTCTTACAATAAAAAGTGAGCTAGCAGTGAGTGCATAAAAAATCCATGATGCAAACACAACCATATCAGTTAACTGATCGAATGTTCCAGATAAAGCTAATATGATTGAAATAAAACCTTGAATTACGACTGATCGAACGGGAACACTTGATTTTTCATTTAAATTCGCAAGAGTTTTAAAAAACAATCGGTCTCTTGAAAGCGCGTAAGGTACACGCGCGCCTGTTAAAATGCTTCCGTTCATTGCGCCTAAGGCTGACAAAACAAAACAAATTGAAATTATTAAAACACTTTTGCTACCTAGAAAAGTAGCGACGGCTTTTGTAGCAACCGGAAGTTCATTAGGAAATTTAGATGAATTTGATTGCATGATTTGTTGAATCGAAAGTGCATGAAAATAAGATGAGTTAATGCTGATATATACGATGAAAACAATAAACACACCTAAGATTAA
Organism: uncultured Bacteriovoracaceae bacterium; assembly: GCA_964572865.1. GTDB lineage: Bacteria > Bdellovibrionota > UBA1018 > UBA1018 > UBA923 > CAZNGN01. The sequence goes on along the minus strand of CAZNGN010000022.1, from coordinate 43,890 downwards.
AGAAATAGGTATATTTTTAGAAGGATTTTCAATTTCACCAGCAACCATAGATAAATTATTCCAGCCATCATAAGCCCAAAGTGAAGCCAGAAGAGCTGCTCCAAATGCTGACCAACCAAAAGTGGATTGAACCTGTGTTATTTCATGTGATGCAGGGGCTAGTGTAAAAATAAAAATACTCATTCCAAAAATTAAAACAAACTTAATAGTTGTCATGACGGTTTGAATTTTTCCACCGAATGCCACTGCAAAACAATTGAGTATTGTAAAAAGAACAATAAATAAAATTGAAATGCCTTTTGTTGCAAAACTATTTTGAGAAAGAGTTGCTCCTAATAATGGGGCCGAAAAGCTAGCAGCACCCACAGCGTATGCTGCAATAGATCCAGGAGATGCGATTAAGAAACGCATCCATGCATACAAAAAGGAAACAAAACTTCCATAAGAATGTTTTAAATATTGGTACTCTCCACCTGCTTCAGGCATTCGAATTCCTAGTTCTGCGTAAACGAGTGCTCCAGTGAATGAGAGAATCCCTCCAACGGTCCACGCGAGCATGACAAGCCAAAAATTACTCAAGTACTGAGTCATGACAGAAGCTTTTAAAAAAACGCCAGTTCCGATGATCGTTCCTACAACGATTGAAATAGCAGCTTTTAAATTTAGTTCTCGTTTTAGTTGAATCATTTCTTCTTAATTCCAACTCGAGTCAGTACAAAACAAAGCAATCCGAAAGCAAGATATGAAGTAATTTGTGATTGAGAAACAGTAGGCATTAATTTTGAAAAATCTATCATATTTCCGATTCCTTCGTTTACTGCAAGTAAGGCAAGTGCAATGCCTGCAATGGAGCCTCCTGCAATTAAGCCAGAAGAAAATAAAATACCTGGTGATGATTCAGATTCTTCTTTTTCAAATTCTTTTTTAGATTTTCGTTGAGCAATTTTTTGCACGATCCATCTTAGCATTCCGCCAAAAAAGATGGGAGTTGACGATGAAAGTGGTAAATAAACTCCGACCGCAAAAGCCAATGATGGAACTCCACAAAGTTCCATCACAAGTGCAATTGAAACTCCAAGCAAAATAAGTCCCCAAGGTAGTTTTTGAGTTAAAATTCCATCTATGATTAATGACATTAAACGGGCTTTGGGTGCTTCATACTTTTGAACGCTAGTGCCATCGTCACGCGTTTTTAAAGCGCCATTGATGCCCGGATCAACTAAATATTTAAATGCGCCAGAATCATCGATTAAATATTTTCCAGCGGGAATATTGGCAAGTTCTCCAGTTGCGCTCACTTCTGAAATATTTAATACATGGTATGAATTTGAATCTAATGATTTTTCTGGACCAGTAATCTTTTCCATTTTAGTTAGGCTTGAAACATTAGAAATTTTTACTGTCGGCAAATTCTTTTTAGAATAAATCGTAGAAGCATCATTTAACATATTTAACGTAAATCCAATCACCAAAGCAGATGCCGTCACGCCTACTAGAAGTGCAATCTGTTGATAAATGGGAGTTGCTCCGACTAAGTAGCCTGTTTTTAAATCTTGAGAGGTTGTTCCTGCGTTTGAAGCTGCCACGCACACGATGGCAGCAACAGAGAGTGCTGTTACTCGATATTCAGGTCCTACCCAACCTAAGCTTAAGAAAATTAAACTTGTTAAAAGAAGAGTTGCTACGGTCATTCCAGAAATAGGATTCGATGAAGTTCCAATTTCTCCAGCTAATCTTGAACTCACAGTTACAAATAAAAATCCAAATCCAACTATTAAAATTGAACCTAATAAATTCATATGCAAAGAAGGAATCATTGAAATGACTGCAATTAATAATAAAATTCCTGCCAAAACATAATTAAAGGGAATGTCTTTTTCAGTTCGTTTTACGGTAACTTTATTTGTTTTAGAATTTTTAAGTGAGGCAAAACTAGCTTTTGCAGAACGAATGATGGTTGGCAAACTTTGACCCAAAGAAATGATTCCACCTGCAGCAACGGCACCTGCTCCGATATAGAGTACATATGCTCTCCAGATTTCATGTAAACTCATTTGAGAAATCACTTTTGTTGCAGGAAACATTGGCTCTTTTATTCCTGCGCCAAATAACGAAATCATGGGAATTAAAACCCAGCTTGATAAAATTCCACCGGCTACCATTGTAGAGGCAATACGAGGTCCAATGATGTAACCGACACCCAAGAGTTCAGGAGAAACTTCTGTTGAAAATGTTGCTCCTTTAAAAAAGCTCAATGCTTTTTCAGGAACATCATTCCAAAGTTTTAAACCAACGTTTGCAATTTTATAAAATAGTCCTAAGAAAAATCCGCTGAAAACTGTTTTGGCTGAAGTGCCACCTTTTTCACCAACGATCAATACTTCTGCACAAGCTGTTCCTTCAGGATAAATTAAAGTATCATGATTTTGAATGATAAGTGCATGTCGCAATGGGATCATCATGAGCACTCCGAGTAGGCCCCCTAAAATTGCAACAGTTAAAATTCTAGTTAATTCCATTTCGTGGCCTAAAATGAGAAGTGCAGGCATTGTTACAGCTACACCAAATGCAATTGACTCACTTGCAGAACCGGTAGTTTGAACAATGTTATTTTCTAAAATCGTTGCTTTGCGAATTCCAAATGTTTTTGAAAGTGCACGAAAAAGAGTAATCGATAAAACAGCAACAGGAATCGACGCACTCATCGTCATTCCCACTTTTAATGCTAAATATAGAGACGAAGCGCCAAATACCATTCCTAAAATAGCACCCATGATTACAGGTATGACAGTAAACTCGGCAATATTTTTCGTATGATCGATAAATGGTTGAAATAACTTTTGATTTGTTTGCATATTGATTCACCTTGTTATCATGAAAATCTAATTCATTTTACGTGATTTTCATAATGTTTTTATTTGTAAACTAGGTCAAAATAGTAAATGGAATGTCTAAAAAAGAATCATCTGAAAAGACCATTAAAATTTTAAATATTGGAACCAGAATTCTATTGATTGAAATCATGGATCAAATGATTCGCAAACTGGGTAAGTATCATACCTATTATGCAACATCGATGGAGTCAGCGATTAGACAATACAATGACATTCAGCCTGATATCGTGTTTTCGGAAGTAGATTATCCAGATGGTTCATTTTATCGATTTATTCAAAATGTAGATTGGTCACCAGATAAATCAAATACGTTTATGGTGTTGGCAGCAGATGATAACAAAAAAGAATATATCGCTTTAGCCTCTGAATTGGAGCTCAATTCAATAATTATTTATCCATTTAATGGAAATGATTTGCAAAAACAAATGGAACTTTATCTTAAGCATACCTCACAACCTATATCACCGTGGAGAGTTTTGATCTCACAAGCTTTTAAAGCTGAAAAAGAAAAACGATTTACTGATTCTGAATCTGCTTTTGTAAACGCTGTAAAGATTGCACCCGATAATCCACTCGTATTATCAAAGGCTGGAATGTTTTTTCTCAATAAAGGAAATTTTCCTGTCGCAGAAAAATGTTTTAAAGATGCTTTAAATATCAAAGCAGAATTTGTTCCTGCACTTTCAGGTTTAGGACAGGTATATTTTCGCAAAAAAAATTACGAAGAATCTGAAAAGTATTTGCAAAAAGCATATAACCTTGCCCCTTTGAATCCCGACAGATTAACGCAATTAGTTAAAATGAGACTGCAGTGGGGAATTGAAATTTGCAGAGCCGCGTTAAGACTAGATCCGGCTTTCTTAGATGCTCGCTTAACTCTCGGAAAACTTTACGCTTTTGATAAAGATTATGCTGCTGTTGTAAGAGAGTTAGAACCGGTAACTTCACATTTTACAGGTGATCAAAAAATAGAACTTCAAACTTATCTTGCCCTTGCAAAGAAGCTCGGAAAACTGGCATAGTGATTACTCAAAATCATTATGGCAACTACTGACAACTCAACTAAAAGTAATTCAAAAAAATCTCGAATTCGTTTGTCGCCTTCGTATTGGTCACATCCATTTACTGTTCCATTTTCTGAAGATGTTTCTCCCGCTTCTTTATTTTTAAAAAACCGACACTACTTAATCGTAGACGTTGAAACACAAAAAATTGCACAAGATGTAGGTGGTTGGGGCAATATTGATAAATTGGGAGTATCGGTTGCGTGTGCGTATGATTCTAAAACGGGAGAGTTCATTGCTTATCGTGAGAATGAATTAGATAAACTCAATAAACTTTGTAAAGAACGCTTAGTGATTGGATACAACATCATTGGCTTCGACTTAAAAGTGTTAAGCGCATATGGTTTTGATTCACGTAAATTTGATGTTTTCGATATCATGCTCGACGTAGAAAACGTTTCTGGTCGACGTTTTATTAAACTTGATTCCATTGCAAAAGGCACATTGGGATCAGAAAAAAGTGCAGATGGTCTTCAAGCAGTAGAATGGTATAAGCGCGGTGAAATCGATAAAATCATTGAATACTGCATGAAAGACGTTGAAATCACCCGAGATATTTTTGTCCATGGAATGAAGCACGGTCAAATCAAAATATCAAAAGTAGAAGGCGAATCCACTACTGTTCCCGTTCAGTGGACTTAAGTATTTTTCCACTTAATTGAACATCCCATTGATGGAAGTTGATGGGTATTTACTTCTTTTCCTTCAACCAATGCAACAATTGCTTCTCTTAATTCTTGTTTAGTAACTTTTGTTTCGTCTTTCCAAGAATCATCAATTCGTCCACGGTATTTTAATATTTTATTTGAATCAAATACGAAAATATCTGGAGTAGCAACAGCTCCATATGATTTGGCGACGGCTTGTGATGTATCTACTAAATACGGAAACACAAAACCCAGTGTTTCAGATTGTTTTCTTAAATTTTCTACAGAGTCTTCAGGATACTCTTCAGCATCGTTTGAACAAATTCCAATGAATTGTACATTCATTGGAGTTAGATCTTTGGCTAATTTTGCAATTCTGTTTTGTGTAGCAATAATATAAGGACAATGTTTGCAAATAAACATTACTACGTATGCCTTTTTACCAGTGAATTCATCTAGATTAAATTTTTTACCATAAACGTCATTTAGTTTGATAGTAGGTGCTTTTTTGCCAAGAGGTACCATTTCAGAATAAGTCAGTGCCATAAAGGCAATATAATTGAGTAAATATATATTCGGCAATTGAAAATAGTCGTTTGAAACGATAAGACTATGCGTCATGTCTATTTTAATTAGCGTCCATGAATTAAAGAAAGCATTTTCGGCTCGTCCTTTGTTTGACGCAATTTCATTTTCTATCGAATCAGGTGAGCGGATCGGGTTGATCGGTCCAAACGGAGCTGGAAAATCTACTTTAATGCAGATTTTAGCTGGAAACATTTCACAAGATTCTGGAACTGTATCTAAACTTCAAGGTTTAAAAGTAGCGTACCTTCCTCAAGTACCAACATTTAAAAAAAACGCCACCATACTTTCTGCCATCGAAGAGTCGATTGATCCGCATTTAGAAGATTGGGAAAAAACAGTTCTTGCTGAAGAATTTATTTCAAAACTCTCACTCAATCAAAATGAGATGGAACCACTTACAAAAGTAGATCAATTATCGGGTGGAGTTAAAAAACGAGTTGCTCTTGCACGTGAATTAGTAAAAAAACCAGATTTATTTTTACTCGATGAACCTACAAACCACTTAGACGTTGAAAGCATCATTCTTCTAGAGGACATGCTCAATCGTGCTCAGTTTGCTACCTTAACAGTTACTCACGACCGTTTATTTTTACAACGAATTGCAAATCGAATTTTAGAACTCGATCGAAGAAATGAAAATGGACTATTAAGTGTGAAAGGTGATTACACAGAATATTTAGAAATTAAAGAAGAACTCATGGTTGCTCAAGAACGTAGAGAGATTATTCTAAAAAACACATTAAGACGCGAAACAGAATGGTTAAGAAGGGGAGCAAAAGCTCGAACAACAAAACAACAAGCCCGCATTCAAAGAGCGCATGATTTAGCTGACGACGTTCAAGATTTGCAGAGTAGAAATCTAGTTAAAAATGTGCGAATTGATTTTGTAAACTCTCAAGAAAGAAATCCAAAAAAATTGATTGAAGCAAACGAGATATCAAAACAATATGGATCTAAAAGATTATTTGAAAATGTAAACCTACTGATTACTCCTGGAACACGATTAGGACTTTTAGGAAATAACGGCTGTGGAAAATCTACTTTGATACGAGTGATTTTAGGTAAGGAATCCCCAGATCGTGGTCAAATCAAAACATCGGATCAAGTGTCAGTTGCTTACTTTGAACAAAATCGTGAAACATTAGATCCTGAAGCAACACTTGCAGAGTCACTTTGTCCGCGTGGCGAATATGTAACTTTTCGAAATCAAAGAGTACATATTATGGGATATTTAGATCGTTTCTTGTTTACCAAAGATCAGGCAAATCAGAAAATCAGATTTCTCTCAGGCGGAGAACAAAGTCGCGTTCTCATTGCAAAGTTAATGTTAGAACCAGCCAATGTTTTAGTGCTAGATGAGCCAACCAATGATTTAGATATGGTTACTTTGCACGTATTAGAAGAATGTTTAAAAGAGTTTCAAGGTGCAGTTATATTAGTGACCCATGATCGATATTTTTTAGATCAAGTTGCTACAGAAATCATCGCATTTCCAAAGTCACAAAATGGTAAGCTTGAAAGATTTGCAAACTTAGAACAATGGGAAATGTGGGCCCAAAAAGAACATGTAGAGCTTGATGATGAAATTGTTCCAATGCAAAAGCAAGAAACATCCAAATCCAGTAAAAAACAAAAACTTACTTTTAATGAACAGCGTGAATTTGATTCTATAGAAAGTACAATACAAAAAGCAGAGCGTGAGTTGGCAGATCTTGCCATCGAAAGCGAAAAAAATGCAACCAATTCGATTCGTTTGAATGAAATTACAAAATTAATGGGTGAAAAAGAAGATTTAATACAAAAATTATATAATCGGTGGCAAGAACTTGAAGCGAAAAAAGGGTGAAGTCTCTTTAGAGAGAGCATTATCAAAATTGGGATTTGCATCACGTACAGTTGCGCGAAATCTAATTGAATCTAAAAAAGTGAAAGTGAATGGCGTGCTCATTACAAATCCAAGCAAACCGGTCACACCTGAAAAAGCAAAAATTGAAGTAGAAGGTCAAAAAATTATAAAATCAAAATTTGAATTTTTCATTTATCATAAACCTAAAGGAGTCGTGACAACCAAATCTGATGAAAAAGGAAGAAAAACTGTTTTTACAAATTTACCAAACTCTATGCAGTCTCTCCATGCTATTGGTAGACTTGATATGCACACAACAGGTTTACTTTGTTTGACGAATGACACTCAACTTTCAAATTGGATGACAGATCCACGTAATCTAATTGAACGAGAATACATTGTAACTGTAAAAGGCGAATTCTCTGATTCAAATAGAATTCTATGCTTAAACGGAATCGAATCAGAGGGGGAACTTTTAAAAGCTAAGCAAATTAAAATAATTAAAACTAGCGGCAAAGAATCGCTTCTTCAAGTGACACTGATTGAAGGAAAAAATCGAGAAATTAGAAGAATGTTCGAATACACTCAAAACGAAGTCATCAAATTAAAACGTATTTCGTTTGGAAATCTCAAGCTTGGAGATTTAAAAGTAGAAGAATACAAAGCTGTCCCCCATGGCGATTTAAAAAAAATATTTCCAAAATTTTACTTAAATAAGAATTAATTACTACTTGGAATCGTCCAGCCAATTCCTAAGTTCACCACAGGCAATGCAAATGGTTCGTAAGTTTGAGTTTCACCAGTGCCCCAAGCTTGTCCACGCATTGGGCCGGTTTGAATTCCCATTCCACCTTCTATGAAGCTATGAAAACCACCAGGTTTTTTATCAAATTTATAACCTACGATTCCTTCGGTTCGATATCCTGATTCCCATGCAAATATCGCGAAGATCATTTCTTTTTGAAAACGTCCGCCTAAGTATAAATTACGAATACTTTTTTTGCTTTTTCCAGCTGGGTAGTAATTAATGAAACCGCCGATGTTATTAAAAAATACTCCAAAGCCAGCATCCATTCCTATATCTACAGTTTGATCGATATTGATGCCCGCTCGTACTCCAAGGAGTTCAGGAAATTTTAAACGGAATGCAAGGATAGCTCGAATTTTTGCTACTTCGGGATCTTGATCTAAGCCAATGATCGTTTGGTTCCCATTTTTGTTTTTTACTAAAACAACTGTGGGTTCTTCTTCTCCCGTTTGAGGATTTACGGTAGTTTCTAAAACCTCAATCGACTGTTTTTTCTCAATCATTTCTTGAGCAAACACAGAAGTTGAAACCATTAATAAAGTAATGAATGCGAACATTATTAATTTCTTCATATAGGGTAGGCTTATCAAATGAAGCCGTGCGTCGCAATAGCTATTTTGCTGTAACCGCTTTTATCAGTTTATGGTTTTTCATTAATAATTTCGTAATGTTATCTGCCAAAATTCTGCCTGCTACGATATCAGAAGAATGGTGGACACCTACTACAACTCGATCATTTCCAATTTCATATGCCCTTTTGATTAGTTCTAATTTTTTATGTGGAAAACGTAATCCTAAAAAATTAGCTAGAACCATAGATATTGCAGTATGACCACTTGGATACGCCAAAGTCTTTTCTTTAGGAGCACATGGAATTAAAGCTAAATTTTCATCGTATGGTCTAGCGCGAGAAAGTTTCTTTTTTAAAGTTTTTATAAAGTAATCTGTATCATAAACGATTTGCTTAAAAACTTCAGGTATTTGATCAATTTCTCTATCTGTTAATGGACCATAGGGTTGTCCAAAAAATGTTTTCATACTAATTTTAACAGAACCATTTCCACGTCTACAATCTTCTTCTGATCTATTGTTTTGTAAAAATAATAAAACCTGAGTGTCTTTCAAATCTACAATGGAACTTCGAACAGGCATAGGAGGAATCAATTCATCAATTTTGATTTTGGTTAAATCAATATATACTGGATCTTCAATTTGAGTACGATAGGGGATTTCATCGATCGCAAAACAGTATGATGCTATCGTTAGAATTAAAATTGTAATTAGGTATTTCATTTGATTCTCACTATTAAGGAGGTGTTCCTGTAATAGTATATAAGATTTCTTTTGAAGTTGGCAAGAATACAGATGCGCCATCGTTATTTAAAAAATCTATCATTATGTTTCGATAATACTGAGGTTCGCGAAAAAGAGCTATAGGTGTATCATTTAATTTCACATTTTGAACAGTCGAAAAATTTATATATAAAGTTGTATTTAATCTGGTTAATCGAACGGTAGAAACATTTTTGGTTAAAGTATTCGTCGCATTTAACCATACACCATTTGATTTAAATGATATCGCAGTACAATCAGTTGGCGTAGTAGTACAATTATTAAAAGTAGAATTATATAAATACACAGGAATTATTTCATAAAGTTCAGTTGTCTTATCAGTTCCATTTGAACTTATTTTAGAGCTGACGCTGATTCCTGTTGTTTGATCAAAACCAAAAGTTCTCGCATACGTTACGTTTCCTACAATGTTGCCACCAGGGTTAGTAAGTGGATTATCAGTAATACCGATTTTACCAGTTATCACTGCTTGAATACTTGTGTTTCCATTCTGAGTAACAGTACGACTTAAATTTCGATCACGAGCAGACCCAAAATATTTTCCTGAGCTATCAACGCCTGCAATGTGATGAGTTGGCCAATTTTTCCACTCAGCTAGTGTGAAAGCGCTATCTTGATTGCCTCGATCTGCACCAATAATCATTGGACCAGCGGGTGTAGCAACACTTGAAATTGCTCCACCACCAAAACCTGCTATGTTTGTGTCAGAATTTCTCCAAGCTAATGTTCCCAAGTGCCAAATTGTATGTAAGGTTGAAGATTTTCCAATTACAAACCATGCCTTTTTAGTATCATCGGTAACTGTTGTGTCTTGTAACTGTTCAATAAAATTTGTAGAGAATTGTTCCATTGGGCATTGTTTGTAATGTCACTCATTAGCGAAGAGTAATATCCAGATTTATAATATAAATAATTAAATTGAAATGAAGTATCGTTTGTCCAATGATTTTCAGCAACGGGTGCGGTCGGCATATCGGTTGAAGTGCAGCGAACAGACCAACGGTTATTTCCACCGCTACCATTGCAATCATTAGTTAAGCTATTTGAATAACTTGAAGAAGAAAGAAAACTTTGAATAGACGTTCTCATGGTCGAAGGGGAATCTGTCAAAGGATATTGCTGATATGAATCTGCAGGTTGATTATTTAATAACGTTCTACACTGATTTGAATACATTCCACCGGCTAAATACGATTTAAAACCTGAATTCCAAAAAACACTATTCATTCCCCCGCCATTTGCAGCATTAAAATGAGAAGGATTTATGTAATTTCTTTTTGCGGTAGTAACTGGGTCAAGATACGTTAAATAATTTGTAAATTTGCAAGAGCGATCCATAAATGGAGTAAGCCAAGAATAAAGTGATGCAGCCATTGTATCTACTTGTGTTGCTGATAATAACCAAGCAGTAAAATATTGAGCAATATGATTATAAAGTAGATCTGCGCCATTTTCATGTTTTTCAAAACCAGCTGTATTAACCAATGTATCATAAATATATTTTGCACGTACAGATGCAGTTGTATAGTAATCAGCATTTCCCAGTGCCTTTGCTACGTAGTACATTCCAACAGCAGTTTGAACATTCATGTCACCAAAGGTGGTATTTAAACTCCACGTGTTTGCGCGGTTAAACATTTTAATTAAAATATATTCATACGCTTGTCTAACAACTGCAGGTAAGGTTGATTTAGCAGCAGAATAGGGTAGTGCATATCGCAGTAAGCTTCCACCGATAAAATCTGTTCTTTGATAAAGACCTTTATGGTGTTGGTTATCGAGCCAGATCATTGCAGGGATTGCGTAAGAAAAACTTCGATTGATTAAATTTGTAGATTGATAATATGGATTACCAGGATAATCCCAAAGATAAAGCCACGCTCCCGCAATTGGCTCAAGAAACATATAATTCGAGTCTCTTTGAATTAAAATTTGTCCATTTGCATCTATTGTTGAAAGTAAAAACGCATTTGAAGATACTTGAAGTATTTTACCATTATCTCCAATAATATTTCTTCCCGAATTACTTGCGAGTGTTCTGAATTTAAAAGTATTTTCATCACTCGTAAAAAAATTTGTATTATAAGTAATTTCCGTTTTAGGAATATCAAAATCAGAAAGCGAATAGTGAGCAAGCCAATGATATAGTACTCGATATGATTCTTGAGTTTGAGAGTCCATGCCTGATAATAAAGCATAAAATGCAGAACTACTTGGAATCGGTGAAGTTGGTAAACTCCAACTAGTATTTGTACCTGTGTTTGTATTAGTACTAGTGCTAGTGTTTGTGCTTGTTCCCGTTCCCGTTCCCGTTCCCGTGTTTGTGGAAGACGAGACCGATTTAGATGTCATGGTAAGATCGCTAAAATTTGAGCTTTTATTAAAATTAGTATTTGATTTAGAGCAAGCTCCAAACAAAAAACTAATTGTAAAAATAATTGTGAAAAATACTGATTTTCCCATTATAACCCTCGAAATTACTCCACCTTATATTATATCGGAAAACGATAAGAATTTCCTAAATGGTTTTACATGAATTGAAAGGTTAAAAATGTAAGTAATATCAGTGTTTTATTTAAATGGTGGGAGCTATAGGGATTGAACCTATGACCTTGACCGTGTAAAGATCCTGCTCTACCGCTGAGCTAAGCTCCCAATTGAGAAATTGTGAGAGATGTACATAACAATAAAAGGTGTGTGAATCTAGTATAATTTAATTGCGCTATGCGTAATTTAGAATTTTTCTTTTTAATTTAACCATTTGTTTTTTTTAAGCTTTTTAAATTAGTATATTTTTAAATTGAATAAGAACATCACTCTAACTGCGAAATCATTACAAATACCTCTAATCATAGCACTGGTTTATGCTTTGCTTATCGTTTTATTAGGCGATGGTTGGTGGTGGCAGCTATACGATGATTCTTCTTGGATTAATTATTCTCAAAAATATTCTATATGGGAACTAGTTCAGTTAGATTTTTTTGATCACGGACGAGCTAGGCCTTTGAGCATGATCATACCCGAGATTTGGCTTAGTTTATTGGGTAAAAATCCACATGCGCTAATTATTTTAAGATATTTTGAATTTTTATTTTTTCTTTTTTTATGCGTGAAGGTTTTTAGAGATAAATATAATTTCAAATATTTTTCAATGTTAATTTTTTTAGCTGTTTTAATTAAATCAAACACCACAGTTGAACAAATTAAATATTATGGATTTTCAGAGCTGCATGCTTTGATCATATTTTTGCTTGCAATCTTAAGTAGAAATAAAAACGTAGCGCTTTCATATGTACTCATAATGATTTCAGTTCTTATAAAAGAACCGTTTGCAATTTTAATAGCATTACCTGCGTGGATCGATCAAAAAAAATCTGAAGCAATTAAAGCAAGTTTATTTTCGGTGGCATACTTAGGGCTTGTTATGTTTTTGCGAAACAATGTAACAAATTCTACGCAAGATTATGCAGCTTTTTCATTTCCGATAGTTACCGTTTTTTTAGTCATGAAGGGTTTATTTAAAGATGCGTTTTTGATTATTCCTTTGTTGATATTATTTAAAAAACAAATACGAAAAGACAAAATTTTTAAAATACTTGTTTTCTTTATTGCCATTTATTCAGCAACCATCATACCCAGAGCATGGGATTATAATTATATATTTACTCCCATAGCGTTCATGTTTTCGTGGTTGATCGCTTACCTTTTTGATCGATATTATTACCTTCAGAAACATTCATTTTGGATGCAATATCTTTTTGCGTTGTCAGTGTTAATACTTCCTTTGAAATTTTCATACTCGTTTACAAAAATGTATATGCAATCATCTCAGCGTAAAAATATTTCACAAGAAATCAAAAAGTATCCTCCAGAAACAATAGTAAATTCGAACTGTTTAATTGATATTTGGGGGATTGCACGAATTTCTGGTCTTCAAAAAGACGGAACTCAATGCGCATTTAGTTCTATGCCGATTGAAGATTGTTGCAAAGAAGGCGAATATATTGCGTTGGGATTTGAATGCTCTGATTTTGATTTAAGAGTAAGCCAATTTGATAAAACGAAATCTTCAAAAATCGTAGATGATAAATATTGGAAGCTCTATAAGTGCAGCTATTAAGACTTTAAATTTTTAAAAACTTCTGCTGAAGAAACTACGTCACTCATCACAAAAATATGAATTCCAGGAGCTCCTGCTTTCAGTAAAGCGCGACCCAATTCAGTGGTTATTTCGATTCCCACTTTTTTAGCGTCTTCTTTTGATTTTGCTTGATTCAATCGATCAAAAAAATGTTGTGGAATTTTACATCCAAACTTTTGTGACATCCGTTCTGCAGATTTTACAGATCCCACAACAAAAATACCTGGTAAAATGGGAATGGAATGGCCTTTTTTTGCTAATGTTTCAATAAACTTTGCATATGGTTTTTCAGAAAAAATCATTTGAGTGATTCCAAAATTTGCACCCATTTCAATTTTCTTTTCAAAGTACTCAATCGATTGTTCAAACGGTTCCCATTCAGGATGAGCAGCAACACCAATGCAAAACTGAGTTGGTTGGCCTTTTCTCAATCCATTTCCAACAAAATCTTTTTTCTCATCAAAGCCTTCGCGGATTATATATTTTCCTGAATTTAAATTTTGAATTTGTTCAACGAGCTGCCAAGCATAACTATGTCGATTTTCAGCTGGCTTAAAATAATATGGTTGTCCTTCAGGTGGATCACCTCTTAATGCCAAAATATTATCAATTCCAAAATAATGATGGTCCATTAAATTGTTTTCGATTTCATTTTTCGTGTAATCTCGGCATGTAAAGTGGGCAAGTGATGGTATTTGAAAACGTGACTCGATTAATTGAGCAATCGGAAGTGTGCCTCCACGAAGTGATCCTCCAGCGCCTTTTGTTACTGAAATAAAATCGACTCCCGCATTCTTCAGAACTTCAATTTGTGAAAAAACAGCATCCATTTCAGTGCCATTTCTGGGGGGAATGATTTCAGCAGAAAGGGTGGACTTTTTTTCCCGTAAGATGTCTGTAATATGCTTATTTTTATGCGGTGCGCTCATAATGTATTGTATGAAATTTACACTCTTTTTTTGACTTCTTAAAGCACATTGATCAAACTGCCGAAATATTAATTAGGATAACAAACAATGTCTTCAAAAGTAGCCCATTTAAAGAGTGTTGGTAACTTTAAACTATCCCCAGAGCTTATGCTTAAAATGCATGATCTTATGGTGCGCACTCGTGTATTAGAAGAGCGTCTCATTAAAATGTACAAACAAAATGACGGCTTTTTTTGGATTGGTGGCCCCGGTGAAGAAGCATTCAATATCCCATTAGGTTTACAAATTCGTAAAGGTGAAGGCCCAAAGTTTGATTATTTTCATGGGCACTATCGTAGTGTCGGAGTTCTACTTGCCATGGGCGCTGATCCTATTGGGTTTATTCGCCAAATGAAAAATACAGCCCTAGATCCATTTAGCGGCGGACGAAATTTTGCTGGTCACCAAAGTATTAAAAAATGGAATGTCGTTCCGATTAGTTCTCCCATTGAAGTTCAATACTCGCATGCCCCAGGCACTGCAATGGCAAATAAGCGTCACAGTAAAGATGCATTATCTATTGTAATTGGCGGAGATGCAGGTACCGCAGAAGGTGATTTTGCTTCTTGTTTAGTGTGGAGCACACGCCCTGCAAATCCATTGCCGATTTTAATCATTGTTACAAATAATTCATATGGAATTTCTACAGAAGCTTCAGGTCAGCATGGCGAAAAACACATTGCAGATCGAGCAAAAGCATTTGGAATTAAATCAGAAGTCATTAATGGCAATGATGTAGAAGAATCTTATTTAGCAATTCAAAATGCGATGGAATATATCCGTAAAGAAAGAAAACCATTTTTTATTGAAGCTAAAGTGTCTCGCTTATATGGTCACTCATCAGCTTCTGGAGCAAATTTCAATACAATAGAAGAAGATCCTCTTAAATCACTTGAACTGAAATTAGAAAAAGCAGGACTGATCACACGTAAGCAAATCGAAGAAATTTACGAACAATACAACGAAGAGTTTTTGAAAATGGCTCAAGCCGTTCGCAATGAACCGCAACCAGATCCAAGCACAATTTGGGATCACATCTATTGCGGACAAACTGGTAAAAAAGGCAGGTACTGGTAATCATGGCTAACATGGCTCAAGCAATTAGAATGGCTTTGCATTACGCAGAAACACATTTGGGTGTACAAGATATTTTTGGCGAAGATGTAGGAGCTCCTCTGGGCGGTGTATTCACAGCCACTCAAGGTTTAGAAAAATCTTGGAACTCTCCACTTGATGAGCGCGGAATCATCGGTGTTGCAACTGGTTTGGCACTCGCTGGACAAAAGCCAGTCGCTGAAATTCAGTTTGTTGACTATATTTACAACACAATTGATTTACTAAAAATTGCAGGCAACACAACTTGGGCATCAAACGGTGATTGGTGTGTTCCGATGGTAGTAATGACTCCAGTAGGTTCTGGAATTCGTGGTTCTATTTACCATTCACATTCTTTCGATGCCATGATGACGCATATTCCAGGTTGGAAAATCGTAATGCCATCAAATCCACTTGATGCGTACGGATTAATGCTTGCAGCAGTAAAAGATGGAAATCCAGTTATGTATCTTAAACCAAAAGCGTTATTACGCGTTCGCGGTGAAGAGTTAATCCCAGGTGAACCAACTGATGAAAAAGTTTTAAAAGAAATGATCGATGCTCCTATTGGAGATCGAACAAATTGGAAACCACGTTGGCCCGATTTAAAAGATTACACTGTTGAAATTGGTAAAGGCAAAATTTGTCGCGAAGGTACAGGACTTACTGTTGTGAGTTATGGCCGTACTCTTCCTATTTGTGTTCAAGCTGCAAATCAACTAGCTCAAGAAGGTATTGATGCTGAGGTAATCGATTTGCGCTCACTTTGGCCATATGATTGGGAAATGATTGCAGCCTCAATTCAAAAAACTAGAAAAGTATTATTTGTAAATGAAGATACTGAAATTACAAACTTTGGTGAGCATTTATATCGCAGAGCATGTGAAGAATTTTTCTACTCACTCGATGCTGCTCCAAAGCTATTAGCGGGAGCTCATGTCCCAGGTATTGGACTTGCTGATTCTTTAGAAATGGCATCTGTTCCCCAACTAAAAACAATTTTAGAATCAATACGTGAGCTTTCAAAAGAAGTTCCATAAAAAAATATCCCGTTGTTTTGAATATTATTTTAGGTACAATTAAATATAATGAATTGGGGGATGGAATGAAGTATTCAATATTTTTGAGTTTATTGTTATTTAATTTAAATTTTGTAAATGCCACAACGGTTTCTTATATTACAAATGGGGATACATACATTGATCAAGCAGCGCCTAATTCAAATTTTAGCAGTAGCACTTCATTAAATGCTACGGCAGCTGCAGCGTCTGATGAAAAAATTATTTTTGTAAGATTCAATGTCAATTCGCTTCCAACAGGAGCAATTATTAATTCAGTAAAATTAAAAATACAAACAACTGCTGATTTAAAAGCTTCATCAACGAGTACATTTATTATAAATCCAGTAAAAGGTTCGTATACGAATAGTAGTGTTACATGGAATACTAAACCTACTTTGGGTACATCCATAGCCACATTTAGTGGTTTTGCAAATCTTAGTACTATATATACAATTTCTTTACCAGCAACTTCTATAGGTTCAAATGCAACATATTCTTTTGCTATTTCTGGAAAAACAACTGCAGATACAAATAAAGTGATTTTATATTCAATGGAATCGGGAGTCTATAGTCCCACACTTGAAATAGATTACTCTATAACAACCACTGGAACTGCACCAATTGCGCCAAGCAATTTAGCAATATCTGCAACATCTTCTGTACAAAAGAATTTATCTTGGACTGATAATTCAAATAATGAAACTATTTTCACATTGCAAAGAGCTACCGATTCCGCCTGTACAACGGCAACCAATTTATGTTCAATAAATGCAAATACAATATCTTATGCAGATACTGTATCAACATCAACAACAACATACTATTACCGAGTTCGTTCTGAAAATCAGTATGGAGCCTCAAGTTATACTAGCTGTACAGCGGCTCCATTGTATACCTCTGGCTCAGGCACAACTAGTGCGTGGGTTCCGAGAGCTATGTGGGTTTGGCGTGATCCAGTAGATGTAATTAATAGTTCAACAGAGCGAACCAATTTATTTAATTTTATTGCACAAAAAAATATTAGAGTTCTATACGTGAATGTTCGTACCATGATTGAGAAGCACAATACAGCTTCACCAGACACAACTACGGAAACCAATTTTAGAAATTTTTTAGATACAGCTGCTACCAATGGTGTTGAAGTTCATATGTTAATCGGAGACCCTGGTGGGTATACTTATGTAGAACCATCACAAGCACCTACATTCCCATTAGCTACAACAATTGCATCGCATGCAGCTCATTTTATGGGAACATTAACAGGTGCAAAACCTACCGCACTTCATTTTGATGTTGAACCACATGCTGGAAATCCAAACTGGTCATCAAATAAAACGGCATATATGCAACGACTCGTTGACATGTACTCAAAAATTCAAAGTACTGTTGCTGGAAGCGGACTGAAAGTTTCAGCTGACTTTGCTCATTTCACAGATACTGTTACAGGAGTATATTGCAATTCTCCAATTGGTACAGGAACAGTAGCATCTACGGCAAGTAAGTGTTTACTAAATGTTGTGGATGAATATGTTTCAATGTCGTATCGAGATACAGGAACAGCAACGATCTCTTTGATACAAAATGAATTAACAGAAGCCAATGCAATGACTAATTATAAAGGTGCACGTCCTTACATAGTTTTGGGTCAAGAGACTATACAAATGACAGATGATCCTAGTACTACTACTTTTGATGAAAGAGATTTGTCATATTATGAGGAATTAACATCTAGTTCAGGATCAAGTTGTGCAGCAGGATTTACTGGTTTGCGATGTGCTGAAAAAGAATTTCAAGTAATTCAGAGCACATTAAATGCAAACCTTTCATACGGGGGATATCATTTACAAAGCTCGTATTCATCCACAAATCCAAATGCTAGTTTATTTTATGTGCCTGTGACGAATGCACCTGTTGGAATTGCCGTACACCATTACGATAAATATAAAACATATATTGGATCGCAAACTTTTCCGTAATTATTTAATTACATCTAAAAGCAGACATGATTCTAAACAAGCTGCAGCTGCTTCACGGCCTTTGTTTGAATGATTCGCCTGAGAACGTATAGAAGCTTGTTCGTCCGTATAAGTAGTTAAAATTCCAAATGAGATAGGAATACCCGTCTCTAGGGAAGCTTGTTGAATTCCAATCGTAGCTCCTAATGAAATAAACTCAAAATGTGCAGTATCTCCCTTAATGACAGCACCTAAGCAAATCACACCATCATATTTTTTTGTTATTGCTAATGTTTTAGCAATCAGCGGAATTTCAAAAGCTCCTGGTGCCATAAATACATTGTGATCTGGCACTTCAATTCTTTGTTCACGTAAGTACTCTTTTGCACCTGCGAGTAATGACATTGTGATCTCATCGTTGAATCGTGATACAACCACTGCAAAGTTTTTATGTTTTAAATCATGTTTAGACATATATTAATTACTTAAATTTAAGTTGTGACCCATTTTGTTTTTCTTTGTTTCTAAATATTTTTCATTTTCTTTTAAAGTTTTCGTTTGAATGGGAATTTGAGCTAGCACTGTAATGCCGTATAATTCTAAATTACTCGTTTTGTGCGGATTATTTGTAATCAAAGTAATCTCATTTAAATTCATATGTTTTAAAATTTGTGCTGCGGTTGAAAAATTTCTAGCATCAGTTGCAAAACCTAGTTGGTGATTTGCTTCCACAGTATCAGCGCCCAAATCTTGTAGCGCATATGCTTTGAGTTTGTTGATTAATCCAATTCCGCGACCTTCATGGTTTTTTAAATAAATGATCGCACCAGAACCGTTTGCGTCGATCAGTTCTAATGATTTTTTCAGTTGTTCGCCACAATCACAACGAGCAGATGAAAAAGCATCACCTGTTAAACATTCTGAATGCACACGAATCATTGCTCCGTTTTTAAGTGTACCCTTTGATACGACGATGTGTTCGCTTTGATCTATTAAATTCAAATATCCCATTGCTTTAAATTCTGAAGTAAGCCCATTTCTTAATTGAACAGGAAGTTTTGCTTCAGAAATTTTTTCAACATGGATTTCATTTGAAAGTCGATATTCTTGAATGTCAGCAATATTTAAAATTGGGATGTCATGTTTAATTGAAAACTCTTTTAAATCTTTAATTCGTGCCATCGTTCCATCTTCATTCATGATTTCGCAAATGACAGCCGCTGGTTCTAGTTCAGCAAGCTTGCACAAATCAACACTGCCTTCTGTTTGACCAGATCTTTCAAGCACGCCATTTTTTCTAGCACGCAAAGGAAAAATATGACCAGGACTTACAATGTCAGTTGGTTTTGAGTTTTTGTGAATAGCTGTTTGAATTGTGTGGGCACGATCTGAAGCTGAAATTCCAGTCGTGACGCCAGTTCGAGCTTCGATTGAAACAGTAAAGCCAGTTCCAAATTTGCTCTCATTTTGAGTTGTCATCATAGTAAGACCAAGTCGATCTACAATCGTTGGGTCTAAGGCTAAACAAATTAATCCACGTCCATATTTTGCCATGAAATTGATAGACTCAGCGTCTACGTATTGTGCCGCCATTACGAGATCGCCCTCATTTTCACGAGTATGATCGTCAGTCAAAATGACCATTTGACCTGATTTCAATGATGATAATGCTGTAGTTAAATTGTGATTCATTTAAAATTTTTGCAATAAACCTTCGACTACCTTAGCTATCATATCTACTTCAACATTTAAACGACTGCCTATTTTTGCGTACTGCAAATTTGTATGACGCCACGTGTGAGGTATAATCATCTGAAATAGTTGAAGTTTATTTTTAGTTTTAGTTATTTTATTAATTGTAAGACTCACCCCGTTAAGGCAGATGGAACCTTTTTTGGAAAAATATTTCGAATATTTAGAATCAATTTCCACTCCCAGTTCAATGTATTTTCCAAGTTTTTTAACCCGAATGCATTTTGCAACTGAATCTACATGGCCTTGCACCAAGTGACCTGAAACACGATCAGATAGTTTCATCGCTCTTTCTAAATTTACGATGGAGCCTTTTTCCAAATTTCCTAAATTTGTAATTTTATTAGTTTCTGGACTCACTTCAAATGAGAAAATATTTTTATCTCTAGAAACCACAGTCAAGCAACAGCCATTGATTGCAATGCTTTCGCCCAACGTAACATCTTTAAAATCTTTTTTGGAATCTACTTTAATAGTTAAAATTGATTCTGACTTGTTTTTATGGATAGCTTGAACAACGCCTAAGTTAGTAATAATTCCTGTAAACATTATTCAACTCTAAATTGCTTTCCAGACCCATCACGATATTCACGTAAAATGTAATCTTGCTTTCCTACAAATGTTGTCATTGATGAAATTGCAGAATCTTTAATGTCTTCTTTTTGTGGTAAGTTTTGTAAAAAAATTAATCGTTCGTCCCAAAGTTCGTTTTCAATAAAATATTTTGATAAATCAGGGCCTGCTTCTACTAACACTCTATGCACTCCCATTTCTCCGAGTTGTTTTAACATTTCTTGAATGTTTGAGCTGACTAAAACTTCAAATCCTAAATCCCATTCTTGTTCAATCCAATGTTGCGGAGGAGCTTCTCCAGATTTGCTTGCAACGACTAAAAACCTGCGACGATTTTCGTGATCCGTTACATGTCGAACATTAAATTTAGGAAAATCTTTAAGCACAGTTCCTAATCCAGTTAAAATAGCATCCGATCTTCTTCGCTCTAAATGAGCTTCTTTTAAAGAGTGAGCTGAAGTGAAAGTGTTTTTTCCTGAATCTGGAATCATCGAAAGTTCACCCTCATGTGTAACTCTGTAAGCAATTTTATGAGAAATCCAGGGCACTCCAGTTTTAATCCATTTTCGAAAAGGTGCAATTAAGTGATCACATAAATCTTTTTGAATGTCTGTGATCACTTCGATTCCCGCATTCTTTAAAAAAGAAACTCCTCCACCTTTTACATTCTGGTTTGGATCGATGGAACCGATTCTAACTTTTTTAATTCCAGCCTCTATAATTGCATTCGTGCAGGGTGGGGTTTTACCGGTATGATTGCAGGGTTCTAGTGTTACATAAAGAATACAGTTTTTAACAAATTCTTTTCCATACAAAAGGAGTGCTCGATCAATCGCAATTTTTTCAGCATGCGGTGAGCCTGCTTTTGCATGAGCTCCAATGCTCACAACTTTTCCATTGTGGACAAGGCATGCTCCCACAGGTGGGTTGGGTGAGGTAGCTCCTAAGTATTTTTCAGCCTCTGAAATAGCCAAAAGCATAAATTGGGAGTCTAGATAGTTTTGTAGTTTTTGATCTGCCACGTATATAAAGATAACGGAAGGATTTTAAAAAATGTATGAAATATTGATAAAAAGTCTAACAAACGTACCGCCAATGGTCATACCTTTACCAAAGGGGTTTTTGGCTTCTGTGTCTGATTTAGTAAATAAATTATAAAAGCCAACATTTGTTCCAAACTTTAGATGGTCGTCTAAACGTAATTCTGCGCCAGGACCTGCGTTAAATCCAAAAGTTGTTACAGAGCCCGCAATTTCACCTGTTGTCTCACCAACCCAATAAAGTCCTAATCCAGCTAAGCCGTATACTGTTAGCTTATCAACATATGCAAAATTGGCTTTTAAGCTTGGGGCTAATCCTTTTATAATAGCAGTGTTTTCGCCTGAGGCATTTCTGTGTTTGTGATAACTTGCATCTACATAGATTCCAAAAATTTCAGATGCATTATAATCATAAGTTAAGTCGTAGCCGATTGAATCTGAGAAGTTTTTTTCAAAGTCTCCCATTAGGATGACTTGTCCAAATCCAAGGCCAAGCGAATGTTCTTGAGCAGTAGATTTACTGCCAACGTCCGCATTTGAAGTGCATATAATTAGAATAGAAAAAAGAAAAGCGGCAGTTAAACCAGGCATTTCTAACTGTTTTAACCACCGCTTTATTAATGCTTTAACTTTTCTCACGTTGTTTTTCTACGATGAGTTTTATTAATCGTTAAGATTAATAATTACTGAGAAAGTTGTGGAGCGCTTGTAGCTGTAGCTGCTGGAGCAACTGAAGCAATCATTGGCTCAGTATCAAACTTCTTAAGTTGTGAAGCCAAGTTAGCGCGAATGTAGCCGCTGAAAGAACCATCGCCAGAGCGGATGATTTCTTTTAACATTTCAACTGGCACAGCATTTTTAGACTTACGCTCAGTTTCATATAATAACTGAGTTAAAGTTGTAGCTGTGATGTCAGCTTTAGTTTTATTATCAAGAACTCTTAAATCATCGCCATTTTTAATCATGTGAGCGATTTCTTCTAAAGTTACATAGCAGCTTTGATTTGTGTCATATAGCTTGCGATTTTGATAACGTTTGATGATACGGATTTCTTTATTCATTTCCATCTCCTACTTCCCCCTAAATACAATTCCCCGTTTACTTCTGAGAGGCCTGACAAATAAACCTGCCAATATTCTAGCAAGTTTGAAGGCTTTCGCCCTAAAGAGTAATCTCTTTTTTGTCGAAACATCTGATAGATGGGGCCATAGACCAGATGCATCAACCCCCTAACTGCATATGTTATAGCTAGGGGTAGAAAAGATTGTCAATACGGTGAGCCATGTTTTGTGCATTTTTTAATTGAGGGGTAAAAACAATGATAAATATAGGTAATTATTGCCTAATTTGTCGAAATTTTCTGAATAAAGAGTAAAATAAATGAAAAAAAATATGATTCGAATGAATTTTGGAAGTATTTTTTTACTAGTATTGAGTAGTATTTCTTGGATTTCATGTGCTTCACGCACAACTCGAGAGCCAGGTCCGATGTATGCAATGCCTGTTGAAAATGCAGATCAAAAAGCGCCTGATTCAATGCGACCAGAAATTCCATCTGAAAAAAAATTAGATCCAGAATATTTGCAATCACAAGCAAGTTATCATTTCTCGTTAGGACAAGCATATTCACTTGAAGGAAATCCAGATAAAGCGATTGATGAATATAAAAGTGCTCTTATATATGATCCGCAATCTGCGATCATTCACACACGATTAGCAGGCGAGTATGTGAAAAAAGGATTACTTACGTTCGCAATTGATGAATGTAAGTATGCAATCAAATTAGATGAAAAATATATTGATGCCAAATTGTTGTTAGCAGGACTTTATTCTTCAACAAGACTGATTCAAGAAGCGATTGAACAGTATGATGAAATTTTAAAGGTCGATTCAAAAAATAATGAAGCATATGTATTTAAAGCTTCTTTATTAATTGATGAAGAAAAAAATGCAGAAGCAATTGAGGTATTAAAAAAATTGCTCACGAAAGATCCAGACTTTTTTTGGGCGTACTATTATATAGGACGAGCATATCAAAAAATGAGTAAGAGTGATCAAGCCATTTTAAATTATAAAAAGGCTCTAAAATTAAAACCAAACTTTCCGCAAGCTGGATTGATGTTAGGTGTATTATACGAAGAAGCTCATAAAATTAAAGAAGCAATCGAAGTGTATGAAGAGCTTTATAAATACTCGGCTGATAGCCAAGCTGTTGCAAGATTAGCTCAAATTTACATTGAAAAAGATGATTTAAATAAAGCATTAAAATATTTACTTATACTCGAGCAAAATGATGAAGAAAATTTAAATGCGAGAGTAAAAATTGGTTTAATTTATGTTCAGAAAAAACAATTCGAACGAGCGATTGAAACATTTAATTCAATCCTTTCAAAAAATAAAGACGCAGAACGAGTTCGTTTTTATTTAGCTTCTGTTTATAAAGAAGTAAAAAAATATGATGATGCTCTTGAAGCATTTAAAATGATTACTGCTTCAAGTGGATTATATATAGACTCATTGGTACATATTGCGGATATTTTAAGATTAAAAGGGGATGTTCCTAAAGCGATTCAAACAGCTGAAAAGGGAATTGAAGAAAATCCCGATTCAACACAATTGTATTTATTTAAAGCTTCATTGCTCGAAGATTTAAAAAAGTATCCAGAAGCAGTTGCGTTTCTAGAAAAAACGCGTGAAAAATTTCCGAAAGATGAAAGTATTTTATATTACTTAGGCTCCATTTATGACAAACAAAACAATCAAGAAAAAGGTATAGCTACCATGAGTGAGTTATTAAAACTCAATCCAGAAAATGTACAAGCGTTAAACTATTTAGGATATACGTACGCGTTGCGAGGAGAACAATTAGATAAAGCCGAAAGTTTTATATTAAAAGCGATGCAGTTAAAACCAAATGATGGATATATAACAGATTCGTACGGTTTTTATTTAATGAAAAAAGGTGATGTTAAAAAGGCAGCGTTGCAACTTGAAAAAGCGTATCGCTTGAAGCCCACTGAGCCTGTGATCGCAGAACACTTGGGCGATGCTTATTTAAAAATGAACATGAAACAAAAGGCTTTAGAAAAGTATAAAGAAGCTACAAAATTATTTTCTCAAGACGAAAAAGCTGATCCAAATGAAATTGAAAAGATCAATAAGAAGATAAAAGAGTTAGAAAAACAAATTTAGTAGCTAAAGAAAAGGCATTAAAATTGCGAACCTTACTTATCATTTTTATTTTGTTTTTAACTGCTTGTACTCATCAAAAAACTAAAAAGCCAAATAATATAGAATTTGCAAAGTTTCTTAAAAATCAATCAGATCAAATTAAAACCGTTCGAGGAAGAGTTTCTATTTTATTTAAATCAGAAGAAGGAAAAATTAGAATCCCTACAGATGTCTTGATAGATCGGAGTGTACCCACAAATCCACAAGTAAAAATGGCTGCGATTGGTCCATTTGGTGTTACGTATGTAGTGATTGTACTTAAAGAAGGTCAATTGACTTGGATTGATTATGAAAAAAAGAAAGTTCATAAAGTGGAAAATAATTGGCATGGAATTGATTTAAACTCATTCGCCGATTTAATCTTGGGTGTCACTAACCAAGAGCCTAGTCGGATACAACTAGCTGATTCGCCAGAATCAGTAGATCAATTTGAGGCAAATCATAATGATCAAGTCGTTACGTATGAATTAGACTGGTACGATGGAAATGATTTACATATCTTAATGCCCCTCCTTTCTCATGTTTTTACAAATGGAAACAATGCTCGGTATGACGTTCGATATAGTGAATATCAATCTGTTTTAGATACGAAATTGGCAAAGCAAATTGAAATCAAGGCTCAAAACGGGTTTGAACTGAATCTAACGTGGCGCGAAAGAAGCTTTAATGATTCAATTTCTCAGAATTATTTTGAAATTCCAAAAACTGAATTTTGACGTACTACAAAAACTAAGATTAACTATTCGAATATGGTGTGTAGAACGTTTACGCAGAAATTAGTTATATCTTTGATTTCATTAGTAGCTTTTCAAAGTTGTAATTCAAATCGTCAGCCAACTGGAAATGTACTTAGAGTTGCTGTTCGTGAAAAAATAAAGTCAATCGATCCGGCATATGGATCTGATTATTATTCAAATATTGAAATTACCCGGGCGTATGAAGGGTTACTTCATTACCATTACACAAAAAGACCTTACGAAATTGAGCCGAGACTCGCAGAAGGAATGCCTCAAATTTCTCAAGATAAGACAGTTCTAACTTTTAAAATTCGTAAAGGCGTTTTGTTTCAAGACAATATATGTTTTAAAGACGGAAAAGGTAGAGAGCTTGTAGCAGAAGATTTCGTTTACTCGTTCAATCGTATTTTAGATCCTAAAACACGTTCTGATGGAAAATGGATTTTTGATGGAAGAGTAAAAGAGTTTAAAGCGATTGATCAAAATACACTTCAGATTACTTTATTAAAACCTTATGCTGGTTTTTTACATGTTCTAACTATGCCATATGCTTCAGTGGTAGCTAAAGAATGTGTTGAACATTATGGGACAGACTTTACTAGAAATCCGGTAGGAACAGGCCCATTTCAGTTAGAAAGATACTCTGATAATCAAATTGTTTGGAAAAGAAATCCAACATTTCGAAAAGTTTTTGCACCTGATAATTTAATGACAATCCCATTTGTAGATAAGTTGGTTGACGATTTAATCGTAGAAGATCAACCGGCATGGTTAAATTTTTTACAAGGTAATCATGATTATTTAATGAAAATTCCAAAAGATAATGTGTCACAAGTTTGGACAACATCTCATCAACCTTCTAAAGAAGTGTTAGATCGAGGAATCAATGTATTAACCAATCCGGCTGTTGATTTTACGTATATTGCATTTAATTGGGATGATCCTGTAGTGGGGGGAGAAAAAAATAGATTTTTACGTTTAGCTATGTCACTTGCGTATGATGAAGCACCCACAATTGACAAATTCTATTTGGGTCTCGCAAAAAGAGCAGAGTTTTTAATTCCTCCAGGGTTAAAGGGATATGAAGAAAAATACCAAAATCCAAATCGAATTTTCAATTTAGTAAAGGCGCGTGAAATTTTAGAAAAAGCAGGTTTTTCTAATGGCGAAGGAATTCCTGAATTAACGTATTCATGTTTAACCGATTCTACTACAAGACAATTGGCAGAATACTTTCAAAGATCGATGGCTCAGATTGGAATTAAATTAAAATTAGAAGCTTTTACTTGGCCTGAGTTATTGAAAAGAATTCGAGAGAAAAAAGTTCAAATGTTTGGAATTTCTTGGTTGTATGATTATCCGGATGCTGAAAATGGATTGCAATTGCTTTATAGTAAAAATGAATCGCCTGGGCCGAATGAAGCAAATTATAAAAATAAAGAATATGATGCACTTTATTTAAAAGCAGCACCGATGGCAGACACGCCTGAACGTATGCAATTGATTGCAAAAATGAGAACTACTTTAGAAAAAGATGTTCCTTGGATTATGGGTTTACATAGAATGGAAACGCGATTAACACATCCATGGGTTTCGGGATATCAAATGCATTCTTTTGAACATAATCACGAACAATATTTAAAAATTGATCAAGAGCTAAGAAAGAAATCAATTCAATGATTGTTTATTTAGCTAGAAGATTACTGTACACTATCCCCATTTTATTTGGTGTGGCGCTAATAATCTTTGTTCTTTTTAATTTAGTAGGTGGTGATCCCACTTATCAAATGCTTGGTAAGCATGCAACCTTGACTCAAATTCAAGAATTACGACATGAATTAGGAATGGATAAACCCAAAGTTGAACAATTTATAGATTTTTTAAAACAAATTGCAACTTTTGATTTTGGAAGATCATATTCAACAAAACAAAAAATATCAGAAATGATCTGGAATGGTATTCCAGCTTCGCTTTCTCTAGCCATCCCAGCGTTTATAGTTGAAACAATTTTAGCATTAACAATTGCTCTTTTGGTTTCATTTTTTAGAGGCTCATTATTTGATCGAATTGTTGTAGTTACATGCGTAATGGGAATGAGCGTGTCTTCACTTGCGTATATATTGTTTGGGCAATATGTGTTTGCGTATATGTGGGGTTTGTTTCCCATTTCAGGTTATGATCCAGATCCGATATTGCGATTTAAATACATTGCATTGCCCGCTTTGATTTGGATTATTGTTGGTATTGGTGTGAACGTTCGAGTGTTTCGTACATTTATGCTCGATGAAGTCGGACAAGATTATGTTCGAACGGCAAGAGCAAAAGGTTTAAACGAAAACAAAACATTATTTAAGCATGTGTTAAAAAATGCAATGATACCTGTGCTTACTTACGTTGTAATTGAGATACCATTTTTAATTACGGGTTCATTTCTATTAGAAAGTTTTTTTGGAATACCTGGGTTAGGTAGTATTACGATCGATGCAATTCATAATTCAGATTTTCCTGTAATTAAAGCAATGACAATCATTGAAACTTTATTATTTATTTTTGGAAATCTGATTACCGATGTTTTATATTCACTGGTTGATCCAAGAGTGAGGTTGAAATGAGTAATTTATCTGTTCAATCAAAATCACTGTGGCAAGACGCATGGGTTCGATTACGAAAAGATAAACTTGCGATGGCAAGTCTAGCGCTAATTGTATTGTATGCACTCATCGCATTTTTGGCAAAATTGGAATTCATAGCAGCTCCTTGGGATGCAGAAGTAGGTGCGAACTATGCAGCCCCATCTTTTAACAGCATTAAAACAATCATGGGTACAGATATCTTCGGTCGTAGCGTGTTTTATAAAGTGATACACGGTACACGAATCGCTATGAGTGTGGGCTTGGTAACATCGTTTATTGCAATTCCAATTGGTGTAGTATTGGGTGCTCTCGCAGGCTACTTTGGTGGTTTAGTCGATGAAGTGATTGTTTGGTTTTATACAACTTTGTCATCTATCCCAGGCATCATGCTTTTAATTGCATTTACCTATGTTTTAGGAAAAGGAATTATATCTATATATATTGCTTTAGGAGTTACAAGTTGGGTAGGACTTGCTCGTCTAATTCGTGGTGAATTTATGAAGCATAAAGAAAGGGAATATGTGGTGGCTGCTGAAAGTATTGGAGCAACACATAGAGTGAGAATCTTTAGACATATTTTACCGAACGTTATGCATATTGTGATTATTAATTTTTCACTTCAATTTCAAACTGCAATTAAATCAGAGGTGATTCTCTCTTATCTTGGTTTAGGGGTTCAAGGCCAACCAAGTTGGGGAGTCATGATTGATGACGCAAAATTAGAACTTGCAAGTGGTAAGTGGTGGCAATTAACTGCTGCAACTATAGCAATGTTTATCATCGTTTTAGCATTTAATATTTTTGGAGACGCTTTGAGAGATGCACTAGATCCGAAGCTTAAAAACAAATGACAATTCAAAATTCAGAAAAAATTCTAGAAGTTAAAAATCTTCAAACTACGTTCAAGGTAGAAGGCGGAAAGTTTAATGCTGTCGATGGAATCAATTTTAATGTTTATAAAGGAAAAACATTGGGAATCGTCGGTGAATCAGGTTGTGGAAAATCAGTTACTTCATTATCTATTATGAGACTAATCCCGACCCCTCCAGGTGATATATCGGGTGGAGAAATTGTATACAAAGGTAAAGATTTATTGAAACTTCCTATCTCTGAAATGAGAAAAATCAGAGGAAACGAAATTTCAATGATTTTTCAAGAACCGATGACTTCATTGAATCCAGTATTTACAGTGGGCGATCAAATTCGTGAAGCAATTCAATTGCATCAAAAAGTTTCTAAAAAAGAAGCCATTGTAAAGTCGATTGAAATGCTAAAATTGGTTGGTATTCCTTCACCTGAAAAAAGAATCGATGATTACCCTCACCAATTATCTGGTGGAATGAGACAGAGAGTGATGATAGCAATGGCACTTTCTTGTAATCCAAATATTTTAATCGCAGATGAGCCCACCACAGCGTTAGATGTTACCATTCAAGCACAAATTTTAGATTTAATGCGCAAACTTCGAGAAACTTTAGGTATGGCAATGATGCTCATTACGCATGATTTGGGTGTAGTTGCCGAAACAGCTGATGAAGTAATCGTAATGTATGCAGGAAAAATTGTTGAACAAGGATTGGTTAAAGAAATATTTGCAAATCCTAAGCATCCGTATACGAGAGGTTTACTGCAATCTATTCCAACGTTTAATAAAACCGCAGTGACTTCTGGTAAGAAGAAAGCAAGACTAGATACAATTTCTGGAATTGTACCAAGTTTATTAGAGTTGCCCGTAGGCTGTCGATTTCAATCAAGATGTCCGTTTGCTACAGATGAATGTAAATCGTCAGAACCAAAATTGAGATCCGTGGGATCAGATCATGACATAGCTTGTTTTAAAGATTTGCCAGCATTTGAAAAACGAGGTGCTAAATGAGCGAAAATTTAGTTGAAATTAAAAATCTCGTAAAAAGATTTCCAATAAAAGGAGGAATTTTTTCACGTGAAGTTGCTGCTGTAAAAGCAGTTTCAGATGTTTCGTTAAATATTGCTCGAGGCGAAACGGTTGGATTAGTGGGTGAGTCCGGATGTGGGAAATCCACTTTAGGTCGCTGTGTTTTGCGTTTGATTGAACCAACTTCAGGTGAAGTAATCTTTGGGGGTCAAAATATTACCAAAATGCCAGCAGCAGAATTAAGAAAATTGCGTCGCAAAATGCAGATCATTTTTCAAGATCCATATGCCTCATTAAATCCTCGAATGACGGTTGGAGACATTATTGCTGAACCATTAGAAATTCATGGTTTATATAAAGGCGAAAGAGATAAGCGAGTTAAAAAGTTATTAGATTTATGTGGATTGAGAGCAGAAGCGATCAATCGATATCCCCATGAGTTCTCAGGGGGACAAAGACAGCGAATTTGTATTGCTAGAGCACTTGCCGTGGAGCCTGAGTTTATAGTGTGCGATGAACCAGTGAGCGCATTGGATGTTTCAATACAATCGCAAATTTTAAATCTTATGATGGATTTGCAAGAAGAATTTAAATTAACGTATTTATTTATTTCACATGATTTAAAAGTAGTTAAACATGTCTCTGACAGAGTTGCAGTGATGTATTTAGGTAAAGTAGTAGAGCTTGCTCCTTCAGATGAAATTTATTCTGCACCTAAACATCCATATACGAAAGCACTATTGTCTGCGATTCCAATACCAGATCCAAATCACAAAAAAGATAGAATTATTCTTCAAGGAGATGTACCTTCACCAATCAATCCACCAGCGGGTTGTTATTTTCATCCAAGATGTCCGATTGCGACGGACTCTTGTAAAACAGGAAATTTTCCTGAGCTTGCTAAACAATCTTCTACACATGAAACGGCTTGTTTATATCCAGGAAAAATGTAATTTATTTAAGCTTTACAGCAAGAGTAAGGCCTTCACCGGTGGGTAACATTGTAGTTCGAAACCTAGGGCTATTGGCAATTTTATCATTAAATTTTTGTAATGCTTGAACATCTACCATTTCATTGTCACTTTCAAAATCTTTTTGAGTGATCATGTCCCAAGCAAAAGTATTATCGGCTAATATCACACCGCCTACGCGTAAGTTTTCTGCAGCCCAATCTAAATAATTTGCATAATTAATTTTATCAGCGTCAATAAACACTAAATCAAAAGGACCAAGATGATTAATTTTAGGTAAACTTTCTAATGCTGATCCAATGATAATTTCAATCTGATTTTCAAATCCAGATTTACGAAAAGATTCTCGGGCACATTCAGCATGTCTTGGTACATATTCAAAAGTCCAAATTTTACCATCTTTTGGAAGCGCTCTAGCTAAACAAACGGTAGAATAGCCTGCTAGAGTGCCAAGCTCGACGATTTTTTTAGCCCCTGTTGCACGGGCTATTACTTCTATGTGACGTCCGTCAAACTTTGCTACATGAATAGGACGTATTTTATTTTCTTCAGCTCTATCACGTATTTCAGATAGGCAAGAATCTTCAGGTTGAATTAATTGATCTACGTATTCTATGATTTCTGGCAAATTTTGCCCATATGATTTTTTCATTACTCTAAAATAAGGAAAAATTCACCCAATGCCAAGTGTTTTTAGATTATACAGATTTGGGAAATTTCCTAATAATGCCGAATAAATAGAAGGATAGAAGGGAGTTTTTTAAAGCTATGAGTGTTGAACCAAAACACTTAATGCCACCGTTGCAAGCATTTGCAGAAGTGGCACCAGACAGCATTCGTGAAGGAATGATCTCTGATCGCGACCTATTTGTTTTTCTACAAAAGAATAACAAATACGTTCGTGTATTGAAAAAATTATTTCCTGTGGATGCTCGAATTCACAAAATTGTGAAGCAATCGAATGTTCTTTATACAAAAGATCATTCAATTGATACGTTATGCCCACAACTTTCGATTGTTGCTAAAAATTTATTTGAAGTTTGTAATAATCAAACACTACCTTCTTATGAAAAACAAAAAGTATTACTGACAATATTAAAACCAATTGTGAATATTATTTTTACAGATTCATCTGGTTTAGATTGGGATCCTACAAATACAAATTCTTTATTAAAAATTGAACAACCAGAAATTGCAATATTCTTGATGCAATATGCATTGCAGTCTCCGAAGCCAAATTCGTTACTATTTCTAGAAAATATATCTGTTGGTATCTATGAGATTTGTTTAACAAGAGCATCTATCGCTGGGATATTTGCAATCATCATTGGATACCATGATATTGAATTTATTCAACAATATGTTCAGGCAGTTTTTTTAGAGGAACTGAAACTAATTCGAAATGAGTATGTCCAAAAAAATAATAAAATTCCAGACTATGATCCACGAGATAAACGTTTTGGATTTATATTACAAGATGACCTACTACCATATCCAAGTGGAGTGTTTAATGATGATTGTATCGATTTGATTCATTTTGTTAGATGGCTGTACAAAAGTAATTATATTTTATCATCTAAGAAAGAGCTAGTTTTAGAATCAATCATAATGACAGGTGATGAAGCGCCTAGTTCAAGAGTAATAAATAAACTTCAAACTATTTTAAGTAGTTTATTAAAAGATTCATTTCAAAAATCAGACAAGGCGGCAGCATGAGCGCTGAAAAAAGCCTTTTAATCTCTGCAGATTTTGGAATAGAAAATTATTTAGCAAAAGATTCACGTATATTGTACGATATTGTTTTTTCAACTAAGCATATTGGGCGTGTGATTGATTTCTTTATGTATGAGTCGAGTTCATTTTTTTCAAATACGGACGAGTCAAGTGATGTTGAACAAAGATTCCGTCAAATCATGGAATTAGCAATTTTTAATGGTTGGAGAAACTATAGAACTGACGAAAAGCCTAAATGTATTGAAATGGAAGTTGGATGGGATACGGATAAACTTATTCTAAGCGTAACAGCATCTTTTAATTCACAATTAAATCCAATAGATTTATCTAAAAATTATGAAATAAATGAGCAAACCGATATTACGTTTCGAATTCGTAAAATGTTAAGTTATATTAAAGACATTGCAGATGAATTAGTGATCAGACATTGTAAAGATTCTGGAAGGATTCAAATTATTTCTTCATTAAGTAAAACAAAATCATCTGAGAAAAAGTATGATTATGTAGATGTTACCGTAGAAACATTGTTGCCATCTAAAGGTAAAAAAATATCAAGACTTGAACATTTAGCAAATGCAAATGTTGATCAATTTAATAAAGACTCGATCAATCAAGATGCAAAAGCTTTTCCACAGTTATTAGTAAATAATACAGCAGAAAAGCCTGTAGATTTGTCGCAAGAAGATTGGCTTAAACATGTACAAGGTCAGTCAGAAGCACAAGAAAATAATACTATACGAATCAAAGGTGTTACCGATACTCAAAAAGATGAGATCGTTAAAATTTCTTCTTCTAGTGAATCCAATGAAAGTGAAGTTGTTGTAAAATCAGACACAGGATTGCTTTCACTTGATGAAGCACTCAATATAGGCGGATCTGAATCTACTTCTACATCTGACTCTAAAACAATTATTTCTGGAACAGGAACTACAGAAAAAGGCATATTAGGCACTGGTTTAGAGTTTGAATTAGAAAAAATAGCTAAAGAGTCAGTATCTGATCTTCGTCATGAGTTAGGCTCAATCGAAGAAAAAATTGTTCAAGATGCGTTTAGTCCACTATTTGAAAAGTCGATTCGTGGAATTTATGAAAAATACTTAAATGAAGTGAATCATATTTTAAAAATGAAGGGGTTGGATAAAGAAGAAGAGATTGTTTTTTCTGGGGTAACTCCTGATAAATTAGAACAAGATTTAGATAATGTAATGATTAGTTATTCTAAGAAATTAGAAAATGTAAACTCATCTGAAGATGCTAAAAAAATAGTGAGTGAAATGTTTGCTGAATTACAAAAAGAAAAAGGAGAATTTAATAAAAAAGTTCGTCAAATTGATGCCGACCAAAGAAAACGTGAATTAGAGATGAGAACTTTTGAAACAATGATGAAAGAGCAAGTCAGAAAAAAAGATGAAACAATTCGACAAAGAGAGCTTTCATTAGAGAAAGCCAAAGAATCACTTACAAATGCTTTAGGAACAATTAGTCGATTAAAATCTGAAATGGGAAATTCAAATCACGCTGATACGGTTAAAAAATTAATGATTGCAGAAAAAACTTTGGCAGTTACAAAAGAAAATAATGATAAAAATGTGAAAAGAATTGAAGAAATTCAAGTAAAGTGGATGAAAGATTCGACCGAAAAAGCCGAAATGCAAAAAGAATTGATGATGAAACAAAAGCAATTGGGAGATTTACAAAATAGATTAAATAACGCTTTAAACTCGAAAGGCGCAGACAGAGCAGCCGAAGCTAGCCAAAAAACAATTGATACTTTAAAATTACAATTGAAACAATTACAAGAAAAATTAACTTCAGCAAATGCAGCAGCAGCGAAGGCTGCTCAACAAGCAACCCAAGATGCTAAAAAGTCTGCAAACAAAGGTGATGATAACGAATTTAAACATAAATATGACCAAGCAAATAAGATGTTAAAAGCTACAAAAGATGAAAATGAAAAACTTAAGAAGAAATCAGATGATTTAAGGCTTGCAGAAACGCAACTCAAAGTTGAAATCGGTAAGCTGCAGGCTCAAATCAAATCTCTATTGAAAAAATAAAATTTAAAATCACGCCTCGTGTCAGATATTCTTTTCTTTTCTTGGATTAAAGTTTCATATATATAGATAGAACACATTTGCGCCGACGTGGTGGAATTGGTAGACACGCTTGGCTTAGAACCAAGTGCCGCAAGGTGTGGGGGTTCAAGTCCCTCCGTCGGTACCATTACAAAATTAGATTCTTGAGTTTATTAGACATGAGCAATGAAGATCTCAAAGACTACGAAAATATTATAAATCCAAAAGACTTTAGTTCGATTGAATTTAACTTTACTGAATTTATGAATACTACTTCAAGCACGCCGGTAGTACCACTTGATTCGATTGAATTTCTTGAATTCGAAAATAATATTATATATTTAGATTTACCTCAAAAATGTGGAAGAATTGCTCACTACTTTTCATTTAAAGCCGAAGTTTCTAATCCAAAAGAGAAAAAGCCATTAAAATTTGCTGCAACGTTTAAGCTGATTGATTTAGAAGAGACAGGTAGTTCTAGAATTCGGGCGAAGTGTGAGTTAATGCAGTATGAAGAAAAAGACTGGCAAGCAGTTACCAATATGTACGCTAAGCGTCAGGAAGAACTTACTCACTTCCTTTTAAATGCTCGTGGAATTGCCGATATTTAATTATATTTTTTAGGTAATATATTAAATAAGCGATATGGTACCACCTCCAAAATTATCACCAGAAGAAGAAGTCTTTAAAAAGTATATTTCTCAACAACTTATACTTTTAGTTGATCCAAATAAAACAAGTCGCACAGGAATGTTTAAAATTTTAGCTGACTTAGGTGCTCAATCTCACAGGGTAATTACAGCAGATACATTTCAACAAGCAAATGATGCAATCAATGAATTTAAACCAAACGTAATTTTTGCTGAATATGAATTAGAAAAGGCATCGGGTTTAGATCTATTACAAAGGCAAAGAGCTGCGAACCCTGCCTCAACAACATCATTGTTTATTTTAGTAACTCGAAATTCATCTCAATCAGCAGTTGCACAAGCTGCTGAAGAAGACATCGATGCATTTGTGTTAAAACCATTTACTCCAGAAGTTTTAAGAAAAACCGTAATGGCCGCTGCTTTGATTAAAATTAAACCTCCTCAATATTTAGTTAAAGTAGAAGAAGCTAAAAAATTGTTGAAAGAAAATAAAATAGAAGAAGCAGACAAGGTATTGAAGGAAGCAGTTACTTTGAATGCAAAGCCATCACTTGCACATTATTATCAAGGACAATTAGAGGGTATTAAAAAATCTCAAGACACTGCTAAAGGAGAATATAAACACGGGTTAGATTATAATAAGATTCATTATAAATGTATGGTAGGTCTTTATGATGTATTTATGGAACAAAAGCTTCATACAGAGGCGTATGATGTGGTTAAACGGATATCGCAATATTTCCCAGCTAATCCAAAACGACTTTCTGAAGTTTTAAAACTTGCCATTACTACTTCACAGTTTGATGACGTTGAAAAATATTACTCTGTATTTACAAATTTAGACGAAAGAAATGATCACTTAATTAAGTACATTTGTGCTGCTTTGGTCGTTTGCGGAAAATATTATTTGAGAATTAAAAATAAATCACGCGCACTAGAGTTATTGCAAAAAGCTGTTGTAACAAGTGCTGGTAGACCTGGAATCTTATTAGAGGCTGGTGCTGCATTGATTGAGCATAAACTCGCTAAAGAAGCAGAGCCGTACTTAAAAAGGTTTTCTCCAGAAACACAGAATTCAAGAGAATATGCTCTGTTACGAATTATGATTCTTAATGAAACTGGCACTCCAGCAGATACGACCAATGAAGGAAGAGCGTTTATTCAAAAAGGCATTGCCGACCCTAAATTATTTGAAATTGTAATTCGAGCAGCTGCAAAAGCCGGAAGTAAAAGTGTAGTAGAAGAATTAAAAAATCAGGCTTTATCTAAGTTTCCTGCAGAAAAAGATAAGTTTGAAACCGCATCCACATTGCCTTAACGCGCAGCGCAGGCGCTAATAAATCCATATTATGATTGAAAATTAGACACAAGATTGCTAGAACCTTGAGTCATTACACACATCCCGGCGCTAATGTTGGTGCTGATTTGATGAAGACTTACAGTGGTTTGTAAGTGTATGACATTTCAGTTTTCGGGGTGGAGGAGGGGCTTCTGCCAAGTTGCCCATAACCAATAACAATTAATTAAGGAGTCAAAATGCCTAATGTTACTATGAAAGAGCTTTTAGAAGCTGGTGTTCACTTCGGCCACCAAACTAGCCGATGGAATCCAAAAATGAAAAAATATGTTTTCGGTGCTCGCAACGGAATCTATATTATCGATTTACAAAAAACTGTAAATTACGCAAAAGATGCTTGCGCTGAAATCATTCGCGTAACTTCTGAAGGAAAAAAAGTTTTATTCGTTGGAACTAAAAAACAAGCTAAAGACGTGATCATTGAAGAAGCTAATCGCGCTGGTCAATTTTTCGTTGCAAACCGTTGGTTAGGCGGAATGTTAACAAACTATCAAACAATCAAAGCTTCGATCGACCGTTTGAAAAATACTGAAAACATGAAAGCAAATGGTGACTTTGAATTGTTACCTAAAAAAGAACAATCACAATTAAATAAAGAAATGGAAAAATTAGAATCTTCATTGGGCGGAATCAAAGATATGAAAAAACTCCCAGGAGCAATTTTCATAATCGATCCATCTAAAGAGCACATTGCAGTAAAAGAAGCTAAACGTTTAGGAATCCCTGTAATCGCAGTAGTTGATACAAACTGTGATCCAGACGATGTTGATTATGTAATTCCAGGTAACGATGATGCAATTCGTTCCATTCGTTTGTTTTCTCACTTAATTGCTGAGGCATGTATTGAAGGAACAAAAATGTTTGAAGAAAAATTAAAATCGGATGAAGCATTGGCTGCAAAATTAGCTAGAGAAGAAGCTGATTCAGGCAAAAAAGTATCACGCTTTGAAGGTGACATCGATCTTCGCGGAATTGATGCTGCAGATTTAGCGGCTCAAGAAGAACAAGAAACAACAGAAACTGAGGCGAAATAACATGGAAATTTCAGCAAACGCAGTAAAAGAATTAAGAGAGAAAACTGGCGCTGGAATGATGGATTGTAAAAAAGCGCTTTCTGAAACGAATGGCGACTTTGAAAAAGCGGTTGAGTTCTTACGTAAAAAAGGATTATCAGCTGCTGCTAAAAAATCATCGCGCCAAGCTTCTGAAGGTTCTATTTCTAGCTACATTCACTCTAATGGAAAAATTGGTGTGATTGTAGAAGTAAACTGTGAAACAGACTTCGTAGCACGTAACGAACAATTCCAAGGATTTGTAAAAGACCTAGCAATGCACATTGCTGCTGCAAATCCAAAATATGTTCGTCCAGAAGAAGTGAATCAAGCGGATATTGCCAAAGAAAAAGAAATTTTCTTAGCTCAAATGAAACAAGATCCAAAAAATGCTAACAAACCAGCAAATGTAATGGATAAGATCATTGAAGGCAAAGTTCAAAAATATGTAGATGAAGTATGTTTAGTAAAACAACCATTTGTAAAAAATCCTGATAAAACTATCGAAGCATTATTGAATGAAATGATTGCTAAGATTGGTGAAAACATCATTATAAGACGATTTGTTCGTTACCAAATGGGTGAATCTGCAGCTACTTCAACTGCTGTAAATTAATCAAATGTCAGCAACTGGTCATAAATTAAAGTATAAACGAATCCTTTTAAAACTTTCTGGCGAAGCCCTCGCTGGAAAGGAAGGATTCGGTATTGATACGGATGTTTTGACTGATATTGCAAAAGACATCAAAGAAGTTAGAGATTTAGGTGTTGAAATTGGTGTTGTCATCGGTGGTGGTAACATCTTCAGAGGTTTGACAGCCGCAACACATGGAATGGATCGAGCGCAAGCAGATTATATGGGAATGCTTGCCACCGTATTAAACTGCTTAGCATTGCAAGATGCTTTAGAACGAATGGAAGTTTTTACGAGAGTGCAGTCAGCATTGAATATACAAGAATTGGCTGAACCTTATATTCGACGAAAAGCAATCAGACACTTAGAAAAAAAACGTGTTGTCATTTTTGCAGCAGGAACAGGTAATCCTTATTTTAGTACAGATACAGCTGCAAGTTTACGCGCAATGGAAATCAACGCTGACGTAATTTTAAAAGCTACTAAAGTTGACGGTGTGTTTGATGCAGATCCAGCTAAAAATAAAAATGCAAAACTGTTTCATGAATTAACGTATTTAGATGTTTTACAAAAGAATCTGAAAGTGATGGATTCAACTGCAATTTCTCTTTGTATGGATAATGATTTGCCAATCATTGTTTATAATATGAACAAACAAAATGGCACAAAAGATGTTGTGCTTGGTAAACATGTGGGAACATTGGTTCGTTCCGCAAAATAATCACCAAAAAATCAAAGGAGCTTTAAATGAAAGCAATTCTTGATCAATTAAATGAAAAAATGACAAAAACCATTACCAATTTTAAATCAGAACTAACCAAAGTTAGAACAGGCCGGGCAAATCCTGCACTTTTAGAAGGTGTTAAAGTTGATTATTACGGATCAATGATGCCGATTTCTCAAGTTGCATCGGTTACTTGTCCAGAAGCGCGAACCATTCAAATTCAACCATGGGAACAAACAATGTTGCAAGCTATTGAGAAAGCAATTTTAATGGCAAACATTGGTTTGACTCCTCAAAATGACGGTAAAATCATCCGTTTGTCTCTTCCTATGATGACGGAAGAACGAAGAAAAGAATTAGTGAAATTAATTAAAAAACAAGGTGAAGATAATAAAATCGCTCTTCGAAATGAACGACGTGATGCAAATGAAACAATTAAGAAACAAGAAAAAGAAAAAAAATTAACTGAAGATGATGCTAAAAAAGCTACTGAACAAGTTCAAAAGAAAACAGATGAGTTTGTATTAGAAGTAGATAAGTTAATTGCAGCAAAAGAAAAAGAAATCATGAGCGTATAGGCCATGAATTTTAAACGGCTCCCCAAACATCTTGCAATTATCATGGATGGGAATGGCCGCTGGGCTCAACGCAAAAAACATCCTCGCATATATGGACATATTCGCGGCTCAGCACGAGTCAATGATCTCATTGAATATGTGAATGATTTAGGAATTCAAGCACTTACATTATATGCCTTTTCATCTGAAAACTGGAATCGTCCTACTGAAGAAATATCTGGTTTGATGAAGATTCTGAAAAAATGGTTATTAAAAAAGCAAAAAACCATGATGGAAAACAATATTAAGTTTAAAGCAATAGGATCGATTGATCGGTTACCAGCGGATGTACTAAAAATAATTCGCGATACCGAAAATATGTCCAAATTTAATTCTGGATTAAAGTTTTCGTTGGCGTTGTCTTATGGTTCACGCGATGAAATATTGGCAGCAACACGTAGACTTGCGACACTCGTACAAAGAGGTGAGCTTCAGGCGGAACAAATAAATGAATCATTATTTAGTAATTATTTAGAAAACGCAGAAGCGGGAGATCCTGATTTATTGATTCGTACAAGTGGTGAGTTAAGGGTTTCTAACTTTATGTTATGGCAATTAGCTTATACTGAGTTTTATTTTACAGAAACTTTATGGCCAGAATTTGACAGAAATGAGTTAATGAAAGCATTGATCGAATTTGACAAAAGAGATCGAAGATTTGGCAAAATAAAATCAGATGCAACCAAGGAAACACGAATTTAATGGACGCAATTAAAGTGACTAAGAAAAATGAAACCAGTGTACGCATTAAAACTGCGATAGTAGGTGTGTCAGTATTTTTAGGACTACTAATATTTGCTGGTTACATAGGTGCATTATTGATTGCTGCAGTTTTAACGGCTGTGATGTGTTGGGAATTTTCAAAATTTTTATATAAGCTGCCGGATCACGATGAAAAACGAAAAACCCTTTTAGGTATTTCTTGGTTAATCGTTTTCACAAATGTTTTTTTCCCAAAATCAGGTCTTGAGTGTTTAATGG
Organism: uncultured Bacteriovoracaceae bacterium; assembly: GCA_964572865.1. Classification (GTDB taxonomy): domain Bacteria; phylum Bdellovibrionota; class UBA1018; order UBA1018; family UBA923; genus CAZNGN01. The sequence goes on along the minus strand of CAZNGN010000022.1, from coordinate 2,815 downwards.
CAGCATTCATTGGTTTGTTCACGTATTATTTAGTGATTGCAGAAAGGCATTCTGAAAAACTAAAAGAACATTTTGAAGAATTAATATTTACGGTTTTTGTATTAGTTTATGTTGTTTTGTTTATGCAATATCTTCCCATGATTCGAATGGGATCTAATGGAATGAATTGGATTATTATATTTTTACTAATCAATTGGGCTAGCGATTCGGCTGCGTATTTTGTCGGACGCAAATATGGCAAGAAAAAGCTCTATCCTTTGATTAGTCCAGGCAAATCGTTTGAAGGGGCTGTTGGTGGAGTTGTTGGAAGTTTGCTAATCGCATTAATTTATAAATTTGCTGTGTTCCATCAATTGAGTATTCTGGGAGCAATTGTAACATCCGTTTTAGTAAGTGTTTTCGCTATTGTCGGTGACCTATGTGAATCTTTGATTAAGCGCGCATATGGAATTAAAGATACTAGTCAAATTTTACCTGGTCATGGTGGAATGCTCGATCGTTTTGATGGTGTGCTTTTTACCCTGCCGATTATGTATATGTGTACGAGAATCTTTGCATGAGTTCGAAATTATAAGTAAAATCATAAATTATGCTAATGTACATTTCATCTTTTGTTTTACTTTTAGGTCCACTGATTTTTATTCACGAATTAGGACATTATCTTTTTGCAAAACTTTTTAATGTAAGAGTTGATGCATTTTCAATGGGATTTGGTCCTAAAATATTTAAAAAGAAAAAAGGTGAGACAGAATATTGTCTTTCTGTAATTCCACTCGGTGGATATGTGAAACTATTAGGTCAAGATCCTAATGAAAAAATTGAACCTGAGTTAATTACCAGAACGTTAAACCATCAAGAACCTTGGAAACGTTTTTTAATATTTATAGGTGGACCACTATTTAATTTCTTATTTGCAATTGTAGTCATTGGCATGATGCTGATGATAGGCGAGTCTCATGTAACTACATTAGTTGAAAGAGTCCCAAGTGAAACTCAAGCAGCTGTAGCCGGATTTAAATCTGGTGATGTAATTACAGCAATCGGACATGAAACTGTCACTAAACTAGAAGATGTTTCAAAGATTATTTCTGAATCGATTAATAAGGAACTTAATTTTAGAGTAAAAAGAAAAGTTCTAAATGCAGAAAAAATTATTGAATTAAAAGCAACTCCAAAGCCTACCCAAGGATTTAGTATTTATGGTGAGCCAATGGAGGTGGGAGCGATTGATGGATTAATGAATCCGGCAAGACATTCAGTCATCGGTGTTTCTGATCCGTCATCCATTGCTGCAAGGGTAGGATTAAAAACAGGAGATGAAATAGTAACAATTAATGGTAAAAACATTAAAAATTTTGAAGAATTGCTTACTACTATAGAAGAGTTGAATGATAGTCGAGTTAAAGAAATGACGTTGGGAATTGTTTCGCATACGATACAATATTGGCAAGCAGATCATAAGCCGCAAATATCAACTAAACCTACTTCTGAAATTAAACTTCCTGTACAAAGTTTAGACTCATTAGGTTTATTTTCTTCAGAGTTATTTATATTTGCTACAACCAAAGGTTCTCCGTCAGAAACGATAGGATTGCAGCCTGGAGATCGTTTGATTTCAATTGAAAATAAAACACTTACTTCATTTAATCAACTGAGAGAAAATGTACAAACATTTGGTGAAACTAAAGGTAAATTTAATATTGTATTTGAAAGATTAGGCAAGAAAAGCAAAGTAGAAATGATTCCATCAATTACCGAAACTAAAGATGTTTTAGGAAGAGATGTTAAACAATATTTGATCGGTATATATCCTTTGTTTGTAGCAAGTGATGCAGAAATTTTTGTTGAAAGAACGTTTAATCCATTTACGTTGACGAGTGAGTCATGGAGTCGAGCAATTGATTTATCTGTAAAAACAATTATTTCACTTAAAAAATTAGCAACAAGACAAGTTTCTGTGCAAACTTTAGGTGGACCACTATTAATTGGAAAATTAGCTGGTGATTCAATGGAGAGAGGCATATCACAATTCTTAAAAGTGATGGCATTAATCAGTATTAGTTTAGCAATATTTAATATTTTGCCGGTACCAATTTTAGATGGTGGACACATTTTTATATTAATGATCGAAGTTGTGAGAGGGCGTCCGATATCTCTCAGACAGAGCGAACTTGCTCAACAAGTAGGTCTATCGTTAATTTTATTATTATTAGTTGTTGTGATGTTCAATGACATCTCTAGAGTAGGATTGCCAGCTATTAAGCGTTTATTGGAGTAGTATTATGTACGTTTTAGCTTTGGATTGTTCACAGCTGCAAGCTTGTGTTTGTTTAATACAAGATCATAAAGTCATCAAAAGTGTATACGGATCCACAAAATTATCACACTCACAGTCGTTAATGAATTATATAGATGAATGTTTAGGTGAAGTTCCAATTCAGAAAATTGATGTATTTGCTGTAGGAATAGGACCAGGATCTTTTACAGGAATTCGAATTGGAATTGCTACAATGAAGGCATTTGCTCAAAGTTTAAATAAACCTATGATAGGATTCTCATCATTAAAGGCTTTGTCATATACTTTAGATCAAAGTGGTCAAAAAAACGCGGTCATAAAAGCGTATCAAGATTTAGTATTTGTAGGCGATTGGAAAGTAGGAGTGTACGTAGAATCTGTCGAACCATACCAAAGCTACATGAGTAAAGAAGAATACTTAAAGTTTCAGTATACTTATATAAAATCAGAAGGAATTGAAAAAGTAATTACCGAAAAAATTAAAAATAATGAACAAGTAATGCACAATGAAATACATGC
>CAZNGN010000021.1:0-51737 GCA_964572865.1 uncultured Bacteriovoracaceae bacterium | reverse complement strand
CCCCCTGAGCCATTTAATCCTATTTTTTCGCCTATTTACAAAGACAACTCTGCTGATTTATAAAAACCTATATTTTAATAGTAAATTTTTGGAGGCAATGTGGTTCAATCTGTACTTAAAGAGTTTTATACAAATAAAAAAGTATTAATCACCGGTGGTGCATCTTTCATCGGCAGTCACCTTGCAGACCTTTTGGTTGCTGCAAATGCAAAAATTACAATCGTAGATGACCTCTCAAGCGGAAAACTTGAAAACATTTCTCAAATTCAATCACAAGTAAAATTTATAAAAGGTGATTTAAGAAATCCAGAAGTAGCAAACGCTGTTACACAAGATCAAGAAATCGTATTTCATTTAGCTGCTTCTCACGGTGGACGTGGTTATATTGAATCTCACCCGGTAGAATGCGTAAACAACATGTCATTAGACCATCAAGTGTTTGCATCTAGTGCAAAAGCTAATGTTAAAAAAATTATTTTTGCTAGTTCAGCATGTGCTTACCCAGTTACTTTACAAGAAAATGAAAGCAATCGTAATTTACTTCGTGAAAGTGATGCTAACTTTGAAGAAGCCGGAAAATGTTTTCCAGACGGAGAATACGGTTGGGCAAAATACATGGGGGAACTTCAACTTCGTGCTTTCAATAAACAATTTGGAATCACAGGTATCGCTTGCAGAATTTTTACAGCTTACGGAGAACGTGAAAACGAAACCCATGCTGTGATAGCATTAATTGCAAAAGCTGCGGCAAAATTAGATCCATATCCGATTTGGGGCAATGGTTTACAGACTAGAAACTTCACATATGTATTAGATACAGTTACAGGCCTTGCATTATCAGGCGCTAAATTAAATGGATTTGAAACCATAAACATTGGTACTTCATCACATAATACAATTATGGAATTAATTTCAGAAATTTTTAAAACTTATAATTGGGAACCAAAAGAATTGAAACGCGAACTTGATAAACCTGTTGGCGTAAAGAGCAGAGCTTCAGATAATACTAAATCTAAAAAACTTTTGAATTGGGCTGCAGAATATAAACTTTCAGACGGCGTACGAAGAACTGCTGAATGGTATTTAAAAATTCTAACACCTGAAAAGAAAGCAAACCTTGAACGTCTGTTAATGGAAAGAGATTAATTCTAAAATGTTTAAAACATCAAAACCAGTTGATATTGTATTACCCGTACACAACGAAGGCGCATCTATTGAAGCAACTCTTCGTGAGTTTTATGAAGTTGTTACAAAAAAGAATTCTATTCCCATTCGATTTGTAATTTGCGAAGACGGATCAAAAGACAATACTGTTGAAGTATTGAGAAGATTAGAAAAAGAACTTCCGATGCTATTAATCACGTCAACTGAGCGCAAAGGTTATTCTAAAGCTGTGATTGATGGATTTCGCGCATGCACTGGTGATGTTGTTGGTTTTATAGATTCAGACGGTCAATGCGATCCAAGTGATTTTACAAAATTATATGAAAAACTAGATCAATATGATTTTGTTTTAGGTTATCGCAATCCACGTTCGGATCATTGGATTAGACTCGTAATGTCTGGAAGCTTCAAACTTGTTTATAAAGTGATTTTCCCAGTAAAAGCAAAAGATCCTTCATGTCCGTATTTGCTTATTAAATTGCCTCTTCTTCAAAGAGTTTTAAGCGGTAACGTTGGCATTTTAAAACAAGGTTTTTGGTGGGAGTTTTTAGCGCGCGTAACAGCAACCAAAACAGCTTACGCACAAGTACCTGTAAATCACAGGGTTCGCTCTGCTGGAGAAACTCAAGTATATAGACCAACGAAAGTACCAAGAATTGCTTACGAACACCTTCTTGGGCTTTTGAGCTTAAAGTCTGAATTGCGTTCAAAGCAATAAATGAATCAAAAGTACATTTCTAAAAACAAAATAGCATTCCTGCTCTCATTGCTAATTTGTATTTATATTTTCATCACTCACTTACCCGGCGCAAATACAATGGGTTTTACAGACGATGAATCTTTATCTCTTTTTTGCTGGAACCATAATTGGTCAAGCGTAATAGGCTGTAGTCGCATTTATAGTATGGCTCCCCCATTTGATATGGCTCTTGGAAAACTTCATTGGACAATCTTTAATACAATCGCACCCGAATGGACACTAACTCATACGGAATTGGCTGCAAGACTTTACCCATTAATCATAAGTACAGTCGGAATTGGCTTTTTATTGTTTATGATATTTGAAGTTTCTCAGTCGATCGCAACAATGATTTTGATTTGGTCTTCAGCGATTGCAATCAATTCTTACTTTTTATCGATGACAATCGACTTAAAGTTTCATGCTAGTTTAATTTTATTCAATGGTCTTAGTTGGTATATCACCGCTAAAATACTTAGCAAATTTATAAAAACAAACTCTCAAGTACCTCAATATAATAATATCTCGTTTTGGATTTCATTACTTTTAATCATCAGCATGACTTCAATTTGGTTTAATATTTTAAGCATATTTACTATGTTTACACAGTTTATAGTTCTTACAGTTTCTATTCTGTACAAAAATATTGGATCCTTAAAAAAATTACACAAACAAAATTCTTTTCGTTTTTCGATCGTTTACTCTTTCGTCAGCGGTGCTGCATTTGTATATTACTGGATTTTCAAAATCGCACGCCACAAAGATCCTTTAATTGAAAGCGCTTGCGCCACTAAACTAGGTGCGATGAAATCTTTTTCTGAAGTATTCAATGGTATGATGCCGATCATTGGAAGCATTTTCTTTTTAATACCGCTTTTACTATTAGTGCTTACCTATTTGATAAAAGTTAAAAAATCAGAATCTAAAATAAATTGTACATTTATAAATTCGATGACTATCACTGCAATCATACTTCCAATTCTCTTGTTTACGATCGGAAGCCTCATGGCCTGGTATGCTAGCTGCTCTAGAAAACAATGGGAACCAAGACACATTGCTTGGACAATGATGGCGTTATTTTTACCATTCAGCGCGGCTGTTCATGTTGTGAAAGCAAATCTAAATTCTTCATTATTTCGTAAGCTTGAAATATTAATGATCATTTTAAGTATTATCACTCTTTCTACAGTTGGCCTAAAGGTAGGCCAAAAAGAAGTTGTTGGTGGCGATCGCTTGATTCAATTGAGAAAAACAATTCGTAAATTTAATTTAAAACCCGTAGGTGTAATTGGAATTACTACAAATCCTGATCGAACGTTGGCAAGAGATGAAACCACCGGATCAAACATGGCGTTTGCCTGGGAATATTATGTAAAAGGTCTAACCGGTTTACCAAATATTAAAGAAGTTTTTGGCAAAGAATTTCAAAATGGTGGCTTATTGTCTTATCCATGCAAAGACCAAACTCAATTTAAAGAATTAACTCAACTAGCATCAGATCAAAAAGTAATAGTTGATTTTTGTATTCCTAAAAAAATTGTATATAGATCCGCTGAAAATCAATAACAATTAATATCCAACAAAAATAACAGCCAGTGTGTCGCCTTCACGCATCCTTTTATAACCCCACACATTTGACTTAATGATTTTCTAGGCAATAAATTCAATAAATGGATCGATGGATTTAACATTCCCTTTAATATCAGGGTTTTAAAAGCCGAATAGTATAAGGTGAAACTAATATTTCTAACAATTTTTATGCTATTTCTTGTTTCTTGCGCAACTCCTAATCGCAATCTTTCATCCGTTGTTACTTTAAATTTATTAAACGACAAAGGCACTCGCACTGTTTCTATTGACGAGCTCGAACATAAAAATAAAGTTAGCATTTTATGGTGGAACACCTTAGGTGGCGGGCAGCTCACTCGAATCATCAAAAAAAATGAAGGCATATCACCAATGGATGAAAATTTAAAAATGATAGCATCCAGTGAATATAGCCCAGACTTTATCGTGTTGGGAGAATACATTCCCAGCTATTTTGACCAAGAGACAGTTGAAGTAATTAAAAAATATTATCCATTTGAAATGTATGTTCCCTATAGCAAAGCACAACATTATGAAGGAATTCAAATTTTTTCAAAACACGCATTTAATGTAAAAATCAATTCAATTGATTGGGTCCCAATTACTTCAAATGAAGAAGAAAAAGCTAAATACAGAAACAAATGGATCCAAGTACACAAAAGCAAAGCAAAAAGTTTCGAAAGACCATATGCAGAAGTAACCTCAACCATTAATGGTGTAGATTTTACTTTTGTTCCAGTACATTTATGCAATCCGTGGCCTATGATGCGCGCACATTTTGAACATGCAGGCACAGTTAAAACAGCACTCTCTCTTTGGAAAGGCACAGACAACCCTTTGTATTACCAAACGAAACGACTTCACTTTAAAATAAAAAAGAATTTAATCGAAAATAATAAACAATTTTTACTATTTGGAGACATGAACACACCAAATGAAATTGAAGATTTTTTTATTCCAAATCCATTTAAAAATGTTTCAAAACAATTAAACTATCTTTTAAAAGAAAACCATCAACATAGTTTTCCTGCTGCAAGTGCGGTCAAATATAAAGACATTCAAAATTTTGTTATAGACCACGCTTTTACGTATCCAAAAACAAAATCAAAGGCAAATATTTTGCCGCTGCGTGGTTCTGATCATTATCCATTATATATTATTTACGAACCTTGAATTACTGAGCAGCGCAAGGATTCGTTTGGCCATCTTCAGGCAATATAAAATTTTCAGCATCGAGTGGCCTAAAGCCTTTTGCTATTAACTTTTTATAGCCATCTTTTTCAATGCCTGTATTGATTTCAAAAAATTGGTCATCACCCTTCATGCCACACACATCTTCATGAGGTGCGTGTACAAAATGTTTTTTTCTTTTTGGATTTTCTAATTTTCTCCACATTAAAACATTCGTCATGGTAGGCGCTGGTCCTTGTAAATATTTTACTACCAATTGTAGTGGCTTGTCTTTTTGCATGTGTACTCCAAAACAACTACACTTAAATTTTGTTTCATGAATGCCGTCATCATTTACAATATTAATTAAAAATGGAATGTGCGGATGTTTAATCGAAGCTCGAGAGCCATCATTGCTCAATAATGCAAATTGATAGTAGCCCTCTTCTTGTCCTTCTTTTAATACAACTCTGGTTTTCATTTTCAATGCAAACGAATCGATTACGACATTTCCTTTTTTATCTTTTACTTTTGTACCATCCGGTTGAGTGAACCCTTCGGTCCAATTCATTGTCGGTACAAATACGCGATTAAAATACAAATCTATGGGGGCTTTTTTTCCGCACCACAAAACTTGATTCACTGAGTGAATCCATTTTTTGTGAGAATCTTTATATTTTAGAATTGTTTTCAAACCGCTCACATTTGAAGTGGTCGGCTCATGTGTAAAGGGATCGCAAACAGGCGGTTGTGTTGTACCATTTCCACCATTACCTTGTCCTTGAGGCGTGGTTGTTGTTGGCTGATCTAGACTTTTGTCAGATTCGCCATGCGAAAGCAAATCTAACTTCGCACCACAGGCATTAAATAAAATTGAACTCGAGAGAATTAAACTTAAATAAATTTTGTTACGAAACATTTCTTAATCCAACCTTTCACCAGCTCCAATTTACACCTTGATGCCAGCCAATTTTTTCATTATCAGAATTCAACGAACGATTTGATAAATAAATCGTTTCTGTGTCGTAGTCTGGTCTTTTAATAATGCTTACTCTTTTTTTATCAAAGGCTATGAATTCAATCAAATAGTTTTCGTTAAATAACACAACGTATCCTTCTATGCCAGAAGCCTTCAATGTACTTTCGATGATATCTGCCACCTGATTTGAGCTTATTTTCTTTAAAGTTGCCCTAAATAAAACAGATGAGTTTTTCCAACCAGAGTAGGCTTTCACTTCATAAGCATGATCTCGTTCAATTTTGGCAGGATATTTTTCTGGTACAACTGAGCGGGAATGTTCTGAATCAAAATACTGCCAATGCATATCTGCATATTTGATTCCTAAATCTGTTTTACGAATATCTTGGTAAGATTTTTCATCTTTATAAATTACTAAAGCAACTTCGTTTGGCAGTTCAACGCCCTTTTCATCTAACAACACGGGTATATAAGCATTTATTAAATATTGATCATTGATTTTTGATTGCTCAACCGTTGTCTTAAAAAATATATCATTCAAACCATCCAAAAATTTTTGATTAGATACAGCTTGTTTTTTTAGGCCAGTCCAAAAACGAATATAATCAGCATGTACAAATTGAACCCGAACAAGCAATAAAAGAACTAATGTTTTCAGTAACATATATAAGAATTCTACTCGATGATCATCAATGCTTTCAAGCACAATTCGTTTATGTTATTAGCTTCCTATGGCTCAACAATTTCGAATTTTATTTCAAGACGAAAACTTAGTTGCGGTTGATAAACCCGCTGGATTTTCAGTTCATCCGCCCGAAGATAAACGGATTCGAATATCAAATGCATCCAATGGCCTTCAAATTATTTCAAAACAAATAAACCAATATGTATATCCCATTCATAGACTCGACCGCGGCACATCTGGAGTAGTTCTCTACGCCCTCAATCAAGGTTCGGCTCAATATCTAGCTAGTCAATTTCAGAATCGTTTGGTTGATAAAAAATACTATGCAATCGTTCGTGGTTGGACTGAAGATGTTTTTACCATTTCTAGGCCTCTAGATGAAAAAGAAGCATTTACCTCTTTTGCAACCATCGCCCGAGTTGAATTAAATGATCCTGTTGGTAAATATTCTTCGGCTCGATATTCATTACTTGAAGCAAAACCAAAAACGGGACGAATGCACCAAATTCGAAGACACCTTATGGGAATTTCTCATCCCATCATCGGCGATAAATTATATGGTGATCGAGAACACAATCGATACATGAAAGAAAAATTTAAATTTCAACATTTAATGCTCAAAGCTCATGTACTTACTTTTCAAAATCCAACGGACCAACAAATGTATTCGATCGAATCAAAATGGACAAAACATTGGCACACAGCTTTTGATTTGTTTGGATATTGCCCGATTCAAAATTCAAAAAACAAAAAGGGCTGGCAGTAAATACCACCAACCCTTCTTGCATGTTCCTAACTAAAAGAATTATCTGTTATTTACATTAATCGGAATAGTCTGCGTCGACTTTGTTGACTTAGGAATATCTACAGTCAATGTTCCGTTTTTGTAGCTCGCTACAATTTTGTTTGCATCAATGTCAGTTCCAAAACCAAGCGTTCTCATGTAATTAACAGATCTTCTTTCTTTTACATGGAGACGTGTTTTATCATCCGTTCTTTCTTCTTCTTGTTTTGCTTCTAACGTTAACTTTCCATCACGGTATTCTACTTTAATATTTTTTTCTTCAATACCTGGCAAATCTGCCTTCAAGACAAAACGATTGTCTTGTTCATGCAAATCAATCGCTGGTAATCCATGGGTGAGTTCTTCTTCGTTTCTTTCAACGGGTGCAAAAAATTCTCTAAAAAATGGATCATCAAAAAATGATCTGCGATAAGTTGCAAGTGGGCCTTTCATAAATCCTCCTAAAAACATTTATGATTAATAACATGGGATATTTCCCTCGTTATTTAATATGAGTTCACATTTTTAGGTGTCAAGAATCTAGGAATTTTTTTTATAATTCTAATTTAAAAGATCGTTTTTATTTACTTTAATCCCTCTTAAAAACACCTCAGAAATTCTTGTGGAATTTCGAATATTTTTAAGTGGATTGGCATCCAGCAATATTAAATTTGCGTCACTCCCTTGAGACAATTTGTCGTCTTGGTTTAAAAATTTTGCAGCGCTTACCGCAGCTATTTTTAATGCTTCATTTTCTTTTAGTCCAAATTTTACAAGCCATTCTAATTCTCTATGTAACGAAAAGCCGTGAAATGTACCTATATTTGCTGAGTCTGAACCTGCTAAAAATTGTATTCCTGCATTTTTTAATTTCAAAAATGTTTTTCGATCATTTTCTAAATCATCTTTTTGCCACTGAATCCAATCTTTGGTTCTTTGTGTATATTTATTTTTTTTCTTATATTCATTTCGCAAACCAACAGTTGTAACTTGTAATAACAATGGATCGTCTAAAATCGAAAAATCATCAGAAATAGCTGCCATATCATATTGTACTGCAAGCGTGGGCATTGAAATTACTTTTTGCTTTTTCCATTCTTTCACAATTGAGTCTGGAATGACTTCATCATCATCAAAATGTGTAATCACATCTGTTCCCGCTCTGATAGCCATTCGAGCGTCTTCCCATGAACCAATGTGTACAATTGTTTTAATCTTATATTTGTGTGCTTCAGTAATTAATGCCGTTAAGGTTTTAAAATCAAAGCTCTCAAAATCTTGTGTGTGATCAAGTATGATTTTGATTACATCTGGTTTTTTTAATGCAAGTTCTGAAACTGATTTTTTTGCTTCTGCTTCGCTTGATACTAATCGCGCATGATCAGAAGGATATTTTTCAGGTTTTGATTTTCCGAAAACAAAAAGCGAACCAGCACAAAAAAGTTTAGCTGAAATTGAATCAGATTTTTGAAGTTTAATTCTATCTTCAAAAATTTGTTTTTCATTCGCACCCAAATCTAGAAAACCAAATATACCTGCATGTAATATTTTTTTAGCCACCACTTGAGTACCCAAATCTTCATCGCCACTTTCGGTAGGCGATTGGTTTCCCCAAGAATGAACATGCAAATCATAAAGTGGTGGCAAAACCCATTTTTTATATTTGTAATCAATGACTTCACTTTCTTGGCTTAAAATATTTGGCATGATAGAGAAAATTTTGCCGCCTTTGATTTGAATATCCGTTTGTATCACTTTATTTTGATTTAAATCGATTAAATTTACATTTTTTAAAATAAGACTGGTGTCAGAAAAACACTCATTTTGAAATGTAATAACTAGAAAAAAAAGTACCTTAATTATCATTGAAAAAAGTATACGGCCATTTCCATAAAATGGAATCGTATTGTATGATTTTATTTAATGTTAAGACGTCTTTTAGGCATTTTTACAATTTCATTTTTAATTTTAGGTTTAGCGTTGGTCTCTCGCGGATATACGTTAAATCCAAAAGCAATTTACCATAAATTTGAAACCGCATTTTTAGTAGCTGCACATAAAAAGTTAACTCGCAATATGATGACCGAAATGGTTCGTAAACAGTCGTCCACCAGAGATTTAAATGAAATTTATAAAGCGTTCTCGAATAAAGAACATCAATACTCTGCTCAAACTACTCTTCACCCCATCCTTCAACATGACGTAGAAAATATTTTTAAAAAAGCTCAAGTAAGCTATGGAGCATTTGTAGCCATTGACCCTGCAACCGGAAAGGTTTTAAGTTTGGTCACACATGGAATGAAAAATGAAAACATGGCATTGAGAGCAACTTTTCCTGCTGCAAGTTTATTTAAAATTGTTACTGCATCTGCTGCCATCGAATCAGGCAAACTCAATCATAACAGTATGATTCCTGTGCTTGGGAGCTATCACACACTATATAAACGAAATTTATTTAAGTCTGGTCAACTTGAAGCCGAAAATTCTCCTCGATATGCTCGGTTGATTTCATTTGCCGATGCTTTGGCAAAATCTGTGAATAGTGTTTTTGGTAAGGTTGGAATCTTTGGATTAGGCCCCGATGGAATTAAAAAGGCAGCCAGACAATACGCATTTAATCGTGAAATTCCTTTTGAATTAAATACAGACACAAGCAAATCGATTGTACCAAACGACGAATACGGAATTGCTGAAACAGCATCAGGCTTCACTCATAACAATACAATCAGTCCACTTCATGGCGCAATGATCGCTTCAGCAATTGCAAACGAAGGCATCATGATGCAGCCAACACTTGTAGAAAAAATGACAGATGAAACCGGCCGCATTGCATATGAATTTGAGCCACATGTATTTAGTCACACCATTGACGAAAAAACTGCTGAAGAATTAAAAGTAATGTTAAATCGAACCATCACAAGTGGAACATCGAGAAGTTCTTTTTCTGGTGTTAAAAAATCAAATTCACTTTCAAATTTATACATTGGCGGAAAAACAGGAACTCTTGAAGGCTGGGATCCGAAAGGTCGTTACGATTGGTTTGTGGGATTTGCCGAAAATGGCCAACAAAAAATTGCTGTTTCAGCTCTTTGTATTCATGGCGAATACCGTGGCATGAAAGCCTCTAAAGTCGCACGTTTAGCATTTGAATCTTATTTTAAAATATTATTTGCTTCAAATGACTTCAATGCCTACTGATTCAAATATTCATATTTCCGTTTTACCAAACGAATGCGTTGACTCTTTATCTCCTGCTTTTGAAAATATAAAAAATCCCAAAATGATTGATTGCACTTTAGGAGGAGCTGGACATACAAAATTATTTTTAGATAAGTTTAAAATTTTAAATATTTTATCTTTTGATTTAGATCTAAATGCGATTGAAAAAGCTAAAATCAATTTAAAAAATGATTTCGAAAAAAAACGACTATCATTTCATCATGGCAATTTCATTGAAGCACTTTCACTAAATGTAAAAACTTGCGAACTCTGTCCTCCGCCTTGGAATGCAGCCTTACTCGATCTTGGATATTCATCAAATCAACTTGAAAACCCTGAATATGGAATGAGTTTCATGCCTAAAACTGATTCAGAAATAGATATGCGATTATCAAGACCTCCTAAGGGCGGTAGCGCGTGGGATTTACTGTGCGAATCAACTGAAACTGAATTGGCAGAAATTTTAGAAGCGTATGGTGAAGTTCGAGGTGCTCGTAAATTGTCTCAAAAAATAAAAGAAGCCCTTCAGCAAGAAAAAATTACAAACTCTGTGATTTCATTAGCAAAGTTCATCGAAAAAAATACGTATCATAAAGAAAAAATCCACCCAGCTACCTTGGTATTTCAAGCCTTACGAATTGCAGTAAATGATGAGTTACGTAATATAGATACTTTTTTAAAAGGAATTGGTTCACAAATTATAATTGGCGGAAGAGTAGCCATTATTAGTTTTCACTCCCTTGAAGATAGAATCGTAAAACGTTGGGGTCAAAATAATACTGAATTTAAAGCCATTCAAAACAAACCCATAACCGCAACCGACGAAGAGATTCGCTTTAATCCACGCTCACGAAGTGCTAAACTAAGAGTATACGAGAGAGTTTAATTTTATGAAACCATTTCATTTTATTGCCATAATCGTAATCACAATTTTAACTTCCACATTTGTATGGGTTCGACTGCAAATTGTTGGAGTTAGTTATGCTATTCATGATTTGCAAGAAAAAGAAAAAGAGATCCGAGAGCAAAATAGTTCAATCAGCTCAAAAATTCATCAAGCTAGATCTCCATTTCAGTTGGATAAGTTATCGCGTGAAAAATTTCACATGAGCGCTCCTCGAACAGATCAAATCATTGTCATGAAAGATGTTTCCAACAAAGATACGATGAAAAAACAATGAAAGAATATTTTTCAAATTCACCAAATATTCGCCACAAAGTGATCCGAGTGTTTTTTGCTGTTTTAATCATATCCGTTTTGGGCCGCGCAATTTGGCTGCAAACATTTCATGATGAACGCTTAGAGAAGCTGGCCAATCGTCAATTTAAAAGCAAAATTACAGCGCTTCCTCGCAGAGGTTTTATTTTAGATCGAAATGGTGAGGGCTTAGCAAACTCATTGAAAGCGCATTCACTTTTCATTCGATCAAATATTTTTGAAAAAACTTTCACCCGCAAACAAAAAATTGATACTTTATCTGCCATTTCACAAATCACCAAAATTCCTTTGTCACACCTTCAATCAAAAATGAAAAATAACAAATCTTTTGTTTGGATAAAGCGCCAACTTTCATCTACAGAAGAAAATGCATTACGAGACCGCGGAATTTTAGATTACGAATCTGCGATCGGCTTAGTCGAAGAAACGAAACGAACATATCCTAACTCATCTTTAGCTTCTCATGTTCTGGGCACTGTCAATGTAGATGGCCAAGGCATTGAAGGTTTAGAACTTTATTATAATCACGTTCTCAATGGACAAACCTCTCGCATCTCATCAGAAAAAGATGCGATGGGAAGAAGAATATTTGAAGATGAAAAAGGAATTTTAGCAATCAAAGATGGTCAGTCTCTTATCTTAACAATTGATAAAACGATTCAATATGAAACAGAACAAACACTTCAACAGTTTGTTTCAAATTTAGATGCAAAATCTGCATCAGCTATCGTTGCAGATGTTCAAACAGGCGACATCTTAGCACTTGCAAACGTGCCTACCTTTAATCCAAACGAATCGGGCAGAGCAAATCTTGAGCAAAGACGAAATCGCGCGATTACAGATATGTATGAACCAGGCTCAACATTTAAGCCTCTCTTGATTGCACAAGCATTAGAAAAAGGGAAAAGTCCCAAAAATAAAATTTACTGTGAACGCGGATCATTTCGTGTAGGAGATCGTGTGATCACAGAAGCAGAAGCACACGAAAAATATGAATGGCTTTCTTATGCAGATATTTTAAAATTTTCTAGCAATATCGGTGCCGCAAAAATCGCACTTGATTTAGGTAGCAACACCGTTTCTCAATTATTTGATCGTTTAAATATGGGAAACAGAACTGGAATTGATTTGCCAGGTGAAGCCACTGGAATTGCAAATAAATCGGAGCTGAAATCAAACGTTCGTCTAGCAAATGTAGGCTTTGGTCATGGCATTATGGTAACTCCAATACAGATATTGAGTTACTACTTATCTCTCGCAAACTCTGGAAACTGGATTCAACCCAAGATCGTAAAAGCAATCATCAGCGAAGACCAAGACGCAATTGAAAAAGGTGAAATGAGATATAAAATAGGTACATTTAAAAAACAAAATACTTCTCGACAAATTTTTAGTGCTAAAAATTCAAATTTAATACGCAACATGCTTGAAACAGTAACCGAACCAGACGGCACTGGTAAGTATGCACAACTAGAAGAATGGCCCGTTGCTGGCAAAACAGGAACTGCTCAAAAGATTGATCCAAGTACCAAAAAATATTCTCGTACAAAATTTATTTCTTCGTTTGTTGGATTTGCTCCAGCAAACAATCCAAGATTGATTACCATGGTGGTAATTGATGAACCAAAACGCAAATATTATGCATCTGAAACGGCTGCACCGACATTTGCAGAAATTATGAGAAGTGCATTGATGCGCGAAGGTGTTCCCTCAAATAATGAACGCTCTAAAGCATTAATTCTATCTAACCGTTCACAATTAGATTCATTTGAGTCTTCAGCAGTTGCAAAAAAACCAACCCTTACTGCCACAGAATCAAATCATAATGCTATTCAAAATATTACTCATGAAGTTGAGAATCCAAATCAAATTATTGTTCCTGACTTCAAAGGCTATTCAATTCGTGAATCAGTTAAATGGGCGGCAAATCGTAACATTCAAATTGAAATTGTTGGCTCAGGAATTTTAAAGTCACAAAGCATCACTCCCAATACTACCGTTGAATCAGGTACAAAGCTTACATTAACATTTGAACCAAAATGAAGTTTCACAATATTGAATTTACTGAAATAACAAACGATTCAAGAAAAGTGAAGCCTGGAGTTCTCTTTGTAGCGATTGAAGGCAAAGCCAATGACGGACATTTATTTGTTGAATCCGCACTCAAAAAAGGTGCCGCTGGTGCCGTCATTCGCAATAAACATCCTCTTGCTTCCACTTTAACTAAAAGCCAAAAATGTATTCCCGTAGAAAACACAAACGCAACCTTGGCAGAGCTTGCATGTGAATTAAATCAGAATCCTTCTCATGAACTAAAAGTATTTGGAGTCACTGGAACAAATGGAAAAACAACTTCTACGTATTTACTTGAATCGATTTTAAAAAATTGCGGCCTAAAACCAGCCGTCATTGGCACTGTTGAAAATCGATTTGAAACAAATGTAATTTCAACAGAGCATACTACTCCCGATGCAATTGCATTACAGAAATTATTTAAAGAATTTTTAAACTTAGGAGCTCGTTCTACTGCAATTGAAATATCCTCACATGCACTCGACCAGTATCGCGCTTGGGGAACTAAACTTGAATCTGCAATTTTCACCAATCTTACGCAAGACCATCTTGACTATCACATTACAATGGAAAACTATTTTCAGTCTAAAGCAAAACTTTTCATTGATTATCAAATTAAATGCAGAGCGATTCACACTGCGAGTGAATATGGCAAAAGATTGAAAGAACTTTGTGAAAAACAAAATCTAAAAGTAATTACGTTTGATAAATCAAACGCAGACATTCAATATAATCAATTTAAATGCACGCAAAGTGGTACCAATTGCGATTTCACTATATTTGGAAAAAAAATTAGTTTTCATACAAAATTAATAGGATCATTCAATGTCGAAAACATTGCCGGCGCAATCGCAGCAACAGTAGGTGCTGGTTTACCCATTGAACAAGTCATTCAAGGAATTGAAAATGCAAATCCTGCCCCTGGACGACTTGAGCTTGTTGAATGTAACCGCAACATTACGGTGCTAGTAGATTATGCTCACAGTCCTGATGCACTTGAAAAAGTTTTAAAAACACTTCGCCCCCTTACCAAAGGAAGAGTCATTTGTGTTTTTGGATGTGGCGGCGATCGCGATAAAACCAAACGGCCCTTGATGGCAAAAATATCTAATATTTACTCTGACTTTTCCGTAGTGACCTCTGACAATCCACGCACAGAAGATCCAAATACAATTATTGAAAATATACTTTCAGGAATGATCGACTCTAAAAATGTTCATACAGAAATTGACCGAAAAAAAGCCATCGAATGGGCAATTACTTACGCAAGACCCAATGATGTTGTTTTAATCGCAGGCAAAGGACATGAAAACTATCAAATCATAGGAACTAAAAAATTTGATTTTGATGATCGTCAAATTGTTAAAAACTTTTTAGGTTAATTGAGAAAATATTTTATAATTTCAGCCGACATTTTTTGATAACTTTCACTGCCTAACGATTTTTCATCGACAATTAAGTGATTCAAGTAATGTTTTGCGTCGTTTGATTTTGATACTTCAATCACGTTCCAATTTTTCAATTTTTGTTCTTCAAACATTGTTTTCATTTCATTTAGTTTTAATAATTCATCTTTAGGATTAATAAAAACCAAAGTGGATTTATCATTTAGTTTTCGTTTTTCAAATTCATCTGAAAGATCATACATACTTTTAAAAGCTGCAAATCTTGTTCTACGATTTGCTCTATATTCTGTAGGTGTAAAAGAGGGCAACCACAATTTGTTTCCAATTTCATACATGGGTGTAACAAATTCAAATTTTGGAAAAAAAGCGGGAGACAAAAATACTTTTTTATCAATTAAATTGGTTTTTCCTTCAGTCTCTAATACTTCGTATGTAAGCGCCCCCAATGAAAAACCCAAATATGAAATAGGCAATCCGCCCAAACGTTCTTTCTCATAAACCCGTGAAATTTGAGCTGCTATTTCGATCGCTTCTAAAACATTGTTCTTCCAATCTTCAGAAGTGACCGTTTTCATTTCAGGATCATTTAACCCATGTCCCTTTAGACATACTTGAACAACAATCATATGATTTTGGGTTAAGTCACGAATGATTGAGTCTAACTCAGAAGGAAGATTATTGAATCCATGTGTAACGACGACGATTCGTTTAGCATTCGATACAGAATATATACTTGGATTACAGTCGACTGAGGCCTGCAAAAGGCTGATCGCTATTCCATAACATATATATAGAGAAGAAATGAGGTGCTTAAAGAATGACACCTAATTATTAAATCGAGAATTGCATGAAATTTCAAATAATTAACTAATTTAGGCTTGACGCGCGTTGCGTTAATTTTCTAAGGTCACAACACACATGCTCTACTACTTACTCTACCCACTTCATCAATCTATTTCAGCGTTTAACGTTTTCAAATACATCACCTTTAGAACTTTTGGCGCTGCAATTACAGGCATCGTTTTATCAATGATCATGGGTCCATGGTTCATTAATTTCATGAGAAAAAAACAAATCGGACAATCCGTGCGTGATGATGGTCCACAATCTCACCTTTCTAAAAAAGGCACACCAACGATGGGCGGTGTGATGATGATTTTCACAATTTCAGTTTCAACTTTATTATGGGCTGACCTTTCAAACCGTCACATTTGGACCGCACTCTTTGTAACGCTTACCACTGCTGTCATCGGCTTCATGGACGACTACTTAAAAGTTTCAAAAAAGAATTCAAAAGGCGTATCTGGTAGACAAAAGCTTTTTTGGCAATCTCTCATTGCCATTGCAGCTGCCGCATTTATTTATTTTCATCCAGAAACGAATCCAGAAAATACAATTTTACGTTTTCCCTTTTTTAAAGACTTACATATTGATTTAAAAATGTTCTATATTCCATTTGTTATTTTCGTAATTGTGGGCGCATCCAATGCCGTCAATTTAACTGATGGACTTGACGGTTTAGCTTCAGGACCGATCGTAATTACCGCTTCAACTTTCTTAATCTTGGCGTATCTCGCAGGCCACTCTCGAATTTCTGAATACCTTCAAATTCCATACATCCCAGGTGCTGGAGAACTTGCCGTATTTTGTGCATCCATTGCTGCTGCTGCATTGGGTTTCTTATGGTTCAACTCTTATCCTGCAGAAGTGTTTATGGGCGATGTTGGTTCTCTTCCCTTAGGCGCTGCAATCGGCACAGTAGCTGTGATTACTAAAAACGAAATTTTACTCGCACTCGTGGGTGGAATATTTGTTGTTGAAGCAGCTTCTGTCATGATTCAAGTTTTTTATTTTAAACGCACAGGCAAGCGTATTTTTAAAATGGCACCGATTCATCATCATTTTGAATTAAAGGGCTGGCCAGAACCAAAAGTAATTGTTCGATTTTGGATTATATCAATTTTATTAGCCATCATGGCATTATCAACTTTGAAACTTAGATAACGGTAGGAGGAAGTATGAGATCATTTAAAGGTAAAACAGTTTGTATTGTAGGGTTTGGTAAATCAGGACAAGCTGCTGCACGATTTTTAACTGCACAAGGTGCTCACGTAATCGTGAATGACTCAAAATCAAAACAAGAATTAAATGATGCCATTAAAAACTTTGGCGACATTAAATTAGATTATGAATTAGGAAAACACTCTGCAAAAGCTTTTGAAACTGCCGAAGCTATTATTTTATCGCCAGGTGTTCCACATAATATTGAAGGTCTTGCTGAAGCCAAAGCTCGTGGCGTTCAAATTTTAAACGACATCGATTTAGTAATGGACGCAACCACTGCGCCCATCATTGCTGTCACAGGTTCAAACGGTAAAACAACTACAACAACAATGATTGCTGACATGTTAAAATTAGATGGCAAGAAAGTTTTTGTAGGCGGTAACATTGGTACTCCAGCTCTCGAATTTACATACAAAGGTGAAAATCCAGAAATCGTATTGCTAGAAGTTTCAAGCTTTCAGTTAGATAGCATTGATACATTCAAGCCAAACGTTGCTGTCATTACAAACATGGAACCAAACCATTTAGATCGTTACCCAGAAGGAATCGAATCTTATTACAATTCTAAAAAACGAATTGTGAAAAATGCTGACGCAAACACTGTTCTCATCACTAACTTAGACAGTCCAAGAACTGCTTCGATGGCTGAAGGTTTTGTTGGTAAATTTTTAGGCTTCACTAAAAAGAATCCAATGACTGTAAATCCTGAATTAGCTGAAACATTTAAAGGCACCTACATTCAACGCCCAAAAATGGTTTTTAGAAATGTGCCAACTCCAAACGGTAACACCACAAATGAAGATTATTCATTGATGAACATGAAACTTCCAGGCGACCACAATCGTGAAAATTTAATGGCTGCTGCGATGGCTGCTCGCGCTGTTGGATGTTCACAAACTTCTATTCAGAAAATAGTGGATACCTTCAAAGGTGTTTCTCACCGTTTAGAGTTCATTCGCAAAAAAGACGGTGTATTTTTCTACAACGATTCAAAATCAACTAGCGTTCCTGCAATGCAAACTGCGATTAATTCTTTTATGGCTCCGATCATTTTAATTGCAGGCGGAAGAGATAAAGACCAAGAATTTGGTCCATTAGCTGACATCGTTCACAAAAAAGTGAAAAACTTAATCCTCTTAGGCGAATCAAAAGAGAAAATTAACCGCTCAATTGGTGACTACTCAGAAACATTCTTAGTGGGAACATTTGAAGAAGCCGTCCTTTTGGCTTACCAAAAATCACGAAATGGTGACGTAATATTATTATCACCAGGTTGTGCAAGTTACGACATGTTCAAGAACTATGAAGAGCGCGGTGACTACTTCAAAAAATTGGTTGCTCAATTATAATAATTGAATAATACAGGGGTCAAAATTTTCCCATAAGGCATTGATATTATTGGCCTTAACCCTGTGCATCTTTGTTTTTTGGCAGTAAACTATTCAATACAGCCATGAAAACATATTCTTCAAGTCAAAATCGCTTTCAATTTAGTTCGAAATCACCAGCACACTCAGATCACATCATCTGGTTTGTAACCTTTGCGCTTTTAGCATTTGGTCTTGTTATGGTTTATTCTTCGAGCTTTTTCTATGCACAAGAACATTTCAAAGACGGGCTTTATTTTTTTAAAAAACATTTATTATTTCTTTCAATCGGAGCAATGGCATTTATTGCAGGATTTAAAATTCCAATTCAATTTTACCGCAAACACATTTCAATCGTACTAGGTGCAATTTTATTTGGATTAATTTTAACTTTAATTCCAGGCGTATCACACAAAGCTGGTGGTGCCTCACGATGGATTTCATTATTTGGATTTACGTTTCAGCCATCTGAGTTTGCAAAATTTGGTGTCATATTATTTGTTGCAAATCAATTAAGTAAAAAACTTCATGACCAACATAATTTTCGATCCGGCTTCTTAACTTATTTCATGGGATCAATTCCATTTTATGTTTTATTATTATTGCAGCCAGATTTTGGAACTACCGCTTTATGTTTAGGCGTAACTTTTTTAATGCTCATGTATTGCGGAATCAGATTTCGATATTTATTAGGAACGCTGCTAGCAATTGTTCCCACCGCAACCATATTAGTTTTATCAAGCACGTATCGTAGAAATCGATTACTAGGATTTTTAGACCCTTGGTCAGACCCAGCTCACAAAGGCTTTCAAGTAATTCAAAGTTTTCTAGCATTTTATTCTGGCAAAATTTTTGGCGTTGGACTTGGTAATTCACGTGAAAAACTTTTCTATTTACCTGAAGCACATAATGATTTTATTTTTGCAGTTGTCGGTGAAGAACTTGGTTTAATCGGCGTTGGTTTAATTATTTGTCTTTTTGCAGTTCTCATTCACCGTGGGTTAAAAATCAGCGAACACATTGAGTTTACTTTTGAAAAAGCAATGGCTGTTGGCATCACTTCACTCATTGGTACACAAGCATTTTTAAATATGGGAGTTGTATTAGGTTTATTGCCAACAAAAGGTTTTCCGTTGCCACTCATATCGTACGGTGGCACTTCTTTAATTAGTACATTGTTTTTGATTGGCATTCTTTCACAACTTTCAGAAAAATCTTCGGAGTAATTTCAAATGAAATGCATTCTTGCAGGTGGCGGTACAGGCGGTCACATTTACGCAGGCGTGGCCATTGCTCAAGAGTTTCTATCACAAAGTAAAGGCAACGAAGTTTTATTTGTCGGATCTTCTTCTGGCCTTGAAGGCAAGCTTGTTCCAAAAGCTGGTTATCAACTAAAAACCATCAACTTAGGAAAACTGGTGGGACAAGGAATCATTCGTAAACTTATGACGCTATTTCAAATTCCAATTGCTGTTTTTAAATGCATTCGAATCATAAAAGAATTTGAAGCTGATTTTGTTGTCGGAGTGGGTGGATATGCCGCTGGTCCTTGTATGATTGCCGCTAAACTTTGTGGTCTACCGATTGGTGTATTAGAGCAAAATGCAGTGATGGGTTTTACAAATAAATTATCTTCTAAACTTGCTGACTATGTTTTCACAGCTTTTAATGAAGTTCCAGATGGTGTGCCTGCTTCGAAGTGTATTTATACAGGATGCCCTGCTCGTAGTGAATTGAAAATAGCGCCCGAAAAATCTGACAATCCTTTTGTATTATTTATTTTTGGTGGCTCACAAGGCGCTTCAGGAATTAATAAACTAATGCCAGATGTAGCCAAAATATTGAGAGAAAAAAACGTAAATGTTGAAATCATTCATCAAACCGGCGAACGTGAATTTGAGCAAGTAAAAGAAAAATATGAGACACTGAAAATGAAAGCCGAAGTTCATAAATTTATTTATGATATGCAAAATAAATATAACCAAGCTTCACTGGTTATTTGCAGGGCAGGCGCTGGAACGATTACTGAGCTTGGTGTCACCCAAAGTGCAGCGATATTAATACCCTTTCCACAAGCTGCACAAAATCACCAAGAACATAATGCGAAAATGATAGAACAAGCCAATGCAGGCAAGTGCTTTCTTCAAACCAAAAACGGTCTAGACGCGTCACCTGGAGATTTGGCTCATTTGATTATTGAAATTAAAAACAATCCTGAATTAAGATCTACCTATAGAAAAAACATTGCACAGTTTTTTAAAGCAGATGCCGCAAAAAGAATTGTCGATGTAATGAAAACGAATGTTTTAAAAAGGCACTAAAATGTTTAAGAGAATTAAAGAACCAATGCACTTTGTAGGAATCGGAGGCATTGGTATGTCTGGAATCGCAGAAGTATTGTTTCATTTAGGTTTTCCGATTAGCGGTTCTGATATTTCTGAAAGCGATACAGTTAAAAAATTACGCGATTTAGGAATATCAATTCAAATTGGACATCGCGCAGAAAACATACATAGTGCAAAAGTCATTGTCATTTCATCAGCAATTCAAAAAGATAATCCAGAGTTAGTTGAAGCAAAACGTTTGAGTTTGCCCATTGTCACTCGAGCTGAAATGCTTGCTGAATTAATGAGATTGAAATACGGAATTGCCGTAGCCGGGGCACATGGAAAAACCACTACCACTAGCATGATTGCAACGATTCTATCTTATGCTGAAACGGATCCTACGATCATTGTGGGCGGAAAAGTCGATACCCTTGGTGGAAATGCCAAGTTAGGTAAAGGCAAATTTTTAGTCGCAGAAGCAGACGAGTCTGATGGTTCGTTTCTGAAACTCTCTCCCGTGTTAAATGTCATTACTAACATAGACAACGACCACTTAGATTATTACAAAAATATGGAAGAACTTCGAAAAGCTTTCATAGAGTTTGCAAATAAAATTCCCTATTACGGACAAAATATTTTATGTGGCGATGATGAAGAGTTGAAAAAAATCATACCCATGATTCACAGACCATATTCAACCTATGGATTTGGAGCTCAAAATGATTATTGTCTTCAAAACTTTATGGCAACCGACCACGGTTGTATTTTTTCAATTTATAAAAATACAGCAAAACTTTTTAATGTTGAATTATCAGTACCTGGAGAGCACAACGCACTCAACGCAACGGCTGCCATCATCACTGCCCTCGAATGTGATATTGAAGTAGATGCCATTTTAAAAGGAATTCTTTCTTTCAAAGGCGTTCAAAGACGCTTTCAGCACAAAGGTCTCGTTAAGGGGGTAACTATAATTGATGACTACGGCCATCACCCAACTGAAATTGAAGCAACCTTAAAGACCGCCAAAGAGCTTTGGAAGAAAACAGGTAAAAAAGTTTTTGTAGCTTTTCAACCACATCGATACAGCAGAACTCAGATTTGTTGGAATCAATTTGAAAAAGCACTCTCCATTGCAGATCATGTTTTTTTGCTTGATATTTATGCTGCTGGAGAAAATCCAATTGAAAATATAACTTCCAAAAAAATGGCTAGCGATTTTGGGTTTGAATATGTTGGCAATGTAAACGATTCAACACATTCTATTTTAAGTAAAATAAACTCAGGCGATTTATTGCTCACAATGGGTGCTGGCAATGTTCATCAATTATATCAAAAGTTAAGTGAAACCAAATGAGCGCATTACCCAATTGCATTCAAGAAAACATTGAGCTCGCTCCACTTACATATTACAAAATTGGTGGACCTGCAAAGTACCTAGCAACTCCCTCTTCAGCTAAAGAACTTTTTGAAATTTCTGATTTTTTAAAAAACAATAATGTAAAATATTATATCTTAGGTGCTGGATCGAATGTTTTATTTGATGATAAAGGCTTCAACGGCCTTATCATTCACACCGACAAACTCAATCATACTTGCACGATGAAGAATGATATTCTCACCGTCGGGGCTTCTGTTCGCGTCATTCAAGTTCTTCGATATTGTATGCAAAATGGAATTGATGGTCTTGAAATTTTAGCAGGAATTCCGGGTGACATGGGTGGCGTTGTTTGCATGAATGCCGGCACAAAATTGGGTGAAATTAAGGACGTTTGCGTGATGGTTCATACATTTAATTTCGGCACACATTCACAGAGAACCATTTTGAGTGAGGAACTTAAATTTTCGTACCGTAAAAATCATTTTTTAAAACCGCATGATCTTATTTTATCTTGTGATTTAAAATTAAAGCCAAATGTTGATCCAAAAGTTGTTCAAAATAAAATTAGCAAACTACTAGAAGAGAGGAAGAAAACACAACCAATTGATAAGCCAAGTTGTGGATCTGTTTTTAAAAATCCTGATCCAAGTAAAAAAATCTTTGCTTGGAAATGCATCACAGACGTTGGTCTCAAAGGCTATCGATCTGGAAACGCACAGATTAGTGATTTACACGCAAATTTTATTATAAATTTAGGGGGCGCCACTTCACAAGATGTAAAATCCTGTATTCTAGAGGCAAAAACTAGAGTACGCGATCAATTAGGAATTTTATTAGAAGAAGAAGTACAAGTGGTAACTTATTAGTTACGCTCTTAAAAGTGCTTGCAACTGAATGAACGCAAAAGAAAAATAAACAGCATAATAAAATACGCGAGCATTACGTCGAGGGATTCCGTAAGCAAGCTCTGCAGCCTTCGCTACAAAATATCCATAGATAACTAAATTAATTACACTTCCAAATGAAAACACTAAAAGAAGTTGAATAATCGGTTGTATCGACATCAATCGTAAAGCTACTTTAACAGCAATCGGAAATGATTTCGGCACACGATTAAAATGTGAGCCTACAAATAAAAATAACGCCATCAATCCGCCAGTAATTACAACTTGTACCGGTGTAGCAACTAGTTGTGCGATTGGCTTCCATGAAGGTTGTCCGTCTGTGTGTCCACCAAATCGAATTGAATAATAAGCGATGAGACCTGCGGGAATGAGACAAAATAAAACAATGAATATTGAGTGTGCGATTTCTGAAGGCTCTACTTCACCTTCAAAATGCCAGCTAGCTTTTGGGTCTTTAAGTGCTTTTAAATCATTAATCCAGCGTTTGAATCCAAAATGGTACATGATTTAAAAACTCTACTTTAAAAAAACCTTTTGTCAACGGCAACTTGACACGCAGCGCATTTGACACGCAATTAATATCATTTCATACTTGTATGCTCAAATATAGAAGAGTACACGATTGTTTTTCAGGAGTTAAATTTATTTTTAACAGCATCAAACGCAGACTCATAGGTAATCCACTTCCCTCAGCACTAGCTGGACATGAACGACTCACAAAAGTTCGAGCACTATCTGTGTTTTCTTCAGACGCTCTTTCTTCTGTTGCATACGCTACTGAAGAAATTTTATTAGTTTTAGTTTTAGCTGGTAGCGGATTTTTAGGAACTTCCATTCCCATTTCACTTGCAATCATCGCATTGCTTTTCATTGTAGTCGTTTCATACCGCCAAACTATTTTTACTTATTCAAATGGTGGTGGCGCATACATTGTTGCAAAAGAAAATTTAGGAGAAAAAGCAGGACTGCTTGCTGCCGCTTCTATTTTAATTGATTACATTTTGACGGTTGCAGTGAGTACGGCTTCTGGAATTGCAGCGATCACTTCTGCGTTTCCGAATTTATATCCATATCGAATCGAATTATGTTTATTAGCAATTTTAGCTGTTACAGTCGCGAATCTTCGTGGAATCAACGAATCCGCAAAAATATTTATGGTTCCAACATATGCTTTTATTTTTAGCATTCTCACAATGATTGGTGTTGGATTTTTTAAAGTAAGTACTGGTGATTTTACAGCGGCACCCCCTCCTGAATTACCGATGCAACATGAGATGACTTTATTTTTATTATTAAGAGCCTTCTCGTCAGGATGTACTGCGATGACAGGAGTAGAGGCTGTTTCAAACGGAGTTCAATCTTTTGAATCACCTGAACCTAAAAATGCATCTATTGTATTAATTGTTATGTCTCTCATTTTAGGAACCATGTTCTTTGGTATTACTTGGTTATCTCACTATCACGGTATCGTACCTACCGATCATGAAACCGTGTTGTCTCAACTTGCTAACGGAATTTTTGGCAAAACTGGTCCATATTATTTTATTCAATTTATGACAGCAGGTATTTTATTACTGGCTGCCAATACAAGTTACTCCGGATTTCCAACACTTGCTTCGATCTTAGCAAAAGACAGATATGTTCCACGTCAATTAGCATCACTCGGAGACAAACTTGTATTTTCAAATGGAATATTAGCACTTGGTGTTTTATCTGCATTATTAATCGTATTTTTTAAAGCAAAAACACATTCTTTGATTCCGCTATATGCTGTTGGTGTTTTTATGTCATTTACACTTTCGCAAGCCGGAATGGTCGTTCATTGGTTAAAAGAAAAACATGGCGGCTTAACTGCGTATCGACATATTTTAATCAACGCTCTTGGTTGTATCGCAACCGCTATTGTTACGATCATTTTCGTAATCACTAAATTTACACAAGGTGCTTGGTTTATTACTATTTTATTACCAGCGTTTATCGTGATGTTTAGAAAAATCAACAGACATTATTTATCTGTTGGAAAAGAACTCTCATTGATCGGAGCAGATCCATCACAATACAAAGACACTGTAAAACATACTGTAATCATTCCAATTTCTGGAATACATAAAGGTGTTTTAGAAGCTTTAAAATATTCGCGTTCAATCGCTTCTGACGTAAGAGCCGTTTATGTAGAGATTGATCCAGCAACAACAGCTCGCTTACAAGAAGATTGGAAAAAATGGGGACAAAGCGTTGCTCTCGTAGTTTTAAAATCTCCATACCGATCTATTATGGAGCCATTGTTAAAATACATCGATGAAGTCGAAGACATGGAACATGACGATATCGTTACCGTTATTATTCCTGAGTTTGTTACTGCAAAATGGTGGCAAAACATTCTTCACAACCAATCTGCTTTATTAATTCGTGCAGCTCTTGCCTTTAAACGTGGAAAAGTTGTTACTTCCGTACGCTATCATTTAGGCATTTGATTTTTTCTTAAATCAAACACCAGCCAAACAATGCAAATCAATCCAATTAGCTCAGAATACATTGTAAACGAATTATGAATTAAATTCGACCAACGTTCAAAAGCGTGTTGCTCAAACTGCTGTGGGATTCCTAAAAAAGGATATAAAAAAACTGGCAGATCTTGAGGTCGCCATAGCCTGTCACAGAACATATGAACACAATAAGCTAAAGAATAGACTACTGCATTGCTGCGTTTTCGGTAAAAATATCCCAAAATGAGAACAATTAGGCATGCAAACCAAGTATGTGCCGCTAGGCGCGTTCTGTTTCCGAACAAATTAGGATATAGTAACCCTATGGGCTTGTCGATTAAATCGGGAGCAACTGCACACAAAGCAACGATTCGATAATCTATTTTTTTTCGAATCAATTGTGTACATTTACCACTCTTTTCAAGTCCACGAATAAAAGCTGAGGTAATTCCAGTATGGCCAAAAAGAAACAAATGAAAACTCCTGAGTTTTCAAAAAAGATTATGTTAAGTTTAGGAAAGGTTCAACGAAATTGGGAACAAATTAAAACTTTAGTTCCTTTAAAACCGACTAGCATTTTAACGCCCGCACAATCGCACGGGCCTGATCTAGAATTTTTCAGAACACCTGAGCATGCACTAGATTATTGGAAAAACAAACAACTTCAAACGTGGCTCTTTTTTGGAAATCTAGTAACTTCTACAGGTCGTGTTTTTTATTTTCAAACGCATTTTAATATTCGCAATACTCAGAATGATTATTTTGGATTTGTACCCACTAGAATTTTACTGCCCCATTATTATCATGCTCAATTTGCGATCACTGATGCAATGAATGCTAATTCAAAAAAAGTATTTCGCTCTTTTGAACGAGCTGGTGTTTTAAAACCTCACGCTGGTCATGCAGCTGAAGACCGATTTCACATTGAAATTGACGGATGGTATGCTCGCAAAAAACAAACAGGTAATTTGGCACTCTACGCTTCAAGCAACGGTGTATCTGTTCATTTAAATATGACTCCTTCGAAACCGTTATTGTATCCAGCTCAACAGGGATATTTTCAAAAAGGTGCGGACTCTGATTTTTCTTCTTACTATTGCAGCTATCCACAAATGTCTACAAAAGGCACTCTCTTAATTGACGGAAAACTTCATGACGTAACTGGGGTTACTTGCTTAGATCATGAAAAACTATCATACCCTGACATGGAATGGTTGTCACAAGAGTCAGATCGAATTTCAATATTCTTTAATAATTCTGAAGAACTCATTTTACATATTTTTTACGACCGATACGGCCATCCTAATGTTTATTCTTTTGGATCATATATCGATCGCGAAGGGCATGTACATCATTTGATTCATTCTGATTTTAAAATTCAAACAACTCAATTTTGGAAGAGCGAATCAACACTCAATCGATATCCGATTCGAAAAGAAATTAGCATTGAGTCTTTAGGATTAAAATTTGAGATTAAACCTGTATTTGAAAATCAAGAGTTGAAAAATTTAAAAACCGACTTACATGGGGTTTGGTCTGGTCCAATTGCTGTTTCAGGAACTAAACAAAACTCTGAACTAAATGCATTTGGTTTTTTAAGACTTTGTGGATATGACAAACGAAAACATCACAATTTAATTCGCAAAACAATTAAAGTGAAACCACAAGCAGCGATTAAATAGTTAAAACGTTACAATTACTTTTCCAAACGCATTTCTATTTTCAAGCTTTTTGTGTGCTTCAGATAATTCATGAAACGGAAACGTAGAATCAATCAAAGGGTGTAATCTTAACTCATTGAAGGCTTTCATTACATCATTGAAATTTTGAACAGTTCCATATGTTGAACCAAGTAGTTCAAGGTTTTTAAAGAAAATGATTTTCCAATCAATGTTTATGTTTGAACCTGCCGTTGCACCACAACTTACCAACCTGCCACCTCGACGCAAGCTTCGTATTGAATCGATTAACGTTGGTTCCCCCACGTGGTCGATCACCACATCGACTCCACGCTTCGAAGTTAGAAGTTTAATTTGTTCTCGAAACGAATCTTTTGAAATATTGATAAAGCGATCAGCTTTCAGTGCTTTTGCTCTTTGCAGTTTTTCATCAGAAGTAGACGTAACAATAACTTGCGCACCAATTTTTTTAGCTATTTGAATACAGGCAACCGATACTCCAGATCCTGCAGCATGAATTAAAATAGTTTGTCCTGCTTTTAGCTTCGCTTTTTCAACAAGCATGTGCCATGCGGTCACATATGCAATCGGAATACAAGCGGCTTGCTCAAATGTAATTTTATCTGACAATTTATGTACTTGCCTTGATTCAACTGCAATGTACTCTTGGCAGCCTCCATCACAGCTTTCTCCCAATAAGCCCCACTCCGTACAAAGGTTTTCTTCACCTCTTTTACAAAATTCACATTTTCCGCCACACGTAACTCCCGGATCAACAATTACGCGATCTCCAGTTTTAACGTTTTGAACTTTGCTACCAACGGCACTAACAGTGCCTGCAATGTCAGAGCCTGGTACAATGGGAAGTGGAAATTTATGTCCCTGCACACCTTTTCGAACCCAAACATCGAGATGATTTAATCCACATGCTTTGATTTGAATCAATACCTGTGTAGGTTTCGGATGAGGAATTGTACGTTCCTCAAACTGAAGAACTTCAGTTCCACCATGATTACGTATTACAGCAGCTTTCATAGCATGATCGTAATCAGTAAAGTGTCAATTTTAAAGACAATTTTTTGCTTTTGTCTAATTGTTATAAATGGGTCAATCGCACACATCCTTAAAACTATTAGGTTTTTAGACTTAATATATGGCACTTTGATTGCAACTTATATTGCATCTAATTGGATATATTGGTCGGATATGAGGGGTTATTAAGATGGGATATATTAAACATTTATGTTATTTAACTACAATTATTTTCATCACATTTACCGGATGTACATCAAAACAAAATACATCTAGCTTAAATTCAGCTACAAAAGATGCCGAAAGTAAATCAGAAATCGTAAGTTTTGAGTCCATTACAAATTCTCAAAATATCGGAAAAGTCTTAATTCAAAACAATGCATCATCTGAAACGCAATCTTATTCATTAACAAACGAAAACTCAACATTTGCTGCTGCCTTTGATGGTCAATTACATTTACCCAATATATGGACTGCTTCTGCGTCAACCAATCCTACCAATTCTATCGATTTAGAAAACGATGAAGAAGATTTAGGTGTAATTATTAAGTATAAGACAGAACCTGCTTTAAAAGTTAGATCTAATTCTCTTAAGTTAGGCAAAAATAAAAATCAAATTGAAGCGGACGTTCAATCACAAATTGCACGATTAAACTCTGAACACATTTCTATTCAAAATAAAATTGAATCCGCACTTGGCAAAAAATTCATTGCTCATAACAGTTCTAAAAAATCAGGAAAAGCACGATCTAAAAAATATGTATCCGTATTTAATGGAATTGCACTTTTAGATACAAGCTTTGAAGAAGCAAATTCAAAATTAAAAAATATATCAGAAATTGAAAAAATTTATAAAAACGTAAAAGTAAAAGCAGATTTAATACAATCTGTTCCCATGATTCAAGCAGATCAAGTTTGGAACTATACTAATAGTTCAGGAACTCCATTAGATGGTACTGGAATTAAAGTTGGGGTAATCGATACAGGAGTAGATTATACTCATCCTGATTTAGGAGGATGTTTAGGTATAAACTGTAAGGTCGCCGGTGGATACGACTTTGTAAATAATGATTCAAATCCGATGGATGATCATGGCCATGGTACTCACGTTGCTGGAACAATTTCAGGTGATGGCATATTAACTAATAATGGCGTATCACAACCAATTCGTGGTGTTGCTCCTGGTGCTAAAATTTATGCATATAAAGTTCTCAATTCAGGCGGTAGTGGTACATCTGCAAATATTATTTCTGCGATTCAAGCATGTGCCGATCCAAATGGAGATGGAGATTTTTCTGATCATTTAGACATATGTAGCATGAGCTTAGGCGGAGGTGGTAATCCAGATGATCCAATGTCTACAGCTGTTGACAACGCTGTTGCAAATGGAGTCGTCTTCACAATTGCAGCAGGTAACAGTGGTCCAAATGCAAATACAATCGGAAGTCCGGGCACTGCCCGAAATGCAATCACAGTGGCTGCCGCTTGTAAAACAGGTGACGTAGGCGTTGATTCAACTTGTCCAACTCCGATAGCTCAATTTTCTTCGGTTGGTCCAGTAAGCTGGACGGATTCATCTGGAACTACTCAAACTCTTAACAAACCAGATATTTCAGCTCCGGGGCACAAAATATGTGCAGCACAATTTGGAACTGCGTGGGCAGATAGATCTTGTGGAACTGGTCACGTTGCCATTTCAGGAACTTCAATGGCAACACCTCACATGGCAGGAGTAGCAGCTTTATTAAGACAAGCTCATCCTGAGCTTTCACCTGCTCAAATTAAATCACTGCTGATTTCTACCGCAACAAATCTTGGAGTTTCTGCAGACAGACAAGGCGCGGGACTCGTCAACGCAATGACCGCACTCAATACTGCCGGTATTACAAATGGATTTTTATTATTCAATAATCTTCCATTAACCTTCAGTGACTCTGCCTCTCAAACATTAGCTCAATTTAGTAAAACCGTTACGCTTACAAATATTACTTCACAGACGCAAAATCTTACCTATTCTGTAGTGAGCAATACACAAGGACTTACAATTTCAGCTGATAAACAATTCATAACACTGGCTCCTGGCGCCACAGATCAAGTAACTGTAACGAGTGTGATTGATCATACTATTGTTGCCAGCAACACAACTGCTCATGGTACATTTACTATTTCTAATGGCCAAACAGCGACAAATATTCCTATTTCAATTGGTATTGCAAGCAGATTACTTTCAAATTCTTCAAAAATTGATTTAGGAATTAACGATCCATCACAATCAAGCTGGACAGGTCAAGCGCAAATTACATTATCAAATACACTCAGTGACGCCGCTACCAATTACACTGTTTCATTTATTTGCTGTAATTTAAACAGTGCGGGATCGATCTCTGGAATTACTCCGCAAATTAATTCGAATGCAATTACAATTGCACCAAATGGATCCTATAGTTTAAATCTATCTGCTTTAGTAAATAATTCTATAGTTACTAATAATGGAAGATATAATGGTACGCTTACAATTTCTTCTAACTTACAGACTTTATCTATTCCTGTAACTTTTTGGAAAGGTTATGCAATCAATGTTGCTTATAATAGTGAAAAACCTTCGATGTGGGTATTGCATGATAATAATTTTAGTTCTTATTCAATGGTAAATCCAAGTGGTACAAATTCATTAGTATATGTAACAAGCACTGGCCCTTGGACTATGGAAAACGCTTGGTATCCCAACACACCTTATACAGGATATCTTGCTTATTTAACTTCAATTGAAAACATTCAAGCAACATCTACCATTACTCAAACGATAGTAGATAAATCACTAGCTTCAAACGATCTGACAATTGACTTTAGAGACAAATTTGGAAATAAACCAACTTACAACTCAGTTGGAATTAACATTCGTCATCGAAATACAGGAACAGGCATTTTTTCAGCCGCTGCAAATCCATATAGTACAAAAATTGGTGTTTCGAACTTATCCAATAATATAAAGCTAAATGTTCAAGTTTCTGCACAAGATGGTAACAATAGTTATCTGTATGTTAAAGAATTTGAAAACGGACTAAGCAATACAACAACTTTAACGAACCCTACAAACTCATTGCGTGCTCAAAAATTAAAAACATATCGAAATACAAATGATTTTTCGAATATTAATACTCTTATTTTTCAATGTGGTTTGTTTTACAATAAATCTGGCTATTCTAATTTTTCATTCTGTATCGGCGGCGGATCTGGTGCTTCAACAGCACCTGCAAGTTACCACAATTTATACACCTATACAGACATTACATCACCCGCAGATGTGAGTTTATATCCAGATTTTAGTTTATTTAAATTTATGTCATTTACTAATGGAACATTCAACGGCGGAACTGACTTTTGGTCATTTTCACAAAACAAAAATTTTAGAATTAATTCGACTCTGAGTGATGCGTATTATCAATATACTTCGCTTGCAGGGTTTTATAATCGCTTTAAATTAACAGTACCATCCTCAGATGAAATTTTAATTGGCGCAGGACCAATGATAAATACAACTCGCTTTGTGAATTATAAAAATTCAATTGGGTATATGATCTCTAATAAACGCATTTTTGGATCTGCTTATTATTATGGCTCTGGCACTGATGATTCGTCTCGGTCAAACTATACTTTAAAACGCGACGGTTCTGTTGTTCAGTCTGGCGAACTCGGTTCAAATATTTACATCACGAATTTACCGAGCACGAATGGCATCATTCCATCCGGAAATTATCAATTTGAAATAAGTGATCAATATAATTTAAATGGATTCAATACGAATGTATCCACTGTTTCAACGTTTAATATATCTTCTGCAGTACAAGATTCTAATCCACCTGTTTTTACTGAAATGCACTTAGAAGCTGGTGGACTTTGGAAAAACGAAATAGATTCAGCATTACCTACAAGTTTAATATTTAAAATTGACCCAATGGTTGGAATCAACTCAAACTTTTTCAATCCAACCACAGGCACAGCATATACTGAAATGTCACCTGATACGATTTCACAAATAACTTTTGAACAAAGTATTGATAATGGGGTTACGTGGAGTCCGATAAGTTTAAGTTTAAATAATTCTACATCTGAATACACAGCAACGATTCAACCAGGATTAGCCAATCTGTATTCATTTCGAATTTTTGCAAAAGATTTAGCAAACAATACCATCACTCATCAATTTCAAGTACCAGGCGTATTACTAAACGATACCATTGCGCCCGTTACTCAAATCATCAGTCCTAGCAATAACGCCAATGTAGCAAATAACAAAATCATTTCTGCATCAGCTACTGATAATTATGGTATATCTAAAGTTGAATTATATGTCGATAACACGTTAATAACTACTTTAACTGCTTCTCCATTTGATTTTTTATGGAACACACACAATCATACTGATGGTACACATGTTTTAACTTCAAAAGCGTTTGATATTTACGGAAACGTAACCGTGTCTTCGCCTGTAAATGTAAATATTATAAATAATGTACCAGATACGGTTGGACCGCAATTAACTGTTAACTACGTTTATGATGGAAACTTGTATGGTCAATATTTAAATATTCAAACAACATCAACTGATGACTATGGCATCGCACATGTTGATTATCTTCTTAATGGAAACGTTGTTTATTCTAAAACAACAAATCAAAACACTTCCGACGCTTATAACTTAGAATTAGACATTTCGTCTTATGCGGATGCTCATTATGATTTAGAAGTTAAATCTTATGATCAATCTGGAAATGTAACTTCATTTGGTCCAAAAAATATAATTTTTGACAATCATGCTCCTACATATATATCTAATACTCCAACTGAAGGTGGAATTATTATAAATACAAACCCTATCTTTCACCTAGATATAGTTGGTATAGACATTGGTGAAGCGGGCTTGGCTTGGGCTGATATTTTTGATGAACAATACAACTATGTTGGGTCTATTGATAATTACACTCACGACTTTGACTGGGATATTTCTTATTTATCTCTAGGTGCTCATACACTTTATGTATTTGGCTATGACAATGTCGGAAATTACAATGATCCACCGTTCGAAGTACATTTTACAGTTGTTGATCACGACACCCTTGCGCCAATCACCGCGATTACTTCACCTGCAAACGGCTCGACTGTTACAGGTACAATTACAGTATCTGCTACAGCCAGTGATAATTTGCGTGTGAATCATGTTGAGCTCTATGACGGAAATACACTCATTGCAAATTCAACTTCATCACCCTACGGCTTTTCATGGAACACTGTTTTAACTTCAAACGGAACACATACATTAACTACAAAAGCGTATGACGATTATGGTAACATTGGTACTTCAAATTCAATTACGATTAGTGTTTCTAACGATAGCATTGCACCAACAACAGTCATTACTTCACCCACAAACGGAGCCTCAGGATTGTCTGGCTTATTACAAATCAATACCAGCTCAACTGATAACGTTGGCATCGCAAACGTGCAATTTATGATTGATAATAATTTGGTAGGAACTGTAACATCTGGCCCATATAATTTTACTTGGAATTCACGATCTGTGCCAAACGGAACTCACACTGTTCAAACCAAAGCTACAGATACTTCAGGAAATGAAGCATTATCTTTAATTATAACATTTACAACTAACAATGACTTCACTGCTCCGACAACTGCGATCACTGCACCTGCAAATGGCGCCGGCAACTTAAAAAATTCGATCGCTTTATCGGCAAGCGCTTCTGACAACATAGCTGTTACTAAAGTTGAGTTTTATGTTGATGGTAATTTGGTGGGACAAGATACAACTTCACCTTATTCTATTGTATTTAATTCAAGAACAGTAACCAACGGATCACATACTATTTTTAGTAAAGCGTATGATGCTGCAGGAAACATTGGCACTTCTACAACACGGAATTTTTCAACTAATAATGATTTTACGGCACCGGTCGCAGCTATAACTTCGCCTACAAACGGTTCAGCTGTTCCTCGCAATACAACTATGAAAATTAAGGCATCTCATACTGACAATGTTGCGGTCACTAAAGTGGAATACTTTATAAATGGGGCTGCGAATTTACAAAGTTGTATTTTAACAGGTAGTAACTTGTCTTCAACAAGTTCGTGTCAGATAAGAACAGTAAATTTTGCAAACTTTAATTATAATGTATACGTTCGTGTAACGGATTCATCAAACAATGTTACGATTTCACCGACGGTACAATTTCATACACAATAACGTAAAATTACTTTGAGATTGTTTTTTCGATTTGAGCAGCCGATATGCCGAACTTTTCATAAAGTTCTGCGGGTTCGCCTGATTCACCAAACTGGTCTTGAACACCAAGGCATTGTAATTTTACATTGCTCAATCCATTTTGAGCTAGTGTCTCTGCCACACAAGTGCCAAGCCCCCCAGTGGTATAATGATCTTCCACTGTATAAATGCGTTTACATGTTTGAGCAAGTTTCACAATCCCAGCAGAATCAAAAGGTTTAATCGAATGAACATTCACTAACGTTACATCTGTACCTTTAGCTGCTAAATTTTTAGCAGCGTTCATTGCTTCTTGAACCACTCCACCAGTTGCAATCAAAGCAACATCAGATTTGCCCTGATGAATAATGTCTAGTTTACCAAGATTGAATTGATAATTTTTATCATGCACTGGTGAGCAATTTTGACGAGTGAGTCGCATAAATGCTGGCCCATCATATGTAGAAAGAAATTTCACAGCTGCTCTTGTTTCAAATTCATCACAAGGTTGCAACACTACCATTCCGGGAAGTGATCTCATCAATGCAAAATCTTCTAATCCCATTTGTGAGTGACCATCGTCTCCGATACCAACACCAGCGTGTGTACCAATGATTTTTACATTTGCACCGGCATACGCAATGCTCATTCTGATTTGATCAAAACGGCCAAGCACAAAACAAGAAAACGAACAAATAAATGCATTGTATCCAGTTAACCCAAGACCTGCGCCTGTTCCAATCATATTGGCTTCTGCAATTCCCATTTCAATAAATCGTTCAGGAAACTTCTTTGCAAACATTTCTGATTTTGTAGACTTTGAAAGATCGGCATCTAGAACTACAATCTTTTTATTTTCAGCGCCACATTCTGCAAGCATTTCACCGAATGCTTGACGAGTTGCTTTTGGTTTCAAATCTGAAATGAACTCTAATTTTCCGTTCATACCAATGCCCCCCGAACTTCTGCCAATGCTTTTTCTAATTGATCTTTATTGGGAGCAGCTCCATGCCACTCAATTTTTCCTTCCATGAAGCTCACACCTTTTCCTTTAACTGTGTTCGCAATAATGAAATGAGGTTTTGAACCAGCAGCAGCAGAACGTGATTTGCGTAAAGCATTTAAAATTTCATCGTAATTGTGTCCGTCAACAACTGATACTTCCCAATTGAACGCGCGCCATTTATCAGCAATGGGTTCAATATTCATTACATCTTTCACTTGGCCATCAATTTGGCCTTTGTTGTAATCTAAAATTACAGTTAGCAATCCGCCTAACTTAAACATCGGAGCAGACATTGCTGCTTCCCAAACTTGTCCTTCTTGAGATTCTCCATCTCCCATTAAGCAATATGTGTGAAAATTTTTGCCTGACATTCGTGAAGCTAAAGCCATTCCTTGTGCAACTGATAAGCCTTGTCCTAATGATCCTGTGGAAGCTTCGATTCCCGGCAATCTTTTTCGATCTGGATGACCTTGCAAGCGCGCGCCAGTTTTTCGCAATGTCATTAATTCTGATTGTGGAAAATATCCTGCATACGCCATCGCTGCATAAACGGCAGGAACACCATGTCCTTTTGAAATCACAAAACGATCTCGATTTTCCCATGAAGGATTTTTCGGATCTTGTTTCATTTCAGAAAAATATATCGCATTCACAATTTCAACTGCAGAAAGCGATCCGCCTGGATGTCCAGACTTTGCTTCGGTCAGCATTTCTAAAATGGATATTCTACATTTTTGAGAAAGTTCTCTTAATTCTTGAATTGTTTTCATTACGATTGAACATACATGGTTCGAATCGATAATACAAACGCCGTGCAACGCGTTAAATACTTCCTTTTATTGACAAAATGCAAAAACGGCCATGAAATAAATGATAATGAAAAATAAGTGGCTGATTCTTGCAGCCGTAGGCTGTGGTACGTTTATGTCTACACTCGATGCAAGCATCGTAAACGTAGCCCTACCCTCAATCACGCAGTATTTTCACACAGGCCTTGCCACTTCTCGTTGGGTAGTGATTGCGTACTTATTTAGTATTACAGGCTTGCTTTTATTTTTCGGAAAAATTGCAGACATCATCGGAAGAAAACCAATTTTTAACTTGGGCTATGTAGTTTTTACTATTGGCAGTTTTCTTTGTGGAATTTCTGCAAACATTACTCAGCTAATTATTTTTAGAACAATTCAAGGCGTTGGATCAGCCATGATTATGTCCAATGGTCCCGCCGTAATTACAACTGCATTTCCTGCAAATGAACGAGGTAAAGCACTCGGCACTCTTGCAATGATTGTTTCAGCAGGACTTGCAATGGGACCAACACTTGGCGGAATATTTGTTCGATTCATTGGATGGCAAAGTATATTTTTTGTAAATCTTCCCTTTGGAATCATTGGCGCAATTCTAGTTTCAAAAT
Source organism: uncultured Bacteriovoracaceae bacterium (assembly GCA_964572865.1). Lineage (GTDB taxonomy): Bacteria > Bdellovibrionota > UBA1018 > UBA1018 > UBA923 > CAZNGN01. The sequence goes on along the minus strand of CAZNGN010000021.1, from coordinate 14,777 downwards.
ATATTCCCAATTCATTAACAATGAATACTTCAAACCCTGAACAATTCGAACAAATCAATGAAAGAGAAAAACAACTACCGATCAGTGTTCGCGCTCAGCTTGCATTTAATAGAATGAAAAATTTCGATTGGATCGGCGCACTTTTCTGGATGCTCATTCAAATTGGCTATAGCCTTGCAATAGATCGTGAAAATATATTGGGAATGTCTGGCCCATTTCAACGACTTCTCACGTTTGCTGCTTCAGGAATGTTTGTATTATTTATTATTTGGGAATGGGGAAATCAGAATCCCATTTTAGATTTAGCACTTTTCAGATCTAAAGTTTTTCTAGCTTCCAATTTTAGTGCATTATTTAATTTCATTGCTATTAGTGCGGTTACTTTATTAATGCCTTTCTATTATCAAAACGTAAGAGGCTTACAACCTAACAAAGAAGTTGCCTATTTAACAATCATACCACCCTCGATATATTTCATAGCCACTATATCGCGCAGACTCTCAGATAAGTACGGTTCACGCCTATTGACTACTTTTGGAATGTTTTTAATTTGTGCTTCGATGGCAGCACTTGGACATCCACACTCTGCGATAGTAAATTCAAATGTATCTACTACAATTCCATACTTAATTGCAATCGGCGTTGGAATTGGATTATTTCAATCGCCAAACAATAACGCAATTATGGGTTCAGTAGTAAAAGAACATTTAGGCGTTGCTTCCGCTTTACTTGCAACCATTCGTAATTTTGGACTTGTCACTGGTGCTGGCTTAGGCACAAGTTTGTTAATGTATTATTATAATATCAAAACGCTTGAAGCAGGTGTTGGATCAATTCCTTCAGAAAACTTTATTGTTTCACTACGTTATACGTTTTTATCATTAGCTTGTGTTTGCGTCATTGGCATTTTTAGCTCACTTGTAAAGGATCTTAAAAATGACAATTAGAGTTTTTCCTTTTTATGAAGAAGAAAAAGCAGAAGAAGATATTACAAAAAGCAAACGATTTTTATTATCATCTGCATTTCTATCAAGTGAAGATGTTTCAAAAAATGAAAACGAAGCATTATTAGAAGCGGTTACGTACGCCCAAGAAAATTGGTTAAACTCTGTTCCCCTTACTCATGCAAGCATTAATGAAGATATGCATAAAGCTTATTTATTTAAAATCTCAGAAGCGACTGAAAATAAAGTTATCTTATTTGATATTTGGAATTATGCGGTTTTACATTCAGTTAAATCACTTGCTTATTTAAGAGAATGGCATGAAAGATATGAACCTGCCGGACTGATTATCATCGGTGTACACGTACCGTTTTTTAAATTTAGTCGTGACAAAAAAAATGTGACTGATGCTTTAAAACAACTTGATATTACGTATCCCGTTGTACTCGACAATGATCTGGCTTATTGGCATGCCACTGAAACGGCTGCTTGGCCCAAAAGAGTAATAATGGGACCAAAAGGAGAAACTACATTAGAAGTTGATTCTGATGGATACTTTCAAGAATTAGAATTAGAAATTCAAAATCAATTGCGACAAATTAGTCCAGGACTTGCGTGTCCACCAATCTTAAAACCAAAATACACACCCGACCCAAAAGGTGGTGAAGTTTTTCTAGGAAAAAAGAACGCCAATAAAATTGGAAATAAAGTTAAACTTACTCACATCGGCCATGAAATCAAATTCATGGAAAATCAAACGATTACAGACGTGAATACTCCCTATTTGTCTGGCAAATGGGTATTGGGAGAAGAAAGTGTTCATCCCACATTAACTGTTCAATTGAATGCTAAAGATCCAACAGACTTAGAAAGTAAATTTACCATTAAATTAAAATGTAAAAACTTATACATTGTTGCTGGTGTAATAACAAAAAATCCAGGAGAAGTTATTAAGCCTATCAAAATGATAGTAACCATGAATAAACGACCAATGCGTGAAGACCAATTTGGTACGGATACATCGTTTAGTGAAACGAAAAAAACACAACTTGTTTTAAAAGATCCAAGACTCTTACACGTAGGTAAAAATATGGATTCTAATACTGCAAACGAATTTACTTTTACAATTAATAACGAAGGTTATGAAACTGCAGAAATATTTGCTATTTTCTACGAAGGCTAAATTGAATTTTTTGCAGCTTTTAAATTTCTTTTAAATCCTGAATATTTCATTCTCGACATTGCATACGGTTTTAAATCTGTTTTAAATTTTTCTTCATTCCAACTTTCTAATTCATCAAATGATTTTGAAAGAGCGGGATTTGTCGCTTTGAAATTTTTAGATTTTTGAACGGGCTGATTCCAAGGGCAAACTTGCTGACAAATATCACAACCTGCAATCCAACCTTTCATTTTAGTTTGAATCTCATTTGGAATTTCTTCTTTGTTTTCAATTGTGTGATACGCAATGCATTTGTTTGAATCAATATGAAATCTTGGAATTGAATCTGTTGGTTTTTGAATCGCTTCCGTCGGACACGCCTCAATGCACTTGCGACACTTTCCACAGTGATCCATTGCTTGAGAGTCTTGCTCTAAATCTAAATCTGTAATCACTCCACAAAGAAATAAATACGATCCGATTTTTCGATTGATGATGTTTGTGTTTTTACCAAACCAACCAATTCCTGAATTGAAAGCCCAGAATCGATCAAGCACTGGTTGTATGTCTACAAATGTAAAACACTTTGCTGAGTACTCATTTTCTAAGTAAGACTTTAACTGCTCTAACATTTGAGAAAGCTTTTCGTGATAGTCTACATCGGCTGTATACATCGATATTTTCGGCTGATTTGGTTGTAGTTTTGGCATTTCACAAGCGTAATTCACTGCAAGGCTTATGACCGATTTTGCATTTTCTAAATTCAATTTTGGATTTAATTTTTTTTCGGCATGACGCTTCAAATAATCCATTGACGCGCCCATGTTCTGGTCAAGCCACGCTTGATAAACTTTAGACACTTTTTGATTTGGAATTGGAAGCTTTGAAACTCCAACTAAATCAAAACCTAGCTCAATTGCCCTTTGTTTTATGGTTTGCATACCTGAAAAAATGCTATACATTGCGCGCATGTCCGTTGACAAGTTTAATGAGCAGATAACCTGCATCGAGATCTTCAACATGTTCATTAAAACGCCCGACGACAAGCTTGTGACCTTTCAAGGGGCTGCTTGTTTTGGCGCGTCTGCATCATCGCGTGGTTGCACGTTGATGAAAATCATTCCACCGATGCCTACTCCAGAATTATTAACTCAAGAAATTCAAACTGCTTTAACAAAACCAATTCGTGAGCGTATTCATTTTACAAAAACATCTCAAACGAAATTTATGGAAATGTTAAAAGGCTACTGCCAACAAGGTTTGCCACTTCCTAATTTATTTGATGATGCCTCTGTTAAGTTTGAAGGATTTTCTGAATTTAGATTAGCAGTCTATCAAGATGCCTGTGCCATTCCATGCGGAGAAACGAGACCCTATTCTTGGCTTTCAAAGCAATTAAGAAAATATCCGCAATATAAAAATTTACGCAGAACTCCTGCTCAAGCTGTAGGTCAATCAATGAAAACAAATCCGTTTCCATTGATCATCCCCTGTCACAGAGTGGTTCAAAAAAATGGCGGCTTAGGTGGATACATGGGCGAAGACGCAACAACAAGTTTACAAGTTGGTTTGAAAAAAGCATTGCTCGATCTTGAGGGAATGTACCGTCAACCAGATTTATTTCATCAAGCAACACATTCTACAGATCCTGCATCTAATCAAACCGTTTGTTCTCCTAAGTTTTTACATCTCGTAGCTTAAATATTTTTTAAGGTGGTATATATGATTCAAAATTTTGAATGGTCACTTCCGACTAAAGTTCATTTTGGTATTGGAGAATTTTCTCGTACTGGCAAGCTTGTTAAAGGAATGGGCAAACGCACTTTAATCGTTACTTCAAAATCTTTTGCCACTGGTACTCGAACTTCACTCCTCGATGATCTCAAATCGCAATTAAAATCTGTAGGAATCGAATATGAAATTTTTTCAGAAATCGAAGCAAACCCACACACACTCACGATTGATCGTGCTGCAAATCTTGCACGTGAATTCAAACCACGTTTTGTGATTGCATTGGGTGGCGGCTCCGTGATGGACGCTTCAAAAGCAATTGCAATGCTTGCTATCAATGACGGACTTTGCACTGAGTACGTTCATTGGGGAACAGGCACAACACGCAAAAAATTTAATAGCGCACTTCCTTTAGTTTGTATTCCAACAGTTGCCGCCACAAGTTCTGAAACAGACCCATACGGCGTAATTACTGATCCAGTGAACTTTAAAAAGGCTGCTATTTGGGGCGATTCACTTCAACCTGCGATGGCAATCATTGATCCTGAAATGACCTATACAGTTGGTGCTCGCCAAACCGTAGATGGGGCGTTCGATATTATCACTCACGTAATCGAAGAATTTCTATCTGCTCCGAACGGTTTCGATTTTGGAACAAAAACAGGAAAAAAATATTTTCCCGCACTTCCAGATAATTTAGCATTATCCATTATTGAATCAGTCGTGAAAGCATTGCCCGAGGCACTTTCAAATCCTAAATCAGAAAATGCACGCTCTACATTAAGCTGGGCTTCATCGATTGCACTTTGCGGGGTATTACGCGGCCGAGATGGCTCTTTTGCAATTCATTCGATTGAACATGGTCTTTCGGCTGCGACAGACGTAGCTCATGGACGTGGTCTTGCCATGATTCTTCCACGTAAAATGAAATTTGACTCAAGCCAGACAGCTGATCGCATTGAATTTTTCAATAAACGCATTTTCGGAGCAAACACACTTGAGTCGGGACTCATTCCCTACATGAAAGAAGTTGGCGCTTGGACAAATCTTTCTGACATACAATTTGGATTTAATAAATCAGTCACAAATATTTCTCAGATGATTGATTTCACAATCGAACACTCTTTAAAAGTAGATGGTATTTTTAAAACGGGTGAAGATCCGTATTTAGAAAATGTGATTCCACTAAAAGCTAAAGACATTCGATCGATTTTAGAAAACTGTACTTAATAATAATTTATTGCCTAAATAAGCAATTAGTTGCAGTTGAATTCGGACACTGATCATTCCAAATATGATTTAGTTCAGTTGAATCAAACCTGGGTAATAGTGTGCCTCCATTTGGCAAGCTTGTGCTAGCAACCGCAGGGGCTGGGGGAAGTTGACCCAAATTAAATGAATCTTCAATTAAACGCACTAAACTATAATGAGAGTAATTAGTTGCTGAAACATAGCCAGCATTGACTAAAGGCATTTTAATGCCCGAAACATAATGAGGTGCGGTTGGATCATCTGCGCCAGAGTTCATTCTTCCATAAAATGTTGTATAAATTAATCCATCAACGTCTGAATGATCATTTTCATCAAAGGTTGTTATGAATAAAGTTCCATTAATAAATGCTGGATTATAAATAGAAGTATCCCAATTTGTTCCACCCGGTGTAGTTTGCCCAAATTTTCCGACAAACCATGATTCGGCAACTGCCATACCGTTATCATGTCCATCATTCACTGTATCTGGAATATAAATCGATAATTTTCTAAATGTACTTGCTGATGCAACATCCGCATTCAATTGAGTTGAATTCACTATGCGATCATTACATCTAGATTGGAACACCCTAGGTGATGCGCTATTTGGAAATATCGTAAAAGGATTTCGCATATTTTCGAAGATAATGAATGGATTGTGTTTTCTTACATAACGCCCTGAACTGGATGGGTCAGAGGTACAGGCATTACTTGGTAACAACTCTGCATATATTCTATAGTCACCTGAACTTGTAGTTGCTCCTGCATTTGCAATATCAAACAAATCACCTAAGTGTTGCGGGATACCTCTCGTATCTTTTTCAATTTTACAATATGCATCGCCATCACAATTCGTTGAATTGGCTAATGGTGCATAGTTATGAAGTCCTGGACTTGGGTACGCATTACTTACGTTTGCTGGTTCATACGCAGAAATCATCGAAATGTAATTTTCTTGTGAAGGACTTGCTACTTCGTGAAAGTTAGTAAAATTAGTTCCCATTGATTTTAGTGTGTTAAAAAAACCTGAAATCGATCCTGTAGGGTCTTCATTTTCAAAAACTACAATAAATATTCGATCATACTTTGGAACATTTGTGCTGATTGATGGCATCGTAGTCAGTGAACTAGGCGCTGATGGCGTAGATCCCGCTGAATTAGAAGCAATAATTCGAAATAAATATTGTTGTCCTGCTGTTAACCCTGAGACTGTAGAATACACATCTGAATTTGCTGCAACACTAACCCAATTTGAGGTTCCGCTCAATTGATATTCAACCGCATACGTAATTGGTAGAGTTCCAACTGTACTTTTATTCCATGAAATGGAAACAGATGTAGGATTAAACGCATACACAGCAGTAATTACAGGTGCATTTGGTAAAACACCGCTTCCAGATGCAGTAGTTACATTTACAATTTGAGAATATGCTGAACCAGAAGCATTCGAAGCATTGATTCTAAAATTGTAACTTGTGGCAGCTGTTAATCCATTGATCGTCGCTGGTGAAGTAGAGATTGTAACTGGACTCGACCAATTTGTAGATGTACCTACTTGGTATTCAGCAGTATATGTAGGAGCAGGATATCCTGTAGCACTGGGGCTCCAATTTAAATCTACACTTGTTCCACTTGTAGATGTCGCAGCATTCAATGTGGGCGCGCTTGGCGGGGTTGGGGTCGGAGGTGATATCACCACATGCAAATCAAAAACATTGTGCGGAGGTGATAAACCAGGAATTTCACCATGAATATCAAAAGTACCCGCGACAGAGCGATCTACATAAAAATATCTTCCACCCGGAGGATTCACACTCGTAGAAGAAGAAATTACTAACGGATTAGATGTATTATTAATGATTGACCCAGCTGCTCGATTGCAGTTTTGTGTAGATGTATAGGTTGCAGAATCATTAAAGCCTGGAGTAGTTTCCCATTTATAAAGTGCGGGCATAGAAGTCGTGGTAGTTAGATTAACTTGTGTATCTGCAGCTGGTGCCACGGCTTGATTGTTCACGCTGATGTATCGCACTCTTACTTGCACACACTTATTTGCATCTTGGTCTGCAGTAAAACTAAACTGTGAAACAGGATTTCCAGAAAGCACGACTCCATTGAGCTGATACATATCTTCAATTTCAACACCTTCATACGTATTCACAACAACTGGTTGCGTTTGCGCTTGAACTTGATTTGACGTAGCAGAACCTACAGAGTTGGTTGCGATCACACGAAAACTATAGTTTGTATTTGCTGTTAATCCAGCAACTACTTGTGGAGAACTAGAAAGCGGAGTTGAATTCCAAGATGTTCCTGAATTATAAATCTGATATTCTAAAGTATAGCTAGGGGTTGGAGTTCCTTGCGTACTTTGAAGCCACTGGATTTCAACAGAATCGGTACCTGTTGCTGTGGCAAGTGTTATCGTTGGAGCATTTGGTGCAATCGTATTTGGATTTACATTTAAATCCAATTGAAAAGTACCTGGATTATATTGAATCACCCCTGTAATTGAATAATTTCCTGCAGGAACTTTTAAATAAAATGCTGTGGATGGTGCAACATCATTGACCACTAACCATTGAGTCTGAACACCGAACGGATCATTATGACTAGGAAACACATTGGTACATTGATCATCTGAATAAATATTCCCGATCGTTGAATACAAATCAACAATTTGAGCTGATCCTATAAGTGGATATGGCCAAGTTGATTGCCAATTTAAATTTAAAGTTTGAATACCTTGTCCGGCTACATAGCTTGCATAAAATTTAGTACAAGTATTTTCTAATACATTTGCCTGCAAGTAATTTTGCATTGAAAAACCTGAATCAAGCGGCCCCAGTGATCCATCACTTACAAAGATTCCAGATCGAGTGATAAAGTGAGAATATATTGAAGCAAAAGTGGCAATAGACTCTTCTCCATTATTCAAAAACTCATTAGCACCAGATACATTCTTTAATTCAGAGCTTAGATTAGCAAATCTTTCTTCTATTTTATCACTTTGAAAGTCATCTTTATATTCGTTGATAAAATAGTTTTTAATTAGTTCATACTCTTTTTGGATAGAGTCATTTTGAACTGTAACTTGATATGCTTTTTCGTAATAATCGAGTGGTCTTGAAATATATTTTGAAACTGTTTTTTCTTGTGCAAATAAATTTGAAATGAAAATTAAAATTGTAATAAATTGCATTATAATCACGTCCTCTTTTATTTTTAAAAATGAATTAGAATTAAAATATGCAGTCTATAATTATATATTGGTTTGCTAATAAATCTGTAGGCAAATATTTTACATCGATTATAAATTATAATAAGATTACTACGATTTAATCTTTGTCACGTGATAACGAAACATTTTAATAGGCTCATTAGGACCAATACCTGCCTTTCGCCTCGCAATCGACAACTGTTCTTTCACTGTGTCGACACCTTCAAGATCGGGTAATAATGTTCCTCGTCGATAGCCACTCTCAACAATCACACCATATTTTTTACAATCGAGTTCTTTTTCAGAGTTAATAGGAACGGGCTTATCTAACAAAGAAATTTCATATGACAAATAGGGCAATTCACCTGCTTCAATTTTCTCAAATCGTGGATCTTGTGTCGCTGATTCAACTGCACACTCAGCCACGTCTTCTGCAATTGATTTGTATTTTCTTTGAAAACGCCCAATGCATCCACGTAAATCATTTTCAGGATTTTGATTAGTGAAGATCGTAACAAAAACGCCTTCTGCAAAATTAAATTTTTCACTTTCTTTGATTTCGTCTGCAGAAGGTTTGTAACTTTCATTACGTGCAATAGCTTCTACTGAGTTTTTTGCAATTTGAATTAAAATAGAATTTTTCATTTTGTTAGTCTTAAAATTGCATTCATATATCCAACCCCAAACGGGCCTTCATATGAACAAAATTCAAATCCATTCAAATCACTTAACGCCCCTTTTGCAACTTCTAACGAATCGATCACATCTTCGGCCGCCAATTCTTTTAAATTTGGATCAACCGAAATTGCTCCCAAAAGATCTTTCTTTTTCATATGATCAACAACCCAACGATCAACTTCTTTTGCTTTAGGATGAAAACCTGCCGGCGCATCTTCGATCAAACGGTGACTCATGTCTCCTGATGCAAGTAAAACCCAATTCTTACCAGATGCTTTTGCAGCATCCGAAATAGTTTTTCCTAATCTTATATTGCTATCTGAATTTGGATACATCGAAAAAGACAACACCATCGTTCTTCCACTCCATCCGGCTTCTTTCATAAACCAGAGTGGCACCATCGAGCCGTGATCTAACGTTTTATTTCCAATTGAAGAAATTTCAATTCCATTTTTCATACACATTTCTTTCAATGACATCATTTCATCTTTTGCATTTTTAAATTTCATTGAAATATTTCGAAATCCAAATTGCCCAAAATTTCCTAAAAGTTCTTCTCCATCATAAACGCCAAATTCATTTCTTGGTCTCGGCGCATGCGGTGAAACCACAACCAACACATCTGGTTTGTCAGATAAAACTTTTTGCGCCATTTCACTCATTGCATTCGTTGTTTGTGAAATTTCATCAAACCGATCTCCCGCAATTTCAGGAATCACAATCGGTGCATGGCACATAATTAAGACGCTTAATTGGCTCATATACTAAATATGAACTTTAAAATGAATTTATCAAATTATTATTTTTTAAGATTTGATTGGTTGATTTTAGGAATGTAATTTTTTAAAAAAGCAGGGCCAGGACGTCTTGTCCTGGCCTCAAATTCCCTGCCTCGAGTCTTAAGTCTTGTACAGCCTTACTTCAGACTTAAACTCACATCCCAATCCTTGAGATGCATGTACTTCATACTTCAGTGGTACTTCGTACTTCTTTTACAGCTTACTACCTTTACTACTTTTTACTGCCTTACTGCTTATTACTACTATTACTGCTCTTACTACTCGCGCACACAAACCTCGCGCGCGCGTTACTACGTGGTTACTACACTTGTACTACGTTCTGATGTACTACCCGCTTTTTACTACTCACTTTTTTGTACTACTATTTTTTTGGAATGCAGACTGCTAAGCCTGCATTCTCAAACTTCTATTAACTAGATTCTAGTTAATTCGCGGCCAAGCGACTTAGACTTGCGTCCGTCAGCGCTGTTTAATTCTCTGCGCTCTTGGTCTTCTTTACATTGAATGCAAAGAGTAGCAGTAGGACGTGCCTCTAATCTGCGCACTTCAATGTCTTCTCCGCAACTTTCACATTCGCCGAATGTTCCTTCGTCGATACGCTCAATTGCTTCGTCGATCTTTTTAACCAACAACAATTCTCTGTTTCTCAATCTCATTCTTAGAGATTGTTCAACATCTGATGTTGCCTGGTCGACATCGTCATAACGATCGTCTTGATTTACCTGAAAGTCTTCTCTCATTACTTTGTCGTTGAACAGTAAGTTTTTTTTCTGTTCCTCGAACTTCTTTCTGAATTTTTTGAGAATGTCCTTTCTCATGATAAGTCCCCCTTAATCGATGAGTGTTCATGTTGTACGGCCCTTAGTTTCATCCTTGAGCCCCCTTTGTTTTTTACAGTTCTCATGCAGCGTTTCCGCCTTTGAGATCTTGTAAAACCAATTTTGAAATTTCTGTAAATGTTTCGTAAACTCCTATTCCTTTGTTTGCGATCGCTTCAAACTCGGGAACGCGTAAATCTTTGCGGTTGAAGGTTTGGCTGAGCTCCAAAAGTGGAACAGCCGAGGGAACGTCCCTTTTATTAAATTGAAGAACCTTCGGTATTTTATCAAAATCATATCCTTGATTTTCGAGGTAATTTTCAAGACTTCCATAACTTACGAGGTTGTCCTCCAGCCTCTCACGTTGAGAATCAATTACAAATACTATGCCATCGACTCCCTTGAGAATGAACTGGGGTGCAGCTTCGTAAAAACTCTGCCCCGGAATTGAATATAAATGAAATCTTGTCTTAAAGCCGCGCATCTGGCCGGCATCGAGCGGAAGAAAGTCAAAGAAGAGAGTTCTTTCATTTTCACTAGAAAGATTCACTAGTTGGCCTCTCGTTGCTTCTGACGTTTTGTCGTACAAATATTGCAAATTCGTCGTCTTTCCACTTAATCCACACCCAAAGTAAACAATCTTACAATTGATCTCTTTAAGCGTATCGTTAATAAAAGGCATTTGTTACCCACTCTTTTTTTTATGCCCCAGTACCCATTTGACACTAGCTTCTTTGTCACCACTACCAATTGTGTACGTCTTAATTACTATCGTTCCTGACTAACCACCCTGTTGTCAATAGCCCTACCAATCGTTTGTCTATCAAGATACTCAAGTACTCCACCCATAGGAATTCCGTGAGCGATTTTCGTCACTTTTACTCCCAAAGGCTTTATAAGCTTCGAAATATAGACAGCCGTTGCTTCGCCCTCAACACTTGGATTTAAAGCCAACATGATTTCTTTCACCACACCTTTTGAAATTCGGGCAAGCAATTCGCGCATGCGAAGCTGCTCAGGACCAATTCCATCAAGCGGAGAAAGCAGACCATGCAGAACATGATATTTTCCGTTAAATCTGTGCGAGTTTTCAATCGCCATCACATCAGATGGTTTTTCAACTACACAGATAATTTCTGAATCTCGTTGTGAATTCACACAAAGCGCGCAAAGAGTTTCTTCTGTAAATGTTAAACACTCTTCACATAAACGAACTTTGTTTTTAGCTGCAAGCAAAGCGTCTGATAACGACTTTACTTCTCCGTCATTGGTTCGTAGCACATGATACGCAAGTCTCATGGCGGTTTTTTCACCAATGCCTGGGAGCTTTGAGAATTCTAAAATTAATCTTGCGACTGGATCAGACATCTACTTCTTTGTCCTTTAGATCTCGTTACTAAAATAATCCTGGAATGTTCATTCCACCGGTAATCGATTGCATTGCATCGCTAACTTGTTTTGAAATTGTTTTCAAAGCAGAGTTTGACGCTTCTAAAATCATGTCTTGCAACATTTCAACGTCATCTGCGTTTACAGCTTCTTTTTTAATTTCGATTGAAACGATTTCTTGTTTGCCGTTTGCTACGACTTTAACCATTCCGCCGCCGGCTGTGCCTTCAGCTGTTTTTTCTGCCATTTCAGCTTGCATCTTTTGCATTTTTTGCTGCATTTGTGCCGCTTGCTTTACGATATTACCGAATCCGCCCTTCATCATTTAGTCCCCCTTCAGTTCCAATTTCTCTAGTTTCGCGCCAAGCAGTTGCTGGGTTGCTTGGAGCGCCTCACTCTCAAGAACCTTGCGCTTTTTTTCTTCAACCTTTTTGCGCTTTTCGTCCTCTTCAAGTTCGGCCAATGATCGATTCGAAGTGGACGCTTTATATGACTCAGACATGCTTGTGTCGAGTCGCACTGCGCAGCCACAGTAAGATTGAAACAATTGTGAAAGAATTTCAGTATTTGGCTTTGTTTTTAACTGGTCGTGATAAAAAGAATTTTCTTTTGAATACGTTAAATTTAATTTTATTTCGTTCGAATTTTTCTCAGCAGACACAAACGCGAGGTGCTCTAAAAGTGTTCCGGTGAGTGGTTTTTGATTTTTGATGAACTGAACAGCTTTTTTCCACCAATCTGCATTTAATTCGGTGGCCTGATTTGAAGCCACTGGAGCTGCTTTTGGGGCACTCACTTGTGACTCAGTAGGATTTGTTGGTTTTGCAATCGTCGTAGCTTGTTTTGCCTGAGGTCTTGGCACTTCTTCTTCAAAATCTTCATTTGCATCCGAATCATTGTTTGAAACATTTGGAACATATTGTTCAGCTGTAATAAGCCCAGTACTAGTTGCCATTTTTACAATTAAAATATCCATTACTAATTTTGGAACCGTTGAGCGCGCGACATCTTCTAATCCAAAAGAAAGAAGTCTAAATAGCATGTCTAAATCTTGTGTTGTACGGTGTGGAAGCAATTCTTTTACATCTTCTACATCAACATCAGATAAATCAAAGTACGTATTTATTTCGGCTTTTGATTCTTCTAAGAGCTTTGCGATCATGATTGTTCGAATCATTCGCAACACTTCACGACCAAATTGTTTTAAATCAAAACCGTGCATGTAGATTTTGCCAACAGCTTCTAATGCAAGTAGTGGTTCGTTTTTAATGATTCCAGTTACTGCATCGAGTACGGTCTGCTTATCTACTAATCCCAAAGCAGAAGTAATCGCACGAGCTGTGATTTCTTTTCCTTCAGCAACTGAAAGAACTTGATCAAGAAGAGAAATACCATCTCTCATTGAGCCTTCGGCTTCACGGGCTAATATTGCCAATGCGTCTGCTTTAATTGCAATACCTTCGGCATCGCAGATTTTTTTTAGTCTTTCGTGCAAGTCTTTTTGTGAAACACGTTTGAAATCAAAGCGCTGACAGCGCGATAAAACTGTTTCAGGAATTTTTTGAGGATCCGTTGTCGCAAAAATAAAAATAATATGCGGAGGAGGCTCTTCTAGCGTTTTCAAGAGCGCATTGAACGCCGCTGTTGTTAACATGTGAACTTCATCGATGATGTAGATTTTATATTTACCCGATGAAGGTAAGAATTTTACGTTCTCTCTGATTTCGCGAACCGCATCGACACCGTTGTTTGATGCTCCATCGATTTCTAATACGTCGACCGAACGACCTTCTGCGATTTCTTTGCAATCTGTACATTTTTCACAAGATGTGATGATTGAATCGATTTCTTTTGCGTTCTGACATCTTAAAACTTTTGCAAAAATTCGAGAGGCTGAGGTTTTTCCGATTCCACGGGTACCTGTAAAAAGATAACCTTGGCTGATACGGCCTTTTTTGATGGCATTGTTGATCGTTGTGGCGATGTGTTCTTGTCCCACAAGATCTTTAAATGTTTGCGGACGCCATTTACGTGCGAGTCCTAAATATGCCAAATGCCCACTCCTGTTGAATTAAGAGCTTAAAGTCCGACCCTCCGACTTTGCTGCGTCACAATAAACTGTGTACTACCGTTGCTTCCTTCCGGACCTGGCGGGGTTTGTAACGCTTACTTGCGCAGGGCCAGAGGGCCGGGCTTTAAGCTCTCGCTAAATTAATTCCGCAAATGTATACACTATCTATATATATAGATACTAGACCGGGGGCGTCGGCCGCCTGGCGCACGCTTAAACGTAAAGAGTTTTAGTGCAAGTAATAGGATTCAAACATTACTTTGCTGAACTAGCTCTAGGATTTTTTGATTGTTGAGAATTGTCTTTATCCGTTGAAATCAATTCTTTTGATTTATTATCACTAACTGACGCCGAAGCATTTGTACCATCCGATTTTCCATTGTGCTCCACCTTGGAACAGAAAAAGGCTGCTACAAAAGTACTGTTTTTACCTGTGAGTTTTACCTCGCCTCGTTTAGTCGTTTTGCTAACAATAAAGGATACGTCATCTACAGAAGATCCAAATAAGTCATTTTCTAGCTTTTGTTCCTCTAAAGCTGTTTTGAAACTATACTTCAAGGTTAGTTCAGGATGACTCGAAGTATTTGCCACTGCAGGCAGGTGGTTTAAATAGTTTACTTGTTTGCCATTAAATGTCCTTGTCATGGACAAAAGCTTATCTCCCTCGATTACTGCAACAAATGGAAATTGATTATCTTTTATCTTACAAACAA
>CAZNGN010000020.1:0-55156 GCA_964572865.1 uncultured Bacteriovoracaceae bacterium | reverse complement strand
GGATGAAGTTGTTGGTAAATGGGAAATGGCGATGAGAGAAAGAAGCTCATTTAGCAAATATTCGCCTGAAACAATTTTTGATAATGTAAGTATTGTTAGAAATTGGACTTTAGAATGGATGAAAAAACCTGCTTCAAAAATATCTGTTGCTGATGCAAGAGATTTATTTTTAATGTTAGAGGGGACAGATAAATCACTTAGCTATCGAAAAAATATCAAAAGCGCTATAAATGTCATTTATAAATGGGGAATTGAGGAGCGACTAATTCCTAATGTAAATCAAACTCCTGTTCATGGTTTATGCTTAACAAAGGATAAACAAGAAAAGGTACCAGACATTTTGTCACTTGACGAAATTCGAAAGCTATTATTTGAAGCAAAACGTTTGGAACATCCTTGGTATCCGGTGTGGGCAACAGCAGTCCTTACTGGCATGAGAAACGGTGAACTGTACACCTTGTTATGGTCAGATATTGATCTTAATAATGGCACAATCACTGTTAACAAGTCTTATCATACGAAGGCAAAGTACGTGAAAAGTACAAAGTCTGGTAAATGGAGAACTGTTCCAATTTCAAATGAATTACGCTCAATATTTGTTGAATTAAAATCTAAGGCAGGGGAGTCAAAGCATGTGCTTCCTAGGTTTTGGGAATGGACGCAAGGGAGTCAGGCAAACGTTTTGCGTCAGTTTTGTCAAAGCATAGGTATTAGATCTATAAAATTTCATGCGCTACGTGCTTGTTTTGCAACACAGCTATTAGCTCATGACATTGCTCCGGCTCGTATTATGAAAATATGTGGTTGGTCTGATTTAAAGACTATGCAGCATTACATTAGACTTGCAGGTGTAGATGAAAAAGGTGCAACAGAGGTTTTAAAAGTCTTACCAGATGATAAAACATTGATGGGTGAGATTGTTAAAATCATTGATTTTAAGGCGAAGAAAAAATGAGTAAAAATGTGGCTACAAATGGCTACAATATTAACCAAACATTTGAATTCATTCAAAACTAGGTGCCACCACCACTTAATTTAAGTCAATTTCAAGTATTTGTTCTAAGTGCTTAATATTATAATTAGTGTTTTTACGCAAAATAAAGGGGTTTTGTAAGGTTGAGCTGTCTTGAGTTTTCACGATCTGTCTTGAGTTTGGCTTGTATTTGGCTTGCGTAGTTTGTGAGATTTTCATTATGGATTGCTCACTTCAATAATTCATATATTTAGGAATGTAATTACCGTTCACAATTTCTAAGTAGTGTGTTGATCTGCTCAGGTATATACTGACTTCGAAAGTTTATTTGAATATTTAGGTTCATCTGAACCGAATTATTTACATTTTAAGAAAAAGGAAATTTAAAGAGGTAAGATTATGAAGAATAGTATTGAAGAAAAAATATATAAGAATTGTACTCTGTTAATTAAGAAACTTAAGTGTAATTTAATAATAATAATCAGTACCATATTTTTTGCTTTCAGTTTTATTGGTTGTATCAATTACACAAATACACCTGATGAGTACACAAGACCAAAAAATACTTTGGCAATTTTAGAAAATTCATTAATTACGAATAATTTTATAAGATTCAATTCATTAATAAGTCAAAATTTGAAAACGACTTACCCTGATCCAGCAAGTTTAGAAAGATTAAGACAAAAATTACAAGCGATTCATTTAGAAGAAGGTGAATTATATGTAGTTTGGGAAGGCCCTGATCAATTCTCTGAATTAGAGAACGAATGGATTGCAAGACTAGTAGGTTCAAAATCAAGAAAACTTCGAATCAGTTGTCGAATTATTCTAGAATCACGTGAAAAAGTTAATTCAAAAAACAATACAGTAATTGTCCAAAAGCTTTATAAAATCGATTCAATAGAATTTAATAACTAATCAATTGAGGTAATATTTATGAAAATTCATACAAAATTATTATTAATTATAAGTAGTATTATTTTAGCAACACATAGCATTGGTTGCATAGATTACAATCCAGTAATTCAAGATAATAATCCTAAAGAAAAACATTATTTAGATGAACCTTCAGATATTCTACCAAAATTGGAATATTCGATTGCTTCAAATAACTTTAATACGTTTAGATCATTATCAAATCCTGAATTACGAACTAAATATCCAGATCCATTTAGTTTTGAAGAATTAAGTAGAAATGTTACTGCCATTGATGCAGAAGAAGGGGGCTTTAATTTAATTTGGGAAGCTCCTGATCCTAGTAAAATCAATAGGATTTGGGAAGCTAAACTTATTGGAAAGCGTTCTAAGAAACAACGAATTAGTATATACTTCTTTCAAAAATGTTACGTAGATGTTGGTGATATTCCGTATAAGTGTACCAAAGCAAAGGCATTATCAATAAAATTTTATTAAACGTTATTTGAAGAAAATGATAAGTAGTTTAAAGCCCATCACTCATACAGAAACCCCATCAAATAAGGGGATCGATTTAGGCGACATCACCAATTAGCAGTCTTTTTCTTTGATTACTGACGTTCTTGACCGATTTTTGGCCGAAAATCCAAGGCAATGGCTGGCAGGAGAGGGGCTTTAGCCCTCTTTGGGCATGCCTTTAGTGCCAATTAATTCTAAATAATTTAGGGTATAAAGTGTCCTAAATGTTAGGCAATTTTTTACATATGATCCAGATTACCGATTGATGGACTTTGATCAGTGCAGATATCTTTTGATAGTAGTGAGTGGTTCACCTATACTTTAAAAGTGATTCAAAAGTGTTGGATACTAACATTAGCTATTTTTATTCAATTCACGACTGGTGCGCTTGCCCAAGAGCCATGTTCTGAGGCTGGACTTGTCAGCTTAAGACTACGCAGACACGATACTGTTAAAAATGAGTATGTTGACGTTGATAATGTGGATTATTGTTTTCTTTTGCGTTCGAATACAATGTTTCAAAATACAAAGTATTCCAAGGAAGAAATAATCAATATCCTAAAAAGCATTCAAACAGCACGTTTAAAATTTGAAAAGGTTACCAATAGAAAATTACCGAAGTTGAGTATAGTGCTTACTGAAGGCGAACCACCAATTACATACAATAAAGCAAATCCTCCCGCATTAATTTCAATAGGAATTTCAACCAAAAAAAAAATCAGTAATTTAGATGAAAATCCTTTTTGCCATGAGCTTGGTCATGTCCTACTTTTATCAAAAGAATTTCAGGGAGATGGAAACGACCAATTGAAAAATGCGATATATATACAAGAATCACTACCAGATATGCTTGCTGCTAGTGTTAGTCAAAATGATATGGATTATGAAATTGGTCGAGGCAAGGGTTGGAAGAAATTAAAATATACGAGTTCAGGTAAAAAATTCACTAACCTGAAAAGACTCAATGATTATAAGTCTATGCTTAAGGATTTTTACCCTGACAAATATGCAACAGACAAGAACGTATTGAAAAAAACGATAATAAATATGCAAAGTGATCAAATACCTCAAGGAAAGCTTAATGAAAAACAATTTGATTATTTGAGTGAACATCTGATTGGGATTCCAATTTTTAATTTATTTATTAAATTTTGTAAAACAGATCATTGCAAAAAAGAGTGGTTTAATAAGTTTGCAAAACAATTTACACAATACAATGGTGCTATAGAAAGCGTTAGAATAACCTGTAAAGCTTTAAAGTACCCTGCGCTTACTTATTCGTATGACATTGAATTAAATTTTAATCGTATATTCGCTGCTTTTCAAAACGCCTTTGAAGTAGATGAAAAACAGTGGAAAGCCTACCTAGAAAAAAATAATTTTAAAATTCTGAAAGAAATCGAAATCAATGAGGCGATTAACCAAGATATTACTGAAAAATTTTTTACTGATGTGAAGAAGAACTCCGATGCAATGCAGTTTCTGGATTTATACCGTAAATCACCTAATTCTCCTGGCGCTCAATATTCATGTGCTAAATCACAATCTAATATTGGCGCTAAAGAGAGTGAATTAAATTCTACATCCAGTAAAATCGATGATGGGCATATTAAAAACTCTGATGAATCAATTAAAACAGAATCACGACAAAATAAATCGACCGAAAATAATATTGTAAAGTAATCCAATGTATTATTTGCGGCCCCTGGCTCGAAATAATATAGTTTTTAATGCAGAGCTTCGAAGGATAGTAATTTCAAAGCCCATCACTTAAATCAAAAACCCCACCAGATAGGGGTCATTGAGTCATGGATCGTATTGCATTGGCTTACTTTTGCATTATTTTGAACTATTGCAGGCTTAGTTGGGACCAGAAATCCAGAAACCCTCCGGTTAGGGTAGGGGATTTTTGGTCTCTTTGGGCAAGTGTGTGCCCTCATAGGGGTTAAGGGATGGTTTTTTGTTGGATTGCAGTTGCCAAAGTGTTAAAAGACGAAGGACTATTATAATTGAGCATCTAGGAAAACTAGGCCCAATGATTACATGAGGTGTTATTTGAGTAATTGGTTGAAAGGGTTCACGTTATTTTCATTTATATCTCTTAGTTGTTGTTTGCATGCATTTGGTTCAGGTTTGATTATAGGATCCGAGTCAAGCCTTACACAAGACTCTAAAGCATATTTGAGGTCAGTCGTACAGCTCCGAAGTGACTTACATGGATGTACTGCTACATTCATTTCAGATAATATTCTAATTACTGCTTCACATTGTGTGAGTAGATTAGAGTTTCTGTTACCACGTTATCCAAATGGTCGAGAGATTAGTTTAAAAATAAACGGAAAATATTATGGATATCTTGCATTAAAGGTCAGTCGATTGCCTGAGCCAGCCGATGATTTGAACGATGAATTTAATCCACAACTGACTGATGTTGCGCTTTTACTGGTTAAGCCTTCCAGAGACTGCAATAAATCTCCATCTATTAATTTACCCAAATTAGAAATTGCGAAAGCAATTTCTGGATACAGATATAGCAATCAGGTAGTGCTTGCTGGGTATGCTTCTAGGTCCACTTGGGAATCTGAGTATGGTCAATTACATGCTGGTTATAATCATTGGCTGACCAGTAATTATAGTTACGTTGATAAATTTGACCCAGGAAATTGGTTTCTTCCAAACGATGTCTCTGTAGAAAACGTTATTAACAGTGCAAATCATTTGGATGCATTAACGGTAGGTGCCGTATATGTGGATCAATGGGACGCTTCGTTTCAAACTGGCGAAGATGCAAGTAGTGGTTACAAAGATTACTATAGTCCTGGTGTAACTTTTAGCACAACGGGTAAAGGTGCTACTTCATATTATGGAGATTCGGGAGGTCCCGCAATTGCATATTTTGAAAATGAAAAAAATTATAGAATTGTTGGTATTGATTCTGGTGGCAATACCATTCCTTTTGAAATTTCAGGCAAAGTATTGGAGACAGGCACAAATCAATCCTATGAACTAGATGTTAAAGAAGACTCTTTTATACTCACAAATATAGATAGTGAAGGGACAATAGAGGATTTAACTTCACGAGACAATTTAGTTGCTCAATATAAACTATTAGGGCTTGTAGATAATAATGGTATCTCGCTCAAAAATTTCAAAATATCTATTAATAGAAAGAGAATTGCATACAGCTATTATTCGTCGCTATTCACACCTGTAATAGCTGAATTTTTAGTGAATACGATTAGTGAATACAAAAATTATATTTCTGAAAAAAAACTATGTCCGTAACAACTAGCATAGAATGCTAAGTCTTTATTCCTATTCGGTCATATATAATCAGTATAGCCAGCGCGTCCTGGAGTATAAAACTTTGTTTGATCAGCTGGCTTCAATGCTGTTTTTGAAATGAACTTTTCTACAAGATCTGGATTCGAAATAAATGGACGACCGAATGCCACTAGATCGCCACTTCCTTCAGTTAAATCATGTTCAGCGCGGTTTACATCATATCCACCGGACATAATGTATGCGCCCTTAAAACCAGACCTGATTTTTCGTTTTAAATCTTCACTCACAGCAGGGGCTCCCATCGAGGAGTGATCTACAATGTGTATGTATAATAAGCCTATTGTAGATAAGTTTTTTGTAAGATCAGTGTAGAACTCATCAATTCCCTCAAACGCTCCGGTATCATTATTGGCTCCATACGGTGAAAGTCTGATTCCCATACGATCGGCCCCGATTTTTTTAGCAACTGATTGAGCGACTAAAAGAATGAAGCGCATTCTACCATGAGCATTGGCTCCGTAAGCATCAGTACGCTTATTTGAATTTGGACTTAAAAACTGCTCCATTAAATATCCGTTAGCCGCATGAAGCTCAATGCCGTCAAAGCCAGCTTTGATCGCAAGCTCAGCACACGTTGCGTACTCTTCAATTGCTTTACGTATGTCGGCATCATTCATTTCAACGGGAATTGGATAGTTTTGCATTCCCAATTTATCGGTATACATCTGGCCAGAAACGGCAATCGGGGAAGGTGCTAATACTCTAGTGCCTGCAGGCATATTGGCAGAATGTGAAACTCTTCCTGTAAAGGATAGTAATTTCAAAGCCCATCACAAAACCACAAACCCCATCTAATGAGGGACTTTAGGGCAGGCAAGGGGCCAGAAACAAAATAGATGAGTGCAATTTTCAGAACGTTTGAACAAGCGAAGGGATTTTTCAACAAGACTAGGAGTCTAAGGAGTGAGCAGTGCCTGAGTGGACACATAAGTCCATGAGGATACCCGAGCGACTGGCGACAACGTATTGTTGGAAAAGTACGAGCTTTAGAAAGGGATTTTAGAGGACAGCGTTAAATCAGGTCTTCCGTTTGAATAGTTTAAAAATAAGATAATGTGATTTTAAATTTTAAATTACTAGTTAAGTTCGATCCTTATTCTACAACACTTCCGGTAGAGTGGGGGCTTTAGCCCTCTTTGGGCATACCTTTACACCCCTAGGTTTTTATTCGATCAACTCAATAATTAATTAAATACAACTGGGTTTTATTTAAATAATACCCAGTTTGAAAAACTATATATCGATCCGTTGTTAACCATTAGTTAAATTATAACTATATACTTAATTAAATAACAATAGCGCAAACGCTTAACGCATTGTATAAAGCCATTAATGTTTAACAATATAACTCTAAAAGGAGAATATATGAAAATGTCACTTTTAATTCTATTTATTGCGCTTACTTCGGTAGTTAATGCAGATGAAAGCAATACGTTTGCATCTTGTAAGACACAACAATATCTTGCCGCAAATCTAACAGATAAAGAGCTGTTTGGTAAAAATTCAAATGAAGTTACAGATACTGGCAAAATCAATTTTACTATCGGGGGATGTAAAATTGAAGATCTTGGTATGAGTAATTATCATAGTGGTACATGGACAGTTTTATATCGAATGAAACTAGTAGCAAAATCTAATAATGCCGTTTTAGAGTCAGAAGATTTTGATAATGAAATCGATTCAAAAGTTTATATAAAGAAAGTTCAAACTATTTTTAATTCAATTCGAACTGCCTTAAGGAATTGTGCGTGCACTAAACTTTAAGATCAAAACAGAATGAGTGAAATTAACGCAATCCAATTTAGCATATAATATGAAAACATCTCGATTCATGATTTGGATTCAAATCATAAATAATATTAGGAGAACTAATGAAATACATAATAATAATCCATACTTTATTACTATTAACAATTACTAGTTATGCATCTACTCGAACTGGAATGATTTGCGAGTTCAAAGAAAAATCAATAAATGTTCGTATGAAATTTGTTGTTCTAAATATTGAGAAAAAAAATAAGGTCACGATTGAAGAAAGTGCAAAGTGCTAAGAAGAGCAAAAAATTGCAAGGGGAACATTACAGTGCCCGATTCAATTTAGCTTTCAAAAACAAGGATCTACAAATTGGAGCACTCCCAAAGACCCTTATACAATCTCACTTTCTGGCATTCTCAATAGCAAAGACTCAGGAAAACTCTTTTTTACAAAAGAAAAGTCAGGAAATGTAGTTTTAACTAAAAATGCAGATGATTCATGTGTTTCTGCACTTTTTGCTATCTTTGAAAACTCGAATTTCACTCGTGGTTATTATACTGCACGAAATAATTGCAATGGCGAGACTCAACTGTTTTCTAAAATGAAGTGTACGGCAAAGAAATTATAAACTCAAGCTAAAGGATGACATATGAATTATTTTAATAAAGTAAAAAAATTAGGAATCATAACAACTTTTATTCTTTCAGCATTATCTGTACAAGCATTTGCAATAGATGTGTTTGGAACAGATGCTTACTTCATTAAAGTAACTGAAAGTACTAACTTAAAATATGTAAAATTTGAATTCTGTAATTATCATGAGCAACAATGCAGCTCAATTGGAAGTAATATTTTTTACTCTAAAGAAAAACTTAGAAAACTCAAAGAATCTGAAAAATGGGATGTACTGAAAGCATCTGCCGCTGATGTTGCCATTGTAATTGCTTCGATTTTTACTGGTGGTGGAGCTGCTTATGCAATTGCTACAACTGACGCTGGCATGATTTATGGCACTCTGATTGTAGGCACCACAAGTGGCGTTGCCGCACCCTTTATCATTAGACAATTTGATAGTAATAATCCGTACGGACAATACAAGCAACTTGAAACGCTAAATGATGATGTATTGAATGATAATAAAGTTGTTGTAAACTATGATGTCGTAACTTTTGCGAATCGCCTTGGCACTGTTTTAGATAATTTATAAACAATTTAATTTTTAGTTAAATAACTTATTTATTTTTAACTAAAAATAAATTTACAAAGATACCTAATTACTTTAACTTTTACTTAATATTTCTATTAATTTAAGAGGTAGTTATGCGTATTTGTAATTACATTTTATTGAACTTCTTATTGATTTTAATCATTTCTAATATAACGAATGCAGTTTCATTAAATGAAGAACAGAATAATAATGATTTCTTTGAAGGTTGCTGGATCGCTAATTCTTCATTAATTTCTACGGGGTATTATATAAAAGTTTTAAAAAATAATTCAACAAGCAACTCTAAGCATAGTTATTTAGTTTCAATAATTAGATCTGCTGACAACTCTATTGTATCAACACAAAACTTAGAATCTAATGATGCATATGATACAAATTCAAAAAAAATAGGAATAGTAATCGGAAAAAGTATTTGGTCCTGGAATGATTATCCTTTAACGAATGTTTTATTTGTTAAAAATTCAACAAACTCAGAAGTTATAAGGTTAGCTTATAGAATACCGATAAAAAATAAAAATAGTTCTGAAAAGCAGAAATTTATCTACTACTCAAGTAATTTTGCAAACAAAATAATTTGTGAGAATTAACTATTAACTTTTATAAGGAGTAATTTGTGAAATTTTATATAATTTTAATTATCAGTCTATTTTCACTATATTGTGATGCTGCCACCTGGGATGGTTGTTGGAAAATCTCAAACGATTCAAGCAATAATATTCACTTCACTCTCGATTCAATTCAGTCAAATATAAATACATCAAATGAAAATAGTTCGATTTCATATTTAATGAAACTATACACTAGTAACAATCTAATTTCAGCTTCAATATTAAAAGTTAACTTTTATAATATACCTGGCATTCCTTGTGTTTTAAGCAATGAAAGTAATAATATAGAATTAAATACAAATTTTTATTCATCTACATTGTCGCAATTAGATTTAGATCAGAAAAAATGTTTAAATCAAACTTATGATATAACTAATTTCAAGAACACGATAGAACTTAGGTTTGAAGAAGGTAAAAAAATTCTAAAAATAATTTCTGATAAAATCATTCCCTGTAATGACTAGTTTTCAGATTTGTTAAATGTTTCTAATTAATATTTTTTCAGTCAAACACCAAAATTAAAATCATTAAAATTTACTAATATCGGGATAACAACCTTACCTGATAACATATTTAAGAATACAACATTAAAAACTTTACTTGCATAAATTCAAACCAAATAGATAATTTACCATCAAGAGTTTTTAATGGTCTTAATTCAGTCACAGAGATTTATTTACAATATAATAGATTAACTACATTACATAATTCAATTTTCCATCATTTACATTCATTTAAAATATTAAATTTATGTCACAACCAATTGCATAGCCTCTCTGAAAACCTATTTTAAGAAAATAAAAATGTGTAAACTTTATCTTTAAGTAACAATTTACTAAATTCTTTTCCAGATAATATTTTTATAAATATAAAAAGTAATAAAATATTAATATCATTATTAAGTAATAATATTTCAGATTTTCTTTTATTTGTGTTTCTATTTTTAGACATAAATCATGTAGTAACTTTAGATTCAAACCCAATATTAAACAATAAAGAAATTAAAATCTTCTATCAAATGTTATCCAGTAGAATTTCATCTACAATTTGCACAAATGTTGTATGTTTAGGCCTCTATTTATTCCATAAATTTTTAGAAATCGATCAAATGGATGCGTAATGTAACAGAAACAATTAATATCTAAATAAATCTAAATCAAATCCGAATAATTCTTCTTCTTTTGAAATTGCAAGGATTGGCTCAAATTCCTCTAATAATTTTAATATTTTTTCTCTTAATTTTATACAATCTTGCTTTGATATCGCTAATTCCATTGAAAAATGTAAATCATTGTCATCATTATTTGAAATTGTGGATAATGCACGATTTCGAAGAAATGTGTGCTTTTGTACAATCCAATTAGATTTTTTAGAAGTATGCAGTCTACGATTTGAAATGACATAATTTGAATCTTTATTTGTCACCAACCCAATATCTGATAAATATTTTAATGTTTTATGTACTAACTGATCACTTAAATGTAAACGCTGTGAAATAGCTTCGATCGTTTGGTATTTGGGAATAGCAGTTAAAATATGAATGGCAGCAAAATACCATTGGCTATAATAGATCGCTTCATCTTGCTGGGATAATACATCTTTTATTTTTGTTCTCTTTGAAAAGTCATTTCGATCAGCAAGAATTGCTTCAATTTGCTGTGAAAAATACTTTTTTAATACATTTGTTCCAGCTCTTGCTTTAGATATTAATAATAAAAAGTAATGAGATTCTTCATCAGAATGTTGTAAATATTGATTAATTGCTTGTCCGTGCTCAAGACTTAATTCAATTAAATTTGAAAAAAATCTTGAAATGAAGGCTGGAGTCGTATTTGTTGCGTTGGCAATCGAAGTTCGAAAACCTTTTGAATAATTCTGATCACAAAATTGCAAATATTCTCTATAATCTATAAAATCATATATACTGTGTTTCATTGAATTTGATTTAACCATATATTAATTTATAACTTACCATTTAATTACAAAAGTTCTCAACTGATAACTGCTTAAAATTATTAGTAATTCTATTTAATTAAAAATGTTGCGGTGCGATACGATCTATGTTACTGTTTTATATCATGAATAATTATTTTAAAACGTTTTTAATTCTTATAATCCTTACATTCATTTTAACAAATGCATACGCCAAACATGATGGTGCCGGAGCAAGCGGAGGTGGTGGTGGCGGTGAATGCATTTATCGTATTGAAAGAGTAAAATTATTGAAAGTATTAGAAATTTTAGAAAAAGAAAAAATTCCATATCGATTAATTAATAAGCATTCCAATACAAGTGTATTGATTACTTACTGCGGAGTAGAGACTCTCCTATTTGAAAATTTCTAAAATGGTTGTCAGTTCATAATCTATTTATAAAGGGATAAGTATTTTAAAGCCCATCACTCAACAGAAACCCCAACTAATGGGGGTCTTTTAGGGCAGGTGACAAAGACACCCCGCTAGGTTTTTCTTCGATTCTTTGATTTTTGACCGAGTTCTGCCCTGAGCGCAAGCGAGTTAATTAGTGAATTGGTTCACTAATTAATCGATGCGGATCAGTGAGATTTTCGTTATCACTTTAGTGATAGAAAATTGGAACGTCTTGGACTTAAAGTTTCCATAATCTACTTGCGCGGCCTGCTATCCGACTCCTAGGAGGGCACACGCTTACCTAAAAGGGCCAAAATCCCATGCACTACCAGAAGTCCCCAATATTTCAGGAACAAGTTCGGGCTTCAATGGCTGCAAACAATGAAAAAGTTAGCCTTTATAATGCGACCCTTGATTCAAAGACTCCTCTCTGGTGGGGGTTCCGGTTTTGTGATGGGCTTTGAAAAGACTATCCTTATGTGACAACTGTTACACAGGTGTGGTGAGGCTAAAATAGAATGAGAAGCTTAGACGTGAAGGATGAATTCTACTTTTATTCGCAATAATTAGTGCATCGCGGAGAAACGTTGGTGTTTTATTGAGCCTAGAATGCGCCCTCTGCCAGCCTATTTCCACTGTGATTTTTCGAAAAAGGAATGGTAAACAATTTACCCCTGCAGTCCATAAAGTCTTTTGTTTTCCAATCAGACTTTAGATCACTGACTAGGGATTAACGTGACATTTTCTTTATAGATAAATTAAGAAGAAACTTCTGAATCTCATCGTCACTAATTTGATGTGATTTGTTTTCTCTTAAAAAACGAATCCAGTCTTCTGTTTCTGCAAGATCTATGGATTTATAAGAAGACAAGCTATATAGACCAATAGGCTTGTATGTGAATCTCGTTCGTAGATCTAAAGTCACTTTATCTTCTTTACCAAGCAGTTTTAGCCATTCTTTTTCTGGTAAAGGAGCATTGAACAAATTAGTGTCAAACACCCAAAGCTCAACCCCTTTTTGTGTTTTAACTTTTAATGCTGGTGCCACGTGGAACTGCCATACAAATCCTGAAACTTTTAAATTACCCTTTGCAAATGCTTTAATCGAAACTAGCCCTAACGAGTTTAAGAACAGTGATAGCTGGTGTGCTCTTGCATAACAACCTTCAGCGATTGGCTGATCAGAGACATCCAGAGAGCTTTTTAAAAGATGAAACACTCTCTTAGCGTCTTCTTCCGATATTTCAGAAATATTCAATTTTTCATCTTCGGAGTTAATTGTGGTTAATGTTGAGTTGATTTTTTGAAACGAGTTACTTGTTCTTTTAGTCTCGCCCGTGCCCTGAACACAATTACTAGAGTCCTGTGCATAAATTAGATTGGACGCAAAAAGTAATATTATAAGTAAATTCTTCACTGAGTTAATTATAATACGGCTCTCTATTGCTAGGCACTCGGCAAAAGAGTACATATCCAATGTCTTTGATTCCGGCCATGGAAGGATTTCCTTCGCTTATACGCACTAATCCATTGGTCAACACCTGAGAATCCGTTCATCAAAGCTAGGTTTTAATGAGTTACAAATTCCTTAGAGTCCTAGAATTTCAATGACTTCTGCCGGTTCGTACGTTGTACTGATCGCTTCACCAAATCGTATAAATGAGCGCACCCCAAGCCGCTGCGAATCCAGCGATCGGGGTTTTCTATTTTTGAGTCTGAGTTTTCGAAAGAAACTCGGTCTAAAAGTTCCATGCTTATCGGGACGTTTCCGCTATCGGCAGTAGAAAAATACTCTATTGTCACTTTATTTCTTTTACAATGATCCACACATCTGTAAGAGTTGATCTGCATTAAAGTCGTAATCGACAAGTTTTAAAGCATCAATTACACAATCAGCACGAACCCCAACATTCTCAAGTGAAGTAGATTTTGCACATAGTTTTGCAATTCCTGGCAAACCACCTAGTGAAGCTTTGACTCTATGTTCAGCGTTTACAACACATGATGCTGCAGCATCTGAAGTAGATCCAGAACATACAAGTGCAAGTGATTGACTGTCGAAATAATCTGAAAAAGAAAGAATGTCTTTAACGCATTTTGCAGGAGCATTTGAATTTGCTCCAGTACATAACTGAGCTATTTCTGACAACGTGAAAATAATTTTGGTACGTCCAAATTTATTGCCTGCGAAGCTTTCTATGCAGTTAGTAATACTTTTAACTTCTGCGCTAACACTATTAATCAAACCCAACATGCATAAAACCGAAAATACAAATAATTTTTTCATTGTTCCTCCCGAAGGATGTTTATAATAATGTTCCAGAAAAAGTTATTACGTAATTCATTAAATTCAAATTGTTATTTAGTTAAGTTAAGGTTTATAAATTAATTTTTAGTTAAATTACTTTCAATTATTTACACAAATCTTTGTTTTACGGTAATCAATTGAAATCTAGGGCTATCAACAAAAGTGCCTGAATTTTACCCGCCCTAGCCCAAAGCAAGCAGTCATAATCCATCCAAAATCGCCCAACCTGCCCACTAGGCGGGCACACGCTTACCTAAAAGGGCCAAAATCCCATGCCCTAGCCAGAAGTCCCCAATATTTCAGGAACAAGTTCGGGCTTCAATGGCTGCAAACAATGAAAAAGTTAGCCTTTAAAATGCGACCCTTGATTCAAAGACTCCTCAGAATACAGTTTTAATTTATCGATAAAGTTCGCAATGCACGTAGAATACACTTCCATTTGATACTCTAAACTCTAAATAAGGCTGCGAATTAGGTCGAGGGTTAGCAATTCGATCCAAACATGCTGAAATCTGTTGATTGACTTGCAAGTCAAATACACTTTGAGTTGCATTGGTATTATTGGCAATCATCATAGATCCACCATTTGCAGAACCGGTGAGGGTATATCTTTGAGGCATAAATGAACCTGTCATCGGACCCGTTTCAACTTGAAGTGATGATATTGAATGGAAATTAACTGGGTTCCAGTTCGTCGCACATGCATTATTAAAACTAGGGGCGAGTGAATTTGCTGTATTTACTTTCAATTCGCCGTTGCAAATGCCCACCAATAGAGAACCGGTAGAAACATTCCCAGTGGAAATAGCTGGATTTCCGGCTGAGCTAAAAAAATACCATGCTGCCTGAGATTCTGAAATTTGAACTCCTAATAAAATTAAGACCGCCAATAAATTCATTCCCATTTTTATATTTTATTATAATTTTCAATAATTACTATAGGCAAATATTCCATAATAATTATTAATACCTGCTGGAGACGATTTTCAAAAGAATGAATTGGTGGACCGAGCAGGGATCGGCTACTACGAAGGATAAGTAGTTTAAAGCCCATCACTCAACTTGAAAATCCATCAGACAGTGGTCTTTGAAGCTGGGATCACATCTCATAGGCATGATTTATCTTAAATTCTGATTCGGCAAGCTTATTCTAGTTGTCTAAAAATTAAAGTTGGTTCGACTACTATTGAAGTGCCTCCACCAATCCTCATTTTTCTAATCATACTTAATCATATTTTTTTTCACTTCGTCGATAGCCGCTTACGGCTTATCTCCTTGTTCAAAAAAATCCTCTTCGTCTGATTAAAAAACTGACTTCGTGGATGTTGTGATAGAATAGAGTTATGGAAGATGAAAATTTTGAAGGTTCACTTGTTTTAGAAAAGTTAGCTTCATTTAATTTGTTAAATAAATTTTATAATGCTGTTGATAACGATGATATTGAATTAGTTAAAAAATTATTAAAACATGCGCAAATTGATCGAGATGAAATTAAAATTGTAATAGAGAAAATTGTGAATGGTAGTGAGCCGTAAATTTAATCTTTGGGATTATTATTATACGGACAATGTAGGCATCCGCTTTCGCAACAATAACCACGTTTTAAATGATACTCTTTTGTGAAAACCAAATTTCCGTCTTCATTAATATAGTAATCTTCTGGTTCTAGTTTGTTATGATTATTCATTTATATGTTTATAGTTGTAAAAAAACTTTAACTGAATCAACAACCATAGATGGTTTGTTGTGAATTCTTGCCAATTGAACACTACCTTGAAATAGACTCATAAAAGCAGTTATATTTTTATCAGGTACATTTAATATCTTCTTTAGCCAATTTCTTTGCAGTTTATGTAAGATTAAAATTTCTTTTTTAATCTTAGAGTCTACATTTTGCCATTCCATTGTAATGTTTCCGACTGGGCAAATTCGATTTTTATCGCAAATCCAATGAGTAACTTTATCTGCATATTTAAGAACTTGTTGATGAGGTTTTAAATGATCTACTTTATGAGTCCATTCAATGAATGAATTTTGATAAAATCGTATGAGTTCGACAGCAAGGGCACTCTTCGTGGGGAAGTAGTGAAATAGACTAGATTTTTGAATATGTAATGATTTTGCAAGATCTTGCAAACTAAACCCATTATAACCATGTGCTAGAAAGATTTTGCTAGCTTCATGAATTAATTGAGTTTTTGTAGATGTAGACATTATTCTAATCTCCTGCTATTCTAATAATACCTACCAACCGGTCGGTAGTCAAGTAATGTTATTTTTACTTTATTACGATAGGATTGAGAAGGTAACTTGATTCAATAGGAGTGTGTATGTCAGAAATGAAGAAAGTAGCAATATTAGCAGGATCTAGAACCCCCTTTGTAAAGTCGATGACTGCATATCAAGGTGCTTCAAATCAAGATTTATTAGGAACCGCTTTTAATGCACTCGTAGCAAAAACAAATTTAGATGGAAAGTTATTAGGCGATGTAATTGCAGGAACTGTAATGAATCATCCGTTTGATTGGAATTTAACTAGAGAAGTGGTTTTGGGCAGTAAATTGAATTCACAAACTCCCGGGCTAAATATTCAGAGAGCTTGTGGTACTGGTTTAGAAGCTGCAAATTTGATCGCTTTAAAAATTGCGGCAGGACAAATCGATGTCGGTATTGCAGGTGGCAGTGATACAAATTCAGATATTCCATTAATCGGGCAAAGAAAACTTACTCATTTTTTAATTCGACTTCAAAATGCAAAATCATTTCTAGAAAAAATGAAAATACTGGGATCTTTTAATCCGAGGTTATTAAAACCGCAAGTTCCAGCAGTGAAAGAACCACGTACTGGTCTTTCTATGGGTGAACACACAGAACTTATGGTTAAACAATGGGGAATAACTAGACAAGAACAAGATCAACTAGCGTTTGATTCACATCAGAAAGCTTCAAAAGCGTATGAAGAAGGCTTTCATGATGAATTAATAACAGAGTTTCGTGGTTTGAAAAAAGACCCGATCACAAGAAAAGACACTACAATTGAAAAATTAGCTAAATTAAAACCAGCATTCGATCGTTCTGATAAAGGAACATTAACTGCAGGTAATTCAACTCCACTTACAGATGGTGCATCGGTTGTACTTTTGAGTTCAGAGAAGTGGGCTCAAGAAAACGGATTAGAACCAATGGCTTATTTTGTAGATGCAGAGGTGGCAGCAGTTGATTTTGTAAATGGGGCCGGATTGCTCATGGCACCCACTCTTGCAGTATCAAGACTACTAAAACGAAATAATTTATCTTTACAGGATTTTGATTTTTATGAAATTCACGAAGCATTTGCAGGACAAGTTCTATGCACTTTGAAAGCTTGGGAGTCAGCTGAGTATTGCAAAAAAGAATTAGGCAGAAATGCTCCTTTAGGTTCAATCGATCGATCAAAAATGAATGTGAAAGGTGGCAGTCTAGCTCTGGGTCACCCCTTTGCAGCTACGGGCGGTAGAATCGTTGCAACGGCTGCTAAAATATTAAAAGAAAAAGGCAAAGGTCGTGTATTGATTAGCATATGTACAGCCGGTGGAATGGGTGTAGCAGCAATCATTGAAAGGTAAGCAAGCAATGAGTAAAGATACAAGACTTGTGTATTCAACCGACCCCAAATTAAATGTAAAATGTGAAAAATGTAAGGAATTACAATCAGAATGTGTTTGCGAAAAAGAAGTTGAAGTTAAAAATTATAAATTCATTGCAATTCTTCGAATTGAAAAGCAGTCACGTGGCGGAAAGACTGTTACTGTGATCGACAAACTTCCAAAGAATGTAATTTTTCTAAAAGATCTTTGTACAAAACTTAAAAAGAAGTGCGGCTCAGGTGGTACCTATAAAACAGATGGCATAGATGGTGTTATTGAGATTCAGGGTGATAAAAGAGATATGATCAGAAAAATTCTTGATAGTGAAAATATTAAGTTTAAGGGCTAAGAATCACCACCACTTATAATTGTTGCCAAATTTTGAGTAATTCAAGTAATCAATATAGAGTAAACTCTACTACAGGCGAAAATGTAGTATCTGGTGGCGCAGAAGCGGTTGATTTTGGAAGATAATTAATTACATATTTGTATATTTTGTAATGCGTTTTAAGGAATTATCAAAATAGTATAAAGTTTGTGTGGTTGAATCGTATTTCATTTCGGAATTACTATTTGTACTTGTGGCGCCAGTGATGATTCCATTTGTAGGACTACCACCAGTACACCAACCCGGAGTCATTAAGCCGGTTGCCGTAGTATTACATCCTGTGTAACCACCAGTTGCAGCAGAACTTGTTTGGCCGTAATAACCTAACAAAGTGTCATTGTGTGGATTATATAAGTAAATACCTGATCCAATATTTAAATATAAAATTCCACTTTGATTATCGTATGTTAAATGTTTTGCAACGTAAGTGGTTTGATTACTTACATAAGCACCACTCGAAAGAGTGAATTTTTGAGTTCTGCTATTGTTTACATCATTAACAATCATAAAATCACGAGTGCTATCTATAATGAAAGAGCTGATGTAATTAGATGCACCAGCACCACTACCAGATTGTGAAGTTCCTCCAATACACCATCCTGGTGTAATACTACCTACAGCTGTGCTATTGCATCCTGCAGTTCCGCCAGTAGGAGTTGTGAGGACTCTGCCAATCCAACCTATGAATGCACCTGTGCTTAATGTGTATTTATTGATTCTATAATTACCTGAATCTGAAACATAAAGTAGATCGTTTGCTTGATCAACTACAAGAGCGCTTGGTGAGGTTAACATGCCATCACCTGTTCCAGAATTTGATGAACCGCCTGTACACCAACCAGGTGTAAATGTTCCTATGCTAGCACCGTTGCATCCTGCGTCTCCACCAGTAGGAGAAGTTAATATTTTACCAATCCAACCTGTTATTTGACCATTCGATGCATTAATCCTTAAGATGCGATGCTCACTTGTGAATTGGGAAGCATATATTATGTTATTTACACTATCAAAATCCATACCGTTGATTGCAAAATTATTTGAAGTTGAAGGTGCCCCACCTGTACACCAGCCCGGAGTAAAAGTGCCTACACTTGCACCATTACAACCGGCATCACCACCAGTTGGTGAAGTTCCGATTTTACCAATCCAACCGATGTATGCACCAGTTGTTGCATTGAATTTTTGTATTCTATAATTTCCAGCGTCAGCTACATAAATCAACTGATTTGCTTTATCAATTATGAGTCCTTTACCATTTATGTTTCCGCTAAAGCCCCCTTCTATATCGCTACTCGAAGTAATTAAATTTGTTGTCCAAGAATTTGTTACAGTTTGTGTTCCGCCAATCCAGGTTGGAGAAGCAGCGCTTGTAGTTAATCTTATTATACGACTGCCTCCAGTGTCTGTTAAATATAAATAGTTATTTGTATTATCTACAGAAATGCCACCAGAGTTAAAACTTGAATAAGCAGATAGCATACCATTGCTAGTACCTATTGTACCAGCTCCACCTGTACACCAACCGGGTGTAAGCGTACCAGCATTGGTAGTGTTGCAACCAGCAACACCGCCTGTAGGAGTTGATGAAACGTTTCCGTACCAACCTAAAATTTGCCCGTTAGATGCGTCGAGTTTAATTAAATATTTCGAATTTGCAGTACCTGTACTTGCAATTACAAATAGCAAATTATTAGTAGAATCAAAAACCAATCCGGATGCATTATAAAATGTACCAATGCTGGTTGAGACTGCAGTACTTCCTCCTGTACACCAGCCCGGCGTAAAAGTGCCTACACTTGCACCATTACAACCAACATCGCCACCAGTCGGAGAAGAAGTGCCGACAGTGCCTACCCATCCAATGAAAGCACCAGTAGATGCATTATACTTTTCAATACGGTAGTTACCTGTATTTAATACAAATAGAAATTGATTAGTAATATCTAAAGATAACGCGCTGATTGATTGATACATACCATCTGCAGTATTACCTGCTATTGCAGTACCGCCAGTGCACCAGCCTGGTGTTACAGTACCAACACCCGCACCATTGCAACCACCAGCGCCACCTGTTGGAGATGTTAAAATTTTTCCAATCCATCCGAGAAATGCTCCGGTTGATAAAACATACTTCGAAACGCGTCCTGCGCCAGAGTCTGCAACATATAGTCTATCGTTTGTAACATCGATTGAAAGAGAAGTAGCATTTGAAAACATACCATCGTCGGTACCATTTATATTTGTTCCACCCGTACACCAACCTGGTGTGAATGTGTTTGTTGGTGCACCATTACAACCTACAGCACCTCCGGTAGGCGATGTTGTAAAAATTTTTCCAATCCATCCTAAAACAGCACCAGTTGTGGCGTTAATTTTTAAAACTTTTAATGAATAAACAGCATATAAAATATTATTAGTTGTATCGAGAGCGATAGAAGTAATTTGGTTTATTGAATTTCCATTTGATCTCGAAAGATATCTTGCTGAACCACCTGTGCACCAACCTGGTGTATCAGAACCGTATGAGGCTGTAGTGCAACCAGCGACGCCTCCAGTTGGAACTTGATCTACTATACCAATCCAACCTAAAAAAGCGCCTGTTGAGGCTGTTTGTTTAGTAATTCTATAATTACCATAATCTGCAATATAGATTATGTCATTTGTTATATCGACAGCAACAGAAGCAGGGGTATTAAATGCACCATCTGAATTTCCTGCAGCGGGTGCAGTATTTGAATTAGACCAATTTCCTAAAGCTGTAGCGTATCCACCAATTACAGATGGAGTTACAGCTCCGCCCGATTTTACAGTTAATCTTAAAGTAACTGTTGTTGATCCGCCTGCATTTGATGCGGTAATTGTAAAATCAGTAGGAGAAAGTGAAGCAGTGGGAGTTCCAGAAATTGTACCATTTGCAGTATTAAAATTTAAACCTGCAGGAAGTGCAGAGCTAATTGAATATAATGTAACGGGGTCACCGCTCACAGTAACGGTATTATTTGTAATTGCAGTGTTAACTTTATAAATGGCAGGATTGTTTGCGTAACTTAAATTGCTTGGAGGAACTGTTAATTGAACGAGCATAGAAGAAGAACAAGCTGAAATCGTTGAATTTCCTGCGGCATCTAAACTAGTTACTTTGTAAGAATAGGTAGTAGAGTTTGCACCAGTGAATGCATACGTTTGAGCAGAAGCGCTAGCTAAGTCAACAAGAGAGCCCGTTGTGGTTGTACAGGTTCCATCTGCATAAAATTGAATTTTTTGATTTGCTAAATCTGCTGAGTTAGATTTTGTCCAAGATGCAGTTATGGATGTTGAAGTACTGGGTGATGCTTGTGACCACGAAATTGAAGTCGCTGCATTCGGAGCTGTTTGATCAATTAAAATTGCATTAGAACATCCAGAAGTTTTTGCAGCACCTTCGTTAGTTTCAGATGAAATTGTATACGTATATGTGCCGATCGATGGAGCAGTAAATGCGTATGAACTCGAATCGATTGCGATTGAAATTTTATTTCCATAAGTTGTCGAACAGCTTCCATCAGAATAAAATTGAATTGACTGAGAAGTAATCGTTGCTGTGGTTGTTGCTGCTGACCACGAAGCATGTAGAGATGTAGAGTTTGTCGCAGACCCTTCAGACCAATTCAAACTATTTGCTGAAGTGATTGGTGCTAAGACATTGTCATTTAGACTTTCATCATGATTGAATTTGGGAGAACAAGAAGCAAAGAATGCACTACTGAGTACAGTAATGATCGAAAAAATCTTAATGATTTCACTCCGTAGAAATCGAATCTCCATTCCTATATTATATGATGCGTTAAAAAAATAAACTATTGAATTTTAAAGAACAATATATATGAAAATATTGATAAAATATTAAATTATTAATATTAATTAACAAATTATAAATTATAATATTGGATTTTCATCTCTGGCTTTTAATCGACTCCAACGGCGTTCAATTTCAGATTCAAATGTTTGAAATTGATCTTTAAATTCAGGATTTAAAAGATGTTTTGTTTTACCCATTTTTTCAAGCCAAGCTTTCAGTGGTTTTTTACGGTTTTCTTTTTCAGGATTATAATTGATTTTTGTAATTCCATTTTCAATTTCATAGAGTGGAAAAAAACAACTATCTACAGCCGCATCTAATATTTCTAATCCATATCTTTCTTCAGATTGCCAATTCAACGGACAAGAGACGAGAACTTTGCCATAGGCAAGTCCAATATTTTTTGCATACCACTGTGCTTTTGCAGCTTTTATGCTTAGATCTGATGTTCGAGATTCAACAGCTGTGAATACATATGCAATTCCTGTAGCGGCCATAATACTTGGGGTATCTTTGTGGGCAAATGCTTTGCCAAATGAATGTAACCCAACATGACTTGTTGAAGTAGCATTTCCATAAGGAGTGCTGTAGCTTAATTGTCCACCTGTATTCATGTAGCCCTGATTATCGTATTCTAAGATAATCATTTTATGATTTCGAAGTGCAGTACCAATCGTTGGTCCCATACCAATATCCATACCCCCATCACCTGTAATCATTATAAAAGTAATATCTTCAGAGGCTGCAATTTCATTTCTTCGTTTTTTTTCATAAAAAGCTTCGACTAAACCAGATAATGTGGGGGCACCATTTTGAAATAAATTGTGAATGTAAGTTACTCGATGAGCACTAAATGGATAATCGGTTGTTACAACCATTGCACATCCAGTATGATATAAAACAACAATATCTCCTTCAATTCCTTTAAAAAATTGATCGAGCGAAGAAAAAATACCACAACCAGGGCAAGCACCATGTCCCGGTGCAATTCGTTTTTCTTTTGTTGCAAGTAAATTTGCGCTTTGAATTTCAACTTTTAAAGTGTGATCTTTATTTTGAGTCACACTTACAAAGCCAGGATTAGCTTGTTCTTTGGTTAATGCTGATAATACAGTTTTGGGTAATTGTTTTTCTGTTCCAGGTTCTGCACCATAAAAACCAAATGATGAAACCATTTTGGAATTTTCAACAGAGTTGAGAGCTTCAGAAAATAAATTGTATGCATCTTCTTCATTAAAATCTTTTCCACCTAATCCAAATACGCGACTGATCGCCAGAATGTCACAATGGTGATCTGCAAACAAAACAGATTTAACTTCATGACTAATGGGTCCTCCGATTGAGCCAGGAGTATCAGATCTTTCTGCAATGACAATAGATTGTAATTTGTGTGTCAGATTTTGTAACTGTTTTGAAGGAAAAGGTCGTAATATGTTAGGTTTTAATAGTGAAATAGATTTATTTTCCTTTCTCAATTGATCTACGGCTTCTTTAGCGGTTTCAGCTGCTGAATTTAAAATAAATAGTGCGGCTTTTGCATTTTGTTCACCGTATTGTTCAATTGCGGGATAGGACCTTCCTGTAATTTCTTCAAATTCTTTCACAATTTCTTCATACACATTCATAGCTACTTCATGTGCAAGATGTAATTGGTATTTATTATTGATTAGATCTGGATCATTCATATAGGGGCCAATGGTAATCGGATTTCTAGGATCAAGAGTAGTGTATTGATCGTTTCTAGTCCCAATAAATTTCTGAACATCAGATTTATTTTTAAAAACATTTACTTCTTGTCGTTGGTGGCTTGTGAAAAATCCATCAGTAACAACCATTACAGGAAGTCTAACTTTTGGATGTTCACCCAATTTAACTGCAATTAAATTCAAATCGTAGGCTGCTTGAGGTGTAGAGGCCATTAATACAATCCACCCTGTTTGCAAAGCAAACATTAAATCACTATGGTCACATCGAATGTCCAGGGGGCCGCTCACTGAACGAGTGACTAAATTTAAAACCATTGGCATTCTACTGCCCGCTTGCACTGGCAATTGTTCAATTGAATACAATAATCCATTTGCACTGGTTGCATTCATCACCCTTGCTCCACCTGTGCTTGCTCCAAAACAGGCACCCGCAGCACCATGCTCTCCATCAGCAGGTAACATTACAGTTCGAATTTCACCTTTGGCTTTAAGTATATCCATTTTTTCTGAAATCTCTGTTGAAGGAGTGATTGGGTAGTATCCCATAAAATGAAAATCTATCATATGTGCAGCTTCAGCAATCATTTCGTTACCTGTTTTAAGTAATTTAATTTGTTCAGCAAGTTTACTCATATTTTTTTCTCCAACCAAAAATTTCTTTTTTCATTTTCAGGAATCTCATCTTCAGGTGTAAGTACCAGCGCTTCAACCGGACAATGTTGAATGCATTTTTGACAACCTTTGCAATATTGATAATCGAGTCCAATTAATTTTGCTCCGCCAATTATTTTGGAATCTGCTTCAAAATGAAAGCAAAAATCAGGACAAACTTGATCGCAAATTCCACAATGGCAGCAATCTTCTAGATTTAATTTAGGGGCAAATCCTTTTCGACTGCTCGAATGATCTTTTAAAATACTTGTACCTGGATTGATTATAATTCCTCCGATTGGTGCATTTAAGTATCCAAATTTTTGAATTTCAAATGTTTGTGTTTTTAAATGTTGAACATTTTGACCAAGACTTGCAAATTGAACTTCATTCAATCCTTTATTAAAACCACGAACATTGTTAATGCGATCAGTATTTGAAAGTTTGGCAAAAAAACGTTCAACAACTTGTTCAAGTTTTAGTTTATTTATTTCGGGTAATAGTGAAGTCATAGCACCGAGCATGACAACATTTATGCCGCATGAAAATTGTCGAGCAATTTTTGTTGCATTCACTGTTGCAATCCATCTAGGAACAACACCCTCTGGTAATAATAAATCTTGAGGTTCTGATTCACTGTTCATAATTAAATCAGTTTCAGAATGAACACCAATAAATATTTCTGGATGACTTTTTACTAAAAATGGATGAAAAATAGATAGTAAATTTGGTTTACGAATGAAGGATGCGCTACGAATTGACTCACGCTTTGTTGAAATTCGAACAAAAGACTTGACGGGAGTACCTCTTTTTTCAGATCCAAAAGTAGAAAAATGATTTGCAGTATAATTTTGCTCAATGACTGAAACTTCAGATAATATTTTACCAGCAGAGTGAGCGCCTTGGCCACCAATTGCTTCAAGTCTAATCTCGATTCGGTCTCTCTCTTGAATTTCAGGTTTTTCAGTTTTAAACCATTTAAACATGAGTCTATATTAATACACAAAAAATATAAAATGTACTAAATATACTATTTAACGCATTGAAATATTAAGTTTTCAATATTATATTAAAAAAATGAAAAAGAATCTGAACTTAATATTATTTGTGGTTGTAATTATATTTATTGTAATTAAAAGTGGAGCAATCGAAAAAATGAGTGTTTCATCAATTTCACCAAATGAAGTTTCACAATTAGTTGAACAAAAAAAAGCAATTCTCATAGACGTTCGTGAAGAAGATGAAGTAAAAAGTGGCATGATTGATAGAGCACTATGGATTGCAAAATCAAAATTTGATTCAAAAGATTCTGTAA
Organism: uncultured Bacteriovoracaceae bacterium; assembly: GCA_964572865.1. Classification (GTDB taxonomy): domain Bacteria; phylum Bdellovibrionota; class UBA1018; order UBA1018; family UBA923; genus CAZNGN01. The sequence goes on along the minus strand of CAZNGN010000020.1, from coordinate 29,611 downwards.
CATTGTCTGAAATCAATAAACTAGATAAATCAAAAGAGATTCTACTTTATTGCCGCTCAGGAAATCGCGCTGGCAAAATGGGAGCAGAATTGCAAAAAATGGGATTCAAAGTTAAAAATGCTGGCGGATTTGATTCATTAAAAGCAATTGGAATGAAAATAAAAAATTAAATTTATTATCGCCTAAACTTTAAACATATCAAAAAGTTATGCATTTTTTTAAGTAACTCCTATTGAAATCATTAGTCTTTTTGCAGCCTATATATAGCATTAAAATTGCATTAAATAGCTTATAGTGAGGGGAATTAATGCATAAAACATATATATTCATTATTTTTATTTTAAATATTTTATTCGGTTTAAATGCAAAAGCAGGGACGGGTTTAACTCAAACGGTTGCTCAACCACCACTTCCTAGTAATTGTTATCGTGAAAAAACTCCAACATACACTCATTCAGTGACGCCACTTTCGGGAGAAGCAGCTTGTCCTGCAAACTTAATGGTAAATTCAGCATATGTAAATTATTGCAGAGTTGCTGGAGTTGATTATTGCATTGGTTATAATCCAGTAAACAATGGATGGGCGACAACTTTCCCGCTGAGTGTATATTGCATTACTGTTTCTACTCCTTGGGGTCCAGTAACGGGAGTTTTAAAAACAGATTATCGTTCAGGTTACGAAGATATTTGTATTTATCCTTAATTATAATTCTAAACTAATTGCGCCGGTACCTTGATATTCTGTTCTTCGAAAATCATGAATGTCATTTATAATTGCTACACCATCTGCAACAACCGCAATTTTTTGCATTAGAGCGATTTTAATTCCCGCACCAATATAAGGCGAAATTTTAATAGGAGATGTTGAAGAAGTAGTGACACCTTTATTTGTAAAATCTTGTTTTGTACGACTAGCTTGTCCACCGGCGCGTACATGTGAACTCAAAAGTCCTAAATATAAAAATGTTCTTCTTAATCCGAGTTTTGCTCTTTCAGTCGTTTCTTTGATTTTAACTGTAGGATCAATTAATAAAGGAACATCATAAAAATATTCTGTGTCTTGAGATGTACTCACTTCTGCTTCGCCTGCAATAGACATGTAGCCAGCAATGATTCTTGCACCATACACAAGCCTGTCTTTGTAATGAAGAGTAGGGTAGTATTTAATTGCTTTTTCATAACCGGCAAATGGTTGAATGGAATAAGTCATTCCCGTAGGAAGAGTTGCAGCTAAAACATTCGCGGTCATAAAAAAAGTCAAGATTACAATTGATTTCATTCGTCAATTGTACAAACTCATTTTAATTTAATCAATATGGCAATCTAAACTCTGTGATTCAGTGAACGTAGCTAAATAAGAATTTTGAGTATACTGACTGCAACCGTCATATTGAGCAGCGGCATCCCAATATCCTTTTTGGCAACCTACATAAATTTGTGACTCACATAATGGCAAAGGTGACTGAGTTTGCAATCCTGGTGAATCAAGTCCACCTAATGCAACTGCGGCTGAACAATATCCTGTGCCTGACAACTGACCAATGGTTACTCCATCATTAAAACAACTCATGTCACATTGTTTATAAATATTTGTGATTTGTGCCCAAAGGTGATTCCAAAATTCTTTTGAATTCAGCATTTTTTTATAAAATTCTAATTTTGGACCTGGTAGTGAAACTTTTCCGCCAGAATTAGTAATGGTAGCATTTGGATTTGAAACAATCGATGCGATTGTCATAATTCTAGAAGTAATTAATTGAATCGTTTTTGTTAAATTTTCACATCTCATATTTTCAACCGCTTCATTCGTAATTTCAGCAGCAGCACTTTCATGAATATTGTTGCGATCACGAACCAAATGTTTTTGTAATCCTCGAGGAGCAATATTGGGATGTTTAAAATGATCACTTTTACCAAATTGAATATCAATGCCACCAGATGATCCTTGACCATGTTGAGAATGTGGGTTTCCACGGGGTGCAAGAATTTGACCGCGACCTGATCCTCTCACTTGACTGAACGTGAGTTGGCTACTGAGCAGACTAAGTAAGAATATTATAATCGCGGTCTTCATCTTTCTATCCTCCTATGTGTACGCTTTTGTCAGTACAGCTTGAATGAATTTGAACGTCTAATTCACGGTCAAGCAAAACATCACCGACAGAGCAAGTTTTAAGTGTTTTTGACATAGTTGTTGTACATTCTTCGAGAACCAGATCTGAACTTCCACTCCATCCATCATAAACAGGGCTCATTGTAATGTTTTTAGCTACATCAATACTTACAGTTGAGAGTTGACAGAGAACTGATCCATACAGTTCTCCCATGTCATGTCCAGACTGCATTGTTGTTGCATCACATTTTTTTCTCGTTTCAAGTATACTTTTTTTAATCACATCCATATAGCCATCAAAAAAACCATGAACGAACTTTGTATCATTGCTTTTTGGTGCTTGAATTGATTTTGAAACTTGAACGAGTGCTTTTTCAAGTTTTACTACGTCCGCACATCCATTGAGTTCGACTGTTTTTTTCTTCAATCGATCAAACAATGTTCTAGCGTTTTGTATACCCAACATCATTCCTTCGCCATAACTTGGAATTGGTTCAATTGTGATAGGTGGAGGAGTCGGTCTGGTTGCTGGCAAACTAATGGGTACAGGACTTGAGTTCGTATTCGAAACTCCGCCACCGCCCTGGCTCGATGAAGAGCCAGGGGATGATTGAGATGTCACAACTTTTTCAGCAGTTGAACTCGCCTGATCGCATGCGCTTGCAAGTACACTTACGACTATGAAACCAATGATTGAAAACATTCTCGTTTTCATAAAGTCTCCTTTTGATTTGGTTTTAATCTAAAAAACTAACTGCCATGATGTCTGAAAAATCACGAATGGGAACATCTGCTGGAACATAACAATCTTGTCTGACAGAGTTATCAAACGTTTCAGTGAAATATCCAGTCGCATAAGTCGAGCAACCAGGAAATTCAAACAACGCAACAGAAACATAGCTAGCTTTACAGCCCATTACTAGGTTTTGTCCGCAAAAAGGAAGTGGTGGTTGATCAATAAATCCAGGATCTAATAATCCACCGACAGCAACAGAGGCTGCACAATATCCGTACGCAGATATTTTACCCATTTCAGAACCTGCATTAAAACATTTATCACCACAACGTGTGTACGTAAGATCGAGTTCATCGTACAAGGCTTCAGTGTAACCTAAATAAAAACACGCAGCGAATTCTCCACCTGTATAAGGTCGTGAAAGGGGAGTTTCAGAAATAATTTGAGCAAGTCTGTCTACTTGATTACAAGTTTGACCAAGTCTGGCCCAGACAGATTTTGCCAACCGGCGAGCATTGCGATCGCCCATTTGGCGTCCCATATTGGCAGCAGTGCCGGGTCGAAAACAGTCTGATCTATGCAGACGTCCATAAGCTTCAGCATCGTTTGTATATGTTGCCCCGATCAGGCAACAGAGTAGTAGAGCTAATGTAATACAAGTCTTCATCATAATTCCTCCTCTTCCTTTCTCTCTCTAGTAAAGGGAAGTTAAGTTAGTAATGAAAACCTCTATTGCGAATCTTATGCCATAAGATTTCAAAAATATTTTTCTAAAATAAGCAAAATTTGGTGTCATTTCGACAATTGCGCTCTGCATGGATTCAGTCTGATACTACTTTTTTACATGATTTGATTGGCACGAATTTTAAAAGTGAATATAATTTTTCTAAGTGAATACTCGACTATTGCAGTTAACAATATTTTTATGTTTTCTCTTTCCAAGTTTTTCAAAATCTGAAGAATTGCCTGATGAAGTTCACCGTAAAATTGTAGATTTATATTCTTCCGAAAAATGCGAAGAAGTAAGTAAGTTTGCCAAAACAATTAATGTAGAAAATTTAAGAGCTAATGTAATTGCGATCGTTGCCTACTGCGAAACGAATGATTCAGAAGCTAAAAAGTTATTCCAGCTTGCAGAAGAAAAAGAACCAACCAGAGATTTGGTTTTACTTTTACATGGGCTCTATATTTCAAAAAAATATGGAGAAGATGAAGCTAAGCCATTTTGGGAAAAAATATTGATGTATGCCCGTGTTCAATATTTTAGAGATATAGCAAAAGCTCATCTTGCTCATGCAGTTGATTTAACAAAGTCTCAAAAACCATTACAACTTTCTCCTGATACAGGATTTGCTACGATCTTTTTAGGTGGGCTTTACAAATCAGATGCGCGTTTACAAGATACAGTTTATCAAGATGAAAAATCTTCATTAGGTACAAAATCGAGAGTGCGTGCTGGATATCGAAAATGGTTTCCACGCGGATCTCTTGCACTCAATTACTCGTTTGATTACGATCGAATGAACTCTGGTCATCAATATGATTTTTTAGATCAAAATTTTGAAGCTACTTACGCACTTCATGTGACAAAAAATAAAGATTTAAGTTTTAAACCACTTACTTCATATACGTTATATGGATCCAAACCGTTTTCTATTAAATATGGTTTAGGTGTAAAAGGCTCAGTTTATAACGACACATTTGTTCAATCAGTGCAAACGACTACCTATTCAGAGAAAGTATTTACACCAGAACTTTCTGAACAAAGTGGTGCCCATTACCGATTCGATTATTTATGGGAATTTTATCCTAAATTATGGTTTATTTCAGGTTCGTTTTTCATGGATCATGTCTCGTCAGGAAGAGCCACTCGTTATGTAAATAAAGATGGCGATTTTGAAATGAGTTATACTTTGTTTGGTGTAAATTTTATTTTTGAAAAAAACTTTGGTAAATTCATTTTAGGATACGACCCATCTGTTTCTTATCGGCATGACACTAAAGAGTCTGTTTATTTAAATTCATCAGGATTTAGAACAGCAAAACTTCGAGAAGAGTGGTGTTTATCTAATACATTTGTGGCCAGCATTCCTGTTTCGCAAACTTTTCAAATTTATACTTGGTACACAATCACAAATACGATTAGTAATATGGACTCATCTGATTATTTGAATCGAAACTATGACCCGCAAATCATTGGGTTGGGAGTGAGGGCATCACTTGCAACGTATTAATATTATTTTTTTCGTATATTTTATTTTGATTCAACTATGCTTTGCAAATGTTCCTGATAAACCAAGTTCCTCTGCAGTTGGTTGGGGAAATTTAATTGTTCCAGGATTGGGAGCCACTTTACGTGACCGCCCTACGGCTGGATTATTAGAAGCAAGTATAGAATTAGGTACTTTTTATGGTGGCTCACTTTTAATTGATGAATCAAGATTTAAAATTGATGGAACCGCTTCGCTCCCACAAAAAGGTTCAGTTGGAAAACATGTCACTGCTCAAATTCTACAGCAAGTGGGATTAAAATATCATTTCTACAATACGTTTTATCATTACCAACAAGCAAGTTTTGATAATATTGAAACATCAGACTACGAAAAACATAAAGAAGCACTCCAGCCAATTTATCGTGGTGATTGGAAAGACATGGCTACAGCTCCTTTTCAATGGGAGAATTTATCATCACCTTGGTCTTGGCCAATTTTAGTTGGTGTTGGTTCGTTTTTAATGATCGATTATAAAAACGCGAAAGTATTTCCATCTAGTTTAAATTTAAATAAAAATGATCAAAGACTTTTGCTTGCATACAATTCAACCGTCATGCCTTTTGGATCTTCTTTCGGAGAAGACGTTTTATTTCGAGGCTTCATGCAACGAGAAATTCACGGTGCAACCAATTCGCTTCCACTGGCAATGGTTTCACAATCTGCAATGTTTGCAGCACTTCATGATGGCTACATAACTGCATTTGCAGTGGGAATGTATTTTGGTTACGAAACCCATGCACTTAAAGGAAATTTAGGTCCTGTGATGGCCACTCACTTTTGGTTAGATGTTTTATTAGGAATGATCGATTATTGGACTATCCGAAGATCTAGTGGCCTTGATGCGCCATTTAATCCACCAATTTCTACCAGTTTTGTCATTCCATTTTAGTTATATATTTTGGCAATATTTATGCATATTTTTCTAATGAATGATTTAATTGATTTAAAGTCTATTCTTTGAGACATTTTGTACAGAAAGGTGGGCATTATGTTTGAAACAGCAAAAATGGTAATGTCAAAAAATATCATCACAATCGGAATTGAAGATTCAGTTCGTAAAGCTTACCAAATCATGCAAGAAAAGAAGATCAGACACCTGCCAGTGGTTGATGCGAATCGTATGATTGTTGGAATTTTAAGTGACCGCGATATTAGACGCGCGATGATTCCCAATACAAACTTCGAAGTTGAATTTGATTCTTCTCATGTTGTCGGAAGTTTTATGAGTTGGCCTGCTAAAACCATTTCAAAACATGCAAGTGTTTTAGAGATTGCAACTGCAATGCTTACTGAAAAATTATCTGCGTTGCTTGTCACTGGTGATCACAGCGAGCATCCAGTAGGAATTGTAACCACAGACGATATGTTGAAACTTTTAATCGAACTTTTGAAAAAAGGCGACAATCACAAAACGATCAAATTAAAAGATATGTGGAGTTCAGATTTTAACTCTAGTTTTGTATAAAATTTAATGGCCAAAAACGCACTTTTATTAGCACTCATCCCATTAGTACTCTTTTGGGCTGTCGAAGAATTTTTAGGATTAAAAGCAGCTTTAATTGTTGGATGTATTGCCGCGATCATTGAGCTTGTTTACGAAAAAATAAAATACAAAAAAATCTCATTCATGACATTGGTTTCAAACGGTCTTGTTTTAGGATTAGGCGCTGTATCCTATGTCATGGATTCAGGAGTAGCATTTAAGTTGCAGCCTGCAGTGATGGAATTAGGTATGGCTTTTGTAATGCTTGCCACTCGTATGAAAGGTGAGCCATTCATGGTTCGTACCTTTCAAGACTTTAAAGGCCTCGATTTAGAGAAAAAAGAGGCCATAATGAAGCAAGATTGGTTTCAAAAAAGACTTAAAAATCTAGACTTAAGATTGATAATATTCCTTACATTACATGGACTTGCGCTGATTTGGGCCGCCCTATACGGCTCAACAAGAGTCTGGATCTTATTAAAAGGAGTTCTTTTCTACGTGCTGCTTGTAGTCGTAATGCTTCCGATGTATAAACGACCAAACTTAAATTAAGTAAATAAAGTCTTTTAGGGAGCATATATAGTGGAAACTACATCACAAACTCCATCTACCAATTCACAAAATCAAAATACAAACACGCTCGAAGAAAAAAAATTCTTCATAAAAACATTCGGCTGCCAAATGAACGTAGCAGATACAGAACGAATGACTGTGATGCTTTCTGATATGGGAGCAAAACCTACGTACAAAGCATCTGATGCTGACATCATTTTACTAAATGGCTGTGAAGTTCGCGATAAAGCCGTACAAAAAGCACTCTCAAAATTAGGTGAAGTTGGATATCACAAATCAAAAGATCAAATCATTGGCATCGGTGGTTGCGTTGGCCAATTAGAAGGCTCAAGTTTATTTAAAAAGAATACACATTTAGATTTCGTATTTGGAACAGATACAATCGATCAGCTTCCTGAAATCATTCACCAAGTTTATGAAGGTGGAAAAAAAGTAATTTACAACGAATTCGATAAAACGAGAGATTATTCTACTGACACAAAAATTTATCACAAATCAGCATCTGCTTTCGTAAATATCATGAAAGGTTGCGATAAATTTTGTTCATATTGTATTGTTCCGTTTACTCGAGGACGAGAAAAATCACGTACAATAGATGAAATCTTTTTAGACGTGCAACGTCTCGTATTATTGGGCGTAAAAGAAGTTACACTTCTTGGACAAAATGTAAATTCTTTTGGAAAAGGTAACAAAGAAACTTTTCCGCAATTACTTAGAAAACTAGACACCATTCCTGGTTTAAAATGGCTACGCTATACAAGCTCTCATCCAGTAGATTTTTCTGATGAATTAATCGAATGCTACGGTGGAGTTGAAAAGGGCGGACTTCGCACACTTTGCAATCAATTGCATTTACCTGTTCAATCAGGATCGAACGCCGTTTTAGATAAAATGTTACGACATTATAAAATTGAGCTATTTTACAAACAAATTACAAAATGGAAAGAGCGCTGCCCAGACGGTGGCTTATCTACAGATATCATCGTAGGTTTTCCAACTGAAACTGACGAAGACTTTCAATTAACGATGAAACTTTTAGAAGATATGCGATTTGATATTGTTTATTCGTTTTCTTATTCAACTCGTCCAGGAACAAAAGCTGCTAAACTTGTCGATGACGTTCCTCAAGACGTGAAACACACAAGGCTGTTAACATTTCAAAAACGTGCAACTGAAATTGCAAATGAAAATCATCAACGTTTAGTAGGACGTACTTTAGAATTATTAGTTGCAGAAAAAATGAAACCACACAAACATTCTAAACATAAAAATATTTTTTCCGGAAAAACTTCTTGCGGCCGTTCAATTTATTTTCCATACGATGGTCCACGCAATTTAATCGGCCAATTTGTGAAAGCAAAAGTGATTTCAGCTACAGGTTTAGCATTGACTGCAGAACTTGATTCTGAATTTGCAGAAATTCTATCAAACAATTCTAGCCCAGAAATGAGTCTTCAATGATTTACGAATTCGGTGGAATCAAACCTAAAATTGCAAAATCTGCTTTCTTAGTGCCTTCTGCTGACGTGATTGGTGATGTGACAATCGGTGAAAATTCATCAGTTTGGTTCAACGTTACAATTCGTGGTGATGTGAATACAATTAAAATAGGAAAAAACACTAACATTCAAGACAATACATGCATTCACGTTACACATAAATTTGCGTCTACTACTTTAGGAGACAACATTACTGTAGGTCATTCAGTAACATTACATGGCTGTGAAATAAAAGATGGAGCTCTCATCGGAATGGGCGCAACTGTTTTAGATAAAGCAGTTGTAGGTGAAGAAGCTTTTGTTGCAGCAGGAGCAGTAATTACTCCAAACACAGTGATCCCTCCAAGAGTTTTGGTGGTAGGTTCTCCAGCAAAAGTAAAACGAGAATTAAAACCTGAAGAGTTAGAATACATGAGAGGCAACGCTAAACAATATGTTGATACATTTATGGAATACCGAAAATCTGGATTTCCTGAAAGTTTAAAATAAAAGGGTAGGGTAGTTTATGAAAATTATTGAAGGTCTCACATTTGACGATTTATTATTAGTACCAAGCTACTCTGAAATTCTTCCTTCGTCTGTAAAAACAGACACAGTGTTAACTAAAAAAATATCACTTCGAATTCCACTTATATCTTCGGCAATGGATACTGTGACCGAATCTAGAACTGCAATCAGAATGGCTCAAATGGGTGGCATCGGTGTCATTCACAAAAACTTAAAACCATCTGATCAAGCAATGGAAGTTGAAAAAGTAAAAAAATCTGAATGGGGAATGATTTTAAATCCAGTTACCATTAGCCCAGACACTAGGCTTTCAGATGCATTACAAGTAATGAGCAAATATAAAATCTCAGGCTTACCAGTAACAAGTGGCTCAAAACTTGTGGGAATTCTTACAAACCGAGATATTCGATTTGTTGAAGATACATCGATTAAAGTGTCAGAGCTCATGACCAAAGATCAGTTGATCACCGCACGCGTGGGCATTACACTTCCTGAAGCTAAAAAAATTCTACACCAACATAGAATTGAAAAATTACTCGTTGTTGACGATGCGGGCGCATTAAAAGGTTTAATCACAATCAAAGACATCGAAAAGCGTGAAGCATTTCCAAATGCTGCTAAAGATGAATTTGGCCGATTAATTGTAGGAGCTGCTGTTGGAGTCGGGGCTGACTTAAAAGAACGAGCAGGCTCATTGGTTGAAGCAGGAGTAGACGTTCTTTTTGTTGATTCTGCTCATGGACATTCTAAAGGTGTATTAGATGTTGTTTCTACTCTACGAAAATTATTTCCAAAAACAGAAATCGTGGGTGGAAACGTTGCAACTGCTGAAGCTACTAAAGCATTGATTCAAGCAGGAGCTGATGCTGTAAAAGTAGGAATTGGACCAGGTTCCATTTGTACCACTCGAGTAGTTGCTGGGATTGGTGTTCCACAAATATCTGCCGTTCATGAGTGTTATGAAGAAGCTAAAAAAACAAATACACCTATCATTTCTGACGGCGGAATTAAATATTCAGGCGACATTACCAAAGCACTAGCTGTAGGCGCATCTACTGTAATGATTGGTTCTTTATTTGCTGGAACCGACGAAGCTCCAGGCGAAATGGTTTTATATCAAGGTAGGTCTTACAAAGTTTACAGAGGAATGGGATCAATCGAAGCCATGAAACAAGGTTCAAAAGATCGTTACTTCCAAGACGAAATCGCAGATGCTGGTAAACTTGTTCCAGAAGGAATTGAAGGAAGAGTGCCTTATCGAGGCTCACTCACATCTCAAGTAGACCAATTACTTGGAGGCTTAAAAGCAGGTATGGGATACTGTGGAGCAGCCACTTTGAAAGACTTAAAAGAAAAAGCAAAATTTGTTAAAATCACAAACGCAGGATTAGTTGAATCTCATCCTCATGATGTGATCATTACTAAAGAAGCACCGAATTATAGACTTTCAAATTAAGAAATACACATTATATTGCTTTTTTAAGTTTATTTTTAGTAATAGAGTGTGTGCATGAACCAATTTAAATACGTTGAGTATCCAGAACCGCATATAGCGAGAACTAAAGAGATTTTACAGAAACACCCTGAACTTAAAAAACTTTTTGGCAATACACCTACGACAGCTTTTTTTATTTTTGGAATTGTAATAGCTCAAATTTGTATAGCTTATTTTTTGAAAGATTCTTCATTTTTACCTATTTTGTTAATTGCATTTTTTGTTGGTGCTACATTCTGTCATGCACTTTGGACCTTAATACATGAATGTACTCATAATTTAGTATTTAAAAGTTCATTTTCGAATTTAATAATGCAAATCATTGCCAATTTGCCAATTTGTTATCCTGCTGCAATTTCATTTAGAGTTTATCATTTGATCCATCATCGCTATCAAGGCACGATTGGAAAAGATACAGACCTTGCGATTCCATTAGAAATTAAAATCGCTGGAAAAAATCCAATTGGAAAAGCTCTTTGGCTTTTTACATTTGTTTTATATCAGCCATTAAGAGCTGCAAAGATTCAGGCAAATATGTGGAGTGTCTGGACCGTTTTAAATATAATTGTACAGACTTTATTTTGCTATTTAGTAATTCATTTTTGGGGAGGTACAGCTTTCGCTTATTTGATTCTCTCCTCTGTTTTAGCTGTTGGGTCACATCCATTTGGAGCTCGTTGGATTCAAGAACATTATACAGTTCATGGTAACGATCAAGAGACTACATCTTATTATGGCCCACTTAATTTAGTCGCATTTAATGTTGGATACCATAACGAACATCATGATTTAATGATGGTTCCGTGGTCAAAACTACCGAAAGTTCGTGAAATCGCTCCAGAGTTTTATGAAAATTTATATCATCATAAATCGTGGACTGGCTTATTATTACGATTTTTATTTGATAGCAAAATCACGCTCAATAATAGAATCGTGAGAAAACTGAATTAATATTTTGCTTCGTTATATAAAAAGTGGGTAGAATTTTCGTAATTTTATTTAAACTAGGCAAATAGTTCTCAATTTTAAAATGAGTTTGTATAAATACAGAGAAAAATATTCTGCATTAAAATTATTTAATATATTTAAAGTATTAAAATCATAACAAAAATTCATTCTTTTTCCGAAAAATAAAGAGGTGGAGAATGAGATGAGAATCTATGATTCAAAATATTATATATTATTGAAATCATTAATAATGATTTTTCAATTTTACAGTTTCTCGTATGCAGGAGATCTAAAATCATTTGTAAGATCGTGTCCCAACCTTTCAGCTTCTACAACACTCATCAATGACAGTCGTGCAGAAGGAACATATCAAAGACTTAAAGCTTGGCAAAGTTTAGTACCGTCACTTTCATTGAAACGAACTCAAACAGCAACTACTACTGGTAGATCATTTGAAACAAATTATGGATTTAGCGGGATGATTCAAAATCCAATTATATTATCAAAAGAAATTAGTATAGCAAAACTGCAAGGAAAATTATCAGAAACTCAAGCTAGAAAATATCAAATGGATACTATGTTTGAAATCATTCAATCATATTATGAGTGGTTAGAATTAACAAATTATGTAAAAGAGCTATTAAATTGGGAAAGATTTTTAGAAAGAAAATCACTTCCTCCAACAGATGAATCTTCAGTATCGACATTACAAAAATCATTAGATGTTGTCGCCGTTTTATATGAATTGCAACAAATTAAGTCGAGATTAGATGTAATAGAAGATAAATTAAAAAAATGTAAAGAACCACTTGCCGTATTTGCATTTCCGACATTAACGAATCAGCAACTCCAACAAATTGATAAAAGCTTATCTTCAACTCTTAAAATTCAACAATCAATTTGTGATACACAAACTGAGTCTAAAGCAAAAGAAATATCCATGATAAAAAATGGATGGTTACCAGATCTTAGATATGCATATTCCAGAACTTTGGCATCCACTGGTAAAATTCCTAGTGATGCTGACTGGTCAATGAGTTTAAATTTTACTTTTCAATTAGGTATGATTACAAAGTCGCCCACAACCATCACGACGTGTGATGCTGAACTTGAAAAGGCAAAACAAATTGATGCGAACAGAGATACAAGCGTTTTGATGGATTATCAAAATGTAAGTCATTTAAGAACAGTCAGAGATCGAATGGGTAAATTGCTAAGACTTACGAAAGCTGAAGCTGAAAAAGGTTTAATTAAAATGGATAAAGTAATGGTTTTAATTAAAGAATTTCACGATTTGAATGTTCAATTATATAAAACAGAAACGAACATTGTACAGAATGCTTGGGAGATCATGTGAAGATACTCAAAACTCAAGATTCTATCATTTTGATTACTTCTACATTAGTCAATGCTTTTTGCTTTTTAGTATCGCCTTTATTGTTACGTGTATTAGTAGATGGAATATTAATAACTGATGATATTAATGCAATTACGATTACAATGTTAACAATTACGTTTTGTGAAGTGTCGCTGGTGATGATGACTGCATTGTCTCGTTATGAAATTGATCAAATTCAGAGTAGATTTGTAGATATAAGTCAAAAACGATTTGTTGATCGTTTACTCAAATCAGAAATAAATCCTTCAAGCAAAGAAATTGAGAGATTTTGGTTTTCTGATGTACAAAAAGTTGCATCAATAAAAGTAAGAAATAAATGGGCAAGAATTAAAGATATTGTATTATTTGTTATTTTAGGAATTACTTCTATTTCATTAAGCTTTTCAGCAGGTATATTCTTATTATTATTTATGATCGCTCAAATAATTGCAGGCGTATTTGTAAATTATAAGTGGGGTCATTTGAGTGAAAAAAATCACAAACTTTATGAAGAAGATGAAGATCTTGTAGAAAATATAACAAAAAACTCTACAACTTGGATCGACGAAGGAAATTTGCAAAATCATACAAAGATATTAAATGAAAAAATATCAGAATTAAGAGATAAGCAATTTAATATAGATCGTACAAGATCGGTTTCTGATGATGTCTTAAGATCATTTAGAACAATGGCAGTATTGGGTATTTTATGGATTTCATTTAAAGCAATTAATGAAGGTACGGGTTCAGTTGGAGCTATTTGGGCTTTAATTATGGTTGCTTATCGTTTAATCAATCCTGCTGCATCGTTAGCAAAATGGGGATTAGATGAAAGAAGAGCTGCGTCCAGTGTTGAAAGGTGGAATAAATGGTTAAATAGTATACAGCCATTATCAAATGAAACTCCAAAATTATACTCGAAAATAAAGAGTATTTTGCAAAATTCGGTAGAATCTAAGTTGGATACATTTGTATTATTAGAAAAACGAAATTTTGAGCAATTTGATGAGTCTTCTAGAATATGGAGAGAAAAAGTTACAGGTCGTTTTAAAGTATTCATATTTAACAATAAAATATTAATAGAAAATATTTTAGATCCTCAATTTTCTCAGTTTCAAAAATTAGTGATTATAAAAATCAATCAAAATGAGAATAACCAATTACAAAAATTAAGATCAGCAATGTTAGAGTTAAAATCTAATCAAAATGTAACCTTTGTAATTTGTAGCCCATTTTTTAGTGTTGATTCTCAAATATTTAAAAACCAATACTATTATGATCATGATAATGAAACATTTGATTCGTATCCAGCGTTAACAGATTCAAATCGAATCAAATCTATGATGAGCATCTGTAGTAAAATGCTCAGACAACTAGATGATAAATATATTGAATTGCAAAAAGATATTTATCGTTATCAAAAAATGAAATTGCCTTTTACCTTAGTATATATACCAAATTTAGCTGAAGAAAGTATTCAATCACTCCAGGGGGCATTTAGAGCTTATGACTATATTTTACCAGTTCCCTTAAAAGGCTATTTTGTAATCCTTGCTAATTCAGAAGAACAAACAGCAAAGAACGTAATTATACGCGTTTTTGGATCATTACCACAAAATCAAATTGAAAATATCGAATATGTTAGTGTTTTATTAGATTCAAAGAAAAAAGACTTCAATATATCACACGTAGAAAAATTTATTTTTGATAAATTATTTGGAACAAACTTTAGTGAATATGTAGAAGATAATAAGGAGTTAGTAGCATGAAGAAATTTATTGTGTTGTCTGCATCGCTATTAATATTAATCATTCTATTTGGAGTAGGTATTCCATTTCAGTTAAATGTTGGTAAATTAAATTGGGTTGGAAATAAAATACAGTATATTACAACTAGTAAATCGTTGGCGTCTTTGGTGGGAATTTCAAGTGTTGCCATGATGGATTGTAAAGGAGAAAAAGTATGTGTATCTCCGATCAATCGATCAGGTTTTGATTCAAACGTACCAATTTTATTTGAAATATGTGAAGACACAGGAATGATCAATCAAGATTCATGTAGAAATGCAGTTTTACAAGTAAAAATTGATACAATTAAGTTACTGAGAGCAGGACTGAAAAGATGATTAAAAGAAAAAATGTATTATTTTTAACTATATTAATTATTTTTGGTGTGACGTTCACTTCATGGCTTTTAAATTCTAACAGTTCAAGCAGATATGAATTTGAAACAGAAGTAATTCAAGCTTCTCAAAAAATTCCTCCGATTAGTGTTTCTGGTACTGTGTCAAGTCCTGGTCAAACACCTTTATATGCAAAAACGGATGGAGTAGTTCAAACTGTGAATGTAAAAGCAGGTGATAAAGTTAAAAAAGGTCAAATCCTAGCAGCTATGGATGTAGACGAGTCAGATTTAAAGCGTTTTAAATATTTAAGTGCTCTTGAAAAAGAAATTACAAATGACCATGATCCATATCGTTCGTTGCAATCAATTCGAAAACTATCTAAATCTGGATATTATAATACGACAGAATCAGAAGATGCAAAAACACAAGTTTTACGCAATACACGTGACTATCTTGCACTTCAAACCGCTTTAGATGATTATGAAAAACGAACAGAAGGAAAGATTTTACGTGCACCTTTTGATGGTATTGTTTCTCAAATTAACTGGAAGGTTGGAGATTACATAAGTGCAGGCAGACAGACTGTACCAGGTGCAACTATATTTCAACCGGGTGCAAAACTAGAAGCAAGTTTAGAAGTGCCCGATGAAGTAATTAGTTATCTTAAAAATAATCAAATTGTTGAAATATCTCTACCAATTTCAAGAGAAAATAAAATAGCTGGAAAAATAACCAATATAACTCCAAGCGTGATTATAACAGATAAAAACAGATATTTTTTGGTCACAGCTGAATTAGATAAAGGTCTAGATTCGATTATGATGGATTCTAAAAACGTTGAATCAAATAAACGTGATTGGATTCGATTAGGTATGCGTGTTGTAGCTGATATTTATACTAAATCTCAAGATCAAGGTATTTGGATACCTAGAGCGGCAGTAGACATAGATATACCTACTGAACAAGTCAGTGTTACTATGTCATTTTTAAATGATAATAATACTTATGCTACAAGAGAAAGATCTCAGGCTGAAAAAAATGGAACAGAAAGTTTGAAGCAACAAGGTGCTCATAGTACAGCATCTACAATGGGACGTGCAATTGCTACGGAATCTACTCCATCAGAAAACAGAGTTTCTAATATTTATTTAATGAATTCATCAAACAAAATTATTAAAGCAATGGTGAAGGTGGTTGCCACAAACCAAGATAAAGCTTTTATCTCTTCTACAAATTTAGAAGGTTATCGAGTAATCACCCATTACAAAGCTTCAAAAAGCATTGAAAATATTTTAGGAAGTCCACAATGAATCAAAAAGTATGGAAATTACTATTTCCTGAAAATGTATTTTCACAAGCGAACGGCAAAAAAGAAGCTCTCACTGAGTTTTATATAAAGCCAGGACAAGTGATTCATACAAAATTTCCGTTTAATGTTTATTCTCTGCAAGATTATATTAATCATTTTCATACATTAGAAAAAGTAAAGCACGATTGTTACATCCAAGTGGATGATTCCAATTTGACTCAAAAGCAAATTCAATCAGAAACAAAGTATATTATTTACACAAAAATTCAAAATTCGTTGAAAAACTTAACTTTATTAGAAATAGCTGACTTTTGGCTCAATCTTCGTAGGGTTAATAATTGTGATGAACCACTAGAAGTGTTCAAAAAACTATCTTTAGAAAAATGGTTTCAGTATAGATGGGTTGACGTGCCTCAGAGAATTCAAATTGTATTAATGTTAGTTTTTATGTCTGAACCAGAACAATTCATTTCTTTAATGTTACCTAGACTTGATATATCTGAAAGTGAAGAAGTGAATCTTGCTAACAACATTAAAAATATTGCATCTCAAAGATCAAATTCGATCATTATATTTTCATCAAGTTTAACATTCAGTGATCAATTTCAAAAAATTAATTATAATGGATTTAAATATGTTAGAGATAAAACTAAATATAATAATGATGAGGATAATGAAATAGAGGAGTTAGATGAAGTTGCTTAATGATCTTCATTTTTCTATAAAACAATTTATAAATCGCGATCGTGATTTAGCTGAGTTATTTGATAAAGCAACAATGGGTGTATTTTGGCCAATCACAATTACATTTATGATGACCCTTTTAGTTAGTTCACTAGAATTTAGTTTATTAAATTCTGAAACCGATTCTGTTGGTTTTTTAAGACCAGGTTTTACCGCAATTTCAATTCGATCAGAATATAAAACTAGCGGTAGGTTGGATATAAATTTTCAAAATTTTAAACGTCTTACACAATTAGATGAAGATATTACTACTTTATTTACTGCAGAGACTAATATGGAATTCACTTCATTAAATGCTGTTGATAAGAAATTGTTAAAAAATAGTGTATCTGTTTTATTAACAACCGACGCATTTTTTAAGGCATCTGCTGGTAAAGTCATTTCTGGCCGTACATTCAATAATAATGATATGCAATCTGGTCGTTCAGTTGCAGTGATTACTTCAGGTTTAGCTAAAAAACTTTGGGGTGATAAAGATAAATATTCTAAATCCATTTATATTCAAGGCAGGATAGTGGATCTCATCGGTAACTGGGAATTTGAATCTGACACGACCTCAGAAAATCAAACTTTGATCTTACCCATTTCGTTGGCTTCACTTGTTAGTAATGATGCATTTAATAGTGTAAGCAAATTTATTATTAAAGGCGATGATTCTGAAGCATTGAATATGCTTAAAAACTCATTTGATCAGATTCAGCTTGATTCAAATCGACCAATCGATCGGCCTGAATATAGAATTATTGTTCCCAATTCGAGTGGTAAAAATGGAATTTTATGGAAACTTAAAAAAGTTCCTGCTGAGTTCGCATGTATATTAATTTCAATATTTGCATTAATATTTGCAGCTATGAATTGGGATCGAGCTTTAGCACAGTGTCCAGATGTGCTTGCATGGCGAAAATGGATATTAAATGATTCAGTAAAAGTTAGAAATGATTTATTTTATCAGTTTATGAAAAATTATTTTATTTGGATTTTTATATCATTTATTTTAGCTAAATTTTTAGTGATGATATTTTATTCATTATATAGAGCTGATTTATATTTTGCTTTTGAAATTAATTTTTCTTCTATTTTAATCTTATTTATCATTCCCCTAACAGTGTTATGGGTAACTGACATGCGAGTTCGCAAAGAAATTAAATTAGTTCGTTGGATTTAATATCGTCAAAGAAAGTTCAAAAAAAAAGAGCTTACAAACGTAAGCTCTTTTAAATTGATGAGAAATGAAACGATTTTTTTTAGACCGCCTCATCTAGTACGTTAGTACTATAACCTTTCGGTTTTCAGAAGTTTACAAAACTCTGAATCAATTATTTAAATACATTTCAAGTATGCATTTCAATGCTTTTCAGCACAGAATTTAGACCGATTTTACTCAGTTTAAGATTGCTCGATATTTCTACCTGCTATCCGCATAACAACTTTCGTCGTAATTTTGTATCTTGTTTTCACAAAATAAATATTTAATTTTTTGATTTTTTGTTTTGAAGTCCCTCCTAGAACTTACTTGATCTTCCCTTCTAATATCCTCGAAGAGGTTTTGATCTGAGTACAGAATATCACAGCGCGTTATCGCTTCAATAAAAAAATCGACGTACGGAAAATCCATCAATAGAAATGAGCACTTAGAAAAAAAATAGTTTGTTTTTGAAAAAGGTGACACACCTTTAAAATTGGTATTAAGTCAAAATCGATTTTAAAGCACTTTTATATATCGACTTTAATATGCGATATATTAATCTCTATTTTTTAAGCACTGAGCTTTGGCTAATACAGTACTCACTTCAGCTTTAATATTGCCTCTTAAGTTTTCAGCATTTCTTTGAATAATGATTGTAGCTTCTAACATTTCATTTTTTTCAACTTTGCTACATGCAAATAAAACATTGCTGTCTACGTTTCTGATATCTGAAGCAACTTTAAGCGCATCTTCATATCCATCTAATTTATGTTGAATGACTTTATATTGCGCACATCTAATTTCATCATGGCAATATCCACCGTAAAAAGTGCCACGGTGACGATGTGGATAACGGCGATAGGGGCCTCCACCGTAGTAAAATGGATCACAAACTCGAACCACTCTTTGCATTACACATCTATTTTCAGTGAAGAAAAATTTAGACATTGCGGCCTGCTCAGAAAGTTGAGCAGAGGCTTGCAATATTTCAGATCCATCTGTTTTCATATAATTACAAGTTGAAGGTAGAGCTTCTGGGTTTTGAGCTGCTAAAATTAGCTTTGATTCAATTTGAGACAGCTTGTTTTCCATTTTGAATGCCTTTTTACAAGTAAGACATCCTGATAAAATGAGTGATAAGCTTAAAACTAATAAAGTGATATATTTCATTAAAACCCCCAAAAACTTTAACTTATAAAATTAAGTAGCTTATAATACAGCTGTCTATATGCGTCAATAGCTTATTTTACGCACAAAAAAATGACTTTAAGGCCAATCATTGGTAAGTAAAAAACACAATCATGGCAGTACAATATAAAGTTCTCATCTTAGATTTTGGCTCTCAGTTCACTCAACTGATCGCACGCCGTCTGCGCGAGTTAAAAGTATATTGCGAAATTCACCCCTGTGACATTGTTCCTAAAAAAATCAAAGAATTTCAACCATCTGGAATCATTCTTTCGGGCGGTCCTTTTTCAGTTTACGATAAAAAATCTCCCAAATTAAAAGATGCAGAAGAGTTGTTTTCAATGGGAGTTCCAGTCTTAGGTATTTGTTATGGAATGCAATATATTGCCAAACATTTTAGCGGAACCGTTGAAGCAGCAAAAACCAGAGAATACGGAAGAGTGTTCATAAAGAATCCAAAAGACTTTGCTGGGTCTGCTTTGCTTCCGTACTTTAAAAATGAATTAAAAGTGTGGATGAGCCATGGAGATGAAATAGGACGCATTCCATCTGGATTTGTAATTACGGCAGTCTCACATAACGGATCTCCTGCAGCGATGGAAGATTCTAAACGACAAATTTATGCGGTTCAATTTCATCCTGAAGTTGCCCATACAGATCGTGGCAAAGATTTATTTGAAAGTTTTCTATTTCGAATATGCAAAATCAAACCTGATTGGAATATGGGAGCCTTCTTAGAAGAACAAGTTGCTAGTATTCGCTCGCGTGTTGTAGGCGATGGCAAAAGAGTAGCAAAAGCAATTTGTGCAATCTCAGGGGGAGTAGATTCAACGGTTGCAGCCACATTGGTTGCACGCGCATTGGGTGAAAACTTGATTTGCGTATTCGTTGACAATGGTTTGCTCCGAAAAAACGAAGCACATGAAGTTAAGCATTCTTATGCAGAGAAGTTAAAGTTAAACATTAAGTATGTAGATGCATCAAAACAGTTTTTGACAGCGTTAAAAGGTGTCAAAGATCCGGAGAAGAAACGTAAGATTATCGGCCGTGAATTCATTAGAGTATTCGAGCGTGAAGCTCGTAAAATTAAAGGTGCAAAGTATTTAGTTCAAGGAACATTATATCCCGATGTGATTGAAAGTGTTCCACCTCCGAGAGAAGGTTCAAAATCAAAAGGATATTCTTCTACGATTAAGAGTCATCACAATGTAGGGGGTCTTCCTAAAGATTTAAAATTTGAACTCATTGAACCACTGAGAGAACTTTTTAAAGACGAAGTTAGAGTTTTAGGAAAAGAATTAGGAGTGCCTGATTCTATTCTTGGACGTCATCCGTTTCCAGGTCCAGGTTTGGGTGTCAGAGTTTTGGGAGAAGTCTCAAAAGACAAATTAGATATTTTACGTGAAGCAGATGCCATCTTTATTGAAGAGATTAAAAAAGCAGGTCTGTACGATAAAATTTGGCAAGCCTATGCAGCTTTTTTACCAGTACAAGCAGTTGGTGTGATGGGAGATGGTAGAACTTATCAAAATGCAGTTGCTTTGCGCGCAGTAACTTCTCAAGATGGAATGACGGCTGATTGGTACGGATTTGAGAATGAATTTTTAGCCCATGTTTCAAATCGAATAACAGGTTCGGTTCGAGGCATTAACCGCGTGGTATATGATATTTCATCCAAACCACCTGCAACGATTGAGTGGGAATAAAAATGGCTGAGAATTCTAAATTTATCAATTTGCACGTGCATTCCCATTACAGTTTACTTGAATCAACTGTAAAAATTCCAAAATTAATTGAATCAGCAAAAGCCTTTAACATGGACTCAGTAGCTCTCACTGATTTAGGAAACATGCATGGGGCTGTTGAATTTTATTTTGCTGCAAAAGAGGCAGGCATTAAACCAATTTTAGGTGCCGAAATATTTTATGTAACTGGCAATCGTACAGATAAAACAAAGCCAGCCCGAAAAATAGGGGCAGATGAAGATTTAAACCAAAGATTGTTTCATTTGGTACTGCTTGCGCAAAACGAAAATGGCTATCACAATTTATGTGAATTGATTACGAAATCATATTTTGAAGGATTTCATAATTCAAAACCTAGAGCTGATTATGAGTTGCTTAAAAAATACTCTGAAAATTTAATTGTGTTAACGGGTGGATTAAAAGGTGAGATCCCATTTCATTTAGCTACCTTGAGACCTGATTTTGCTGAAAATAGTTTAAATCAATTAAAAGAAATTTATAAAGACCGATTGTATTTAGAATTACAAGAAAATGGAATTCCAGAACAAGCTACCGTAAATCGTGGATTAGTGGATCTATCACAAAAACATTCGATCCCACTTGTTGCCGGTGCTGAAACTTTTTATTTAAAACCAGAGCATGCAACTGCGCATGAAGTTTTAATGTGCATTGGTGCTGGTAGAACGTTAGACGAAAATCGTGGCGTGAGCTTAGTCCCTCAGGAATTTTGGTTTAAAGATTCGCAAACAGTTGAAAAACAATTTTCTGACTTTAGTGAAGCAATTTCTAATACACGAAAAATTGCTGATCTTTGCAATTTTAGTTTCAAATTAAAAGACACAAGCGGCAAACAAATCTATCATTTGCCTGATTTCAAACCCAAAGGTGAAGAAGAAAAAAATACACGTGATATTCCTAAAATGATTCGCGAGTTTGCTGAAAGTGGATTGAAAGAACGTTTTACAGAACCTCAGTTTGTTGAAATCATCAAAGATCCGTCATGGAAAGAAAAAAAGAAACAATACGATGCACGTTTAAAAGAAGAATTAGACATGATCGTAAATACAGGATTCTCTGGTTACTTTTTGGTGGTTTCAGATTTCATTAAATACGCAAAAGAACATGGCATACCTGTGGGCCCTGGTCGTGGATCGGGAGCAGGCTCACTTGTAGCCTATAGTTTAAAAATTACAGATGTGGATCCGATTCCATTCAATTTACTTTTTGAGCGATTCATCAATCCAGAACGTATCAGCATGCCCGACTTCGACGTGGATTTCTGCCAAGATCGAAGACAAGAAGTCATCAATTACGTGGTAGAAAAATATGGAAAAGACAAAGTATCTCAAATCGCAACGTTCGGTAAATTATTAGCAAAAGGTGTGATTCGAGACGTTTCACGAGTAATGGGTTATTCGTTTTCTGAAATAGATCCAATTGCAAAGTTAATTCCAGAAGAATTGGGAATCACATTAGAATCTGCTTTAGAAAAAGAACCACGATTACAAGAGCTCATTGAAAACGATGCAAGACTTGCGAGACTTTTTGAAATCGCAAAAAATTTAGAGGGTCTCAATCGACACGCTTCAGTACACGCAGCAGGTGTGGTGATTACAAATAAACCGTTAGTTGAATACTGCCCGTTATTTGCAGGTAAAGAAGGTGAAGCGGTTATTCAATTTGATAAAGATTGGGCTGAAAAAATAGGCTTAATTAAGTTCGACTTTTTAGGTCTGAAAACCTTAACCGTGATCGACAATGCAGTTAAATTTATTCATGAATCTCAGCATGCTCAAGGTGTGAAAGAAAAAGATTTAATTCGCATTGATCACATTCCTTATAAAGATCCAAATGTATTTAAATTAATTTCATCAGGCGATAATGATGGAATCTTTCAGCTAGAATCTTCTGGAATGAAAGACCTTTGCCAAAAAGTGCAACCTTCCAATTTAGAAGACATCACAGCAATCAATGCAATTTACAGACCGGGTCCATTAAACTCTGGAATGGTGGATGATTACATCAATCGTAAACATGGTAGAACGGAAACGACTTATGAGTTTCCGCAATTAAAAGAAATTTTAGAAGAAACATATGGAGTAATCGTATACCAAGAACAAGTAATGCGAGTTGCTCGAGTGTTAGCAGGATACACATTAGGTGAAGCAGATATTTTACGACGAGCCATGGGTAAGAAAAAAGCCGAAGAAATGGCAAAGCAACGCGACAAGTTTTTAGAAGGTTGTAAAAAGAATTCTATCAAAGAAGATGCAGCCAATCGAGTTTTTGATTTGTTAGCGAAGTTTGCTGAATACGGATTTAACAAATCACACTCAGCGGCGTATGGAGTGCTTTCGTATCAAACGGCATATTTGAAAAATTATTATCCTGCTCAATTTATGGCAGCTATGCTTGCAACAGAAATGAATGATACTGACAAAATGGCTCAGTATATTTCAGATGCAAAGGCACATAAAATTGAGATTCTACCTCCGGATGTGAATGCCTCTCAAAAAACATTTTCAGTTGTAGGAATGGGAATTCGATTTGGATTGGAAGCAATTAAAGGAGTGGGGGGAGTTGCTGTTGAAGTAATTTTAGCAGAACGCCAAGCAAAAGGTGAATTTAAAAGTTTTGTAGATTTTTGTACAAGAGTTCCACAGCGAAAAGTAAATAAAAAAGTAATTGAAGCTTTAATATGTTCTGGTGCGTTTGATTCAATCGCAGAAGCAAATCGTGCTACATTATTTGAATCGGTTGAAGCAATTATGGATCAAGCATCTTCTACACAAGAACAAGCAGAGCTTGGCCAAACTAGTTTTTTTGATCAATACAAATCAAATTCATTTAAATTAGATAATTCCGCAGATCATCTATTAAAACAAATGCCAGAATGGAATGATTCTAAAAAACTTCAAATGGAAAAAAATCTAGTTGGCTTCTATGTATCAGGTCACCCTATGGAAAAATGGTGGCCACTTGCTAAAGACTTTGTAAATGCAAGCATTGGAGAAATCATAGAACAGTATCCAATGAAAAAAGAACAAGCTAAAGATCAGCCTAAAAAACCAGCTCAATATGGTCCAAAAGGATTTCGACGTGAAGAAGGTCCAAAGTGGGATATTGTTACAGCAGCATTAGTAAGTAGCATGCGAGAAATCATTACTAAAAAAGGCACCCGTATGGCCTTTGTAGAATTAGAAGATGCGCGTAATAAAATAGAAGCAATTTGTTTTCCTGAAAGTTTTGAAAAATTTGGCGCAATTTTAAAACAATCACAAGAAGAATGCATGCCTTTCTTAGTTGTAGGCACTGTACCTTTTGAAGAAGAAAATGCTAAAATATTCATTCGCTCAATTGAAACGGTTGAAGAGTTTAAAAAGCGAAAAATAAATTCTGTAGTTTTTAAAGTTGATCTTCCGAGTGTGAACGCAGAAAAATTAGCTCAATTAAAAGCAGCACTTGTAAAACACAGAGGTAACACCGCAACTTACTTAGAGTATACGGGAGATGTATCAGGAACTGGTTTTCAATCTCGCTATGCTTTACCCCAAGAACTACATGTAAAGCCAACTGTTGAAATGGCAAAAGACGTAAATTTAGTTTTCGGAAAAGATGTAGTTCGGTTTCAGCATTAATTATTTCTGAACGATGCTTTGTCTAAAAGCATTTTCAAAATTGATCCAAATTTGAATTTCATTTTCACTGAGACGATGCGCTTTTAATGTCTTTTCTAATATTTTTAATCTTCGATCAAAGTGTCCAGATAAAATCGGTGCCAATTTTGTGTGTGCTGAATGAGGAGGTAGCCCAACATATGAATCCGCAGCTCCCATTGCTTTCATTAAAAAACGTTTTTGCATTTCTATGATGTGAGGCAAATTCTTCCCATTAAAGAAAAAGCCAACCATTGCATCAATGGATAGTCTTTCGTAAAAATCTTTTAAAATTGATTCTAGGCCTTTCTCGCCTCCAATTTTAGTATAAATTAGTTTTAGTTCTGGTTTTGATACGGTGATCATTAATTACTTAAATACGGTAGTTTTCACATGAGGTCAATTGAGGTAAAATTCTTTAAATAGAAAGAGTTATCAAAGATGAATACTCAATATAAATTCTCAATTATTATACTTATTTTTTCTTACATTTATGCTCATGCACAAAATTCAGGTTTATCTGACTTAGCAAATGGGCAAAATAAAAAAAAATCTGAATCAAAAGTAGATACTACAAGATCTACAACACAAGCTTTAGCTTCACATATTTCTCCTACTACGGAATTAGAAAAAGAATTTCAGAACTCTCAAGATTCTACAATTCCTCAAATGAAAAAAATATTTGAACAAGAAGTTTTGCCTAACTCGCATTATTTTATGATAGGAAATTTAAACGCAAAAGTTGTAGACGCGAACGACCCAAATGCTCTAGATTCTCATTCAGAAATTCAAGCTGATACAGAAATGTTTTGGAGATATATGAAATTTAAATCTTCAAATTATACAATCAGACCAAATGCAAGTGTATGCATGCAATCTCGATCAGAAGAAAACTGTATTGATTGTGAAGGGATTAGAACGTCATTAAGTAATATACTTAGTGAACGCTTTTTTTCACGTGGATTTATAATTAAATCTGGACCAAGCATTTCATTAGCTTTGAATGATCAGACTTCATTGAAGGGTGAAAAAGCATTTGAAGATTACATGGCTAAAATCGCAGGATTAAGTGTTGATGAAGAAGGAAAGCCAGTTTGTGATGCAGGCTTGTATTTTGAAGTAACAACTAATGAAAATAAAACAGAATTTTACGTGAGATCGTTTTTAGATATTAAAAACATGAGCAACAGAGTACTAAATTTTAAAGCCATATCTAGATTAAATACAGATGAAAGTTTAAATGATGCTAAGAAAAAGTTTAAAAGTTTACAGTCTTACTCACGATTGATAGCAAATCACCAGCTCATTTCTCTAATGGGATTTAAGCAAATCCAAACTGGTTTAAGTGTAAATCAAGTGAATCAATTAAATCAACCTCAAGAAAAGTATTTAGAAATTCGAAATGCAGACCAATTTTCAAAATACAATTTATTTAAAGATAGTTTTTTAGAAACTTTTCCTGATTTATTGATTGAAGAAAGAGTTCTAAAAACTGCTAGTATTCGTTTTGCAGTGAAAGGATTAGGCGCTAATGCAATGCCAATGGATACCTTTTTAACTAAACTTAAAACCACACAAAACTTCATATCTTCTGGAATTAGATTTGATGTTGTGAGTAATAATGATGATGAAGTAATACTGAATTTGAAATGAGGCAAATCGTATGAAATTTTTTCAAGTTATCATCTTAATTGTAATTGTTTTTGCGACTAGTTGTACTCGTTCTAAAAACTACAGACAAGATCAAGATTATTTTAGAGGCAATGATAATACTACCAAAAGTGCAATCAATACTAAAATGGACAAAATGGGGCAGCCTAAAAAGAAATTATTTGTATTAAATTTTATGAACGACACACCATTTGGTGATGACAAGTTAGGTGTGGAAGCAGCTGCTGAAATGATTCGTATATTGAAGTCATCTTCAAAGGTAGTTATTAATGAAGAAATGAAATCACAAGATAGCTCTCGAGACTTTTTTAGTGGTGATAAAATAAGACTAAGCCCACTGATTCGTGAAGGGAAACGATTAGGTGTAACTTTAATGGTCGTTGGCAAAATTAAAAAAGTAAAATACAGACAAAAAGGTGATGATGTAGGCATTTTTCGTCAAAAGAAAGCATTGGCAGCGGTTGATTTAGAAATGCGAATTTTTGATTGTGCTGAAGGCAAAGAAATTATGATTGATGAAAAATCTGCTGATTCAGCATCATCTAAAATGAATGTTTTTGGAGATGATGATTCTGAAAATATCAAAGAACAAAGGCAAGAATTAGTATTAGAAGCGATTCGCAGTGGGGTAAGATTGCTTGCAAATGATGCGAATAAAGCTTTAGACAAAATTTCTTGGGAAGGCCGAATCGCGAAAATTTCTGCTGGTAGAATCTTTATCAACGCTGGACGTGCTTCTGGATTAAATATTGGCGATATTTTAAAAGTAATGACCCCGGGTGAAGATGTATACGACCCACTGACATCAACATATATGGGACGTTCCCCAGGACAACCTAAAGGAACAGTTGAAGTGGTTGACTTTTTAGGAACAGACGGTGCAATTGCAATCGTGCATTCAGGTGGCGGATTTTTTGAAGGCGATGGGGTACAATTGTATTGATACTGTAAAATTTCCTTGGCGAGGTTTTTTGATTTTTGTAGCAGTTTTTATTGCTACTTTATTTTTCATAGCACGAGTTTACGCCGTGTTGAGTATGGCTTTTATTTTAGCATACTTACTTGATCCCATTGTTACTAAAATTAGTAATAAAAAATTCAATAGACAGATAGCTTCGATTTTTGTGCTTGGACTTTTTTTTACAATCATTACTTTAATTATCGTACTTATAGTTCCTAAAATATTTTCTCAAGGCAGAGAGTTAGTATCTCGAATTCCATCTGCGTACCGAAATTTAGTAGAACATTTTGGACCCATCTCAGAAAAATATTTGGGCTACAATGTATTTCAAAATTTTAATCAAGTGGTTGGAAATTTAGGCGGTCCATCAGAATTGGTATCGCCCATAAGTGAAGTAGTAGAAAGACTTTTTTCTACCACATTTAAAGTGATTACATCTATATTAGGATTTTTAAT
Organism: uncultured Bacteriovoracaceae bacterium; assembly: GCA_964572865.1. Lineage (GTDB taxonomy): Bacteria > Bdellovibrionota > UBA1018 > UBA1018 > UBA923 > CAZNGN01. Next base: position 1,565 of record CAZNGN010000020.1, on the reverse strand, counting down.
TATCCCATTACTTGCATTTTATTTATTAAAAGAATTTCCAAATTTATTCAAAAAAACTGTTAAACGAATGATCCCAACTAAATATCATTCACTTGCTGATGAAATTAAAAAAAGATTGCACACGGTATTGGGTGGATTCATTCGAGGTCAATTGGTTGTAAGTACTATTTTATCTATTTATTATGTAATCGCGTTAAGCTTAATTGGGTTAGATTTATCTCTTGTATTAGGTCTTATGGCAGGATTCTTAAATGTAATTCCATATATTGGAATTGCTACTGCGATCATTTCTTCTTGTCTTGTAGCATTAGTGCATGGATTTTCAGGATCTGGATTTGTTTCTATTTTAATAGTTTATGCAATTGGAATGGGAGCAGAAGGAATGTTAATTACGCCAAAAGTTTTAGGAGATAAGGTTGGATTGTCTCCACTCACTCTCATTGTTGCTTTATTAATTGGGGGAGATCTTTTTGGAATTGTAGGGATGGTGGTTGCCATCCCTACAGCTGCCGTTGTTAAAGTATTTGCTGAGCTTTTCTTAGAACATCGAATTTAATTAATTAAGTGATAATGCATATTCAACTACATAAGTCATTTGATAAAGTCCTGCACCAGCATTCGAAAAATCAGCAGTTACATTGTAAGTAGGATTTGAAAAATTTGATAATTTTACAATGTTTGAATTACTTGGGATAGTATAAGTTTGAACTTGAACTGCACCCGCTGCATTTAATCCTAATGCAGTTGTTGGATTCAGTGTACCAGTATATACAGGTAAACCATAGTTATCATCTGTATTCACAAAACCAGCAACTGAACCAGTAGTATAAACTCTGATGATTGCTTTATTACATTTTTGATTGCTATTTACTCCACACACTTTCAAAGTATTGTCTGATAATGCAGATATTGAAAAATTTCCTAAACTTAAAATATCATTGCTTACAGAACCTGGTGTAAAGTTTGAAACATTAATTGTGAAACTAGTAACACCAGCATTATTGTAACTTACGGTTGAAGTCCCGGTTGCTGCATAAGCTGAAGGCATTAATAGTTGGTTCATAAATTTATGCATTGCTGATAATTCTTCATTTGTAATTGTATAAACCGCACGACCTCTAATTACAGAACCATCTTCATTTGGAATATTAATTTTTGGAAGTTCTGGAGAATCTGCCATTCCGAATGATTTAGCTTTTCCACAAGCAATCATTGTTGTTGATATTAAAACCATCATTACTAACGCGATTAAATTCTTCATATTATCTCCTAATTTTGGGCTTTCCCACTTATGTGCCCTTGTTGTTTTATAAGTATTGCAGCCGCTATACCAACTTAAGTCGATTATATGGGATATAATAAGCGTTTTAGCCAATTTGACCCTATTTTGTTGTCACCAGTACCTAGTCTTAGGTCATGAGTACCCTGTCTATATATATAGAGTTTTTTCTAATGCACGGTTATATTTGAGATGTAAGGAAGCTTAAAATTGAATACAAACTCAAGATGGGTTGTACATAAATTTGGTGGAACGTCTGTTGGCACGCGCCACGTACTGCCCGCAG
>CAZNGN010000019.1:0-55293 GCA_964572865.1 uncultured Bacteriovoracaceae bacterium | reverse complement strand
AGGTATGGATGAATTATCTGAAGAAGATAAATTGATCGTATCTCGAGCTCGTAAAATTCAAAGATTCTTGTCTCAACCGTTCCACGTAGCAGAAGCATTTACTGGATTAAAAGGTAAATACGTGAAAATTGAAGACACAATCAAAGGATTCAAAGAAATTTACGAAGGTAAGCATGACGATCTTCCTGAACAAGCGTTCTACCTTGTGGGAACAATCGAAGATGCCATCGAGAAAGCTAAAACCTTAAGATAAGGATTGTATGAAGTTAATCGCAGCAACCCCCGACAGAAGAGTTTTAAGCGGAATTGAAGTTAAAAGCGTGACTATTCCTGGAGAAAGAGGAGAGATAACCGTTCTTCCAGGACATGCTACTCTTTTGAGTACCCTTTCAATTGGAGTACTCAAGTTTGAGTTAGACTCTGGTAAAACAGAAACCGCTGCACTTTCTCGGGGTTTTTTGCGTATTCATAATGATGAAGTGGTTATTCTTGCAGACAGATTAGAACTTGCACACGAAATCGATGCAGAAAGAGCGAAGCGTGCTCTTGAAAAAGCTACTCAAAAACTAGAAGCGAAAGAAACATTCGAGCTTGAAATGTCAAAATGGCAAGAAAAAGAAACGAGAGCGAGAATACGCTTAGTAACCGTAGAAAGCTTAAAGCAAGTTGAGCTTCATGCACCAGGCCGCCACTAAATAATATATTTTATATAGCCTCTTCCCATTATTTTAATCTGAGTTAAGATTTATTTGAGCTACTCATGGAAGAGGTTTTAAACGTTCCGAACGGAACTAAACATAAGCTTTTCAAAACTTTTTTATCTACAGCGATCTGTGGAACGTTTGCTATTTCTTCATTTCAAATTTATAAAAAATACCAAGAATATAAGAACGGTTTTTCAAAACAAATTACATTTAAAGTTTTACGAGATTATAAACTAAACATTAATGAAGTTAAATTTAACTCAGTTGATAGAGCAAGCATTGCAGACGTTAAAGTTGATACGATTAAAGTACGAAATTCTAGAAAAATAAAAGTTATTAAATTAGTTAAAAATAAAATTAAAAAACTAGATTCTGTTCCTTTAAGAGAAATTAAAATCAGTGCGATTTCAAAACCAGCCGAAAGTTTTTATGAAAGACAAGTTCATTCCTTAATTAAAAATAATTTTTTTACATTTGTTAAAGAAACTAAGGAAGCAATTGACCTTGGAGATAAAATCAAACTTAAAAACATTTTGGCTAACGAGCTTAATAATGAAAAAACAAAGTATGATATTGAATTAGACAAACCATATGTAAAGCCAGTAACCATTCAATCAGGCTTAAAACAAAAAGACATAGCGAAAATTTATAAAAGCTTAAACGGCTTAATCGCTTTGAAAGAACAATATAAGAATAAACCTGAGATGATAGTTAAGAAAGATACTCAAACCACAGCTTTGAGTAGTCTGACTACCAAGAATAGTCAGACGATAAGCGCAATTAAAAAAGAATACTCAGTAAATAACGAACCTAAACAGGTTAACGTCCCAGCAAAAATAGATTTTGTTGCAGAAATGCAACAGACAAGACAAAAAGATATTGAAAATGGTGTCTTTCAGAACACACCTGAAACCCCAATCACAGAAGCAGACAATATTCCTGCTATAAATAATAAAAGGTATGCCTTGGACATGAATCCAATGAAAATTATTGCGGGCTCAAATGGATTAGCAAGAGAAAATGAATATCAAACGGATGAGAATATTCAAAAGGAATATCCGTCTGCCAACGAAAACAAGAAGAATACTCAGGATATTCAAATAAACAATGATACTCAGGCTAATCAAAATATAATAGGTATTCAAGGTATAAATCAGCCATTAGTGAAAAACTCTGGGCTGGCTACAAGCAATAAGGGAGCATTTGGTAGCAACATAAAAGACTATCAAATGGTATATGAAACCGAAAAAAATAAAGAAACTAAAAAAATAGTTCAAAACGAAAGTAACGATAAACAACTAGATAAACAAAAAGAAAATACATTTGCAGCAAGCTTTCAAAATGATGAAGATAAAGCCCCAACAATTGCAGAGCTAATTGAAAAGTATAAAAACGAAAACTCACAAAACAATAATAATACAACGCAAACTCAGCCAGATAAATCATTCGAAAATATTTATGGCGGAATTGTTTATGAGGCATTTACGGGACATAAAACAAAAATAGAAAATGCAAAAATTCAAATTCTAGGTGCTGAATTAACCGCTACATCAGATGAAAATGGAGAGTTTAAGTTTTCAGATAAAGTTGAAATTCAAGGCGTATTGCCCGTTTTAATTACTAAAGAAGGACATTTAAACAGAAGAGCAGATCTTCAAATTGGAAAAGCATCAGAAATAGAATTAGTATCAGAAAACTCTGCAACGCTTTCTGCGGTTGTCATAAATGAAAAAAGAAACGAAAATAGTGGGTATATTTTTGGAGAATTAGCAGCGCCTATTGGAAGCGAAAGCTCAGTTGCTGAAATGCGAATAGAGTTATCAGGAAACGAATATGTGAACGTAATCTATATAAACGAAGCGGGCATTCCTGATAAAAACTTAAAAACAACCTCAAAAAGAGGGCAGTTTTTAGCATTAAATCTAAAAGCAGCGACATATTTAATGAATGTAATTGATCGACAAGGAATAGAAAGAGCTCCGCACATTATTCATGTTGGTAATGATGAAGGCATAATTAGAAAATTTAACTTAGGAACACAGGTTACATTTAGCGGTCAAATTGTAAATGCTAACAAAGAAAACGCAAAAGTTGATCAGGCGATGGTTCAAATCTTAGGCCTTTCAAATATGGTGCAAACAGATAAAGACGGTAGATATGAATTTAAAAATGTATACGTTGACTGCACCGAGAACAACTATTTGCAAATGGACAAATCAGGTTTTTACAGAAATAGATTTAATTTAAACTGTAAGCAATTTAATAATAAACACTATGCATTTCCTGCGGCACAAATTGACTCAATTTCAACAGAAACTCAAGTTAAGCTTGAGTCGGCGAAGGCCGTTTTACAAGGTCATGTAAGTTTCAATAAGTCAGTTAAAGTTCAACTTTGGGGACCGGATGAAGTGCTAGCAAACAGCGCGACCAGAGGTGAAGATTATTATTTTGATCAAGACGGGGTAATAAATGCCTCTAAAAACAGAACAAGTTCAAATGGTAATTTTGTAATTATAAATGCACCGTCTGGCATTTCATATGTTCAAACCATAAGTAAAAACGGTAAAACATTGTCTTTCTGGCCAATTTTCTTAAGTGAAAGCACCGTTTCGGTTTACATACAGTAGTAGGAATAATTTTTAGTATATCAAATAAAATTTAAAAATCTCTTTAGATATCAGCCGAATATGACCGATATGTAGTTAGAATGTTAATATTAAAACGTAATGTTTTTATAATTCTTTCATTGGTCAGCTTAAACACAAACATATTTGCTGCAGACTTTTTGCATTCAATGCAAACTGTATTTTTTAATAATAATGATCAAAGAAGAGTAGGTCTTGAAGTAGAGTTTATTGGATTAAATCCAAAAAAAGCCTCTGAAATTGTCGCAAAATTTTCGGGCGGAAAGCTAATTGTTAAAACTGAAAAAATTAAAACAACAATCAAAGAAACAAAGCCTGACGGAACAATTATCTATAATGAAAAAGATTACACATACTATGTAATTGAAAACACCCCGATGGGAAAAATTACCATGAAACCTGATGCAAATCAGCTTTCAGATACAGAAGAAGCAGATCCGAAACAAATGGTGACAGAATTAGTTTCAGAGCCTGTAAGATACAAAGATGCGGAGTACTTACAAACTGTGCTAAATGAGCTTAAGGCTCAAGGTGCATTGGGTACGAATGAAGACGTTGCCATTGCCAATCAGGTGAACGCAGAAGTAGGAGCAGTTGAAGGCGAAAACATCAGAGAAGTTAAATTTTATAAAAACCTAATTAGAGATTATTATTATCCAAGACATTCAGAACAAATTAACGAAAGAATCAATGCGGCTGTAATACGTAAACGATATATTAATCCACTTGCACCTAAATATTTAAATATTTTATTAGATCCAAACTATAACCCAACGTTAGAACAGTTTTTTATGGATTATTTTTATAGGCAGTCATTAGAACTATTAGGAGAAGCTGATTTTGCCTGGAACGCAGACTTAAAACACGTAAAAGAGCGACTTTTAAGTTACAAAAATCCAATTGTTCCAACAGTTGTAAAGCTCAATGAAGTTAGGCTCTCATCATTATTTGCATATTTGTTTCCAGAAGATCCTTTGGCAAAACTTTATGTTAGTTCAGGATGGGTTGTTGCCAGACCTTTGGTTGAATTTAGAGAGTGGAACAATGATTTTGATATCGTGTCTCCGGTTAAACAATCTCTTGGATTAATGAGAGCGGTACATAAGTTTGGTTATTTTGATCATGACCACCTAATGGCAGAGCTTTCAAATTTGAGCGTAGAAGACATTGAGAGATTGAGGACCAAATACTTTAAGTCGGGAGATCATTCCCCTTATGTATATAGATATTTTGCAGGAGATCACAAAAAAGTAGATGCTAAAAGTTATTATAATTTATTTCCAAATTATGAAAACACTGTTGTGGGTTTCTTAGATTTAAAAACCAAAGGCGTTGCCCCTGTTATATTACCGGGTGAAAGCGTTGTGATGCACCGCTATCATAATCAAAGACATTCTGTTTTAGGAAAATATAATCCTGGGCTAGTTAATTTCAATATTCAACAGGCGCTAGAAAACAAATATGTAGAGTTTGAGTTTTGGAATAAATATTTTAAAGGTTCAATGGCAGAGACGGTTCTACTTAAAAACATTTTAGGTCAAAACGAACCCGTTGATATAGTAATCAAAAAAATAAAAGCGCGTTTTCCGAAAGGTTTTGTAATAAAAAATATTTGGGAATTAGGATCTGAACGTTTAATAGTAACAGACCTTACTGATATTACCGGTGAGCTCTCGAATTATCTTAAAAACAAAAAACAATTTGATAAGTTTGAAGAAAACATTAGAGCAAAATACGGTACAACGTCTGACGAAATTGTTAACACGGAGCTTAAAAAACACAAAAATTATTTAGGACAAAAAATTTATAAACTGTTTGAAAATCCATATAACACCTTAATTCAAGAGAGACTTGATATTGATCGAGAATACAGAGTTGAAGTGGTTGGAGGTAAGGTTCTAGGCGACGGAAGTACTGTTGATCGTTGGGAATACGAGTATTTTCAAAAAGGTAAAATGAATGAATATGTACCACCTAAGCCAGAGGACATCGCCAAAGCAGAGGCATACGCACAAAAGTTAGTAGACTCGTTACCAAAAGAATTAAACAACACGCCATTTGGAATGGATATCGCTATTTTAAAAGATGGAAGCGCTCGTATGATTGAATCTAATCCGGGTGCAAACTCAACCTTTCTGTATGAAGAAGGAAGGGTCAGTATATTGGTTCTACAAAGATTTTTAGAAAAATATCCAAAGCTATATAAAGAAGGAAAAGTAAACTTTGGTATGATGCCAGATGAACAAATGAAGTTCTTAGGTAAATTTTTTAAAGAGTTTAAGATAGATACAGAAAAATTATACCCAAATATGAAATTTGAAGCTTTTGAAATTGTTGATCCAGAGCTTTCTAAGAAAAAGATTAATAAAACCGCATTCTTAGTAGGTAAGATCAGTTTAGAAAGTAAAAAAGCATGTGAAGAATATCTGAAGGTTTATTTACAAGGAAAAAGTAAAAAGTTATTGGGGCACTAACACTTACATTACAAGCCAAGCAAACATTTCTGCCGCTAAAATAACATCGGATCCATCTGGATCGGGAATGCCTTCTTTTTCAGACCAAGATCTAGGAGCTTCAGGGTGTATTCCAGAAAGAGCAACCTTTCCTTTATAAAATGGATATTGAATCGTAACGGGAACACCATTATAGGTAGCAATAATATTTACTGGTGCATTTGGAAGCACTTTAAATCCAGCGCCTTCTTCATAATAGATATATCTAGTAGCATTTCTCCATTGAACATTTAAGATATGTGGACCTGGATTTGGAATTAAATCAAAGGTTTCTCCGGGGAGTATGTTTAAGCCATTTAAAGTTCCTGCATCGTCAACAGTGCTGTCAGCGAAAAAAGCCCCAGCACAAATTCCAAGGTAGCGACCACCATTTGCAATAAATTTTTTGATAGCATCACGCTGAGCAGCGGTGAATACTTTTGAAAGTACTATGGCGTTTCCACCTGGTTGAACGTAAATGTGAAACTGACGAAGTAATGTAATGTTTAGTTTTTTAGGGTTGTCTAAATAATAAACCTGCATTCCCATTCTGCGAGCAACAGCTGCTATATTTTTAGCACAGCCTTCTTTGCAGCTACCGGGACCGTTATATACAAGTACCTTTTTTTGACTAAAATCAGGAAGTTTGGCAAAAGACTTAGAATTTACACTAAAAATTAATAGAAAACTAAAAAAAACCCATCCAAACAAACGCAAAAAAATAAATTTTTTCATTGAAAGCAGTATGAGTAAAAATTTTTAAAAAGAAAAGAAAAATTTTTAGAAAACTAAAGAATCAACTTCTTCAAAAAGTCCAAGCTCATCTGCAGGAGATCGCGCTCGATCATTTGAAAGTTGCCATTCAACCAAAGATCCTTCAATTTTTCTTGGAATAACTACTCGAGTACCTATCGGGAGCCTCTTTTTGATATCAAATATGTCTGGATTAAACTTTTTTAACTCAAACAATGAAACATTATAATTTGAAGCTACATCGAAAACACTTATCGACTTCTTCATTTTAATAATACTGATTGCATTATAAGGGAATGATGACTTTAAAGGGATACCATAGATCTCGTCGCGGTATCTTTCTGCATGTAATAGAGCTAAAAATTCAATGTAGTAGTTGCGGCTTGCATATCCGAGCGGGGTATTTTTCTTAAGCTTTAATAATTCAACCAGGTTGTCGCCACTGTATTTATGTCGAAGCTTCATTAGATTTCTCGGTCCATGGTTGTATGCAATGATTGCCAAGCCCAAGTCACCTAAGATGCGAATATTTCGTTGAAACATCCTAGCGGCTGCATAAGTAGACTTGATGGGAGAAAGGCGCTCATCGATTTTACTCTTTTTATCTACAACCAAGTACTCCATTGCTGATTTTTCAAGAAACTGCCAAACACCTACAGCCGAAGCCTTTGACTTAGCTTTAGTGACAAAGGATGACTCGACCAATGGAATTCGAACTAAGTCAGGCGGAAGACTATATCTTCTAAAAATTTCTTCCATTGCAGGAATAAATGATTCTGCAGTTTCAATGCCTTGCATAATGCGATCTCTTTGACCTGTTTGATATCTAATATTTCTTTTTAAGGCGGCCCACTCCGATGGTTTTTTCCTACCCCAAAGAGAAAGTAGCTTTGCCTCAAGTGAGTTTGCGGCAAACTTACCTTTTGGCTTTTGAGACAGTCGATCAAATGCGTATTTAATAGCAGCAACACTCTTTTTAATTTTCTGTTTTGTTACAACTTCGATAACTACGGGAGATTTACCTTTTTTGAACAATCCTCTAGAGTCTACGACGTCATAAATGTTTTCGGGCTTTTCTTTGTCATAAATGACCGTGTGATAGATTGAATAAACAGCATAAATTTTAAACCAAAAAGTTACCTCACCTTTAATTGCATCTGGAATTTTGAAACGATTTGAAATGCGATTATTTTTATCTTTCAAAAACTTAGTAATATCTTTTTCGCTTAGATCATTAAAGTGCGCATCTGTAGGTGAATTTTCAATATATTTTGCTGAAGGAGGAATCACTTCGTCTTTTACGCCATCTTTATCAGGCACAACTAAAGAGTCTTGAGGACTACTTGCTCCCCAAAGGCTTGTGCAGGACAATAAAATGATAAAATGTAAGAACTTTTTCATAGCAGTTTACCATTACTTATCGAACGATAATTGGTTGGCCTGTATTGGAAAGTTTTGATTAGGCAAAAATTGCCTCAGGTGATATAAATCTCAATATGGCTAAAGAACAATCCAACAAAGATATAAAGCTTGATGACGCTTTAAAAAGACTCTCAGATATTGTTAAAAGCTTAGAACAAAATGACGCAGAGCTAGAGCAATCTTTAAAGATGTTTGAAGAGGGCATCGCCCTTACAAGAAGCTGTCATGTGAAACTTACTGAGGCAGAAAAGAAAATTGAGATTTTAACAAAAGCCACTTCTGAAGGAATCGAAACCAAGCCATTAAAATGAAAAGCATAAAAAAAGAACGAGTGGATGTCTTGGTTGTTAAACAAGGACTAGCTGAAACTCGTGAAAAAGCACAGGCATTGATTCTGGCTGGCAAAGTTCTAAGCGGAGACGAGCTTTTTCAAAAGCCAGGCCAAAAGGTTGATGAGAGTACTGTTTTAAGAATTCGCGGAGAAATTGATAAATATGTTTCAAGAGGTGCTTACAAATTACTAGGCGCTACTGAAACGTTTCAAATAAATTTAAACGATAAAATATGTTTAGATATTGGCGCTTCTACGGGTGGATTTACTCAAGTTTGTTTAGAATCGGGCGCAAAATTCGTTTATGCAGTAGACGTTGGTCACAATCAGATGCATTGGAAAGTTAGATCTGACAAAAGAGTTAAATGTATAGAAAGCGTAAACATAAGAGATGCTGAACTTTCTTTAATTGGAGAAAAAGTAGACTTTGTTTGCATTGACACGTCGTTTATTTCGTTAAAACTAGTTTTACCAAAGGCTATTCAGTTTATGAAAGCGGGAGCTAAACTAGTTGCGCTTATAAAACCACAGCACGAAGTGGGAAAAGATGATGTTGGCAAAGGAGGAATAGTCAAAGATCCAAACCTCCATGCAAAAGTGACCTATGATATAAAAGAGTTCGCACAAAGCATTGGTTTGAAAGTCGATGGCTTGATAGAATCTAGTATTATGGGAACAACTGGCAATAAAGAGTTTCTAATTTATTGCTCACTATAAAAGTAAAAATGAAAAAGATTCTATTGAGCTGCATATTTATAGTCGTGTTAAGCGCTTGTGCCACCAAGCCTTCTAGAAAGTCTACGGTTTCAACCTCGAACGTTACGCACGAAGTAGAAACAAAAGCTGAAAATCAAAGGCAAAATAAAGTAACGATTGAATCGAACGAATCTTTTGGACCACCAGCTCCACCTCCTTCAACGATTGCAGCAGGAGTTGCCGCAGCAAAAGAAGCTGAAAGAATTAGATCCGAAAGTGCTTCAGAAGATTATACGTTAGTGTTAGGTCCGGGTTTAGCAAGAACATTGTCATATATTGGAGTTTTAAAAGAACTAGACGCTCAAGATAAAAAATTTAGAGCAGTGGTGGGAATTGAAATGGGCGCATTAATGGCAGCCATATATTCTCAATCAAATGCAAATAAATTAGAATGGGAAATGCATAAGTTTAATTCCGAAAATTTCATTGATTCTGGATTTTTAGGGTTTGGAAAAAAATCTAATCAAGGCAAAGCGTTTGAACAATATTTAAGTAATTTATTCGGAAAAGCACTAGCGGAGCAAACTAAAAAACATCTTTGGATAGCGACCGCATATGCAGATCCAAACTTAAATGGAGAAGCTATAAACTTATATGATAAAGGGGCACTAAAAGATCTCGTTCGCGCCGCAAATTCTTTTCCTGGTTTATTAAAGCAATATAGTTTTGATAATAGCGCAAAACTATCGCTAGCGTTTGAAGACCCTTTTCCAATAGAAAAAATAAAAGATAAAACAGGCGGAAAAGTTTTGTGTGTAAATGCAATCGGAAAAGGAAATGATTTTTTTCCACAAAATCAGAACGATGAATTTTTAGCTTCCATTTATAGAACAATGGCTTCGTTAGCGAAAAAAGGATTGAGTGAGTGTGACGATATTATAAATGTAGACGTTTCTTCGATTTCACCGCTTCAATTTGATGCGAAAGCTGAATTAATCGCACGTGGAAAAACAGCTGCACAGAAATGGCTAAATAAATAATGAAGCAAAAAACTTCTGTTATTATTATTAAATATCTTTTTATTATTCTAGTGGCGGCCACATTTGTTGGTACGGCAGTTGGTGGAATCGTGGTGCTTTATTTTAGTAGAAGTTTGCCAAGCATAATAACGATTGATGATTATAAGCCCGCTGCAGTTACCAAAGTCTTAGGAAAAAACGATGCTTTGGTAGGCGAGTTTTTCGAAGAACGACGATATGTTGTTTCTATGGAAAAAATCCCAGAAATGGTTTCACGTGCCTTTATTTCTGCAGAAGATGATCGATTTTTTGAACACCAAGGAATTGACTTGCAAGGTATTTTGCGCGCTTCAATTGCAAATTTTAGAGCAGGAAGAGTCGTTCAGGGGGGATCAACCATTACACAGCAGGTTGCTAAATCGCTTTTATTAACCCCTGAAAGAAGTTTTGTAAGAAAAATTAAAGAAGTTATTTTGGCTTCTAAAATGGAAAAAAATCTTACAAAAAAACAGATTTTGTATTTGTATTTAAACCAAATTTATTTAGGACAAGGCGCGTATGGAGTTGAAGCAGCTGCAAGAATCTATTTCAACAAAGAAGCAAAAGATTTAACGGTTGCTGAAGCAGCTATTTTAGGAGGACTACCTCAAGCGCCTAGTAAATATTCTCCTCTGCAAAATCCAAAGAAGGCCAAAGAAAGACAATTGTATGTTTTGCGCAGAATGCATGAAGACGGTGTAATTACAAAGGCACAGCTTGATCAAGCAACGTCTGAGCAAATTAAAATTTATTTACCAAAAGACATTAATAAAGAAATTGCACCATATTATGTGGAGCACATTCGTAAATATGTTTTAGATAAATACGGTAAAGATCAGCTGTATCAAGGGGGGCTTACCATCAAGTCGCCAGTGGATGCAGAACTTTCTAAGGTAGCGATGAAGGCAGTTCAAGAGGGGTTACGAAACGTAGACAAGAGGCAGGGATATCGTGGGCCTTTACGTAAAAACAAAACTCAAGGCGATATAGATGAAGCGATTGAAGAAGCAACAGAATACAATATTACAAAAGTATATCCATACCAAGTTCTTCAAGCTGACGGAACACATGCGAAAGATCCTAAAAAAAGAATTCCAGTGGGAATGAGTGAGATCGAAATTTATTCAGAAGGTGAAATTTATAAAGCAGTTGTTGAACGGGTGGACGATGCAAAAAAAGAAACAATTGTATCGTTTGCAGGATTAAAAGGAGTTATTCCGCTTGATAAAATGAAGTGGGCTCAATTAGTTAAGACGCCGTCTTCTACAGGAGTTGATCCTATTTCAAAACCTTCACAAGCATTTGATCGTGGCGATTTAATTTGGGTGAGGCTTATTTCTAAAGAACTAAAAACACAATCACCCATTTTAGCTTTAGAGCAAACTCCCGAAGTTCAAGGTGCGCTTTTGGCGATGGATACATCAACCGGTGAAATTCAAGCAATGGTTGGAGGCTATAGTTTCGAAGGATCAGAATTTAACCGAGCGACACAAGCGGCAAGACAACCAGGGTCTTCATATAAACCTGTGATTTATTCAGCAGCGCTAGATAAGGGATATACTCCCGCCACTGTAATTCAAGATTCTCCGATCGTATTAGAGGGCATCGACAATCAAAAGTGGAAACCTGAAAACTATGAAGAAAAATTTTATGGCGATACAACATTTAGAGCGTCATTGATTCGGTCTAGAAATATTCCTACAATTAAAATCGTTCAAGACATTCAAATTCCATATTTAATTGAATATTCTAAAAGGTTAGGTGTAACAGGAAACTTAAACAATGACCTTTCAATAGCGCTTGGTTCAAACTCTATGTCGCTATTAGATGTTGTAAAAGTATACTCTGTTTATGCAAGGCTTGGCAGAAAAGTAAAAGAAATTTTCATTCACAAAATCACAGACAGAGAAGGCAAAATTTTAGAAGAAAATATTCCCGTTCCCAATGTAATGCCATTAGATAAAATGTTGGGGCCACCACCGAAACCAATAAAGGTTTGCGGAGATCTTCAAACGGAATTGAGTGCGACAAGCGTAAATCAAAGCAATCCAAACATTACAACAAATGTTGTAGAGGCAACTCAAACACTAAAGCGTGGGGAGTTTGTGGGAGATCCAAAAGACCCAGACATTGTTCTTGATCCGCGAACAGCATATGTAATGACACATATTATGAACGAAGTAACCACTATGGGAACCGGAGCAGAAGCTAAAAATTTGGGCCGCCCCGCAGCTGGAAAAACAGGAACTACAAACGACTACATCGATGCATGGTTTACGGGTTTTACTGCGAACGTAGTGACAGGAGTTTGGGTTGGGTTTGATTCACAACGAACGATTGCTCCAAAGGCAACAGGTGCTTCATGCGCGCTACCCATTTGGATGGATTATATGAAAGAAGCAAACAAATCGTTTCCAATTGCAGACTTTCCTGTACCAAAAGGTGTAACTTTTGTGACGATAGATAATAAATCTGGAAAAAGAGTAAATCCAAAAGCTCCCAACTCAGTGCTTGAAGCATTTGTTGAAGGAACAGAACCAGGCGGAGCGCTCTATTCTTCAGGTTCAGTTAACACAAGTTCTGCATCTTCGTCGCAAGGCGCAAGTCCTGTTCGAACAAAACCAAAAGCAAATGATAACGATGCAGAGTCGAGCGACTTCTTAAAAGAAGACTTATAATAAATTTTCCGTAGGCAAATTATTCCCATCTAAGCACCCGCCAAAAAGTCGATTACAATATATAGAAGTGAGGCGTGAGAGTGCGACAATCTACCGCGTATCAGAATTATAAGTTTTTAATCATCTCTCTAATGATTCACGTTTTGGGTTTGCTTTTAATGCAACTTCCAAAACTTTCAGATTTATCTTTGTCACAAAATACTAAACAAACGATTGAAATAGAATTAGAGCCACTGTCTCAACCAAAGTCGATTACAAAACAGGTTGTTGAAACTTCGAAAGTGCAAAAATCTGAAAAGGTTGCTGAGAACGCATATCTAAGCGAACAAACACAAATTGTTGAAAAGCAAATCAAAGCAAAAGAGGTTGCCTCTTTTCGAGAACTTAAAAAAGGTGGGGCGTCTGCAAAAGCAGAAAAACAAGAAAATGAATTTCATAAATTAGGAATAGCAAAAGATTATAAACCGCTTGGTAATTTAGGTCCCGCAGGTCAAATGGCTGCCAACAATGATTTAATTAAAGATGCAAGCGAGGGTTCGCAAACGTTATTAAACACCAAAGAATTTGCGTTCTATTCCTTTTATCAAAGAGTGCGCAGACAACTTGAACAGTTTTGGGAACCAAGTCTACGCGATAGACTTGATAAAATGATCAATCGAGGAAGAATGATAGCATCAGATCGCGAGCATTCGACAAAACTGATGGTTATCATGAACGCTGAAGGTGTAATTACACGCATTCAAGTTGAAAACACTTCTGGAATGATGGATTTAGATGAAGTGGCCATTGAAGCGTTTAATAAAGCAGGCCCTTTTCCAAACCCCCCAAAAGGAATGGTTGAGGTAGACGGAAAAGTTCGTGTTGAATGGGAATTTGTTTTAAGAACGTAAGCTAAAATTAAATTGAAATCTGATTTTCTGACTTTTGAGTAGTGACACTGCTCTGATTTGTGCCTTTTAGTTTAGATAAACCAGCTTGAAAGATATAATCATTCCAAATCTCATCAATCGAACGAAATGTTTTGATGATTTCTTCGCACGCAAGCTCTTCACTTACGTTATTTTCTTTAGAATATATTTGCACTGCTTTCAAGATAGCCTGAAATTGCGCAGATCCTAGAACAGAATTCAGACGAGCTGACCCCTGTTCGCTTTTCGGAATCTTGGTTGCAATCACGGCGGTGTTGAAAAGCTTCGTGCTCTGATCAATTTCAGGCATGGGAAGAAAGTAATAAGTGCGAATCGAATAGAAGTCAACGCAAGTAAAAAATTTTTTTATTTTAAGAATATTGTTCAGTCGGAGGACATGAACAAATTAAATTGCGATCACCCAACACTCCGTTTACTCGTCCAACTGGAGGCCAAAATTTATTTTCTTTAACCCATTTGGTCGGAAACGCCGCTTGCTCACGCGAGTACGGGCGATCCCATTTGTCAGACATCACGCAAGTTGTTGTATGTGGAGCATTTTTTAGAACATTGTTAACACGATCTGCTTTTCCGTTTTCAATTTCGCGAATTTCTTCACGAATTTGAATCATAACATCACAAAAACGATCTAATTCGATTTTAGATTCTGACTCAGTAGGTTCAATCATTAATGTTCCTGCAACAGGAAACGAAACGGTTGGCGCATGAAAGCCATAATCCATAAGACGTTTTGCAACATCTTCAACTTCAACGCCCGCAGACTCTTTAAACATTCTAAAATCGAGAATACATTCGTGTGCAACGAGACCCGTTTTACCTTTATATAAAACCGGATAATGAGGAGAAAGTTTTTTAGCAATATAGTTCGCATTTAAAATCGCAACTTCAGTAGCTTTCTTTAATCCTTGCGCTCCCATCATTCGTATATACATCCAAGAGATGGGAAGAATTGAAGAACTTCCAAAGGGAGCGGCTGAAACTGCACCAAGCTTGCCTCCACATTCAATTACAGGATGATTTGGTAAAAAAGAAACGAGGTGCGCAGCGACACCAATTGGTCCCATTCCCGGACCACCGCCACCATGTGGTATACAAAAAGTTTTATGAAGGTTTAAATGACAAACGTCAGGGCCAAAATCACCCGGACGACATAATCCTACTTGTGCATTCATGTTTGCGCCATCCATGTAAACCTGACCACCGTGATCGTGAATGATTTTGCAAAACTCAGAAATCGTTTCTTCAAACACACCATGTGTTGAAGGATATGTAATCATGGCAGCAGCCAAGTTTTGTTTGTGCGCCGCAGCTTTTTCTTTAAGGTCTTTCAAGTCTACGTTTCCGCTATCATCACAGTTTACTACAACCACTTGCATTCCAGCCATTACAGCAGATGCGGGGTTTGTACCGTGAGCAGATTTTGGAATTAAACAAATATTTCGGTGTCCTTGTCCGTGTGATTGATGAAATTTACGAATGACAAGTAATCCTGCGAACTCACCTTGAGATCCAGCGTTGGGTTGAAGACTAATTGCTTTGAACCCTGTAATTTCAGCAAGCCAAGATTCTAATTGTTTAAATAATTTCATGTATCCAGCCGCTTGATCTTTTGGAACAAACGGATGAATCGAACCAAACTCTGGCCAAGTTACAGGGAGCATCTCTGCCGTAGCATTTAGCTTCATCGTACATGATCCGAGCGGAATCATTGAAGTAGTAAGAGACAAATCTTTATTTTGTAATCTTCGAATATAGCGAAGCATTTCGGTTTCAGAGTGATATTGATTGAAAACGGGATGAGTTAAGAAGTTGCTAGTACGAAGCAGGTCTTTTTTAAATGAAAAACTTTTTTTCTTATCTAGATCAGAAAAGATTGTATCTAAAGAAAGTGCGTCTTTTGAAAAGCAACTAAGTAAATCGCTTAAGTCTTTTTTGGTTACAGTTTCATCGAGTGAAATTGAAAATCTACCTTCTTCTAAAGTGCGAAGATTGATGTTTTTAGATTCAAGTGCTTTTTGAATTTCTTTATTGCGATCTGTTTTAGCTTGAACGACGATGGTATCAAAAAAATCGTCTGTCAAAACTACAAAACCTAGTTTTTGAAATGCCTTTGCCAACACTTGAGTAGCGTTATGCACTCGAGTTGCAATTTTTTGCAAACCTTTTGGTCCGTGATAAGCGGCATACATTCCGCTAATGATAGCGAGTAAAACTTGAGCTGTGCAAATATTTGAAGTCGCTTTTTCTCTTCGTATATGTTGCTCACGTGTTTGAAGTGCAAGCCGTGATGCAGGTCTTCCTTCTGTGTCTTGTGAAAGGCCAATGATTCTTCCGGGAATAATTCTTTTAAACTCATCTTTGGTCGCCATGAAAGCAGCGTGAGGGCCGCCGTATCCCATTGGCACTCCAAAGCGTTGTGTTGAACCAACTACAATGTCCGCTCCAAATGAAGAAGGTTCTTTTAAAATAGTTAAAGCTAAAATATCAGCTGCAACGACAAAGAGCGCACCTGAGGAATGCACTTTATCTGCAAAACTACTGTAATCGATCACATCGCCAAACGTTGTAGGATATTGAACAATTGCTCCGAAGAAGTTTTTATTTGAAAATTCTGCTAGCTTTGAGGCGCCCACTACAACGTGAATGCCAAGTGGCTCTGCTCTGGTTTGAATCACAGCAATTGTTTGCGGATGACAATCATCAGATACGAAAAAAGATTTTGCAGCAGAACTTGGATTTTTTGTTTTAAACGCTGCATACGCCATGGTCATTGATTCAGCTGCTGCCGTTGCTTCGTCTAACAAAGAAGCATTAGCAATCGGAAGACCCGTGAGGTCTGTAATCATGGTTTGAAAATTTAAAAGAGCTTCTAATCTGCCTTGTGAAATTTCAGCTTGATAAGGAGTGTACTGAGTATACCAGCCTGGATTTTCTAAAATGTTTCGTAAAATTACCGGCGGAGTGATCGTTCCCGAATAACCCATCCCAATATAAGATCTAAAAACTTTATTTTCGTTTGCGATTTCTCTAATTTCTTGAAGAGCTTCAAATTCAGACTTAGCGGATGGCAAGTCTAATTCTTTTTTAACACGAATATGATTTGGAATTAAATCATCAATGAGTTTTGAGGTTTGAGAATATCCCAAAAAATCTGACATAGATTTTTCAGAGTCAGACAAGACCCCAATGTGACGTTCACTAAAGAGATCTGTAAATGGCAGTTCGCTCATAAATTTTCTACAAATTTTTTATAATCCGCAGGCTTCATCAATTCGTTCACTGAATTTTTGTCTGCAATTAAAATTTTAATTAACCAGCCTTTATCGTAAGGCGATTTGTTAACTAGCGCTGGTTCGTGCGCTGCTTGGTCGTTGATTGCTACAACGGTGCCCGCGATCGGACAATATAAGTCGCTTACAGCTTTGATCGATTCAACCACACCAAACGTTTCATGATTTTTTAAATCGCGACCAGGTGCTGGTAGTTCAACAAACACAACATCACCAAGTGAGCTTTGTGCGTGATCTGTGATTCCAATCGTAGCGGTGTCGCCTTCTATGAGCGCCCATTCATGATCTTTTGTAAAAAGTAAGTTAGATGGAATTTCCATAATTGCCTCTGTCTAAAAAGCTTTAATAAGGTCTTTTATAAAACGGTGTTTCTACTACTATATGTTCCACTTTTTGTGATCGAATGACTACATCTAATTTCGTTCCGATCTTAGAAAATTCTGGGTCAATTGAGGCAATCGCTATTCCAACATTTAACGAAGGCGACATTGTGCCCGATGTTACATGTCCAATTTTTTTGCCACCCGCTTCAATTTCATAACCTTGTCTGGGAATTTGCTTTCCAAGCGATTTAATTCCCACAGATTTTTTGCGAAGCCCCGCTTCTTGAATAGCTATTAAAGCTTTTTTACCAATAAAGTCTGGTTTATCTAATTTTACGACCCATGAAATTCCTGCTTCAAGCGGATTTGTGTGTTGATCAATCTCGTGGCCGTAGAGAGCAAATTTCATTTCAGTGCGTAATGTGTCGCGTGCGCCTAGTCCACATGGTTTGATTTTGTATTTTTCGCCTTCTTGCATGATTGCAGACCAAACCTTTGGACCGTCATTCCAAGGTACATAAATTTCAAAACCATCTTCACCGGTATATCCGGTTCGCGCAATCAATGCTTTTGATCCGCACACGTCACCGTTGCGAAACCAATAATATTTAATTGAGGAAAGATCTGTTTTGGTGAGTTTTTGTAAAATCGCTTGTGCGTTTCTGCCTTGCAAGGCGATTTGAGAATATTTTGGACTTTCATTTTCAACTGATAAAGTTTTGGGTGCGTGTGATTTGATCCATTCAAAATCTTTGTCAGTGTTTGAAGCGTTTACACAAATAAAAAACTCATCAGCGTTCACTCGGTGAATGATGAGATCGTCAACGCACCCACCATTTTCGTAGCACATCGCTGTGTAGATGGCTTGATTGTCGACGATGCGCGCGACATTGTTGGTTACTAGAGAATTTAAAAACTCTAATGAGCCTTTTCCGCGAACTACGACTTCTCCCATGTGAGAGACATCAAAAGCGGCTACAGAGTTTCGGCAAGCAGCGTGTTCAATTGCTAAACCTTCATATTGAACAGGTAACATCCAGCCAGCGAAGTCTACCATTTTGCCATTTAGTTTTACGTGTTCATCGAATAGCGCAGTTTTTTTAGTCATGAGATAGTTCGACACTATCTCAATGTTTATCAAATGTGAAGAGAAGCCCCATTCTCATAATTGAATCTTTATCTTGCCATTCATCAAATTCTCTTCTTCCAACTGGAATTGTTAAAGTCATAAAGGGTTGCAGTATTCCTGAGCCTGCGCGATGAGTAGATTTTAATCCAAGCGTATAATCTTCTCCGGAGTGAGTCTGCGAACTAACGCCACGTGTAGGAAAATAATAATAAGTCATGCTTGCTGAAGTTTGAATTCTTGGTTCTGGAAGTTTTTTCTTATTTCCACCGATACCTGCAGAGATCCCTGCTTTACCAAAAGCATTCGAATTGGTGCCGATTAAATTATTAGATTCTGTTGAAATTTGAACTCCCGCTTCTGTTTCTGCTTTGCAAACAAATGAACCTTTAGAAATATTAAAAACTTTGCCTACAGATCCGCCCGCAATTAAAGAGTTTTTAGAAAGATTTTCATTCAGTTTTTCTTTTTCGATTTTTGGGCGAACCACATCACCCGGAAGTAGTTCGTAAGGATGATGAGTGTTGGTTGTGCCGTTTGGCGCAATAGTTGTATATTCTTCTTCTTGTTTTACTTTGTTTGGACCAACAAGCATCTCTTGTTCTTCAGGGCCAAAATTATCAAAAGTATAGATTCCTAAGAGCTTGTGATAAAATTCTTGAGAGCCTACGCCAAAAGTAAGTGGATCACTAGTGTTGCGCGCGCGATGTTCTATTCCTACGTTTGCTTTAAAATAAAAATCTTTTCCTTGTTTTAACGAAGCTTGAAATCTAGAAACATCTACAAATCTTTGTACGGGACGATCTCCATTGTGGGCCGTTCCACCCTGATATAAATTAAAACCAGATCCATCAAATACAGTATAGGAATTTCCTGTAGAAGTAGTTACATCGTCAAAAAAATAAGTTTGAATCATAAACGGATCATAGTGAACTCGTTTCGTATATAGTTTGTCCGAAAAACTTGCTTCAATTGTTGTGTTCCCTTTTTCATAAGCGGAACTTAAGCCTATCCCGTGTGTGTATCCTTTAAAATCATCACCATCGTTTTTTGTATCTACGAGTGAATATGCTCCCATGACTTTGTTGTCATTGTCTAAATAAAACTGTATTCGCAAAAGCCCTTTGGGAGATTCGTTGTTTTGCTTTGTTGGTTGACAGCTACATGTTCGCATGTCGGGTGCGCCTGAATTTTGTGATGAAGAAACCTGGGGACAGACTTTTGACTGGGGTTTGTGCGATTCAATCGTTTTTGAATTCAAATGATTAATTGTAAAAATCAAAGAAGGATCATTAGGTAAGCTTGGGGCTTCTGTAGTTGTTTGCGCAAATGTTGCAAGTGATAATAAAAAAATAAATAAATTGAGCAAGCTTCCCCCAACTTATAATTATAGTATTTGATTTGTTTTTTAATAGGGGAATTAAATTCCTGCTAGATTAAATGCCAGCTCGGTTTTTGGCTGCAAGCAATGTATTTTTCATAAGCATCGCAATCGTCATTGGACCAACACCACCAGGAACAGGAGTAATCGCAGATACATTTGGAAAAACAGCTGCATAATCAACGTCACCAGTAATTTTTTTAGAATCAGCAATTCGATTGATACCAACATCGATTACGACTGCATCTTTTTTCCAAGAGTAAGAGCCGTTTAAAACGTTTGCCTTTCCAATTGCAGCAACAACAATGTCTGCGTGACGAATGTGTTCATTTAGATCTTTTGTTTTAGAGTGAGCAATCGTAACGGTTGCGTTTTCTTGCAACAATAGTTGAGCCATTGGTTTTCCAACAATATCGCTTCTGCCGACGATGAGTGCATTTTTGCCAGCAATGTGAATTTGGTAGTGATGAAGCATTTCAATTACACCAGCAGGAGTACAGGGTTTTAATAAGGCTCTTCCTTGAGAGAGCAAGCCCACATTGTGAGGGCTAAAACAATCGACATCTTTTTTCGGATTGATTGTATCAAAAACTTTTTGAGCATTAATTTGTTTGGGAAGAGGACTTTGCACCAATATTCCATCAATGGAATCATCTTTGTTTAATTTTTCGACTAAAGCTAAAAGTTCTTTTTCAGAAACCGAGTCAGATAGTTTGTGATCAGAATGTCCGAATCCTAACTCAAGACAAGTGGCACCCTTTTTTGCGACATAAATTTCACTGCCCGGATCGTGTCCTACTAAGATTGTGGCAAGTTTTGGTTTTCGAGAGAACTTTTTTTCTAGCTCTGAAACCTCAGTCTTAATTTGCTCATATATTTTTTTAATCACGGGTTCCGCAGTTAGTTTTCTCATGAACAAAGTTTAGAAATCTTCGACGTTTCTGGCAATTTGTAATTACCGTTAGAATTTTGGCACCGGTGTAGAGTTGTCAAAACTTAGATATCTAATGAGGAAAAAATCGCCCGCACTGCGTAGCGGCATATCGACGTGTTATATAATAATATCAAACACTTATAGTTGTGGAAAAATCATCCCACCCATTTTTGTCGTGGCCTACGGATTGCTTTTATTAGTCCTGAGGGACTCCTATGTCCTTTGAGTATCTATATATATAGAGAGGAAAACAAATGGGTTCGCCCACTGGAATTTGGACTTCAGTATCAGGAGCAATGGCTCAAAGTCAGAACGTAGATACGATCGCAAATAACATTGCGAACGCAAATACATCTGGATTTAAAAAAGATACCGTTGCATTCAAAGAATATTTAACTGCGTATGAAAAAACGCCAGACCCTGCGATTGATATTCCTCGTACAAAATTTAAAGACCAAGATTTCTATCACCATGATGGAAAAGAACACGCAATGGTCAATGTTGATCGCGTTGTGACCGATCATTCACAAGGAAGCTTTAAAACCACAAACGCTCCCTTTGATTTAGCGGTAGATGGTCCCGGATTTTTTGCAGTGAAAACTCCACAAGGAGTTAAATACACTCGCTCAGGTGATTTTAAAATTGATGGAACTGGAAAGCTTGTAACAGCAGACGGTCTCCCGATTCTCGCCATTGGCGGTGAGGCGGCTCCCGCAGAAGGACAACAACCTGCTGGCTCGCAACCAGATGCGACCAGAAATCCTGCTTCTGTAAATCCATTTTTAGTTTCTGCAGAGCTTTTAAATACAAAACCAGATCCAAACAATCCAAACGCTCCAAAGTCTCCGCTCGTAGATATTAATCTTGCCGACGCATTGAATGCTGGCCAAAAAATAACAATAACAACGACAGGCGAAGTTTTTGCGGGTACTGAACAAGTTGCAAAACTTGCAGTTGCTGAGTTTACAAATCCTTCAAGCTTGAAAAAGTTATCTTCACAAATGTTTGAAAACGTAGATCAAGCGAACGTTCCAAAGGTTGCTGACAAATCAAACATCAGACAAGGTTATTTAGAAATGAGCAACGTGAATACAGTTTCAGAATTAATGGAGTTGTTAAAAGCAAATCGGATGTTTGAGTCTAACATGCGGGCAATTCGGGCGTATTCAGAAATGTCTGCCAAAGAAGCAAATGAGGTTGGTAAATTATGATAAGATCACTTTCTACTGCAGCAACCGGAATGCAGGCGCAAGAAGCAAAGCTTGACCAAGTAGCAAACGACATGGCCAACATGAACACGACCGCGTTCAAACGTGGCCGCACAGAGTTTCAAGATTTATTTTATCAAACCGTGAAAGAAGCAGGCGGACAACCTGGAGTCAATCAAGCTCCCGTAAACATTCAAGTAGGATCAGGCGCACGAGTTTCTGCTCAATACGCCGTTCACGAACAAGGACCAGCAAAAGTTACGAATGGACTTTTAGATGTAATGATCAATGGAGATGGATTTTTTACAGTGCAACTTCCGAACGGACAAATTGCTTACACTCGTGATGGATCATTCAAAGTAGATTCACAGGGTAGAGTGGTAACCTCAGGGGGGTATCCGTTAGTTCCTTCAATCACTATTCCACAAGGAACAGCTAATATTACGATCTCTGGCAATGGAGAAGTAAAAGTAATTACTGGTGGAAATAACGGCGAGCAATCCATTGGACAAATTCAAATTGTAAGTTTCATTAACCCAGGAGCTCTTCACAGAGCTGGCGAATCGTTAAATTTAGCGACCACCGCATCGGGCGCACCCGTTCAGGGCACACCCGGTGAAAGCGGACTGGGCACACTTCAACAAGGTGCTGTTGAAGGATCAAACGTTAAACCTACAGAAGCTGTAATGGATATGATCACAACACAAAGAACATATGAGTCGAATGCTCGTGTGATGAGTGTGGGAGATCAAATGTGGGCTACAACTAACAATATAGGAAAATAATTAATATGATTCGTTTCATCTTTTTACAAATAGGTTTCATGATTTGGACGCTTTGGATTTTAGGCATTGGAGCTCACGCTTCAATTGATCGCGAAATCATTTTAAATGCAAATTCAGAAACAGCATCACAAGAAATCTGCTTACAAGATCTTGCACAAGATTCATGGTTGAAAAGCAGATGTTCCGTAGATCATAAAAATTGTTGCCGATGGAATCTAGAAGGCACGACTAATAAAACATTTAAAATAGCTGAACTTCAAAAAGCATTAGACCAAAAAGACTTAGGTGGAATTCATTTAATTTTAAAATCACCTGATGGGGGTACTTTAGTTCAAGTAAGTCAAACAAAACGAAGCTTAACTGAAAATGAAATCAAACCCGTGCTTGAAAATTTGATTCAGAAAAAGTTTGCAGATTCAGTAGAAATAAATATTGAATCTATTAAGTTTGCATCACCGATTTATACCGAATTAAATTCTAAAAATAATTTCAAGTTTGAATTGCCAGAAATTATCAATGGAAAAGCCAGCATCAAGATATTGTCAGAAAATAATGAACAACTCGGTTGGGCACAGATAGTAATTTCAAAATTCATCGATGTGTATGTGGCGAAAAAGACAGTTCATCCAACTGAAAAAGTAACGCTTGAAAATTTTGAATTAAGAAAAGTAGACACTTCAAGTTTATTTGTTTCTTCTGACGATTCGTTTGTAAACAAAACAAATTTTCCAGAAGGTGTAAGAGCTAAATTTACAATCAGAGCAGAATCTCCGCTTACAATAAAATCAATTGAAAAAAGTCCAATCGTTCAATTGGGTGACGTTGTAACAATCGTTCTTAAATCTGATAATTTAAGAATTTCAACCAAAGGAGTCGTGCAAGGCTCTGGCGCAGTGGGTGACACAGTGTCGGTTCAACTCAATCGTTACAACAGAACGTTCAAAGGAAAAGTTCAAGAAGGCAAAACCATTGAGGTGAGTTTATAATGAAAAACTTGCGTCTCTTATCATTTTTATTTTTATTGGCTTTGAGCTCAGGTTGTTCTGTAGTTCAAGGATTGCGTGATGATTTAGATGAGGGTGACGACCAAAGAAAGCGCTTATCAAAAGTGGGCGAACAATATGAAAACAATTTTGACTACAGCGCTCCACAAAACAGAAACATTCCGCCGCCCCCTACAACCGTGGGTGACGATCGATTGAGTCGAATTGCGGGAACACCAATTGATTATAGCGGATTAAGAGCGAAATCTGGAAGAGTTACAAAACAAGACTTTGCAGACGTAGCGAGTAAAAATGAAAATTCACTTTGGACAGAAGATGGTCAAAACAATTATTTGTTTGCACGTAATAAATTAAAAGCTCAAGGCGATTTAGTTACAATTAAAATTGATGACGGATTAAGAGCGGATATGATTTTAGAAGTAAAAAAACTACTTCCTCCTGAGTATCGAGATCGAGATATTATTGTTCCAGGGGTAACAAGACAAAAAGACATTGAAGAAATGCAGGCAGCCGCAAAAGCAGGAAATGATGCAACCGCAGCAGCAGACGCAGCAGGTGCCGCAACGGGCGCTGGAGATGCTGCCAAAACCGCAATTTCAGGAGTTTCAAAGGTTTCAGCTTTAAATGATGCAAATACAGAAACAATGACCGCAGAAATTGTAGAAAGATATCCAAACGGAAATGTTCGATTAAGAGGAATGAAACGAGTTCCGTTTAAGAAAAAAATAAGAAATATGGAAGTTGTCGCAATTGCCAGAGGTTCTGACATTGACGAAAGCGATACAATTTCTTCATCAAAATTTTTAGAACAAAAAGTGGAGCTCTATCGATGAAAATAAAACATCTAGCAATTTCATTATTTTTAATTCTTGCAACAATTGTATTTGACTCACATGCTGCTCGTATCAAAGATATCGCAAGCATTAAGGGTGTGCGTGAAAACGTATTGATAGGTTACGGTTTAGTAATCGGATTAAAAGGCACAGGTGATTCTGGTACAGACATTACTTCAAAATCAATGATCCGTTTGTTTGAAAAAATGGGAATTCAAACCGGAGCTACTGATTTTAAATCCAAAAACGTGGCAGCTGTGATTGCAACCGCAAAGCTTGCACCATTTGCGAGAGCAGGAACCAAATTAGATGTAACAGTTTCAAGCATTGGAGATGCAGGTTCATTAGAAGGCGGAACATTATTAGTAACGCCATTAAGAGCAGGCGATCAAAATGTATATGCTGTAGCACAAGGGCCTGTTTCATTAGGTGGAGTAACTGACGGCGGAGGAAAAGGAGTTTCATTTCCAACAACCGCGCGCGTTCCCAATGGAGCTATCATAGAGCGTGAAGTGGACGGAAGTTTTACGCAGAAAAAATCTTTTGTTTTATCAATTAACAATCCAGATTTCACAACTGCAGCACGACTTTCAAAAGTAGTTAACACCGAACTTGGCGGAAAATACGCTGTTGCTCGTGACGCTGGAACAATCGACGTAATTTCTCCATTCAACTATGAAGGAAGCGGCGTTGAGTTGATGGCTACCATTGAAAACTTAGAAGTAACCCCAGATTCTAAAGCGCGAGTTGTCTTAAATGAAAGAACAGGAACAGTTGTTATTGGTGATAACGTTCGAATTGAAAATGTCGCCATTTCTCACGGTGATCTACAAATTGAAGTGTCGGGCCCCAAAGGTCCAAAAGAAAAAATCGGAATCATGAGCGGACCAAGTATTAAAGATATTGTGAAAGCACTAAACACGTTAGGGGCATCGCCAAAAGATGTAACCGCAATTTTTCAAGCGCTTCGTGCATCAGGTGCATTACAGGCAGATTTAGAGATTTTATGAAGTTAACCAAACCAACGTATGAATCAAGGATGATGATGACGCTTCCAGGAAACAGACGGGGACGAACGCCTGCCAAGATGGTGGGACTTACAGCTTCTATGTTTTTGCGTTCAAGCGGCAAGGATGCTGCTTGCGTTAGTTTGGTCAGTGGAAGAGTCCATGGTTGGATTTTTCCACTGCTTAATTTGTTTATTCTTGTGTTTTTTATGACTTCAACAAGTACGTTCGCATCAGCACCTTCGTTTAAGTCACAACCCCAAGGTGAAGCGAAAACATTTAGACCAAAAGATTTTTACGTAAGCGGTAATAGAATTTATCCGCTTAAAAATATCAGAGAACAAGCAACCCCAGAAGAGATTGCAGCAGCACAAGGAGTCGAAGCGTTATTAATTGACCATATGATTCAAGAAATGCGCAAAACAGTTCCTGAGAATGATATAATTCCGATTAGTCATGGGGAAAAAGTTTTCCGTCAAATGATGGATTCAGAGTATGCAAACACCTTATCAAGATCTGGTATGGCGGGAATTGCCGACCAGGTACTTGCTGAGATGAAGGGCAAAAAGTAAAATAATCTTACGGTGTTGAAATAAATCGACATCGTGTGGCAGTGACGACAGGGAGGTCGTAATGAAAGTAAATGGAACAGGACCATCTTCTACAGGTGGAACAACAGGCGTTGGTGGTACAGGTGGAGTTGGTGCCCCGACAGATTCTCGTGGAAAAACAAAAACTTCAAAAGTTTCTGGCGGCGGAGTTGCAAGTTCAGACAACGTAAATATTTCAACTCGTGCTCGTGATGCAAAAATGGCAAAAGACATTGCAAGTGCAGCACCAGATGAAGATTCAGAAAAAATCGCAAGATTAAAATCAGCAATCAAAGCTGGAACATACAAAGTCGACGCAGATAAAATCGCAGATCGATTGGTAGATGACCACTTATCGATGCCGCTTTAAGGATGAAAACAAATGCAGCAAACTGATGAGCTTTTTCATGTGCTTGAAAAAATGATCGGACTTCATCGTACACTCATTGGAGTGCTTGCTGAAGAATATGCGCACATGACCGCCGTTGATGTGAAAGGTTTGTTTGAAACTGCTCAAACCAAAGAAGTGTTGGTGAACGAAATTTGGAATCTAGAACAGTTAAGAATGAAAGTTGCAAATTCGATCGCAGAAAATTTGAAGACAACTCCCACGCTAGAAGAAATTGCTAGCGCTCTTCCAAAGTTTTCAGCAGATCGTTTGAAACAATCAAAAACCGTTTTAGGAATGCTTGTGAACCAAGCAAAAGATTCAAATCAAAGAAATATGCAATTTGCTGAAAGTTCACTCATTCGCATAGATGAAATGAAACGAAACATTTTAGGAAACAATAATAACAATCGAGAAAATTATTCAAATAGTGGAACAAGACAGCCCATAAATGAACAAGGGGGCAGGCTTCTCACAACAGAGGCCTGAAAGGTGTAGATGGCAGGTTCGGTAAATATTTTTAATACCGGAAAATCAGGGCTCTTCGCCTCTCGTTCTGCCATGTCCACAACCGGCCACAACATTTCGAATGTAAATACCGAAGGTTATTCTCGTCAACGTGTAGAACAAGAAACCGCAACTCCACAAGCGTGGGGCACAGCTGTGTACGGTACCGGCGTTCGATTAAATGCCATTCAACGAGTGAACGATGAATATCTTACAAAGCAAGTTGCACATGAAACAAAATATTTAGGTGCGTATAAAGAAAAAGACATGGCACTCACACAAGCCGACACGATTTTTAATGAATTAAATAATGAGGGACTAAACAGATTGATGTCTCGATTTTTTAATGAGTTTCGAAAGTTAGGAAATGAGCCAGAAAGCGAAGCAATCAGAGCTTCTGTTCGAGAAAACACAAACCAATTGGTTGGAGATTTTCACAGAATTTCTCGTTCATTAACCGACATTCAAAAAAACATGGATGTACGTATCGATGCAGGAGTTCGAGAAGCAAACGAATTGGTCGGTCGCATCAGTCATTTGAATGAAGAAATTAAAAGATTAGAATTAACCAGATCTGAAACGGGAGACCTAAGAGACAAACGAGATCTAGCCGTTAAAAAACTTTCTGAAATTGTTGATGTTCAAGTTGGATCAAACGAGCGTGGAGAATTTACAGTTTCTCTTGCTGGCATTGGACCACTCGTGAGCGGTTCGCTGAAAAACAATTTATATGTAGAAACTGCAAATGCAGATGCATCTACCGGCAGACCAGAACAAGGTTTGGTTGTTCGCTTAGAACATAATAATGCTCCTGATTTAAATTACAGAATTAAAACAGGAAAACTCGGCGGTCTTTTAGAATCACGTGATCAAATTTTAGGAAATGCAAAAAATAGAATTGATGAACTAGCATATGCTTTTGCCACCAAAGTAAATGAAATACATAGACAAGGTTACAATTTGAACGGCTCAACAGGAATTGATTTTTTCGATACTCCAGACCAAGTTAAAGACGCTGCTGTAATGTTAAAATTAAGCAGCGAAGTAGATTCAGACGCAAACAATATTGCTACAGCGCTTTTACCAGACGCACCTGGTGACAACCGAGTCACTCAATTGATAGGCAAACTTCAGCATCAACGAATTATGAGTGGTGGAAAAAGTACATTTGATGATCACTACAATGCAACCGTTGCAGACATTGCAACCATTACTCAGAAAAATAAACAGGTGATGGACCACCAAACACACGTAGTAGATCAGCTTGAAAAAGTTCGCCAGAGCATTTCTGGAGTTTCTCTAGATGAAGAAACAACAAATTTAATTCAATACCAACAAGCATTCAATGCTTCTGCAAAAGTAATCCAAATGGCAGATCAGATGCTTGATACAGTGTTGAATTTGAAACGATAGTTTGGGTGAATAAATGAGAGTGAGCGATAACACAACTAGATCTTCTGTAGATGAGGCGTTAAGACGTACGCGCACTCGCATGGAAGAGCTGCAAATGAAGAACGCCACTCAAAAACGAATGTTGTCAGGCGCAGACGATCCAGCTGCCAACACAAAGCTCATGGACATTCGAACTCAAAAAGCTGTTAACCAACAATTTGAAAGCAACGCTCAATTGGCAAAAACCAGACTTACAATGACTGATACGGCGTTGGGTGAAGTTTATGATATTTTCTTGCGAGCAAAAGAAATTGCGATCGGACAAGCTTCAGACGCTTCTGCAAACGCAGACTCTCGATTAGGTGTCGCACAAGAAGTAAATGCATTGTACAAACAACTCGTTTCAGTTTCGAATCGAAGAGTGGGGCAACAGTACTTATTTGGTGGATATAAAACACTCGATCAACCTTACGATACAGATGGAAACTACAAAGGTGACATGGGTGAAATTCCAATTGAAATACAAAAAGACGTGTTTACGGCGGCAAACGTGCCAGGGCCGCATATTTTTGAAATTAAAAAGTACCTTCCAACAGAACAGTATCGAAACCCAGCCATGCAGCCAGAAGGAAGAATGTCTGCAGTTGAAAAGCAGCAAGTTCCAGCACTTCAGAAAACAAGTGCATTTGCAGAACTAGACGCGTTGCGCACTGGACTATTAACTAACGATACAAACACGATTCGGGCAGCACTTGATAACTTAGATGATATTATAAAAAACGTTGTAACTTTAAGGGCTAAGGTTAGTTCAAAGGTTGCAGGTATCGATGCAGCTCTAGGTCAAACACAGAAGATGGATCAAACAAATGCCGAGCTTTCTAGTCAACTAGAAGACGCTGATTTTGCTCAAGTATACTCAGACCTAGCGCGTGAGGAGACTGTGTTAAAATCCTCATTACAATCCGCACAAAAGCTTATCCAGCCGACATTGTTGGATTTTTTGCGTTAAATCAATTTTAATATTGATTACTCGTTTATTCCCAGTTAAACATTTCCCAAATAGTAATGGATTGCGAAAAGCAGTTTTGTAAAGAGGTTCAACAATGCTAGTATTAACAAGGAAGCTTGGTGAAAGCATCGCGATCGACGATCACATTAAAATTACTGTGGTCCAGATCAAGGGTAAGCAAGTAAGATTAGGAATCAAAGCTCCTAAAGAAACAAAGATACATCGTGAAGAAGTTTATCAAGCAATTCACGATCAGAATAAAGAGGCTGTGCAAGCAACTCCAAATCTGAATGATGTATCAAAAGCAATTAAGGGGTAGCATGAAAATTAAAACAATGCGTTTCGGAGACCTCGAAGTAAATGAACAGGAAGTAGTTACATTTCCTGAAGGAATTTTAGGTTTTCCAGAAAACAAACGTTATTGTTTAGTTGATCCAGGTGATGACACATTGATTGTATGGTTACAATCTTTAGATGACGCATCTGTTGCGTTTCCTATTTTAGAACCAAAAATATTTAAAACAGATTATGTTGTAAAACTTTCTGCTCTTGAGCTTTCTGAATTGAAACTTGAGAACATCAACCAAAGCATAGTGTTTACGATTTTAACAATTCCACGCGATGTAACTCAAATGACAGCAAACATGAAAGCGCCAATCGTAATTAACTTGCGCGAACAAGTTGCTCGTCAGGTTGTATTGCAAGAAAATGAATACACTTTAAAACATCCAATGTTTAAAGAATTAAAAACTCACTTAGCAACGATTGAAGCTGCTAAAGCTGCTCAAAAAATTGCTCAAGAAGCACGTACCGCTGCAAGCTTGCCGATCAACTTGCGATCAATGGTTCCTTCAACACAAGTAAAATCATTATAAAGAACTTCTTTGTTTAGTTTATTGGGAGGTGCCGAACCATCGGCCTGCGGCCTCTAAGGATTCGGCACGCATCCCAATAAACCAAACAGCAAACTAGCTTACTCTCATTACTTCTAGTATACGGTACATATATGGCGCAAATAACAGCACGTGAGCTGAAAACGAAAACAGGCAAAACAATAGTCATTCGCACATGTTTTCCAAGTGATGCATATTTACTTAACCCTCTCTTGCAGCGATTGGCGAACGAGTCGCAATTTATAAATCAATATGTAGGACAACCAACTAAAACTGTGACTGAAGTTCAAACTCGTTGGCAAAAAGCACTCGAGTCAAAAGTTGAAATTTATATTGGTGCATTTGATGGTGAAAAATTAGTTGGTCAATTGGGCGTTCATGTAGATCGCCCTGAGCACCCATGGCTTGGTAAGATTGCTCATTTTGGAATGGGAGTTTTAAAAGATTACTGGGGTAACGGTGTTGGCCAAGCGTTGGTGCGGGCAATGGATGAACATGCCAGAAAAGCAGAACTCATTCGAATTGAAGGAACGGTTCGCGCAAAAAATGAAAGAGGTCTTACGTTTTACAAAAAATTAGACTTTCGATTTGAAGGAACGCGTGCTGCGTGTGCACTGATTGACGGTGAACTTCAAGACGAACAATATATTGCAAGATTATATGTAGAGAAAAAACCTTCATGGCTTCCTCCCACACTTGAGACCGATCGATTTATTTTACGAGCATTGAAAATTGAAGATGCCGCTTCCATATTTGAATACGCGCAAAAAGAAACTGTCGCACGTTACGTGGGATATTCTCGACACACAAGCATTGAAGACGCAAAACACTTTATTTGCGATTACGCGTTTAATAAATATGAAAACGACCGAGTGCCCGAACCATTGGGAATTGCATTTAAAGATAATCCAAACAAAATAATCGGAACGGTTGGATGTTTTTGGCGCGCAAAAAACTTTAGACAACTTGAAATGGGATATGCTCTCGATGATATTCATTGGGGCAAAGGTATTATGGTTGAAGCGGGACGTGCTGTTTTAAAATATGTTTTTGAAAACTTTGAAATTTCACGTGTACAAGCGCACTGTCGCTACGAAAACAAACAATCCTCGCGTGTAATGGAAAAGCTAGGTATGAAGTTTGAAGGAATTCAAAAACAAAGTGTATTTGTAAAAGGAATGTATTGGGACACAGCCCACTACGCAATTCTTAAAAGTGAATTTAATTAGATTTTAGTTTCAGTGGCGCGTTCTGCCATCGATAAGTATTCGCGAATTTCTGAGTTATTAGGAGCAAGTTCGTATGCTTGTTCCCATTCTAATTGAGCGTCAATGATGTTTCCTTGAGAGTAGTGCATTAAGCCCAATTGTATGCGTGCTTCAACAAAAGAATCATTTTCTGCACAAAGCTGGGTGAGCTCTTGAATGGCGCGAGTGGTGAATCCTTTTTTGGCGTAACATTTTGCAATTTTAATTCGCAAGTGCAAATTGGTTGGATCTAATCTCAAAGCTTTCGCAAAATCATCTAAGGCTTCATCATAACGATGAAATTTAAAATACATTTCAGCAAGCTCCGAGTGCTTTAATGAAAACTTACGATCTAAAAGTAAATCGGATCCATGGTTTTTAGTTTGAAGAGACTGATTAGCAATTTGATATATTTTTTTAGCTTCATCATATTTTCCAATGTCATTTAAGATAACACTTAAACAAATTGCTGCGTCGGTATTTTTCGGATCTTTTTCTAAGATGATTTGAAAGCATTCAATGGCTTTTGAAAGTTTACCTGTAAAATAATAGGCAGTTCCCATTTCTTTTAACACGGGTAAAAAATCAATACTCTCAATGTCTGCGTGTGACATTGTCTCAGAGCCCATATCGAGAGCTAAAGAATATTGGCGCATTTTGTTCAGCTCTTTCATTTTAGAGCTTACAGAAGTTGTATTCAATCTGGCATTCTCTCAATTTCTTTATCGATTTTTTTAATATAATCTCCGTGAGGAAATCGCGACACATATGTTTTAAAAACATGACGACTTTCGGCAAGTAACGTATCTTTTTTGTCTTTATATTCTGGCATTTGGCTTTGTCGAATTAAGCTTCTTCCCCAGTAGTAATACGCATATTCTTCGGGAGATGTGTTTGCGTATTTTGTAACAATTTTTTCAAAGCGACTTGCAGCCGAGTCATAAATGTCGCGAATATAATAGAAGTCAGCAATGTATTTTTCTTTTTTAGCTAATTTCTCAGTCGATTCTTTTAAGTGACGTTGACCGATGTCGTTGTGAGCAGAAGCCGGATAAAGAGAGTGAAGCTCTGTAAAAGCGTTGATTGCTTTTTGTGCAGGTGTTTGGTCTCGATCAATTGTAGAGGGTAATTGATTAAAATAAGATTCACCGATTCTAAATAAAACGTAATCAGCTTGTATATATTTAGGATGTAAATCACGAAACGTTTCGTATGCAGTTGCTGCTTCAACAAATTCTTCTTGTAAAAAATTTACGTCAGCAATTCTTAGCGCTGCTAATTTTGAGAGATTAGAATAAGGAAATTTATTTTTTACTTTTTTTAAGGTTTCTAAAGCTTGTAGATAGCGTTTGTCTTTAATGTCTATCTCGGCATCATCAAGAAGAGCTTGAGGATTGTTTTCATCAACGTTTCTACCAGAGCATCGAATAAAAGATGCGCTGAGCACAACTGCTAAAATACATGTAAATACAAGTGGATATAGTTTTTTCATAGCGTTACTAATTCTTTATCTAAAACCCAGCCGATCTGGCTAGTAGAAAATCGTACTTGTGACCAACCGTTCTGAGATTTGCCTGTTAAAATTAATATAGAGCCGCTTTGAACTCTAAAAAGCTCAGTGAACGTTTCAGCCGGTCCGCTTCGGGCTGCAGATGAATCAGAAACTACAACGGCTTGATCTAATGAATGCGAATAAAGTCCTATAAAAAATACACTCATTAAAAAAATCCAAGAAATTAATCCAACGAAAAAAGGAGTTTGTAATAAATTTTTTGTAAATACTTTATTTGAAGGCTTAATCTGAAATATGCAGAAGGCAAATGCGATGTTTGCAAATACAAAAATCAACCAAATAGCCACATTAGAATGGCTTTGAAAAAAAGGAATTATTTTTCCTTGCCATAGAGTATTGTCTTTCATGAGCTGGCTTTGTGAAGACAGTAATTCTTCTGTATTTAAAATAGTTTGATCAACTGTAGCTGAGAGGGTTGACTCGTGACTTTTTAGTAAAGCCCTTGTTTTAATCAGATATGCATAAGCAATATTAGGCTTATTGAGTTTAATTAAAATATTTGCCAAGTTATAGTAATCGACAGCATTTTTATCAGGTTTTTTTTGAAGTGTTTCGTAACTTTCGGCAAACTTTCCTTGATCAAATAATATACGCGGCAAATCAGACGAATTGCTTTGTGATTGAGCCATTGCGGCGAATGTAAACGATAAGAATAAAAGTAAAATCTTCATTAAGAATATTTAGAGATAATATTCGTATTCT
This sequence comes from uncultured Bacteriovoracaceae bacterium, assembly GCA_964572865.1. Taxonomy (GTDB): domain Bacteria; phylum Bdellovibrionota; class UBA1018; order UBA1018; family UBA923; genus CAZNGN01. The sequence continues at coordinate 21,393 of CAZNGN010000019.1, read as the reverse complement.
TGCAACAAAAAAGCCCTCATGCTAGCTTTACGTCTCTATGTCGACCCATTTCGATGCTCTGCTGCATTCTAAAAAATTCCAACAATCTAAGAAAGAGATGATTTCTGCCATTGAACAAGAGGCGTCACAAATCAATTCGGTTCGACCTGCAAAGAAAGAATTAGAATTTCAATATAAAGAATTAATAAAAGATGTTGAAAAGTTAAGAGGCAGAGAACTTTTTTACCCCTTTATTCCATCTGGTGCGGGCAATGGTCCGTTCATAGAACTTGCCGACGGATCTGTTAAGTACGATATGATTACAGGAATAGGCGTAAACTTTTTTGGACACGGCAACTTGCAATTATTTGATGCGCAATTAGATGGCGCGTGGTCTGAAGTTTGGCAGGGCAATCTAGGTCCATCTCTTGATCATTACAAATTAATGAAAGAAGTTTTAGGTTCTGTTGGCAAATCAAGATTAAAAAACATGTGGATCACAACGTGCGGAGCTTTAGCAAATGAAATTGCATTAAAGATCATTCGCCAGAAAAAAACTCCCGCAACAAAAGTATTTGCGTTTAAAGATTGCTTTGCCGGAAGAACCACAGCTCTTCAAGAAGTAACTGACAATCCTAAGTACCGCGAAGGTCAGCCGACTTATGACGAAGTAACTCATTTGAACTTTTATGATGAAAAATCTAAGTTAAGCGCTTCAGATCAAGCGACGGCTGTCATTGCGTTCATGAAAGATGCGGCAGCAAAGTCTTTAAAAAAATATGCTGCCCTAGAGTTTGAAATCATCCAAGGTGAGGGTGGATTTCGTTTAGCGCCAAAAGAATTTATTTTACCAATTATTTTAGCTGCGAAAGAATTGGGCTGTGCGATCTGGGTAGATGAAATTCAAACGTTCGGTAGAACGGGCGAATTGTATGCGTTTCAAAAAATTGGAATCGATGAATATGTAGACGTTGTAACAGTGGCAAAATTGTTACAAGTCGGAGCGGTGCTTTATACAGAAGAATATAATCCAAAAGCCGGATTGATTTCGGGAACATGGACTAGTTCGACATCAGGTTTGCGTGCAGGCTTAAAGGCAATGCAGATTTTAAAGAATGAAATGATTGGATCAAGCGGAAGAATTGCAAAACTCGAAAAAATTGCAAAAAATGAATTGAACAAACTACAAGAAGGAAAATGTTCAAAATATATAAAAGACCAAACTGTAATCGGCGCAATGGTTGCGTTCACACTTTTTGACGGATCGCTAGAACTGCTTAAAAAGTTTTTGCACAACGCTTGGTCAATGGGTTTGATTTTATTTTACTGCGGACATGGTCCGTATCGTGCGCGCATGCTTGTACCTGCGGCGGCCATTTCAGATGAACAGTACCATGAAGTTTTTTCAATTATTGAACGAGCAGTATTAAAAACAGCAGAGGAGAACAAGCTGTGATTCAGTTTATCGAAGAAGCACAACGTTTAATCGCAATGAGTTCAGTAAGCCAAGACGGTAACGAAGAAATCGCCAATTACTTACATGCACTTTTGTCTCGCATGGGATTTAAAACAAACCTACAAGAGGTTTCTCATTCGGCCGAAGGTGTAAGCAAAAAGCAATACAATGTAATTGGAATTTTAGGCGACAATTTAGTTGATACTTCAACAAAAAAAGGTTTGTTGCTGAACACGCATATCGATACGGTTAGTCCGGGCATTCGTTCACATTGGACAGAGACCAACGGAAATCCGTTTCAAATGACTATACAACAAAATAAAATTTACGGACTCGGTACTGCTGACGTTAAATTAGATTTTTTATGCAAATTAAAAGCTTGTGAAAAATATAAAGACAGAAAACTAAAAATGCCAATTTATTTAGTGGGAACAGCGGCAGAAGAAATAGGAATGTTGGGCGCAAAATATTTAATCAAATCAAAAGCGCTAAATCCTAAATATGTTTTAGTAGGAGAGCCTTCAGAACTTGCTGTCATGTATGCGCACAAAGGATATTGTGTGTACAACGTAAGCATTCAATATTTGCAATATGAAAAAGATGCAAAAGGCTTCAATACTCGAATGGAAATGCGTTGTTTTGGAAAATCTTCGCACGGCAGTTACCCTCACTTAGGTGACAATGCGATTGTAAAAATGTTCAATACGATTCAAAAAATCAAAGATGCGAACTTTCAATTTAAAATTTCTCGAATTGCGGGGGGAGACTCTGTCAATAAAGTGCCAGACTTGGCAGCGGTTGAGTTTTATTTACCAGCGAGCAGCTTCGATGATTTCAAACGATTTTATCGCGAAAAACTTTCTGTGAATGAATATACCGGAGCACAAGACGGTCAAATTCAAATTCAACACGGTGGTTTGGGAGAAACAGGAATTAAATTCTTTCCAAATAATTTAATGGAAGCCATCGATCAAATTCGTAAAAACTTTGCATCCTTTTCTGAGAATATTTTCAAAAACAAAGACACTTCATTTAGTCCTTCTGAATCAACAATGAATTTAGGAAAAATTACTTTTGTAGACGGACGAATTGACATGTTTTTTGATTTTAGATTGCTACCCGAGATTGATCCAGCGGTTTTTGATGAACACATTAAAACTCAGATTCAAAATATGAATACAAACTTTCCAAACTTAATTATGAAAGTAAATCGCCAGAGAATGAATCCGTCTTTAAATATGGACGAGAACTCTGACTTAGTAAGGGCTGCGATTGAAGCGCAAAGAGCGGCAGGCATTGATGCTGGCATTGGCAAAAAAGCGACAAGTACAGAAGCGGCTCAATATTTTGCCGCAGGGTTTGATGCAATTGTGTTTGGGCCATCTAAAAGTGCTGGCAACTCGCATACACCGAATGAGCATGCATTGGTAGATCAACTAGATAAGGCAGTACATTTTTACGATAAAATGATCGAACGGTTTTGTATTTAAATGATTTTAATTCGCGAAGTGCAAAAAACGGACATTGACGGACTCGAAGCGTTTTCAAGGCTTGCAGCAGAGGCGCATCCCGGGTTTTTAAATATGGCCTCTGATCGAGATCAGTGGTCAACTAAGGTTCGCGTTTCGCATGATTCGTTCACAGATAAAATTGCTAACAAAACAGACGCAAAATATATTTTTGTTGCGGAAGATTTAGAAAAGAAAAAAATTGTAGCAATGTCGATGTTGACCGCACAACACGGGACGCCCGATGTTCCTCATTTTTATTTTGAGGTTGGTTCTGAACAAAAATACGCAAAATCAATTAATACAGGATTTATTCACGGTACTTTGAAATTAAAATACGAAACCAATGGACCAACTGAAATTGGGGGTCTCTTAGTAGATCCAGATTATCGAAACAATGAAGCACGTGTGGGCAGGCAAATTTCTTTTGTGCGTTTTTTATACATTGGAATGCACAAAGCTAAATTTAAGAAAAAAATACTAGCCGAATTACTTCCACCTCTTTCGAAAAAGGGAAAGTGCGCTTTATGGGAAGCCTTAGGTCGCAGGTTTACAAATATGGATTATCCTGAGGCCGATGAGCTTTCGATGAAGAATAAAGAATTTATTTTGTCGCTTTTTCCGACCGGAAAAATTTATGTAACATTTTTACCAGCAGAAGCAAGAAACGCGATCGGTAAAGTGAGCAAAGACACAGAACCAGTTTTGCATATGCTTCAAAAAATTGGTTTTGAGTACAACAACCAAATTGATCCATTTGATGGTGGACCTCATGTGATGGCAAATACTGATGAAGTGGTTCCAATTCAAAATTTAAAATTTTATGAATATTCATCAAAAGATTTTGATAAAGCTGTAGACACTCAAGCTGGATTAATTACTCCAAAAGAGCGCGGAGCAAAATTTGCCGCACTTCATTGTGATGTAAAGATTCATAATCAAAAAGTATTTTTTGATCCTGAAAAAGCTAAATTAATCGGATTAAAAAACGGTGATTCTGCAGCGTTCATGCCGTATTATTAGATCATAGGAGGTAGTTGCAATGCATACGAAAACCTCGATTCAGCCACTTGGCAATTTCATTGACGGACAATTTGTAAGTGCAAAAGATAAAATCGGAAGCATTCATTCCACATCGCCTGCTGACAAGACAGATGTGATAGGAATATTTGATTATAGCTACAAAAACGTAGACGACGCTGTGTCGGCTGCGCGTTCTGCATTTAAAACATTTCGAAAAACTAAATTTGAAGAGCGTGCAAATTATTTGCGAAAATATAAAGACGCACTAAAAAAGCGCGAAGCTACACTTGCTGAAATCATAGCTCGCGAAGTAGGCAAACCTCTTTGGGAAGCAAAACAAGAAGTGAACACGATGCTCAATAAAGTAGACATTTCTTTAGGCGAAGGAATGCGCTTAGTTCAAAACCAACAAATTCCAAACATTATGGAAAACACTTTTGGATCTTGGGAAAACCGCGCCGTAGGAGTGTTTACGGTTTTGGGTCCTTTTAATTTTCCGGGGCATTTGGCAAACGGACACATTGTTCCTGCAATTGCATCTGGAAATTGTGTTATTTTTAAACCTTCTGAAAAATCGCCAGGCGTTGGCCAAATCATGGCTGAAGCGTTTCACGAAGCGGGTCTTCCCAATGGTGTATTCAATTTAGTGCAAGGTGAGCGCGAAGTGGGCCGAAGACTTGCGGTTCACGAAGGTGTAGATGGAGTTTTATTTACAGGTTCTTACGAAGTAGGATTTAAAATCAAACAAGATACGATTCAACAATATTGGAAAATTCTTGCACTCGAAATGGGTGGAAAAAACGCTGCCATCATTTCAGAAGACGCAAATTTAGATTACGCAATTTATGAAACGCTTACGGGAGCATTCGCAACGTGTGGTCAGCGCTGTTCTTCGACCTCAAGAATATTAGTTCATTCCTCAAAGCTTGAAGAGTTCGTAGAAAAATTTCACAAAAGAGCAAAAGCATTTTCGATTGGTCATCCGCTAGATAATCCGTTTATGGGTCCGATCATTGATGATGCTGCAGTAGAAAAATATTTAAAATTTTTAGGAATCGCCACCCGCGAAGGATGTGACATCATCATGCGTGGCAAACAATTAGAACTTGAACACAAGGGCTCTTATGTTGCTCCATCGATTTGTGTTGTGAAAAATAATTCCATCGCAAGCATTAAGAAATCAGTTTATCAGCAAACCGAAATATTTGGGCCAAATGTAGCGATTTATTCGTATGAAAACGATGAACAGGCCGTAGAAATTGCAAACGCAACTCAATACGGATTAGTTTGTAGTGTGTTTACTTCTTCTCGTGATCGATTTGTGAAAATGTCTGAGGACTTACAGGTAGGATTAATTAATTGGAACCGCTCTACCGTGGGAGCCTCATCAAGGCTCCCATTCGGTGGATTGAAACGTAGCGGGAATCATCATCCAACTGCGGTTACTGCATCTCTATATTGTTCATACCCAGTTGCTTCTCTAGAGGTTGCAGAACCGAAACCCATTTCTGGAAATCTTGGATCGATGATACCTGGTCTGAACTGGGTTTAATCAGACCGGTTGTACAAAAATTAGTTAGAAACTGTAGCTTTTTGTACGTTCGTTGCTTGCAGACCTTTTGGCCCTTCAACAAGTTCGAAGTCTACTTTTTGGCCTTCAGCCAAAGTTTTGAAACCATCGCCACCGATAGCTGTGTAATGAACAAAGATGTCTTTGTCATTGCCATCTTCTACGATGAAACCATAACCTTTAGCGTCGTTAAACCATTTTACTGACCCAGTAGCCATATATAAATAACCCCCGTAATACATGTTATTGATACCACAGAGTGATTATCTATATGTCGTACAATATCTGTCAAATTATTTTTTCAAAGAATTCAACATTTCACAGTGGCGCAGCAATTTTGCTACGAAGCAAAAAATGAGTATTCAAACGCAAGAAGAATATTTATGTGCATACAATTTACATAAAAAATTTATGAACTGCTTGTCACGTTACGAGTGCATATAATTTTTAAATGAAAAAAGTTTCTAGCGAAAATTATTTAGTGAATATTGTCTAAAACAGCACCTAAGCGTTTAGCAAAATCTTCCACACTATAGTTGAGCACTACTTTTTTATCATTCAGAACTTCACTATCTAAAGTTTCAAGTTGTTTGTATTGTTCATACGGGTTCAGAGCATCTGCGATAGCCGGAACCATTCCTCCTACAGTTCCACCTGCAATCGTACCACCCATCGTTCCATAGATAATGGCCCCATCTGTTGCACTTGCAACAAGCGTTGTATAAGCTAAAGCTCCTCCAGTGAAAGCTGTTCCGAGAATGATCGCTATATCTGCCGCTGTAGATGTAAGAACGTCCCATTTTTCAGAGTTTCTAAGATTCTGTAGTTTTTTCTTTGAATAAAAATTTTTGTTACCAATTGCGTTGCAGGAATTTTGATTGATTAAACTGCAAAGTTCAAACTTTACCATTGTTTTAGTTGAATTTTCAGAGACTTTTACAAAATATGCACTAGTTCCAAAAACATCTACGGCATTTAAATGATTAGAAAATAAAAGCACACCTAATAGCAATGCAATTTTCTTCATATATACTCCTTACAATAAATTAAAGTTGCAGATAACCTAAAACGACAATGGTGCTTGAATTCCAGAATTAAAAATTGAGGAATTAGCTGGCTGATTTTGTTGTCCACCAATTGTGTTTTGAATATTTTGTTGGTTTTGTTGGTACGCTTTATATTGATCGTCCAATTTTTTAGTCGCAGCAGAAATATAATTGTAATCAAGTGTGTATACTTGAAGAGATGGGTTGATTCCCAAATAATACAACCATTGTGATTGCGGTGGCATTTTGTAATTTAATTGCGTTTGGTATTCGGCAAATAAACTTTGTGCTTCTGGGTTTTCAGATTTTCTGATCATACGAGCGATGTCAGCGTAACCTGCGTTGAAACCAGCGATTGATGAGCGATAAATGCTAGCATCACCAGTTTTTGCAGCCCACTTAGCATGTTCTAATCTCATAGTGTCGTAAGCAAGGCGAACGTCTTCATTTTTAGGATCAAGCTTTGTAGCATATTTTAAAGCGCGTTCTGCAAGTTTGAATTTTTGATTATCAAATTTATCTTGTTTTCCGTCGGTTGGAGACAGGTCTTCTAATCTTGCAACAGCATGAACCAAAGCTTCAGCAGCATCTGATTTTACGATCTCGTGTTCAGGAGCTTGTGCATAAGTATTAATGTCTTCAACAATTTTATCTACTTCAGATAAAGTAGAAGCTCTTGTTAATTTTAATTTAAATTCTTCTAGTTCTTTTTGATAAGCAACTTTCTCGTATTCTTGTAATTTTTTAGAATCAAAATTTAAATCACGTAATTGATTGATTGCTTCAACATCACCGCTTTTCGCGATATCGCAAAGTTCTTGAGTTTTAACAGTTGCTGCGGCTTGCTCTTCAGCAGTGCGAGTGTCTGCGTCTTTGAAAGTGGTACTTGCAAGAGGTTCGTCTTTGATTGATTCAGGATCATTTGCTGATCTTGATAAATCTTCTGATCGAATTGCAATTTGACCAGACTTGGTTAAAAACATTTTTCCATCTTTAACAGTTACTGATTTTGCATCAGCAGATAAGCTAATAATTGTTGTTACATCTAAACATTGGTTTCGAGAACAGTTAGCAGTTAGGTTTGAGTTGAACGTATCTTTAGTTGAGCCTTCGATTCCGATTGATAAAGGATAATTAGGAGTTTCTCCGTCTTTGGCTCTAGCAGAATCTCGTTCGCCAATTTCAATACGGATTTTGTTTTTCAATTCTTTTGGAATTAAACCAGAAAAGCTAACCTCACCAGTTGCTTCATTTACAGAAATTTTAAAATTTTGGATGTATCGGCTGATCGATGATTTATCTACAGAGTAGAATGTCGAATCTTTTGTGGGAGCTGCAACTGCTTTGGCAGCAAAACTTGATATAGGAAATGTTAAAGCAATGGCGCTTGCAATTAATAAACTTCTAGCGTGGTTCATACTCACTCCTCTTATATAAATATAAATTCAGAAATAAATCTGAAATAAAAATATGTCTCTCTAGTGTCTAGATATGCAACAGGGGTGCCACAGCGTAAATTACTGTAATTATTATGAAAAGCGCTGCCAGGCCGACGGTTTATGCTCCAGCCAAAGTATACAGGTGTACAAAATATATACGCATTTCGATGTAATAAAACGTTATTGCTTTCAACTCGTCACGCGCCTAGTTTTCGGGTATAAGAAATTATCCCTATGACGAGAATTAATGAACAAAAACAACATGGTGACCGTTTTGGTTCGCACCGAGTGAGCGATCCGGTGGGAGCTCTTCCGCAACAGGCGATTGAACTGAATGTGGAACTTCCCATTTATGACAACGAACTTTTGATCGACGTAGAGTCTCTTAATATCGACTCAGCAAGTTTTCATCAAATTAGAGAAGAATGTAAGTCTGACGAAAAGAGAATTAAAAATCATATTATGGGATTGGTTGCAACCCGAGGCAAACACCACAACCCAGTGACCGGTTCAGGCGGAATGCTTATCGGAAAAGTAAAACAAATCGGACATAACTTTTTAAAAAATCGTCATCCCTCTGAGCATGTTGCCGTGGGAGACAGAATCGCTTCATTGGTTTCGTTAACATTAACACCACTTAAAATTGGAAAAATTAATAAGATCCATTTAGCTCTCGATCGAGTTGATGTTGAAGAAAGTTACGCAATTTTATTTGAATCAGGAATTTACGCAAAATTACCAACCGATATTCCAGAAAAATTATCGTTAGCTGTATTAGATGTGGCGGGAGCACCTGCTCAAACATCGCGTTTTTGTAAACCAGGCCAAACCGTTCTAATCATTGGCGGCGGCGGAAAATCCGGAATGCTTTCATTGTATGAAGCAAAAAAAGCAGTGGGACCAACGGGTAAAGTAATTGCACTCGATTACGGCTTAGATAGTATTCATATGCTTAAAAAAATGCCATTCGTAGATGAAGCTTATGCGTGTGATGCGAGAAATGCAGTGAGTGTGTATGAGCTTGTGAAAAAAGTTACTAACGGACAAATGTGTGATGTAGTCATCAATGTTACAAATATTCAAGATACAGAAATGTCATGCATCTTAAGCGCAAAACCAAAAGGTTTAGTTTATTTTTTCAGCATGGCTACAAGCTTTCAGAAAGCAACGCTTGGCGCTGAAGGAATTGGCGCAGACGTTGAGCTACTAATGGGAAATGGCTATATGCCAGGACACGCTGACATTGGATTAAATATTTTGCGCGAATCAAAAGAAATTCGAGAAATATACGAGAAGAAGTATGGCGCATCTTGAATTAAATCAACAATCCTTAATTGAATGTCGCAGACTTGCATCTGAAATTGTTGCGAAAGTAAAACCAACCATTGATGCAAATACAACAGTAAGCATTGAGCGTTCTGTGTTGCGGTTGATTGGTGTAGAAGGTGCTGTTGATCGAGGCGGACAAAAATATCCATATGCGAATGTAATTGTAGATCAGTTGCGTTCTGGCCATGTATTAAGTCGCGGAGCTTTGTTTTGGTTTGTGAACGGAATGATTCAAACAGGACTTGATGTTAATGAGCTAGCTAAAAAAATCTGTGATGAAAATATTAAGCTTACTGAACTTACACACGCTCCACTTGCGGACATTAAGAAAAAATCACAAGAACTTTGTGAACAAGCGGTTGCAAAACTTGATTCTTCACGCGAAAAAAGAAATTCGTTACGAAAACAACAAACTGATCCGTTTGATTTAACGTTTTCAGGTAAACCTTTGTTGTACGTAATCGTTGCAACCGGAAATATTTTTGAAGACGTAGTTCAAGCCAGAGCTGCTGCCGAAGCAGGTGCCGAAGCAATTGCGGTGATTCGTTCGACCGCACAATCTTTATTAGATTATGTTCCAGAAGGTGCAACCACTGAAGGGTTTGGCGGAACATACGCCACTCAAGAAAACTTTCGTATCATGCGAAAAGCGTTAGACGAGTACGGCGATAAAGTGGGACGCTACATTCGCTTAACAAATTATTGCTCAGGACTTTGTATGTCTGAAATTGCAGCAATGGCAGCAATCGAACGATTAGATTTCTTACTAAACGATGCAATGTACGGAATTTTATTCCGCGATATTAACATGAAGCGCACATTAATAGATCAAAACTTTTCACGTCGTATTATTGCGCGCGCTGAAATCGTAATTCATACAGGTGAAGATAATTATTTAACTACTGCGGATGCTGTTGAAAACGGTCACCAAGTTTTATCTTCACAGTTTATAAACGAACGGTTTGCATTAGAAGCTCACATGAAAGAAGAGTTCATGGGGTTAGGCCATGCTGCTGAAATGGATCCGTGGCATCCGAATGTTTTATTATTAGAAATCGCTCGTGCTCAGATGACACGTGATATTTTTCCAAAATCTCCAATTAAATTTATGCCGCCTACTCGACACAAAGTGGGAGATATTTTCTTTTCACACTTAATGGATGCAATGTTTAACTTGGTTGGTGTGATGACCAATCAAGGAATTCAGTTGTTAGGAATGCCAACCGAAGCAATGCACACCCCACTATTAATGGATCGTTGGATGAGTATCAAAAATGCGAACTATATTTTTGGAGCAGCAAAAGATTTGTCCAAAGAAATTACATTCAAACGTGACGGCACTATTTCTAAATGGGCTAACAAAGTTTTAGACGACACATTAAAACAACTTCGAGACATCAATAACAAAGGTCTATTCAAGGCCATTGAAGATAAAGCGTTTGCTGAGGTTTCGCGAAGACTTGACGGTGGAAAAGGCCTAGATGGTGTGGTTGCAAAAGATAAAGAATATATTAACCCATTTTTTGAGTTGCTGTAGGTGCTGAAATGATTAAAGAAGCGAACTTAAAAAAATTAAAACCCTACGGCGACATCATGGACGACGGTGTTGTTCAGGTTTCGTTTACATTGCCAGTTCCAGTTTCTCCTGAAGCACAAGAAGCAGCAGTTCAGTTTGCTAAAAAAATGGGAATGGATGAACCAAAAGTTGCAACAATGGAACAAGCTGCAGCTGGATTTTCATTTTTTGTAATTTACGGAAAACTCAATCACACAATCGATTTTACACAAATCAAAGCGGTAAAAATTGAAAGCCCACATTTATCTCGTGAAGAAATTAATTCATTAATCAAAGAAAAAATCGGTCGCAAAATTACCATCTTAGGTGCTTGCACTGGATACGATGCACACACAGTAGGCATTGATGCAATTATCAACATGAAAGGTTTTGCTGGAGATTACGGACTTGAACGCTACGAAATGATTAATGCGTACAATTTAGGAGCTCAAGTTTTAAACGAAGAGCTTTTGAAAAAAGCAGTTGAAATGAAAGCTGATGCAATTCTAGTTTCAAAAGTGGTTACCCAACACAATATTCATATCAAAGACATGAAAGAGCTTATGGAAAAAGCTGAAACAATGGGTCTTCGTGATAAAATGATTTTCGTAGGCGGCGGTCCACGCGTGACCCATCAATTGGCACTTGAGTGCGGATTTGATGCAGGCTTTGGTGTCGGAACCAAACCATCAGAAGTTGCTAGTTATGTTGTGCAAGAAATGTTAAAAAAGAGTAAGAAAAAATAATATGGCTAAAAAAACTACTCAAAAAAATAATTCAAAAACTAGTAAAAAACTTACACTTGATGAGATAGTTGAGTCCATCCACGCATGCCACGACATAATTGGAAGAAATTTAGAAATTAGACAATTAGCAACATCAATTGGTGCTCAAAAAAATGTTTTAATTGAAGGACCTGTTGGAGTTGGTAAAACAGTTTTAGCCGCTGCTGTTGCCGCAACTTTAGGAAAAAAAGTAATTCGTATCGACGGTGACTCTCGCTTTACAGAGCAAAAACTAACAGGATGGTTTGATCCAGCTTTGGTTTTGAAAAAAGGTTATACTAAAAATACATTTGTTCCGGGTCCGCTTGTAGAAGCTATGATGTCAGGAAGTATTTTGTTCATTAACGAACTAAATAGAATGCCTGAGGCGGTTCAAAACGTATTATTACCTGCAATTGACGAAGGTGTTGTACAAATTCCACAACTAGGTACTGTTGAAGCAAAAGAAGGCTTCTTAGTAGTGGCAACTCAAAACCCAAGAGAGTTCGTAGCAACATCTCATCTTTCAGAAGCGTTGATGGATCGTATGGAATGGGTGCAACTGCACTATCAAACATTTGAAGAAGAAAAAACGATTGCTAAAAAAGTTTCAGGATTTGATCAAGAGCCATATGTTTCTTGGGCAGTTGGAATTGTGCGATTAACAAGAGAGCATGCAAAAATTAAAAGAGGCGCGTCTATTAGAGCGGCTATTGCAATACTTCAACTATTAAAATCAAAGTTAGCAATGTCAGGCAAGGGAATGATCAATGAACTTGATTTTGCTGAAGCAGCAAAACTTGCATTAACTACGCGCATAGAACTAAATACCGGCGAATTAGACGGAACATTTGACCAACAAATTCAAGCAATTTTAAATGAACTGACAGATTCCGTAAAAAAAAACTTCTGAATGAAGAAGAAATTAATTTTGCTCCAGCAAAGTTAGCAAATACTAAAAATCAAAAACAAGAAAATCGTCAACAATACGCAAATTTTGTAGCCCCTGAGCTTTTAGAAATATCTTCTATGCAAGATACTTCAGGATTTGCAGAAAAATCATCCTGGGATGTTGCAATTCGGTTTCAAGATATAAAACGTTTTGCACATATTCCTGAAAAAGAAAAAGCACATCTAAAACGCAGAGCCATTGATGGAATTTTAGAGCGCGCGCACATGGTTATGGGGTCTGTTTTAAAACCAGAAACATCTCGTGTTGTAGATTTGCCCACATTTATTGAAAAAGGCGCACGTGGAGAGCTTGATGTTCTCGAAACACTTGAAGAGTCTTTCATGCAAGGTTTGTCAGATAAAAATGGAATCCGCTCTTTTCGTACAGACTTGCTTCGCTATGATGCCCGCATTGAAAAAGACACTCCCGTTGCACTAGTAATGGACGCATCTTTGTCTATGACAGGAGAAAAAATCGCATTGCTTTCTGTTGCAACTGCTGTTGTTGCTCTTTCTGTTCCCGCACCAAGATTATCTTTGATGGGATTTGATTCGCGCATCAAGTGGATCAAGCGGTTTGGTGAAGACCTAACCGTTGAACAAATCATCGAGCGAGTTTTAGAACTTCCTGCAGGTGGTTTTACAAACATGGAAATCGCACTGAAAGAAACTTTAAAAGCATTACGTGCATTTCATAAAGAACATGCAAATGTAATTTTTATTGGCGACGGAAAATACACAGAAGGCGCTGATCCATCACCACTAGCAAATAAATTCAAACATTTTAATGTTTTAAAACTTGGAAAAGATCAGGCCGGACGAGAATTATTGCAAGAATTAAGCATGAAGGGAAACGGACAGTTCTTTGAAGCTTATAAAATATATGATTTGCCCAAAACAATGTATGGGGCGATTCGCACGCTCTTAAGATAATAAAACAGTAATAGAATTAAATCTTACTTTTGATTTCTTGAATTAGATTTTGCAAAAATTCAGAAGTGGAGTTTTTACAAGCGTCTGAATCAATGGCATCAATGACTGAATCTCGGTCGATGGTTCCATCTCGAATTTTATAAAACAAAGTTGAAGTTCTGTCGCTTAAAGATTTTTCTAAAACAGACCTTGAATCAGAGTTAAAATCTACTTCAACTGCAGTAAATTTTGTTTGCGAACCCATAAATTTTTTCATGTATTTAAGACCGTTTAAATATTTTGGGGATGGCAGCGGCTGGCCTTGTTTGATTTTAAATCCTGAAGAAACATCCATGTTGAGCCCTAAAAAATATCGATCAGTAGAGTCTACAAGTTTTAATTCGAAGTAATTATCATTGCCCTTTTCATCTTGAGGAATGATTGGCGGCTCCATTGTTTTGCACGGAGTTTTTCTGTCTTCTTCAACTAGATCATATCGAGTGTTTGTTAAGCCTTTGTAGCGAATGAAATCTATTTTTTGTACTTTCGTCGGACTAAAAACGTAATAGGTAAGTCCACCGCCAACTTCAACTTGCACGGGTTTGCTTCCGCTGTAACAAGTTTTGTAAGTGTACTTTTCAGTTTGTAATATAAAGTGATCATCGTTTTTCCAAATATAGACGTTACCAAATTTAAGCAATGAAGTGATGTTTTTATAGCAGCCAATAAAGTTTTCTTGTTCAGATAATTTTTCTGTTATTTGTTGAAACTCAGACAATCGCAGATCGCCGATGCCAGAGCTGCCGCAATCTTCAGCAAAAATAGGAGAGACCAGATTAAAACTTAATAGCGATATGAGTATGCCAAAGTACATATATATAGATATCGGAATATAGTGTTTAGAGCTTAAATAAAGGGGAGTTATTATAAATCATTGAAAACATATAGTTTTATCGTCCACAACAACTTAGTGTCAGACTATTTTGATACAGTATATATTGTACCCATGTTTAACTATCAATTTCTAAAAGGAACTATTTTATGAAGAAAAGTATGATTTTAGTTTTAATAGCCATGTTTACCAATTCATTAGCAAACGCTTCGTGCCTGACAGATTCACAAGATAAATATAACGAAATAAAAAGTAAAGTTTGGTTATTTAAGAAAAGTGAAGGAAAAACTTCGCTCGGTGCTGTAGCTGAAGCACTTGGCGCAACAGCACTCGGTGTAACTGCCGGTGGTGTTGTTGGTTTTATTTTACCATATGCAGCCTCTGGAGTTACATATGCAGCTCTTGGAGGAGTTGGTGTTTTTGGTGCGACTGCGATTGTGGCACCAGCTACAATCGGAACTTCGGTTATTGCAGCCCTTGGTACAGGATCTGATCCAGACCTCCCTGAAGCAATTCCTGTAGGTGCAGCAGCTGATGGGTTAACTTGGTTTGTTTGGCATCAAGGCCGAGCTGCTTCGTATGCAAATACAGTACGCTCTTTAGTGGGAGCAGCTCATTCTGCAAGCTCTGCTATGATTTCAGCCACAGCAACATACTTCGTTCCAATCACAGCAGTAATCGGTGGTACAGTGGGTTTAACAATTGGAGTTCATGATGCTATAAAACACGCACAAATGAAGCACTTAAAACAAACAATCAGTTTGTTAGAAGCTGTAACTAAAAATGCTGATGATAAGATTGTGGTTCAAAATGCATATAGTTCATTACCTAAAAGAATTAGAACAAAAATATCATCCGCTGACTTTGTTCAAGCAATGAATGAGATAAATAATTCAAATATTTGTAATCAAAAAACGATGTTCAAACATCAGTTGTATAAGCTTCTTAAGAACTATTCACAGCAAAAAACTGTATTTATGAAAGATAGCTCTAACGTAAATCTTGAACAAGCAGCTGAAACATTAAAAGAAGGCGCAAGGGCTTACCAAGTTAGTTCTGGTGAATTTAATGAAAATGAAATTGTTGGTGTGCAAGCGCTCTATTAATTAAGCCTAATATAAAAGGCACTCGCTCTTGAGGTGTATATAGTATAGTCAGTTGGTCATACAGATGTCAGTGCTAAACGCATAAGTATCTGTAATTATAATACAATATATGGCACCACTGTTGCATTTATATACACCATCTGGAGAGAGAATGAAGAAAACGTTTATAATTGGTGCCATTATACTATCTTCTTTCAGCGCTATAGCGTCGAAAACAGGTGGTTTAGCATTCAAAATACCTACCGAAAATGCTGTAGAATCGACTGTAGTGCGTGAACCCGAAATAGCACAAAAAGGCCAACTTACCGAAAACATAAAAGAATCATTGAATAAACTAGCGCATGAAACGGGAATTCAAAGGGTGGTATCTAATTCTGAGCAAGAGATTAAAATCCCCGACAGCGGAGAAATCAAGTCCACTCAAAATAATTTAGTTAAATACGAAACCCTATTACATTTTTTTCGAATTTCTGAACCTAAAGTTAATCAAGCTGTTCAACAAACCACGAACAACAGTGTCTCACAAACTAGTACATTTTCGATTTCAAAGCAACCAGAATATGTTTTAGCTGGTGGAGCCAATGCTGGTGATCGCGGCGGTGGAGATTTGCTTTCAGTTGTATTTGTACAAATGGGGAATGCTTTTTTACTTGATTTAAGAGGATTGCAAGTTGAAGGTAGTTTTTCTAATTTGTCTGTAGCAAACTTTGAAAATGCAATTTCACAATTTAGAGTGAATACGAGTGACTCTATAGTACGAGACAATGAAAGTGTTTCGCGCGATGCTGTTACTGATTTAGCAAATAAAGCAATTACATTATATCGTCCACATTGGTATGACGGTACACTCAGTAACCAACAAAAAGCTTCGATAGTAATTCATGAATATTTGCGAGCCTCAGGATATTCGTTGGATGATGACCATTATGGCATTACTCAGCAAATCATGAATCGATTACTTGCTAATGTGAAAGATTCATTTTTATTAAATTTCAGTTTGCAAGAAGTTGACAAGTATTTGTTTTTGAATTCTTTACGAGGACAAACCCTCGCTTGTTTTTGGAATGTGAAAAAGTCAGAAACGGAAACTACAAAATTTAGTGTAATCAGCGAACTGTCAGCACTTAGTTTGAGTTTTAACTTCAAAGAAAACAACGAATTTTCAAAATTAACAGAAAATAATGGTGGTTTAAAAAGCATTCGAGTTGTAGACAATCGAGCTATGATTGATTTTAGTATTATGAAAAATAACGGCACAAATCACCTTGTTGTAACCGTTCAATTGCCTACATCTAGTACAACCGTACAGGTTCAGGGTAGTGTATTTGAATCTTTAAGCCTTACCGATGGGCATCTTCTCTCCCAAGTGACAAACGCACCTGTAAATACAAGTGAAGTTAGATGTAGCGTTTCCTTTAGCGCAGGTAATCAGGTTTCTTCGTTGTCGAACACAACGGTTTCTGATTAATCGAATATCTTAACTAAATACTTTGTTTGGGCAGCAGAACCAACTTTTTCAAAAAAAGTACAAAATTCAGGTGATTTTAATAGTTTTGCTGACATGCTCTTTTGAAGCCCATAATATTCTGCAAATTCATACGCTTTAAATTCTTTTCGATTAATAAAAAAGGTGGGAGGAGATTTATCTTTCGTGCACTCTACAGAAATATGTTTTTCAGTTCCGTCTATGATACGAACCATTCCTGCTTCGATTTTTGTGACAACTTTAAATTTCTTTTTAATTTTGCCGAGTAAGAACGAAAGTCTGTCTTGTAAGCTAAGATAGGCTGCAACTTCGTCAGGCCACAATAAAGATTTTAAGCGTTCGACAGAAATTCCCATAATAGAGGCACATACAAGATATGAAATGAGTTGAACTTCTTTAGGTAGTCCAATTTGTTTTTTATCTTCAAACCACCACTCTTGTCTTTGAGGAAATATAATCAAACTAGCTTTACTGTGATAAATTGAAACAGCAACTTTTGGAACAAAATCATCATAAAAATTTTGAGAAACACCAGGATACGTATATAACAAAAGTACTCGTTCATAAGAGAGAAGATCCAGACGTTTCAACAAGTAATAGCATTCCAACCATGCTTCAGCTTTAATTTTATTTTGAATCATGATGGATAAGGATTTTTCCATCATGTCCAATGCTTCTTTTGATTTGTGTTCAAGCGCAAGGATATATGCATTCCATTTCAAAATAATTGCAGTATCAAAAGAAATATCATCGAGAGAAAAATACGATAGGGCATCATTCATGATCGTGCGGGCTTTTTTAACATCACCTTTTAATGCGTGATATTCACTTAAGGCTTGTAAAACAATTCCTTGTAATAAACCTTCATCTTTATCTACAACAATTTGAGATGCATATTGAATTGCATTATCAAATTGTTTTAAACCAGAATAACTATCTGAAACCCCCAATACTCCCAAACGTGCGGGATACGATTTTTTTTCAGAAACGCTTGCCCTCTCCCACGCGCGTTTAAAGTATAAAAGTGATTTATCAAACTCGTAAGCAGACAAATAAATATTTGCAAGAACCCTATCTTCAAGTGCTGTTTTACCATCGAGATGTTTTGCGATAGATACTGCGTAATTCGTTGCGCCCATTAAGTTAAGTAATCGTGCAATCCAAATATAGTGATGAGAAATTTTGTGATCTTGATTTGCCTTATTTAGATTCCATTTTTTGGGAGCAATCATCAAAAATGCTTCACGAAAAAACCCCAGACGTCGATACCAATCACAGGCTTCAATTTTATTGTCTAAAGTAGAGCCTTCGACTCTCAAGTATTTCGTAATCGCCTTTCGGGCAAGGCCTGATTTTCGGTTTCGAACTAAAGCTTCTATTTGGTTTTTAGTAATATTCTTCATAAATATCAATGGGTTACATATTTTGTCTCGTCCAAAATAGCTCAGTATCGAAGTAAATCGGTCTATTATAAATTATACTCATTATGCAGTTGGTATCAAGTCAATTCCGACATGAAAGCCAGCATAAAAGGAGATTCCCCATGAATAAGTTTATAGTTTTTACTGTTATGATCGCAATGTTAAGCGCATCTTGCTTTGCCTCGGAAGAGCCTGCAAAAACATGCAAACAACAAATTAACGAAGCTCGCGCGGATTATGTAATTGGAAATCTAGGTGCATATTTGGGTGCAGGCGGTGGTAGTATGGTATTAACCGGTATTTTGGGTGCAACGAATCCGGTAATATTAGCAGCCGGCGGAGCTGTTTTTGCTGGTGGAGCAACTCATACATTCATTCGTGATGCAAAAATGAAACGAATGTTGAGACTGATTGATCAAGCTTATGATCACGATGGTGCCACATTAAGAAGAGTGTACAAGAAATATCAATCTGTGACTGAAAAATTAAACGAAGAAGCTACGAAGACAAACGGACTTCCCGTAAAAGAACTATTAAGCTTTGATGAGTTTGCTAAAGAAATTATTTTGGCAAATGAAAATGGAACGCTTTGTTCTGAAACAGATCTAGCACAAACTAAAAAAGAAATTGCAGAAACTATTTACTATAGTTTGTAAAAATATCCGATGAATATTTTTGCTTGCCACTAGTTTGCTTAGCCTAAACTAGTGGCAATGCAAAAAATAATTATAACTTAGTTTAAACACCAAGTTTATTTGATGAAAGGAATGCGAATATGAAAACAATATTAAGTTTAGTTATATTACTTACAACCACTGCAGCTTTCGCTGATTATGACTGTACAAACAAGAAGTATGATCAGGTGTTAGCCGATCACGCTGCCGTACAAAAGACGATTGCCCTTTTTGAAAGTGAATTGCCAGCGAATCAAGAAATGCAAACTGTTGGGGCTTTATATAAAAAGCAGATTGAAATTACGAAGTGTCAATTAGATTTGCTTTGGGAAAATAAACTTTAATTTTCTGAGATGAGGTCGTTCTTTAAATCCAAAACGTAAGGCGCAAACCTTTGAACCTCAAACACTGAGGTGTGCGCAGACTAACAGTATGTTTGAGTGAAAAGAGTATAAAATGAATCTAAATAAACTTATTAATACTTTAATTGTAACAGTTTCAATTTTTTCGGCATGTATGACGCAAGTGAATGCCGACTGTGAAATTGCATACACGAATCGCATTAATTTTCTTGATAACGGATTTCCAGATGCAGGCACTATTGCAATCATGACAGGTTTTGGTGCAATAGGTGGCGCAGTTTCAGGCATAGACTTTTCTTCTGCTAAAGCAAATCCGAATCAAGGGCCTGATCATCCACATCCCATCGAAGGAATGGCAGTTGGTGCCGCTGTTGGGTCAACAATGGTCGCAGTTAAAAGAATACGACTTCAACATGACAGAAGAATGCTTCAGTTGATTCGTGAGGCAAAGGCTGGAGGTTATGGTGATGAAATTACGAGTACGTATATTGAGATGGATTTAGATAAACAAGATGTTTCCATCGACGAATTCAGAGATGCTATCTTGGCAGGAAACGAAAGTAATGCATTTTGCCCGTATAAAGATTTAAAGACACCACGACAAGCAAAAAAATGGCTTAAAAGATATCTGGTTGCAACTCACAAGTGAAAGTAAGCGAGAAGCAATTAGCGCTATTTTAAGTTTAGGTAACAATAATAAATTAAAATTTGGAGGAAATATGAAAACAGTAAATTTAATAATTAGCTTGATGTTGTTGGCCTGCGCGGCGTTTGCGGACACAGGTGAAGTGCAAGTCTCGTCGAAGGTTGAATGGAAGCTGGTTGGTAATCAGGTTTGGAGCTCAGTTCTAGAGGGTCTATATGAAAACGTTGACCACGATCCAAATTACCCTTTTAATAATTATGTTGTAAATTCACAGGCAACAGAAGCATGTAGACAATTGAATGCAGATCTACCTAGCTACGAAGATTTTATTGAATTAGGTGATGATTGGCAAAAGTTAGATGGCATGATTGGCCATTATTTTTGGACAACCAATTTCTATCTGTTTGGTAAGTATATAATTGGTGTACCTATGGGAATTTCAAATGGTAAAATCGCCAGTTCCACTGCCCCATTTAATCATAAGAAATCAGTGCGCTGCATATGCCGTACAAAACGTTGTTTACCTCCGGGAATATTTGGGGAGTAATCGTAGACTTTAAGAGGTGCATATAAAGTAAACATCCGACGATACAAAGTCTAATTTTTCGCACAGAGGTCGCGCACATATGCAAAGACTTCAAGAGCAGTCGCCTTAACCGAAACTCAAAGGCGGGTGCACTAAATATTAAAGAGTTTCAAAACAATGTTTGTATTTCAAACATTGGATTAATGAACGGAGAAAATTTATGAAAAACATTATTCTTCCACTGCTTGTAGTTTCGATATTTTCGATAGGTAAAGCAAATGCTTTCACTGCAAGGTGTACTCCTATAGGTCAAAGTGATGATATAAATTTGGTAAGCGCGTACCACGATAAGCTTGGGCAGTCCTTTTCATGTCTGTCTGGAAAATTTTCTAAGGAAAAAGTTCTTTCGTTTGTCTTAAGAACTATAAGCGAGTATGAGGTTGGCGTTCAACGTAAGTCAATTCATGAAGGATTTGTGATGAGTTGTCCTACTGTATCAAAGAACAAACTTAGATACGCACCTTATCGCTGGATCAGATTTCTCCGTTTAGAAGCTGGAGTAGTTTTAGGTACAGGAATAGGATCTGGATTCGATAATTATGGAAATCCTTGTGGGATCATACGAGGCAGTCTAACAGAAATTGGAGCTCGCACAGGTTTTGTTGAATTTGAAGTTGAAGATATGAATTAAAACACTAGTTTTCTGCGCCGAAGTCGCACTTAAAACCAAAGACTTCCAACGCACACC
>CAZNGN010000018.1:24962-55829 GCA_964572865.1 uncultured Bacteriovoracaceae bacterium | reverse complement strand
CAGGTAAAATTGAAGTTGTTCCTACCAAACCAACTGCTACACAAAGAGATTTATCTCTTGCTTATTCACCGGGCGTTGCAGGTCCTTGTCAGGCGATTGCAAAAAATCCGATGGATGTTTTTAAATACACTGCACGTGGAAATTTAGTTGCCGTTATTTCAAACGGTACCGCGGTTTTAGGTTTAGGAAACATTGGCCCTCTTGCTGCAAAACCAGTGATGGAAGGTAAGGGGATGTTGTTTAAAAAATTCGCGGGCATTGATGTATTTGATATTGAAATCAATGCGACCAACCAAGATGATGTCGTCAATTTTTGCAAAATGATTGAGCCTACGGTTGGTGGAATCAATTTAGAAGACATCAAAGCTCCTGAGTGTTTTTACATTGAGAAAAAATTAAAAGAAGAATTAAAAATTCCAGTTTTTCACGATGATCAACATGGAACGGCTATCATCAGTGGTGCGGCTTTTTTAAATGCACTTGAAATTACAGGCAAAAAAATCGATCAAGTCAAATGCGTGTTTATCGGCGGAGGCGCTGCTTGTATTGCAACTGCAAACATGTACCTCAATCTTGGTGTTAAACCACAAAATTTAATAATGACCGATCTTGACGGAGTCATCTACAAAGGTCGCACTGCTGGAATGAATGAGTTTAAACAAAAATTTGCACAAGACACAACACTTCGCACACTTGCAGATGCAATGAAAAATGCAGATGTTGTGGTTGGGCTTTCTGCAAAAGGTGTGATCAGTAAAGACATGATCAAATCGATGGCTAAAAATCCGATCGTGTTTGCGATGGCAAATCCTGAGCCAGAAATTTTACCAGAAGATGTACATGCCACCAGAGACGATGCGATTATGGCGACAGGTAGATCTGATTATCCGAACCAAGTGAACAATGTTTTGGGTTATCCGTTTATTTTTAGAGGCGCGCTCGATACGTTTGCCACTCAAATCAACGAAGACATGAAAATGGCAGCAGTTAAAGCGCTTGCTCAACTTGCACGTGAAGAAGTTCCCGCATCTGTTTCTCGAGCTTATGGTGGAAAAAGTTTTGCTTTCGGCAGAGAATATCTCATTCCAAAACCATTTGATCGAAGAGCTTTATTATATGTTGCTCCAGCTGTTGCAAAAGCTGCAATCGATTCAGGTGTTGCTCAAAAGAAATTAGACTTAGTTGAATACCGAAACGAATTAGAAAAAATGTTAGGTTTGTCTTTCACCATCATGAGTGGTGTAAAAAAACGCGTCATCAGTAACGTCGATAGAAAATCAGTTGTGTTTCCGGAAGGATCAAATCCTAAAATTTTAAAAGCATGTTCCACAATCATTGAAGATGGAATTGCAAATCCAATTTTACTTGGCCGAAAAGAAAAAATCCAAGCTCGAATTAAAGAATTAGGTTTAGAAGAACAATTAAAAACGGCACAAATCATTGAGCCTTCACATTCACCAAAACTCGAAGAATATTCTAAAAAATGGTTTGAAGAGCGCGCTAGAAAAGGAATGACACCTGCCTTGGCACGCGATTTATTATCAAACCCAAGCTATTTTGGTTGTATGATGGTGCACATGGGTGATGCCGATGGAATTGTGAATGGTATTTCACAAAGTTATCCAGAAACCATTCGTCCTGCGATTCAAATAGTGGGAGTTCGTCCCAGCAGTAAACTTGCAGGCATTTACATGATGGTTATGAAAAGAAAAATTTTATTTTTTGCTGATACAACTGTAAATATTGATCCAACGGCAGAAGATTTAGCTGACATTGCAATTATGGCAGCTGATGTATCTCAACATTTTGTAGATACAAAACCAAAAGTCGCAATGTTATCGTTTTCAAATTTCGGTAATTCACGTCACCCATATGCAATTAAAGTTGCAAAAGCGGTAGAACTCGCAAAAGCAAAACGCGCAGACATAATGATTGATGGCGAAATGCAAGCAGACACCGCATTGGTTCCCGATATTTTAAATAACGACTATCCGTTTTCGACTTTAAAAGAACCTGCCAATATTTTGATTTTTCCTGATCTCCAATCTGGAAATATTGCTTATAAATTAATGATGCGTTTAGGTGGAGCCGAAGCGATTGGTCCTATCTTAGTGGGAATGAACAAGCCTGTGAACGTATTACAACAATCTTCTGACATCGATGATGTGATTCATATGACAACGATTACAGTCATCGAAGCTCAAAATAATAATCATTTATAAAAGAGGTAAAAATGCAAAACTCAAAACTAAAAGAAATTCGTACACAAGATGCACCCGCACCTGTAGGGCCATATTCTCAAGCGATTGCAGTTCCTGGATTTGTATTCTGTTCAGGCCAAGTTGCCCTTGATCCAAAATCAGGAAACATGATTGGAAAAACTGCAGAAGAACAAACGGTTCAAGTGATGGACAACATGAAAAATGTTTTGAGTGCGGCAGGATGTAATTTGCACGACATCATTAAAACCACGATTTTTTTAAAAGATATTTCTAGCTTTGCGCAAGTGAATGCTATTTACGAAAAGAAATTAGAAGGACACAAGCCTGCACGTTCAACAGTTGAAGTAAGTCGACTACCAAAAGATGCATTGGTAGAAATTGAATGTATTGCGATTAAAAATTAATTAAGCAGAAGCTACTGGAGCTTTGTACTTACGAACTGGAGGTTTTGTAATGAAACCACTTTTAATACAACGAGTACAAGCATAAACGCGAGTCGTTGCACCATTTACAAAGTGTTTTACTTTTTTCAAATTTGGTAACCAGCGAGTTCTGGTTTTGATGTTAGAGTGAGAACGTAAATTTCCAGTAGATGGATTTTTTGAACAAAGGTCACAACGGCGTGCCATAAAATTTTCCTTTCGAATTAAGTCATAGTTAATTACAAAAAAAACGATGATTTAGCAAGGTTTTCATTTTAGAATCAATATATGACAGGTGCGTCTAAAAGTTCATATAAATTACCCACAAAAGTACTTTGGTGGATTTCAGGCTTCTTTTCAGCCTTAATCCTCATCTTTGTAGGCACCCTTTTAATGGCTTCAGTCGTATATTCAGAACTTCCTAAAAAAGCGGAATTAAACGAAAATTTTCATCCAGCGGATGTAATTGTGTGCCTTACGGGCGGTAAGGGTAGGTTGCGCACTGCGGCAGATTTGTTTAAAAACAAATTTGGCCATCTATTATATATATCTGGAATCGACCCCCAAGTTCACCAAAATGAGATCTTACGAGAATTAGGGCTAACTGAAGCCAATCAGTCAATGAACCTAATTTTAGAAAATAAAGCCACCAATACAATTGAAAACGCCGAAGAGGTAGCCAAGTTCGTGGCTGAGAAAAAACTAAATAGAATCTTACTTGTTACAAGTGTTTATCACGTCAGACGTTCCTATTTTATATTTAGACGTATATTACCAAAAGATGTTCACATAGAAATGACTTGGTACGAATCTGAGCCTTTCGACGAATCAGATTGGTGGAAATACCCCAAAGGCATTTGGGTAACGGTCAGCGAGTTTTTTAAATTCTTTTACGCGTATGTGCGTATTCCTCAGCATTAAATTTTATTTATTCTAATTGATTCAACTACAGTGCGTCCTAATTTTGTTTTTGTAAAAGTAGACTTATAAATTAAACAAATTCTGTCTTTATAAGTCGGTACATTATTTTTGTATGGAATTAAGTTATGGCCATTAAAAGACTCAACAACCCGTTGAGGTAAAATAGCTACTCCTGTACATGAATTTGCAAGTTGTTGAATTACAAATAAATCAGAAGATTCAATGTGTCTTTTAAATTTGATTTTATGTTTCTCTAAATTGCGAAGTAACCACTGCGTTTGAGCTAAATTTGGATCATATATGAGAATATCGTTTTTAACTTTTTTTGATTTATGAACCCATAAACCTACTTCATCAGTACATAACTCAATTATAATTAAATCAGGATGTGATATTGGATTCACTACTATTCCTAAATCTAATTCGGAATCGATTACCATTTGAGTAACTTTACGTGAAAGATCGTGAATCATCGAGATGTCAATTTCAGGATGTTCCCCTAAAAGATTTGGTAAAAATTTAGTTAGAGAAAATCTTGCAACTGCAGTGTGACAGCCAATGCGACATCTTCCTTTAACCGTTTTTACTAAATCTACTGCAGTTTGTTTTAAGTACTGCCAATCTGCAATCATTTGCTCTGATTGAGATATTATAATTTCACCAATTTGTGTAGGGATTACACCTTTTTTAGAACGTATAAATAATTTTGCCCCCAGTACATCTTCTATTCTATGTAGTGAATGGGTCAGTGCTGGTTGTGAAATATGTAATTCGAGAGCTGCTTTTCGTAAAGTTCCCGCGTTTGCTATTCCTTTTAGATAAATTAAATCTTGGTATCCAATCATGATAATAAAAACTTATCATAAATATAAAAAATATTCATTATATTTATCACTAAAAAATAACTATAAAAATATACACTCTTGAAAGGAGTTTTATATGATCCACGGCCAAAAGTTGTTTATTTTAATAATAGTAGCGTTTACAAACTTGGCATCAGCTCAAGTTTCAAATGAGAAGTCAGCAGTATTATCAGTTAAAAAAGGCTTATTACCTGTCACACTTGATTATACTACAGTTAAATGTTCTTCCAGTGGTTATAAGTCGCCTGAATTAAAAGTATTAATTCCCAGTTTGGCACCAGTCACAGCTCTCAATCATAGAAAACCAGGGGAGAGTGCTCCTTGTGTTTCTGCTGGCGTATGCTCTGACCAATTAGATCCTCAAAATATATTTAAAAATGGTAGAATCGAAACAAAAGTACCAGTTTCTGTTAAATTGATTCGAATTGATAAATATGATGTTGAAAACAAAACGTGCAACACTATTTTAAAGGAAGAAGTTTCAGCTTTAATAGCTAATATTCCATTTAAAGCTATTAACTATCAAAATACTGGGAATAGGGTATTAGATGATTGTTTAAAATAACATTTAAAATTAATTTTTATAATTATCTGCAAACAAAGTTGTCGCAGAAATTACCGCAAGAGGAATGTAAACAATAGATGCCAAAGGAACGGCCATCAAAAGTAATAAAAAAGTACCCAGCCCAATTGAAGTAGCAAAATTAGCAAACGTAAATTGGGCTGGCTTTAGTAAATTATGATTTCTTCTGGAGATGGGAATTCCAAAATATTCAAATGAAATGAGTAAAGCCCCAATCATTAGAGCTGGAATTTGCATTAAAGGAATGATGCCAATTAAAAAAGCTAAAATTCCTCCTAATACTAAAACAATAGTGCGTTTTAATTCTAAGCGAATTGACTGCATGAATTTGATTTCATGAGTTTCAGGCATCGAAATACCTTTGATTTTTGCAATCACACGTTCGGTTTGTTTACTTAAAATTTCATTAAACGGTGCTGCAACAATTGAGCTTACAATTGTAAATGTTAAAACAGATGTAAGTAGTAATAGCAACCAAGATAGTATTTTAAAACTCCACTCACTAATGGGAATGATCCAATGTAGACTTGGTGGAATGCTTGCACTCCAAACTGAAATAATAGATTGAACAAGCATGGCAAGCCAGTTGGCAACTGTTGTCCAAAATAAATAATAAATTCCAATGTTGATTGCTAATGGAACCAAGACAAGTGTGAGTAAAGAAGGGGAGCGAATGATGAGTAAAATAGATTTTAACGGCGCCCAAAAACCTTGCCAAAAATTTGCAACCATTCGAGTAATCATTACGCTTTAACCCGTTCAACATTGATCACTGATTTTTTACTTTCAAGAGAGCTGATTACTTTGGCAAGCTGATCAGTGCTGGTTACTTCAATTTCAAATAATGAAATTGCTTTTTTGTCTTTGGTCGTACGTATATTTGCTTGAGAAATATTCACTCCACATCCAGCAATTGCTTGTGACATGTCGGCTAATATTCCGGGCATATCATGCGATAGAATTCTGATTTTAACGTGACGATTTGCTTGAATCGTTTTATTCCAACGAACTTCAACTTTGCGTTCATCTTCCATGTCGAGTGCTTTTTGGCATGTGGTCGAGTGAACTGTAACGCCGCGGCCGCGAGTAATGAATCCTACAATAGGATCACCTGGAATTGGATTACAACAACGAGCAAAGCGAATTAAAATATTATCTAAACTATCGACCGTGATGACATTTTTTACATCTGTTTTCTTTTTAGCACTTTCAAAAATCTTATCCATTGCCGAAGATTCTTTTTTGCTTTCTGTTTCTGCATTTCGTTTTGCTAAAACATCTGCTGGCAGACAGTGGTTCACTACGGTCGATGGGTTTAAACGTCCGTAACCTACGTAAATAAATAAATCTTCAGAGTTTTTATAATTACGTTTTTTAACAAATTCTTCGAGTTTGTCTGACTTCATGAAGTGAGCAAGTTTAACTTCATAAAGTTTCAGTTCTTTTTCGATAATGTCTTTACCAAGTTGTGCAGCTCGAGCACGCTCTTGTGTTTTGATGTACGCACGAATTCGAGATTTTGCTTTACTGGTTTTAACTATTTTTAACCAATCTTTATTGGGAGTTTGTGTAGTGGCTGTGATAATTTCAATTGTATCGCCCGATTTGAGTCGGTATTTGAGTGGCACAATTTTTCCGTTTACTTTGGCACCCGTACATTTATTACCAAGATCAGAGTGAATTGAGTATGCAAAATCTAGTGGAGTAGAGCCGAATGGAAATTCTCTCACTTCACCTTTGGGAGTAAACACATAAACATCTTCAGCGAATAAATCAATTTTTACAGTTTCTAAAAACTCGTTTGGATCTTTTAAATCTTTATGCCATTGAACAAGTCGATGTACCCATTCTACGTCTTTTGCAGAACCATCAAATTTTCCTTCTTTGTATTTCCAATGTGCAGCAATACCGTGTTCTGCAATGTCATTCATTTCTTGCGTACGAATTTGGATTTCAATTCGTTCCCCTTGAGGGCCTATGACAGTTGTATGAAGCGACTGATAATGGTTTGCTTTGGGAATTGCAATATAGTCTTTAAATCTACCAGGTACTGGTTTGTAGGTAGCGTGAATCACTCCCAGTGCTTTATAGCACTCAGTTATGTTATCTAAAATGATTCGAAATGCGATCAGATCATGTACTTGTTCAAAGTCAATTTTACGACGCTCCATTTTTTTAAATACAGAGTAGAAATGTTTTGGACGTCCATACACATTACCGTTGAGGTCATATTCTTTGAGTTTGTCTTGAATCATTTCAGTGACATCTTCAATATATTTTTCACGATCTTTTTTAGATTTTTGAATTTTTTGGGCTAATTTATAGTAAATATCTGGATGTAAATATCGTAAACAGAGATCTTCTAATTCAGATTTAATGGAAGAAATACCCAGTCTGTTTGCGATGGGTGCATAAATATCGAGTGTTTCTTGAGCGATGATTTTCTGTTTATAAGGAAGCAAATGCTCAAGTGTTCGCATATTATGTAATCGATCGGCAAGTTTTACTAATATCACACGCAAATCTTTTGACATTGCGATGATCATTTTACGAAAGTTCTCAGCTTGTTTTTCTTCAGAAGTTTTAAAAGTAATTTTTGATAATTTGGTAACACCATCTACTAAAAGTGCAATATTGGACCCGAATGTTTTTTCAATGTCTTCTAATGAAGCGTGGGTGTCTTCTACCGTGTCATGTAAAATTGCAGTGATTACACTTGCGATGTCCATTTTCAATTCAGTGAGAACCATTGCAACTGCTCTTGGGTGCATCATATATGGTTCGCCCGAATGACGTTTTTGATCACCGTGAACTTTTTCAGCAAAGGCATCGGCTTTTTTGATTAGATCAATTTCTTTAGCCGGAGCTTCTGGATAATACGTTAAAATTGCATCGCAGATGTCTTGAACATTAATTGCTGTATTATCCATTTACGGTACCTTTATACAGCCTTTACTTTTTAATAATTGAACTAATTCAGAGTATGATTTATTTAAGTCATCGTTTGTAATATGAAAATCAAACTTTTTTGCATCAGAAATTTCTTTTTGTGCTGTCACTAAGCGATTTTGTATAGCTTCTTCCGAATCTGTTTTACGCTCTCTTAATCTTCGCTCAAGTTCTTTCATGCTAGGTGGGTGAATGAAAATGAGTAGACATTTATCATTGTATTTAGTTTTTAATTGAAAGGCACCCTGAACATCAATATCAAATAAGACCGACTTACCATTTGAAAGCGTGTCTTCAACAAACTTTTTAGATGTACCATAATAGTTTTGATTAAAAACATGAGCATATTCTAAAAATTCATCGTTTGAAATCATTTGCTTAAAGGTTGA
Source organism: uncultured Bacteriovoracaceae bacterium (assembly GCA_964572865.1). GTDB lineage: Bacteria > Bdellovibrionota > UBA1018 > UBA1018 > UBA923 > CAZNGN01. Next base: position 47,480 of record CAZNGN010000018.1, on the reverse strand, counting down.
TTCTTCAACAAAAAAATATTCTTTACCATTTATTTCGCTTCCACGAGGCTTTCTCGTAGTATGTGAAATCGAAAGCTGAATCCATTTTGAGTATTGATCTAAAAGCATTTTAGTTAAGGTTGTTTTACCAGTTCCAGACGGTGCAGATAAAACAATGAGTTTACTCGACATTGGCCACTTGTTCCTTCAATTTCTCAAGGGCAGACTTCATTTCTATTACATGATGTGAAATGGCAGTGCTTTGTATTTTGTTGCCTAGTGTATTTATTTCACGAAACATTTCTTGAAGTGTAAACTCCAACTGTTTTCCTGATGAGCTAGACTTGTATAAATATGCATTGAATTGTTCGATATGATGACTCAAACGTACAATTTCTTCTTCTACGTCTTTGCGGTCTAAATAAAATGCAGCCTCTTCTTTTAAACGATTTTGAAACTCAGGTTTTACCAATGAATCTGTTTGTTTAAAAAGTTCAAGTGTTTTTTCAATCTTTTCTTTCAATTTGTTTTCTAAATTTGTCTTTTCAGTAGGAATTAATTCACTAATTTTATCAGAATGATCTTTAATCACATCTAAAACTTCTGAAAGGTGTGTTCGTAATCGTTGCCCCTCAGCGATTCGTACTTCTTTTGTCTTTGTTAAAGCTAGTTCTAAACATTTCAAACATTCGTTTGAAAATAAGTTCAATGTAACTTCATCAGCCGCAACCGATGGTTCTTGGTCATTAAAAATTCCTGGCAATTTGGTGATGCCATCAAACGTTAATGAAGGTTGCACTAAATTCGGGAATTCTTTATCTGCGACACTTCTAAGATGATTGAGAGCATTTAAATATTCTTTAAATAGAAGAGGTTGAACCGATATTTTTGAATTTGCTGATAAATCAGTTTGATTACTTAAACTAATAGAAACTTCAATGGATCCTCTTTTAAAATGCTCAGACATTTTTTTACGTACCAATTGTTCTATGATTAAAGAATTATCCACTCTGGGTAGTTTTACTTTGATATCCAAATATCTTGAATTCACAGATCGAATACGAGTGGTTAAAGTCATTCCTTGCATTTGAGGTAGATTTAGATTTGTTTGAGCTTCACCAAAGCCCGTCATTGATTCAAACTGATTCATAAGCAAATTGGTCCATCGTTCTAAATTTATTACGACGTGTAGAAATGAGATCTTTTTGATTTTCTAACTGAGATAAAATTTCTAAAAACTTTGATTTCATATTGTCTGCAGCCAATTTCCAATCACGATGTGCGCCACCTTTTGGCTCTTTGACTACGTCATCGATTACTCCATAAGGTTTTAATTCTTCTGGTGTCATTTTCATTATTTCTGCTGCTTTTTCATTCATTGTACTATCAGACCAAAGAATAGATGCGCATGATTCTGGAGAAATCACAGAGTAGGTGGAGTATTCTTGCATGAGAACTTTATCAGCAATTCCAATTGCAAGTGCACCACCACTTCCACCTTCACCAATAACACAGGCTATGATGGGAGTATTTAACGTAAACATTTCCATGATTGATTTAGCAATTGCTTCAGATTGTCCGCGCTCTTCTGCATCCACGCCAGGATAAGCACCTGGAGTATCAATTAAGGTAAGAATTGGAATAGAAAATTGTGCTGCCATTTTCATTACACGCAATGCTTTTCGATAACCCTCTGGACGAACCATTCCGAAATTACGTTCAATTTTTTGTTTTGTATTTCTGCCTTTTTGTTGAGCTACAATGCAAATTGATTTGCCATTGATTTTGGCAAATCCGGTTATCATGGCTGGATCATCTCCGTAAAATCGATCACCATGTAGTTCGATAAATTCATCACAAATTAATCCAATATAATCTAAAGCGTATGGGCGATTGGGGTGTCTTGAAAGCTGAACCCTTTGCCAAGGTGAAAGTTTTGAGTAAATTTCTTCAATTAATACATTCAGTTTTTTTTCTAATATTTTGATTTCTTGGCTAAAATCGACATTCTCAGTTGAGGTGAGTGATTTAAGCTCCTCAAGTTTTTTCTCGAGTAATATGATCGGTTTTTCGAATTCAAAGCTTGTTTCCATGGAGTAATACAGGGTATCAAAACATCAAGAACTTTCAAGGCAACATTAGTCATGTTAGCATATTTATATGAGCGAACATCCACCTAAACCAGAAGCCGAAAAAGAACAAAAACCGAAGGTTAAGTTTAATCCAATGGTTTTTATTAGGCCAGTCATTGAATCTATTAAATCTGTGTCGTTGGGCATTAAAGATGTGCCTAAAATGGTATTAAAAGGCGATGCATCACAGCGTTTTTTAGTTTTAGGTTTCGTTGCAGGTTTAACTCTTCTGATCATTTCAGCACAACAAATTATGAAACGTTGGTCGCCGCCATCTGGGCCTAAAAAGCATGTGATGACGGTAGAAGAAGAAATGCTTGCGCGCTTTGAAAAACAAGAAGCATACAAGAGAGCCGAAAAGTCATTAGCCTTTTTAGAAAAAGCAAAAACAACCATACAAGATAAAGAAGGCAAAGAGACAGTGATGTCAGTTGAATTTTACGCTGAATGTGACTCTCCAGACACTGCTCGATGGATACGTGATAATTTAGACAAAATGAAAGAAGCAGTTTCAAGTTCAATACAAGGATTTAAATTAGAACCATTGATGACGGATGAAGGTAAAGAAGATTTAAAGGCCTCTGTGGCAGAGGGATTAAATAAAGCATACATAAAAGAACATGGTGGAAAAAAAGACGCCGGTAAGATTGTCAAAGTCTTCATTTCTCATTTAGAACTCTCTGAATAGGATACAATACGATGGAAGAAGTTAGATTCATCGGTGGCGCTCGAATCAAAACCGATTTTGATAGATTAAAATTAAGAGATTTACCGCGCATTGCATTTGCAGGCCGCTCAAATGTCGGAAAATCTACTTTACTAAATAATTTAGTTCGTAAAAAAATTGCTCGTGTTTCACAAACACCAGGAAAAACTCAAGAAATCAATTTTTTTGAATGGAAAAGTCGGTATTTAGTAGATTTACCTGGCTATGGCTACGCCAAAGTATCTCATTCTTTAAGAGAATTATGGGGAAAAGAAATTCAAAGATGGATCATAGAAGAATCACAATTAAATTTACTAATATTATTAATCGATGGATATGTTGGAATTCAAAAAACAGATTATCAGATGATTGAATTTTTACAGCACGAAGGAATTCCATTTGTAGTTGCCTATACCAAAATGGATAAGCATAAATCAAAAAATAAAGAAAATGCTGCACAAAAAGAATTATTAAAAAATGCAAAAGAAGTAGGGGTAAACGAAGTATTATTTGTGTCTTCAATGAGCAACGAAAGCATCGCAAAATTAAATCGGAGCATTCAATCTTACTTAAGTGATACGTTATGATTTTAAATAGATCACTTTTGCCGAATCATGTTCGCTCGGTTCAACCATATCCATTCACGTTTCGAAATTATATTCGCAAAGAGTGGATAAACTTGTCTACTGCTGAGATTTATCAAAAGTATTTTCCTTATATTTTGTTCAATCAAGCAAATGTAAAAGTAAATGGAAACGCTGTAGCTCAAGACTATATTCCAAAAGCACACGAGATCATAGAGTATGAAATGATTAATCGTACAGAGCCAGATGTGCCAAATTGGTACGAAATAATATTTCAAAACGAAGATTTACTTGTTGTTCATAAGCCCGCACCAATGCCAGTGCATCCTTGCGGAAGATATTTTAAAAACTCATTATCCAAAATTTTAGAAAATGATGGTTATGGTTATATGTATTCAGTACATCGAATTGACCTATCGACTGAAGGTTTGGTTATTTTTGCACGCAATGTAGAGGTATCAAAAACCTTAAGTCAAGAATTTGCATTGAACAGAGTCACAAAAAAATATTATGCAAAAGTTATGGGTAAGTTTTTCGATAAAGTAGAATGTACAATGCCTATTCGAAAAAGTGTTGGAGTGCTAAGTGAATGCCATCCAGATGGTAAATTTTCACATACTATTTTTAAATTGTTTTCTTATAATGAGAATGAAAATACAAGTATCGTTGAATGTACTCCAATTACAGGACGCACACATCAAATTCGATTGCACTTAGCATATTTGGGTTTTGCGATTATCGATGATCAACTTTATAATTTAAATATGCAAAAATCATATCAACCTTTGGTAGAACAACCTATTTGTTTGATATCTGCAGAAATAAAAATATTGAATTATCAGTTTTCGATTAAATCTAAACCGCAATGGTTATGTTAATCTCTTCTAGAGCCCATTAATCTCAATAAGCTTAAGAATAAATTAATGAAATTTAAATACATGGTTAAAGCGCCAAAAATAGCACCTTTTTCTGCAAATTCTGTTTGTCCATCTTGTGCAGAAACCATAGCCATCATTTTAATTTTCTGACTTTCATAAGCTGTCAGTCCAGAAAAAATGAATACTCCTGCGAGTGAAATTCCTAATGAAAGATGTTCAGACCCAACAAAAATATTAATTAAACTTAAGATGATCATTCCCCAAAGACCCATTCCAACAAAAGTGCCGATTGGTCCGAGGTCACGTTTGCTGAATAAACCAAATAATGCGAGTCCTCCGAACATTGCAGATGTTAAGAAAAATATATTAGTGATTGAACTTGCTGTATAAACCAAGAATATAAAAGAAAAAGTGAGACCATTAAGAAATGAATAAAATAAAAATCCTAACGTCAACATGCTTGCTGTTAACTTTTGTGCCATAGCAGAAAGCGCCATCACAGTGATTAGTTCTGCAATTAGAATTCCATAAAATGCAAATTTATTGCCTAAAATCATATTCATTAACGATTCACTTTGAACAACATAAAAGCTAGTTAGTCCTGTGATGAGTAGTCCTACCATCATCCAGCCATACGTTTTGCTAATGAATTTTGATATGAGTAACTGTTGAGAAGTGTTTGTTACATTATGTGTTTGATTTTGCATTTTAGTATCCTCCAAAAAGCTAAATATTGAAGCTATTATAAACATTTATTTTCTATTTGAAATATGAATAGTGCAACGCGCTGTATAATTATGAATAATATGTTTTCAATTTGAATAGATAGAAATGTTAGTTAGAATTAATTTTATGCAAAAAACCTACCGTAGATTGGTATTCTTTTTAGGATTTTATATGATTGTGAATCAGTTTGTTTCTTGTTCACATAAAAATATCTCATCAGAAAATAAAGATACGAATGTGAATCAACAGACTGGTGAAATGAATCAAGCTTCAGATTTTCCTAATAATCCAATGTCAGTTATAAAACTCGAAGAAATAACAAATGCTAAAATTGAATTTGGTCCATTGGTTATTGATCCATTAGAAGTACAAAACAGAATTAATATTAAACTTTCTAATGCTCAAATTAAACTGATTTCTACAGACAAAAAAAAGGATAATTTATTAGAAATAAAGTTAGTAAAAGGCAATCCGAATAACTGCAAAATCAAAGTAATGCATTCAGATCAATTATTGTTTTTAGCTGAAAACTTTAATGCAGACGAAAAATGTAAGTTTTTTGTAGAAATCAAATTATATGAAACTGTTCCTGTAGATTTAACTTTAGGAATTGGCTCCATATGGGCATCTGAATGGGATGATACGATCAATGTGAAACTTCAGAATGGTGATGTAGATTTCGAAAACATTGGATCTTTGAATATTAAATGTAAAGAATGTACAGTTGCAGGGTCTGGGGTTTCTGGTGATTTAAGTTACGAAATCGGAAACGGAAATGTAGGAGTTGAGGGTTTATCACAAAAGGTAATCGGATCAACTTTGGGTGATACAGTTTTAAAATGGAATATGGTTAATAAATCTTCTCAATCTTCAATTATAAGTAGAGGAGGGGATATTATATTAAGTTTTCCGAAATCAGGATCAATGCGATTTGAATTAAATGTTCCAATTGGCGATGTGTATTCTACAATTTTACCAGATTTGGTTAGTGTTACAGATACAGCCGCGGTATTTAAAGTATATGCAGAGACAGGAAATGTGCGTCTTGGGCACATAAGTCTGTAGTCATAAAATAGACAATTAACTAGTACAAATGTATAAAATATAAACAGTCTTTATTTGCCACTAAAATTATATATATCAATAATATCAATGACTTATGTTTTTTTATTTTGCCTCAAATTCTGGCACTTTGATTGCTTTACTATAATGCATCTTCATTGAGAGCTCTTACAAAAGAGTTCACAGTAGAAGCGAATGTGGAAGTACTTATATTAGAAGTTGTTGTGAAAGGATAACGAGATGGCAACGAGAGACAAAGCAGTAGGAGTCGCATTTTCTAAGTCAAACGTATATCAATTATATCGTAAGGCTAAGGCTGAAAACGCTCAAACATCTGAACAAAAAACAGCATTAAACCCTAATACATTAAAACCAAGCTCACGAATCATTCGTGCACAAGATGTGGATCAAGCTGGAGTTATAAAATTTAAACCAACACCATTGCGTGAAATCCCATTTCGAGAAGAATCGAATCTTGAGATTAAAAATGAAGTATCTTACTTTTCAGAAAAAGATTTTGAACTCAAATCAGTAGAAGAGTTACAAGAAAATTTCAAAAAACTTCAAACGATGCATGCTAAATTAAAATTCATGCTTAGAGAATTAGAAGATTTGGTAAATCGTAAAAAATAAGGTTTATACTTTAGGAATTTTAAATTGTAATTTTCCGTTAGAATACTGACGAGACATTTTACTTGCATCTAATCTACCTTGAATAGGAATTGTTTCTGCATAGCTTTGATAAGAGTTCGTTGAAACGCTATGTCCGTCCTCTGTTTTAGCTTTATTTTCAAATCTACGAGTTCCACTAATGGTAATGCTGCCAGGCTTAGAAGTAATGTGAACAGAGTCTTTCTCATGCTCAGGAACTTTTACATTCACAACATAGTCATTATCTGATTCGCTAAAAGTGGCATCAAAATTTCTCAGTTTATAAAATGAGTCAGATTGCTTATTGCTAGTGGCGCCAACGACCGTTGCGCTGTTTGCAATGATGTCATTGAGTTGTTTTTGTGCTGCATTTTCTTGGTTTTGAATTTCACTTTGATATAAGGCCTGTTTATTTGAATACGTTTTGTTATGATGTGAGTTGAGTTGATTGATTTTATCTTGATATCCAGTAGCTGCTTGCTCTTTCATTTTATTTTGATTTACTTCTAATTCATTTAAAGTTTTTTTTGTTTGTTCAGAATAAATATTTTTTCGTTTTTCATAGGTTTGTTTTGCAACTTGTTCTTGGAACTTAGACTCAGAATCAACAGCATCGATTCTAGTTTTTGCTCGTTGGTTCGCTTCAGTAATGCTTCTCTTATTTTGTCGAGCAACATCTGATTCATTAATTGCGTTAAATTCCCTCATTTTATTGAGTTCTCGTTGACCTCTAAGCATTTCGCCTTGAACAGCTTGTTTGTATTGGTTATGTATGTTTTGCATACTTTTATCATTCGATGATTGCTCAGAAAATTGAGCACTTTCATTGGCAAGTCGTAATTCATTGAGTTGCTTTTGATTATTACGTTTTACATTGGTTTTTTCTTGTTCAAAAACAGTTTCATTCATTTCACGTTGTTTTTTTGCAGCAATGGCATCTTTTGCAATGTCTTCTTTGAAAAAGTTTTTTTCTATTGTTCCTTGTTCTTGCAAATACTTCAATTCGTCTCGTTGTTGGTTTTTTAATTTAGATACAGCTTTGTCATGATTTTCTGCAATCTCTTGATTTACTACGTTGAGAGATTTTTCTTTGGCTTTCATATTGCGTTCATGGTTCTGTTCTTGGTGGATGAGGGAAGCGGTATGTTGTTTACGTAAAGTTTCTTCTTGGTTTTCTAATTCTTTAGAAAAGCGAGACAATTCAGTTGCTTTGCCTTGTAACTTTTTTCTAGCTTCTTCTGTAAGTTTTGCTGATTCTTCTTGATATGATTTGATACGTTCTTGTTGAGCTTCTTGATTGCGTTTTATTTTAGCTGTAGCAGAAGTTGAAACCTCCGAGATTTCTTCTCCTTCTTCTTCTTTTATTTTTTTGACTTCTTCTGATCTAGCTTTGCGAGTATCACTTACTTGTTTTCTATATTTTTTTTCAATTGTATCGAGTTCTTCAGCTCGTTCATCTTCTAACGCACGTCTTTTGTCAGCGTATGCAGTAGAGTTTGCATTTGATTTAACAGAATCGACTGACATTTCACGATCCTTTACTGTGTAAATTTTTGAGATTCAAAGATGTTATTTTCTACGATTGAAAAATAAGTTCTTACTACTTTCATAAACATATCTGGTTTTAAATTTTCTAAATATGCACGTTTTGAAACGAGAGTAGGCTGAAGAATTAGTTTTTCGATATGTTTCTCAACGATATCTTGTTCTTTTTTATCTTCTTCTGTTTCTTCTTCGAATTTATATTTTCCGTAACTGTAAACTTTTCGAATGGTGTCGTTATCGAATAGAATGTGGAAACCTCTTGAAGACTGCTCGATTAAATATTCCACTTGTTCCAGTTGCTTTTGATTTACGTAGATCATCGTGGACTCCTTTCCACACGTTTAAAGCAGATGTATGATCAACTGCTTATTGGGGCATCCGTCCTAGATAGCCCACATAGTTTAATGATCAGATAAAAAGTCATTTAGCGCAAATTGCAGTGCGTTATAAATAGGCAGTTTTTACCTAAAAAAACGTAATAATAACATATACTTAAATTAAATTGACTCATAACGTTATATTAGTGTAAAATATACGGTAAGGTGGGTGATAATAAGGAGTTAATACTTGGAATCACTCAGGTTTTCTGATTACTGCGCTAACTGTAGAAATTCATTAGCTGAATTAGAGCGCATCTATTTTGTCGAGCGTGAAATCGGTCGATGTTTCTGCGCTGTAGAGTGCATTGAAGAGTATTTTGCTCCGACAGCTGAACTTTTACATGATGAGATCATTAAATTAAGAGACTCACATGACTATAATGAATCTGATTTAGAAAAATTTCAAAAATATGAGGAATTAACATTTCAAGATCCAGATGAGATTTGGGTAAATCAAACTGAGTCTGGTGATCAATATTATACTTATATATCTCATTTTAAAGAATCAAACCGTAAGTTTAGTTATGTAATCGTATGTTTGGTGTTAGATGCTAAACCAAGTTATGTATTACTACGATTTGTTTCAAAAGATGAAGATTTAGTGAATCATTATCGAAAAGGGCATGATTTAAGATTACATGACGGTTTAGAGCCTGAAATGCCTGAAAATTCACAGGCTTTAGAAAATCATCAAGAAGAGTTTGAGGATGAACAAAGATTTGATCTCCAAGAGTTAGAAAGAATCTGTAAAGACAACCGCAAACCAGATGACATTTTAATTTCAGATTTTCCAAAATATGAGCCATTTATTGAATTGGCTATAGAAGATCCAGATGAAATTTGGACTTACACAGACGAAAATCAAAATCATTTCTGTACTTTTATTACTAAATTTAAAAGTGAAGATTTAAAGCCATTTACAATGATCGTAGTGTGTTTGCCAGACGTAGATGGCAAATCGAAAGAATTAGAAGTAGTAATGGCGTTTCCAACAATTGACTTTTCGCTCATTCAGCATTTTCGAAAAGGAATCAACGCTCTCAATAAAGCATTTCAAAATCCAAATGGCACAAAATACGCTGCTTAAAGACAGTGTCACACGGACACAACAGGTGTACACAGTTTAGACATATTTGCTGGTATAATGTAAAAAATATAGATCATCTGATTTAATAAAATCAAATACTTAGCTTGTTTTTATTAATAATTTACCATTTACAAAAGTTGGCATCTTGCTTGCTCTATAACTAGAGAAATAATCCTGTCACGTAAGACAGGAGAAAGTAGCAACGATGACTGTGAAGAATCTTAAGTTAAAACTATTAGCAGCGGTATTTGTGCTTCCTGCACTTTTGATCGTATCATTGCCGGTCTTAGATTTTGACCGTCAATTGGCATCCGTACAACCACTTAAAAATTGGGGTTTATCAAATTCAATTACCAATTCACATATTCATGCTCTTGATGCATGGAAAATTGAAGAAGGATCAAAAAGTGTCGTGGTAGCAGTTGTTGATACTGGAATTGATCCGAATCACGAAGATTTAAGAAATAACTTATGGAAAGACCCAAGCAATCCAAATGTATATGGTTGGGACTTTGTTGACAACAGACCAAATCCAAAAGATGAGCATGGTCACGGTACACACGTTTCAGGAATTTTGGGTGCAACACTAAATGCAAAAAACGGCATTTCAGGAGTGGCACACAAAGTTTCAATTATGGCGGTTCGCTATTACTCTGAACGCAATACTGGTACTGAAAATCTAAGAAATAGTATCAAAGCTTTAAACTGGTCAATTGATCATGGCGCAAAGATTATCAACTACAGTGGCGGTGGACCTGAATATTCGAAAGATGAATTTGAAGCCATCAAAAGAGCGCGCGATAAAGGTATTTTAATTGTGGCAGCAGCTGGTAATGAACATCAAAATGCGGATCTTCCACAAAACTATTATTACCCATGCGCCTATAGAATGGAAAACATCATTTGTGTATCTGCAATTAACATTCGCAATGAAATTTTAGCTAGTTCTAATTATGGTAAAAAAATGGTGGATGTAGTGGCTCCGGGTGAAAACATTTTAAGTACAGCTCCTGGTGGAAAATATGCATATATGACAGGAACATCACAAGCGACAGCATTTGTTACTGGGCTTGCTGCTTTAATGATTTCTCATGATTCGAATTTAAAACCTTCCGATATAAAAGAATTGGTGAATTCAACGGTAGACCGATTTGATTCACTAAAAGATAAAGTAGCATCTGGAGGAAAAGTAAACGCAGCGGCTGCTTTGGCTAGAGTCTCAAAACAAAAGAAAAGTGAGTTTAAACCAGTGGCTATTCGTCCAGAGAAAAATAATAAACCATTGAGAACTATTTCTTCACCTGAACAACTAAAGGCAGCATTAAAAGAACGAAACTTGTTCTAAAAGTTCATACGATAGTGGTACACTTTAAATAAAGATGGCCACTAATAAAATTCAAGAATTATTATCTAAATATAGGAATGTGATTTACCCTCTAGTGAGTGCAATGTTAATGGCGCTCGCTTTTCCTCCCTTTTCTTTATGGCCATTAGGTCTGATTGCTTTAGTTCCTTACTTATATCTTTTAAATAATGTCAGAACGTTAAAGAAAGCGTTTCAAGTTTCTTTTTTAATGGGAATGTTTTTAATTTATACAGGATTTTATTGGGTATCAGATGTAGCAGTTAATTTCGGTGGTTTGCCATGGATTGTTGGCAAAATAGTCTTATTCGCATTTTCATTGTTTGGAGAAATGCAATTCATTTTATTTGGGATGATTGTTTTTTTAGCACACAAATACTTTAAAAATATCAAATCCATATTTTCTATTTTATTGTACGCAACGATTTATGTTGGAGTTGATTATTTATATCCAAAAATATTTCCAAATTCGATTGGTCATGGAATGTATGGTTGGTTTTCGTTTGCTCAAATTGCTGAAGTAACGGGTGTGCCGGGAATTACTTTTTTAATGGTTGCAGCCAATGTAGCATTTACATTTTTATTTGTTGCATTAAAAAACAAAACTGTGAAAGCGAAACATTGGTTTGAAGTAAGTTTTATATTGATCATTATGATTTTAGTTTCCATTTGGGGCAATCATCGAATTCATTCACTTCAAACCATTGAAAGTAATTTTAAAAAGCTGTTAAAAGTATCAATGATTCAAGCAAATATAGGAGATGTTGAAAAGTTAGCTTCTGAAAGTGGGTTAAAATCAGCCACCGATAAAGTATTGAACAAATATAAAGATATGAGTCTAAAAGCTGTATCTGATTTTCACCCAGATTTAATTGTGTGGCCTGAAACTGCGTATCCGTTATTGTACACACATTTACAGAATGAAAATGCAAATCGAAGTGGCTCAGCTCGAGATCAATTTATATTAGATTTAGTTAAAAACATGCAAACACCACTTATTTTTGGTGGATATAGTTCCGATTTCAAAAAAGATTATAATACTATTTTTTATGTAACGCCCAAGGGAGAGCAAAAGGGTTTATATCGAAAAAATATATTGTTAGCATTTGGTGAATATGTTCCATTAGGGCCATTAGGTCCTATCGTGCAAAATATCATTCCAACAATTGCAGATTTTGGTAGGGGATTAGGACCAATGGCATTTGAATATGTAAATTCACAAAATCAAACATTTCGTTTCTCTCCTCAAATTTGTTATGAAGGCATTGATACTGAATTTACACGTGCTTGTTCTGCAAAAGAAGTTGATTTTATTTTGAACGTCACAAATGATTCATGGTTTGGTAAATCGGCAGAGCCATACATACATTTTATGATTACTGCCTTTAGAACTATCGAACTTAGAATTCCACTAGTTCGAACAACAAATACTGGGTTTAGTGCACGGATAGATATGACAGGAAAAATTACCCATCAAAGTAATTTATTTGAAGAAGCGAATGTAAATGTTGAGCTAAAACTACCTGAAAATAACCAAAAACTGCCCAAAACTATATATTTTCTATGGGGAGAGTGGTTTGGCAAAATGTGTGCGATTTTTACTGCTATCATTGCATCTATTGCGATACATTTTGCTAGGAAAAAAAATCCTACATAAATAATTCAAGCATTTAGCCGAAACATTATTTATGAATGTTCGGTTATTGATTCTTTTATTCATATTAAGTTGTTTTAAAACATTATATGCGAATGAAAATCAATTTTCTTTTCAAGAGCGGTCAATCCCTTGTGATCCAGGAATTGATTTAACCAAAGAAGAAAGAATTCATTTATTAACTAAAATGAATCAAACGGATACAGGTAAAAATATTATTGAATTATTTGAAAAAAAATATCAAACAATTGAAAAATTAATCATTCAGTGGGATCACGTTTCTTATTCACAAGTAATCAAAAATAAAACGGGTCGATCTATTGCTTCTAATATGAATCAATCAGTAGTGTGTGTACACCTTACAAAAAAATTACCAATCATCGAACACATTGCAGATTTATCGCATGAAATGACTCATGCAACATTAATGGATCAACAAAGTGTTGCAGAAACACAAAATGTAAATGTAGATGAGTTTGTGAAAAATCGAATTGCTGGTAAGGGCGGAGAAGCTGAAGCCTTTGCTGTTGAATGTATGGTAAAGTATGAAATATTAAATCAATGGGATCACCTTTGCGCTCCCTTTGTTAGAAATGATAAAATGCATAAAAAAGCGATTGTAGATGCTTTATATGACGGTACATTATCTGCATCATTAACAGGTGAATCGTATCCAGTAATGTTATCAAAGCAATTCCGTAATATTTCTACTAAAAAAGAAATTAAATCTGCTATACAATAAATCATGAGTATCAAGATTCAGAACCCAAAAGATACACTAGTAGTTATATTTATTTACAATCAAAACAATGCTGAATTAGTGCATTCTACTGTCGAATTATTACAACAAAAATTTCCGCTTTTAGCAAAAGATTCAAATGTTAATTGGAATCAGTATCAGTATCAGTATCAGTACTTAACAATTGAAAGTAAAAATCTAACATGGAATGTACTGAAAGCTCAACTAAGTCAATCGATATCTGATTCAATTAGTTATGGTGTTATTCCATATAATATTCTCATCACACCTAAAAAATTAGTAGCGTTTGATATGGATTCAACATTAGTCAGTATTGAGACATTAAATGAATTTGCTTCATCACAAAATTTAAAACAAGAAGTATCGCAAATCACTGAGCAGGCGATGCTAGGTAAGATTGATTATAATGATAGTTTTAAAAAACGAATAAAACTATTAAAAGGTGTTTCAGTAGATTTGATAAACCAATTAGCAAACCAACTAACATTAAACAGTGGCGTTGATACATTTTTATGTCACTTAAATAAAGAAAAACTTAAAAAAGCAATTATTTCTGGTGGGTTAAAACAATTTGGTTCTATATTACATTCTCATTATCATTTTGATTACATGTTTTTAAACGAAATTGATATTCAAGATAATAAAATATCAGGAACGGTATCAAAAGAAATTGTAAATACTGAAAGAAAAGCTGAAATTTTATCTCAATTAATTATAAATGAAAAACTTAAGAAAGAAGAAACCGTTTCGATAGGAGATGGTGCAAATGATGTACTCATGTTCAATCAATCAGGCTTATCGATTGCATTTAACGGAAAACCTAAGGCAAAAGATGCAGCGCATGTATGTTTAAATAATCTCTCAATGGATGCTATTATACCATTAGTGATACTACGGTAAAAATTGCATATTAATTAATTCACAGTGTGTCCGATAAGCACAGTAAGCAAGGATGCGCAAATGAAACAATTTATAATTAAATCTATCTTAAAAATTGTCCTTATTTCTACAGTAAGCTTTTCGCTTGGCTGTAATTTCTTTGGCTCAAAAAAAGATGAAACCACAGCTCAACCGGTAGGATCATTATCTAGCGGTATTTCAATTCTTGGTGTTTGGACTACTTCATATGCATCTGAATCAGCAAATAGAAATCCAGGCGATTTATATACAGCTACTTATACTTTTGATACACAATTATCATTTAAAATTTCACTCAAAGATCCCCATCAAGGTGGTATTGAATGTATAGCCATGGGTTCTTATAAGATCATAAATAATGATATATTAATGTTTGTTTCAGGAATTAATAATTCAATGTGTGGGTTTACCTCTCAATATCATTTTATCAATATTTCTGCAGATAAGTTTGTAATGAAAATGACTGAAATGAGTTCCAATTCAGAAATGACATTATTTCAATCGCTCAATCCTCAAAGCCTGAATTTAGTTGGAGTTTGGGACTTTCACTCACAAGGTGCAGATCAAAATGGAGATGGAGGAATTGATTGGATATACTTCGATTCAAATGGATATTTTCTAGTTCAAACTAAATATTCAGGTGTGTATTATATAATGAAAGGATTTTATTCAATTTCTGATACCAACGCAGTTACAATGGCATTTTTTACTGAAAGACCAGATTATCCTGAACAATCTGGAATGTATTTTGATCAATTTATTACTAGTGGAAATCAATTAGCTTTGTCATTTGATGATGGTAATGGTGGTTTTACCTCATATACAGGTGATCGATTATAAATTATTGATTTTCAGTCCAGCCTTTCACTTTTCCATTTTCAAACTCTACAACTAAGCCTGGTTTATTATAATACATAGGGTAGGGTTGCTGGGCTTTCCCAGGTGTTGGATACTCATAGGCACCTGAGAATCCTGGTGCTGCAGAGCCAGGAGGCGCAGCTACATCAGGCTTTCTATAATATTTCCAAACAGAAATTGTTTTACCCGCTTTTTGATGCGACGCTTTTTCTGTTGGATTACCTTTTGCCAAATAAACCATGTCTTCATTGAATCCCTTATCGATTTGACCAGCTTGAATCTGACCTTGTATTTCTGGTGGATATCCAAAAAATTCTTTTTCTTTTTCTTTAATTCTTGATTTCGGCGTTGAAGCACAACCGATAGTAAAAGACATAGCCAAAGTGAATATTAATGCTTGAAGTATTACTTTAAGAAGTTGTTTCATATATTTATTATTTTTATATTTGCCTTTTTGTAAAAACAAGAGATGATTTCGAAAATATTAATAAGAGGAAAATGAAATGAAATCATTCTTAATTAGTTTATCTTTGGTATTGATGTTGTTAGTCAATCGATCTCACGCAGTTTCTGTAGCCATCATTGACTCAGGAACCGATATAAAACACAAAGATTTGGCTGCCAAAGTTTGGAATAATCCAAAAGAAACTCTTAATAACCGTGATGACGATTATGACGGATTAGTTGATGACTTGCATGGTTGGAACTTTGCTGAAAATAATAACAAATTAGTCGACTACTCACTTTTAGGTACATTTTCACAAGATGATTATAAATATTTCGAATTACAGTTAAAGGCATTTAAAGGCACTATAACTGAAGAAGAAAAAAATTGGATTAAAGCGAAACGAGAAGACAAGAACTTCATTGCAGAAATGCAAGTGTTTGGAAATTTCGTTCACGGTACACACGTAGCGGGTATCGTTGCAAAAGATAGCAATGCTGCTGAAATTATGGGAATTAAATTGTTGCCAACTAATGTGAAGCAGCCATTTAAAGAAATGCCAAAACCAGATCCAAATCAAAAGAAAATCAAAGTAACGCCAATTATTGAAAAATTAATCTATATGGGATTAGACAAACTCGCAGGTGCACAAAGTGCGATGCTTGAAAAAATTGGTTTATACGTTTGGTACCAAAAAGCTAGAGTTGCTAATTGTTCATTTGGATCTAGCGTACATGCAATTAAACCAGTGTTAGAAATGTTATTTACAGCTCTTAAATTAGATGTAAATGACGAACAAATTACAAAATATGCTAAGTATCTGATTCAAGCAATCGTGGATAGTGGAAAACAATTTGCAATTGATGCAAAAGAAACATTATTCGTAATTGCAGCTGGTAATGATGGTACAAACAATGATGAATTGCCTACATATCCTGCTAACATTAAACGTAATAATACGATTACAGTTGCAGCTACTTTTGGTTATTCTAAGATTGCAAGCTTTTCTAACTATGGTATTAAAATGGTTGATATCGCAGCACCCGGTGTTGGAATTAAATCATCAATTCCAGGAGATGCTTATTTAACGGTTTCAGGCACAAGCCAAGCATCACCTTTTGTAGCAAACGTAGCTGCAAGAATTCTTGATATTAACGGCAAACTTTCTAATAAAGAAGTGAAACAGATTCTAATGGGAACAGTTGATAAAAAAGAATTCTTAAAAGATAAAGTTGCAGCAGGTGGAATTGCCAATACTGAACGAGCGGTAAAAGCAGCTCAGTTGTCTTTAACTCAATCAATTGAAAGTGCAATTGAAGCAGCTAAACTACAAATTGCAGACGTTCAATCAAGTTCATATGAACCATTGGTCGATAATGAGAAAACATTGTTAATGCCAATGTCTTCAATGTTTGAGTTTAAAGAATAAATTAACCTGAATTAAATCGTTTACGGTTGTATAAATATTAGACATTAATTCAATCGGATTAATGTCTAAGTATTTGTAATTATTAGTATAAATAATAAATTATTTGGTCTAGTGATTGCATTATATCCTACAAAGTAGGTTATATGGCCATTAGCTCTATTTATAATAGAATTAAATATATAAGCATATTAGGCATCATATTGTTGAGTACAAGCGTATTCGCACAAAATACGTCTAACAATAATGATTCTAATAAAGATTTATATTTAGGTTTATTGTTTTCTACTAAAGGCTTTCAAAGCATAGTTCATAAACTAATTTCAAGTTATGCTACATCATCGAATCAAACTAATGATGAACGTGTTGTAAAAATAAATATTCCAAAACAAAGCACATCTCAACATATCGTACCAACAAAAGATGAAAACAATGCCGGCCTTTTAGAAGGCATCGAACAACTTACTGGAATAAAAGTTACAGATGGTTTTGATATCACAATCAACACAGACGAGATGGTATCTGAATTTAAAATGGGAGCAGAGAACGTATCTTTGCATAAAGTAAAATCTAGTGAAGATGTATTTCGCATGGAATTGATGATTTTACTTGATGAATTGAAAGTAAAATTTTCAAAGATTCAAGTATGCACAGGTTTAGATTGCAATGACCCAAATTCATTAAAAGTTGTTTTACAAGATTCAGAATTAAAGCTGTCACTCGCTGGGGCTCCATTATCTATTAATTCAAAGTTACAAGTATACTACGATAAAAAAATAAACCAAACTCAAGTCGATGTTTTAAAAATTAAAACAAATTTAGATAATGAAAAATATAAGCCAAAGTTAGATATTTCTCTAGAAGCAAAAAACATAGAAATTCCAGATATTATTGTTGAAATTAATGGTAAAAAGTTTCCAGCGGATACAACAAGACTTAAAAATGAAATTGTAAAAAATAAATCTTTAGTTTCTTCAATGTTAGTAAATAAAATTTCAACATTCATTACGACAGATTTAGTTAGAATAATTAATAAATTAATTGATGAACAGAAAATATCTACTAATTATGGATATGATTATGAAAGTAACTCATTTTTAGAAAAAAAATCTAAATCAATTAATATAAAAAATAATATAAATAAAATAATTCCAATGCCACAGGACGTACTCAATCCTTACAATTACAATCCAAAATATAAAATTATAAATGCACTTCCTTCTACATTTGAAACAATCGTATCGAATATTCATAAAATGATACATAAAATGCAATTTGCAACTATATTGCAAGATATTGATTGGATCACGAAAGAAAGTGCAGTTATTAATTTTAAGCCAATCATTGCAATAAATAATGAGCAAATTATTTTAAATAATGAATTAGGACATGGAAGGCATAAAAGTATTTTATCTAAGCCTAGCTATAAAGAATCGTCTATAGATAGTAATTATGATATCGCAGCAGTTATAAGTGAACCAATCATTAATTCAATTTTGAATATCAGCAATAAATTAAATATTATAAATGAGTCAATTTCGGAACAATTGCCTGGTATATCTATTAATTCTGAAGGTGTAAAATTTCATATCAAAAATGATCAGGGTGGTGTGCCTTCAATTTATGTTGTTCTGAACCTTTTAATTGATTTAAAAAAGAAAAGTAAACTTGGATATTGGATTGAAAAAATATTTTCAAATACAAATGGGAAAATGTATTTTCCATTTGAATTAAAAATGAATCCAGAAATATATTATAATATCAATATGAAGAGTTACTACTTAAAATTGAATGTAATAAACCCTATTCATAAAGATAAAAATGGAGACTTAGAATTAAATAACACGTTTGATTATGCCCCGAATAATATTCCTCAACTAACTGGTTTAGTAAGAAACAGTCTATTCTCAGATCTTCAAGATACTTTGAAGCCGCTTTTAAATGAAGCAGAAGGAATTAATCTTTCTTCACTTATGAAATCTAAAAATATTACATTTAAACCGAAAGAATTTAAGATCGACTCATCTGGACACTTTATTATTTATTCTGATGTAGAATCGATAGATATTAAACCGTTTTTAAAAGGCAATATGAATGTTCAAAAATAATATTTTCAAATTAATTATTATTTCAACAACATTATTTAATGTGAATTTAATTTTTGCAAATGATAATTTTTTGTATGAAAAAGATTTATATAACTCAAAAAATGATATTGTATTTCAGGCAAAGATGAAAGAAGAATGGACTCCTGTTTTTATTAAAAGACTAGCAACATATCTTTCAAATTTAAAAGTAGAAGACCCATTTAATCGTGGAGTAGAACAAGACGCTGAATTTTCTAATGATTTAAATGTTTCGACTGCATCCACCGATGTAAAATCGTTATTAAATAGTTTAAGTTATGTTATGAATTTAGATGTATCTCGAATTCAATTAAATACTAAAATTGAAAAAATATCTTATAACGTAAATGAAATATCTTCAGATATTAATTTATTAAAAAATATAAACACAAATATTGATAGCTTCATGACCGCAAAAGTAAAAATGTCATTTGAAAAAGCAGGAGTAAAAGCTAAACGTATCACAATTGGCGTTGAAGCTTTCGTACCAAACTCAAATGAAACAATTCATTTGTTTGATGTAAAAATAATAAATCCTGAATTGATCATAAAATCAGAAGTGTTAAAATCATTATATGCAAGCACAGATTATTCAATTGAAGTAAGCAAGCAAATTAACATGAAATTAAATAAGATTGATTTTTCTGAAATTACTAAAAGTTTAACACAAAAACCGGATCAAGCTGTTTTAATGCCATTTGAATTTGAATCTTTACCAAGCATATCTATTAGCGCAGGAAGCCGAACTGTTAATATCGATCCTGAAAAAATTAAAAAGTTTATTATACAAAATCAATTAACAATTAAAAATTCGTTAGTTACTTATTTTATTAGTGCATTAAGTAATGGGGCAGGTGAGAAAGGATTGAAAAAAATTCTTGAAGATCCATACGAAAAAGCATTTTCAATTCAATCACAAGCATTTACTAATATTATAAAATTCAATCATATCATGGGGAATATTCCAGAAAACGAGTTGGTTTTTCATTTAAGCGGAAATTTTTGCACAAACGATGATTTTATTAAATTAGGTAAAACTTGTATAGATAATGATTATAAGACTGAACCGGTTCGTACTTTAAAAGAAGAAGATTTTATCGCTTCACGAAAATATGTTGAAGATGCTATTTCAAAAGATCAATATGACTTTACATTAAGTGTTTCAGAAGATTACATCAATCGATTAATTCATCGTACTATTATACAAGGTACTTGGGCTGATACTTTAAAGAAATTCAATATAAAATTTGGTCCTAAACAAGCTTTTGTTGTTTTAGATGAGACTGGTAAAAATGGTAAAATGTATTTAGATATGATTTATCCACTTTCTAAATTTAAAAAGCTTGTAACTGGAATACCGTACGTACATGTTCCGATTGCCTTTGAAGGTAATATCAAAATTGAAAATCAAAAAGATTCAAATGGAAATGAAGTCCCGCATTTAGTGATTATTGCTGAAAAGCATTCAGTTACTAAAGAATTATTAATAAATGGTAAACCTGAATTAGGTTTGGATTCAAATTTGAAGAGTGCTCGTTTTAAAAAGAAGATAGCAAAATACATTATCAAAAGTCTTGCTAACGTAAATCATATGGAAGCAATTAAGCTTGATATGCCATTTTTCAAAGGAATGAAAATGGAGCAATCAGAATTTGAGTCTGATGGACATGGTAGGGCAGTTGCTAAACTTAAATTAAAGCCTAATCATTTAGTCGAATAACTTCGAATTACTCGTTCGTACATTTTAATTTTGCAATCTTAGAAGATCCTGCAAAATTAATTTCATAAATATGTGCTGTATGATTACCGGCAATATCAGCATTACTTAACACAACTGAGTAACCAGTGTCGCGTTTATTGTTTTGATGACATATAGCTAAAGTGCTATTTGGATCATCTTTGCGAGTGTTTGGTTGCGACAATGTTTGTATACAGTGTAAATCTGCAAGTCCAAGTGAAGATTTCTTAAATAATAAGTTATATTTAATTTTCATGAGGCTTGCATTTACTGATGTTTGATCAGAAATATCAAAAACTACTTTGTATGCTTTCTTCTTGAATAAAGAATACAGAATGCCTTTAGATTCACAAACTACTTTGTCATAACTGTAAGCAGAGCTAGAAATAATTGAACTCACTAAAACGAGACTCAGTATGATAGTTTTCATTATTTACCTCATAAAAAAAAGAGCCAATAATTCTTTCGAATTACCGGCTCCATGGTTAATTTATCCCCAATCCTTGGGTTTTAATTTTTAACTAAAAGTGTCTTGGTGTTGATCTATTAGAAGCAGTTCTATTTTTACGAACAGTAGTACCAGCTTCTGTTTGTGGCTTAAACCAACAACGTGGACGAAGACCAACAGTAAAGTTACCAGAATTAGAGCAAGAGTAGTGGAATGCTTCTTTTTCTGCATCTGAACTATTTGATCCGCCATCTCTACCTTTACCTGGAATAATATTTTTATCAAAGAACTGAGAACATAAAGCTCCATTTACATATGTATCAAGTCTACATTGAGCTTCAGGATGCGCAGTATTTGTATTTGAAACTTTAGATGGATCTGGAGTTTCAACTTTTGGAGTTGGATCATTACCTAAAGCAGCTAATAATTTAGCTAATGAAATACCAGATTCAACAGTTCTGTAACAAAGTGCTCTATCATCAGTGTTTGGATAAGCAGTATCACAAGCAGATGATGCTTGAATGCTATGACGAGCTAAAAATTTTCTATTAAATGCAGCTTGTTTGCCCCAAACTACTTTTGCGCATACGTGAGTAGCGAAATAATCAGATTCTCCTTCAGCTGCTGCCCAGTCACCATTGCCATAGAAATAATAACCAGCCAAATGATGTCCTAACTCATGACAAACAACCATAGCAAAACCATCTGGAGTAATTTCAGGTCTTCTAGCTAATCCACCGAACATATGTAATTCCCATGTATTTCCATTTTGTTCAGCATATGCATTCACAGTGCTATCATTCCATCGTTTATCAACAGATAATTTAGCTCCATGTGATTCAACGACTGGACCAAAGTATTTTACAACATAGTCGATTATTTCATTAAATTTAGTTTCATCGATACCATTTGATGCAAAACGATGGTCTTGTAAATGTAAGTTGTTTCTTGGCAAGAAACGAGCTTCAACATTGTATGAAGATAAATTTATTAATGCCAATACTGCTAAAAGATAGCCACTTAGTTTTTTCATAAACCCCTCCAGGTGGGTG
>CAZNGN010000018.1:0-24952 GCA_964572865.1 uncultured Bacteriovoracaceae bacterium | reverse complement strand
ATTCTCAGCAATAAATCTAATTACGTCAAACTATATTAATTAAAAATTTAAAATTTATTAAATTATATTACTAGATAAAATCGTATAAGATATATTATGTAAACTTTATAACTCCTATTACGCAGAGTGTTTGACATGATATAAATCTAATGTAGATTAAATTATATGAATAATCTTACGAATTACCCGCTTCTTATCGAATTAAAACCTAAGTTATTTTTCAATGAAATTGATAATATAGATGAATCTTCTGATCTAAGAGTCTTAGTTCAACTTAAAGACTCGAGTGATCATGTGATTGCAACTTTTCCTCAGTCGAAAATTATGAATGTTACTAAAACAAAGTCTTCACTTAATGTTGCACTTAATCATATCTGCTTTGAGAATACGAATGCTGAACAAGATAACTTAGTATTTTATCGAATTGACCGTGAAGACTTAAATTCGATTGACCCTATTCATGTTCCTTCTCGATTAGTGAATAAAGTTTTAGTAGATGGGGTTTGTGTTTGGCCTCAAAATCAATAATTTTAAATTGTATTCATGAAGTAAATCAAAATAAGTCAATCAAACCAAAAATAACTTTAAATTATTTTATTGAAAACGATCATTTAAATATCAATTTCACAGTTGCACCATACTTAAACCCTCTAATTAATCATTCTTATTCTTTAAATCAATCATCAATAGGGTTATGGGACTATGATGTTGTTGAAGCGTTCATTGCTGTAAGCTCAAATAATAATACAAATTTACATCATTACTATGAGTTTCAATTAAGTCCTTTAAATCAATATTTTGAATTAGAAATATTTGAGCCTAGAAAAAAATTAAATGAAAAATATACTTCAAAATTTCTACATATTTCTAATGTAATAGATCATAAATGGGATGCTCAATTTCAAATTCCATTATCATCAATTCAATGCAAAGATAAAAGTCTGCTGTATGGAAATTTTTTCTCATGCTTAGGAAATGAAACGGAACGTAGTTATTGGAGTGCGTATCTTCCTAATCAGGTAAAACCAGATTTTCATTTACCTCAATACTTTAGAAAGCTCTTCAATTAAAAGGTCTTTATCATTCTCTTTTAGATGTTCTATCCATTTTGTTTGAGGATAAATAACAGCTACAATACCTTCTTGGCATCGACCCAAACACCCGCTTTGATTAATTCTAACGTTTTGGTATAAATCTGGATTATTTTTACAATGAAATTTCACATTACTGAATAATATAGGTGAGTTTTTAGCACCACATGACTCACCTTTTTCTTTTTTATTCGTACAAATAAATACATGTGCTTTTAAATTTGATTCAGTCGACATATACTAAATGTATATGGAAATTTGCAAAGTTTGTCATTTAAATACAACTGAAATTGAATGCGGCTATTGTAAAGGTCCTATTTGTAAAAAATGCTTAGAAAGATGCGATCTTGAAATGAATGAATGGTATCAGAGTAAAAAAGATATCCATTCAGTTGCTTGCCCTGATTGTTATGAATTCACTTATACACCTCTATATCAAAAATTCTTAGAAGATATGCAAATGGCTCAAAACATGCCCATTTGGCCAAAAACGTATCGCGGAAAAATTCCTATTCTAAATCAATCTTCTCAAGAAGTTCATATTAAAGAATGTGCTGATAAAAAAGAAGTAGTTTTAAAGTTGGCATTTCAAGCAGTTGAATTAAATATGAATGCACTCAAAGATGTGAATGTTGCGTATGAAAAAAGAAGAAATCATGGTTATCAAAAAATGATATACTCTGGTACAGCAAAAGCAATCATGGCAGATCATTCAAAGTTAATCGATGAAAATAAGTATGATGACGATGTAGAAGAAATCGACTAGAGATCATACCAATTTTGAGCAAACCCTACATTTGCAATTAAAGGTACTTTCAATTGAACTGCATTTTCCATTTCAGATTTTAGTAACTTTTTTGATTCTTCTAAATACTCTTTTTTACTTTCAATCACTAATTCGTCGTGTACCTGAAGTAGTAATTTTGAATTTACTTTTTCAAGTTTTTTTGTAACTTCAACCATTGCAATTTTAATAATATCGGCTGCGGTTCCTTGTACTGGTGTATTCATTGCCATTCGTTCTGCAAAATTACGAACTGCCATATTTTTATTCGAAATATCTTTAATGATACGTTTTCTACCAAACATGGTTTGCGAAAAACCATGTTTTTTTGCAAATTGAATCGCGTTATCTAAAAAATCTTTAACTTGTTTATATTTATTAAAATAGGCATCGATATAATTTTGTGCCTCTGATCTTGATATATTTAACTCTTGAGACAATCCAAACGCTGTTTTGCCATAAATAAGTCCGAAATTAATCGCTTTCGCAGCTGATCTTTGCTCTTCTGTTACATCATTAATATTTATATGAAAAATTTCAGCCGCTGTTGTCTTATGAATATCTTTACCATCATTAAATGCTTCAATTAATTTTGAATCAGAACTTAAATGCGCAATGACTCTTAATTCAATTTGAGAATAATCAGCACCTATAAGATAAGAATCATTTGGTGCAACAAAGGCAATTCTTATTTTTCTGCCAGCTTCTGTCTTAATTGGTATATTTTGTAAATTTGGATCTGAACTTGATAATCTACCGGTTGCAGCAACTGCTTGGTTGAACGAAGCATGAATGCGACCGTCACTTTCAACCAATTCAGGTAAAGAATCGATATAAGTACTTTTTAACTTTGAATATTCTCTAAATTTAATAATTTTTTGAGGTACAGAATGTAATTTAGCTAACTTCCCTAACACTTCAGCATCGGTAGAATACCCTGTTTTTGTTTTAGAAATAACTGGTAGCTTCAATTTTTCAAATAAAATATTTGATAATTGTTTTGGAGAATTAATATTGAATTCTTCTCCCGAATCTTTAAATATTTGCGTCTGTAAGGACTTAATTTCTATATCATATTCTTTTGATAATTTTTTAAGTACTTGTATATCAACTTGAATGCCATTGCATTCTATAATTGCCAATACAAGACATACTTGCATTTCAATGTCTTTAAATATTTTATCTAAATTCTTTTCTACTAATTCTTTTTTAATATTTTCATATATTTGTATAAAATTATTTTTTAAATTAGATGAGCTACTTGCATATTGATTGTTAATTAGTTCCAAGTCATGCTTTTCATCTGCGTCTATTAAATAATGAGCAATCAGAATGTCGAAATGATTTTGATTTAGTCGAAATAAATCACTTTGAATTTTAGTTTCTAAATTTAAATTAAATAATATTTTTTTATATATTTTTTTTAAATCATAACCAATCATTATTGATTCGAGTTTATCTATTGTATCAACAAAATAGCGAACATTTTGCTCGCTCGGTTCAAATTGAATTACTCCAGTTTGATTTTGTAATATTAAATTATGATCAAATTCATCAGTATAAATAGAAAATACTTTAGATTTTTTTAAAAATGATTCAATTTCATTTAATTTGTTAATTTTTTTAATATTTTGATCGATACTTACTTTTTCTTCCTGGATACCAACATCATCATTTGTTAATTTTTTAAGCAAACTCTTAAATTCCATTTTAGCAATAAAATCTATAAATTCTTGACTGTATGTAACCGGTGGAATCAGCTCATCTATGGTTATATTTTTAAATTCTTTAATAGGCTCATTATGTACTGTTGCTAATTTTTTTGAAAGAATAGCCATTTTCTTACCGTTTAATAATGACTCCTTTTTTTTGCCTTCTTTCATCGAATCAATAGATTTATAAATTTGATCTATTGAGCCAAATTCATTGATTAATTCAATAGCTCCTTTCATACCTATACCGTCTACGCCAGGAATATTGTCTGAACTATCTCCCACTAGTCCTAACAAATCTGTTACATTTTCTGGATTTACACCTAGCTTTTCTTTTACTTCTTTTGGTCCGTAAGTAATATTTTTCATAGTATCAACGACTTGCACTCGATCGTTCACCAATTGCATTAAGTCTTTATCGCCGGTAACAACCTTTACATCACAGTCTTCAAATTGATTTGATAGTGAAGCAATAATATCATCCGCTTCAAAACCCTCTTTGGATAAGCATTTAATTCCCATTTTCTGGACTGATTCTTTTATTAAATCAAATTGAGGGATTAATTCATCTGGTGGAGCTCCACGGTTTGATTTATATTCTTCGTACATTTCTTTTCGAAAAGATGGCTTTGGAGTATCAAATACACATACGATTGCACTTGGTTTATTTTTCTCAATGATCTGCAAAAGCATATTTGTAACGCCATAAACAGCGTTTACAGGCAAACCCTGACTTGTAGTGAGTTTTCGTATCGCGAAAAATGCTCTAAAAATAAATGAGCTTATATCAATTAAGTATAAAGATTTTACCTGTTTCACGATTATTCAAATTAGTTAAACATAGCGAATAACGCAAGCATATTTAGTAAGCAATTTCTTTAAGTTTTCAATAGTTATGTTAAACTTTTTTTATGACTACTGAGCTAGTTAATCCATATCAATCATTGATAATATCTGTTTTTGATCAAAATTATATTCCTAATAGTGTTACTAAAACCAAACCTACATTCACAGGTAGTCAAAAAATTGCTTACTTAGAACTACCCAATATTGAAGAAGCTGCAATTCAATTAAGAAATCACGGACGAGGAATTTTAATTTATGGGTTATCAGAAAAAGATGACCTACAAAAGATTTCTCATTTTTTAGATTCGCATGCAAATGAGATACAATCTGGAGCAATTCGAGTAGTTGTTTTTGATAAATTTATGAGTGAAAGAATTCATAAAAAACTAGCTTCTTTAGGTGCTTCTGAAATTTTGCATTCAACAATACTTGAAAAAGCTTTTTTATATAAAATTGTACTAAATATTCAATTGTTAGAAAAAAAATGGCAGATCAACGCTCCTCCACTGACCAACAAACTTAAAACTAACATTGGTGATTCACAAATTGAAGTGAATGAACCAATGTTTATTACACAAAGAGTTGAGCCAATATGGGTCGATGCTTTAACAATAGATAGCGATTGCTTCATAGTAGATAATCCTCATGATGTTAAATCAATTGCAGATAGATGGGTAATTGAACTAGTCGGACCTGGGCCAGCCAATGGCAAATGGGAAAAAATTGATTTTAAAAATCAATTTGCTAAGAATGTGTGGCAATGGAAACCTCATCATCCGGAGACTGATTTTTTTGTAAGCCAAAGTGGACGATGGTTATTTTTCGGTAGTGAACCTACATTTCAAAGCACATCTAAAAAATGGAAATTTATTAGCGAAAAACCTACTTTAGCATTTTTCTATGATGCGAATACTTGTCTTTATCGATTTCATATCGACACTAATAATCGCCTATTAATTTCAAAAAATTCTGAAAATGCTTTGAAGTTGAAAGATGATATTTTAGCTTCGATTCAAAATCTTAAAAAAATAGAAAACGACATTATATCTGGGTTTAGAGATGATGATATTGATTGGAGTGACGCTCCCTCTATTGCTCAGCTTTTACCATCTAATGAAGCGATCGAAAAAAACATACCAGGACTTGTTTCCGGTGATGCAGTATTTAAGTCAATTGGTATTGATATTCAACTTTGGAAAGTAGATGGCCTCTGGAAAACAACTGAATGTGTAATGATAGATCATGGGAATCAATATATCTCAATTGATTCCCCTGTTTCTGGATTAAATATAGGAGATAAACTAAGAGTATTGCTTCAAACCATTTCAATCATTCCATCTATGAAAGAAGAATTTATCGCATCAATTAAAACAATAGATTTAATGAAACCAGAAGACACAAGAGGAATGATTACACTTCAACTTCCTCCAGATGCAATGACTGCAGTATCAAAAATATTTGTTAAATTTGAATCAAGACAAAATGAAGTTTTTAATCTTTTCAAAGAAATTAGAGGCTACTAATGGCTGAATTAAATCATGAACAAATAATGATTCAATTCTTGAAAGAAAATAATATTTTGATTGCAGACACTAGTGCTGTGGCAGCTGGCAGACTTGCTTCAACGCTTGCAGAATTTGGAGCTCGCAGATCTCAAATTACAATTGAAGATAGCTTTGAAAGTGCACAAAAATCAATTCGAAATTATAAACCAAAAATGATTTTATGTGATTATATGTTAGGAAATAAATCTGGCCTTGACTTACTTCAAGATCAAAGAAGAGAGTTTCAAGATTCAAAAAGTAGTATTTTTGTATTAATTACTGCTAACGCGTCTCAATCAACTGTTGCGAGAGCTGCAGAAGAAGATATTGATTCATTTATAATTAAACCATATACGAATAATACGTTAAAAAGTTCGATGATGAATATTATTGTAAATAAATTATATCCAACTGAATATATTCAACTCATCGAAAAAGGTAAAGACTTTTTATTTAAAGGTGAACCAGAAGAAGCTAAAAAACATTTCGAATCCGCATTGGCACTTGACCCGAAACCATCGCTAGCTTGCTTTTATTTAGGACAAGCAGACCAAATGATTAATGCACTAGATTCTGCTGAAGGTAAATATAAAATTGGACTAGCTTTTAGGCAAATCCATTACAAATGTCTAGTTGGTTTATTTGAAATTTTAATGAAAGTAAATAAACCAGTTGAAGCCTATGAAGTTGTACGAAAAATTGCGCAATATTTTCCAGCTAATCCACGCCGACTTACTTCTGTTTTAAGACTTGCAATCATCACTGGTCACTACGAACATATGAAAGAATACTACCATTTATTTACTCAAATTGATGTGCGCACAGAAGAACTTGTTGAGTATATGTGTTCAGCACTAATTGTAGCTGGAAAACATTACATTTCTAAAAAAGAAGACTATAAAGCATTTGAACATTTTGATCTTTGCGCTATTAGTTCTGCTGGAAAAACAAAATACCTACGCTTCATGATTGAGTCACTCATTGAAAATACAAAACCAGAAGTTGCACAAAAATATTTAAGTCGCTTCCCTGCAGTTACTATGGCAGATCCTGACTACTTAATTTCAGAATATTTAGTAACTAGCTTTTTAGTACCCGATTTAGGTCAAAATATATTAAAAGGACGAGAATTAATAAAAAATAAAATTAAACATTGGATGATCCATCAAAGACTAACAGAATTATCACTCCAAGCGGGGCATAAAGATAATGCTGAAAATTTATGTTTAGAAGGTAAAAATTTATTTCCTGAGAAAAAAGAAGTATTTGAAAAATTACTTTCGATGAACAAATGAGTCGGGTAACAAAAACTGATCCATTAAATCGACCATTAAGTGAACAATAGAAATATGAGTTTCTTGTATCATTGAAGAGTTTTTACCTAAATCAACATTTAAATTGATATCTGAAAGTTCTTTTAATTTTCCACCACTCCCGCCGGTAAAGCTCACAACTTTAGAGCCAAAAGACTTTGCGAATTCAACTGTTTTAACCACATTTTTTGAATTTCCAGAAGTGGATATCGCAATGACCATATCTTCTTTTTTAGCTAATGCTTTATATTGAAATAAAAATATATCTTCATAGCTATAATCATTAGCAATAGCTGTGATTGCAGATGTATCTGTAGAAAGTGCTAATGCTGGTATATGAACCTTGCGCTCAACTAGCATTCTACCAGTCATTTCGGCAGCCATATGCTGCGCATCAGCAGCAGAGCCACCATTTCCAAAAATCAAAATTTTACCGCCATTTAAAACTGTATTCGTCATTAATTTTGCAGCATCTACTAACTTACGATCGTACTTTTGATAGAAGTCTTTTTTAGCTAGTAAACTTAACTCTACCGATTTCTTGACATGTTCTAGTAAGATATCATCTTGTATTTTAGGCATAGCCAGACCATACTATATCTAAAGGAGAAATCAAATGGCATCTCAAAACATACTCACAGCAACGGATTCAAATTTTGAAAATGAAGTAATAAAATCTAATCAACCAGTACTTGTTGATTTTTGGGCTGAATGGTGTGGACCATGCCGAATGATTGCTCCAATGATTGATGAATTAGCGAATGAATATAATGGAAAAGTAAAAATCGCTAAAATGAATGTTGATGAAAATCCGAACATTCCAGGTAGATTTCAAATCAGAGGTATCCCTACACTATTAATGTTCAAAGGCGGACAATTAGTTGGTCAATTAGTCGGGGCACATCAAAAAGCTGCGATTTCTGAAATGATCAAAAAGACGTTATAATTGAATATCCATTTAACCAAATAAATTTGCATACTTAGCGCTTGACGCTACCCTTCCCTATGTTACGATTTATGTAATTAAAGATGTAAGTTTGTGCAGTAAATTTACAATTACATAAGGAGATTCAATGGAAGCTTCCGCAGGTACACTCACTACAATTATTGATGCATTTCAAAAAGGTGGCTTTTTTATGTATCCCATCGCAGTTGCGATGGCGTTTTCTGTAGCACTCATTTTAGAACGTTGGAGCAGACTTTCTAGATACAGTATTGGAAGTGCAGAATCATTCATGGTTGAAATCCAAAAGCATATTTTAGCAAACGATGTAGATGGTGCGATTAAAGTTTGTGACGGTGCAAGTTCAGCTGTTTTAGCAAATGTGATTAAAGCTGGTCTAAAACGCTCATCAGGATCTGAATCACAAATTCAAAATGCGATCGATGCAGCTAGTTTAGGTGCCATACCAAAACTTGAAAAAAGACTAAATTATTTAGCAACCATAGCAAATATTTCAACATTATTAGGGTTATTAGGAACCATTACTGGTCTCATTCGAAGCTTTTCAGCGATTGCTCTTGCTGATGCAGCTCAAAGACAAGCAATTCTTGCATCTGGTATCTCAGAAGCAATGAACTGTACTGCCTTTGGTTTGATTGTAGCAATTATGTCCATGATTATGCATAGCTTGCTTACAAATAAAGCTACAAAACTTACTGAAGAAATCGATGAATATGGTGTAAAACTTTTAGATTTACTCTTAACTAGAAGATATCAACATAGTTCAGAAAAAATCTAATTCATTGGAAATATTGAAATGAATCGTCCAAGTGCTAGGCGAAAATCAAGAGCAGAAACAATAGAACTAAATCTAGTTCCCATTTTAGATGCATTAGTTACCTTAGTTTCATTTCTATTATTTTCGACAGCATTTTTAGCAATTGTATCCATCGATTCTCCTGTACCACTTGTTGCTCCTGCTCAAAATCAAATTGAAGAGCTTAAAGAAAAACCGCTTCAATTAACTGCTACTATTCAAAAAGAACAAATTGTAATTACAGATTGGACAGGAAGTCGCGAAGCTCACACCATTGCTTCGGTGCTTGATCAAAAATCAGGAGATATGCGATACGATTTAGATAAATTTCACCAGATTTTAGTTGAAATAAAACATCGATACCCACAAGAAATGAAAATTATTTTAAAACCTGAATCAGGTGTCGCTTACGAATCATTGGTTGATATCATGGACTCTGCTCGATCATTTCAAAAATCAGATGCCACTCTTTTTACGAAAGACAAAACAGGAGTAGATGTTCCAGAAAAAAAATTATTTCCAGATGTTATATTTGGAAACATAATGAATTAGGAATCATGAATGCGTAACTCAATCCTACATCGAAGAAAACGCCTACGAATCAAAAAACAATTTGATCTTAACCTTACTTCAATGATGGATATTTTAGTAATATTGGTTGTATTTTTATTAAAAAGTTACTCGGCTACTTCGACAATTTTTAACGCAAATACAAATATACGTTTACCGGTATCATCCACTGAAGATATTCCTACTGATGCATTAAATATAGTCATTGATCCTACGGGTATCATATTCGATAGCAATAAAGTTTTAACATTTAAAAATGTAACATCAGAAACCAAAGCTGAAAACGCAACATATGAATTAGATAATTCAACATTATCTGACGGTGGAAGAAAAATCACTCCACTCTACGATGCGATGGTAAAAGCTCGTGAAAACTCAGAACTACTCATGGCAAAAGCAATCTGGAAAAAGAAAACATCTCAAGGTGAAGAAGTAAAAGTTCCCCCTCGTTTTGAAGGTGTTCTTACCATTCAAGCTGACAAAAGTGTTCGATATGATTTACTTCGCAAAGTAATGTATACGGCAGGCGCTGCTCAATACAAAGTGTTCAAGTTCATTACAGTTAAAAAAGATATGTAATGATTAGACTTCATATCCGATTTAAAGCTCAAATTAATTCAGATTTATGGAATGAAATATCAGCATTGATTTTCAAGCATCATTCAACTGGCATAGACGAAGGTGAACACGAACCTGAACATCTATTATTACAAGCAGCAGATGAATTCTTAGCGGCAATTGAACCTGTTATACTAAGTTCTCCAAAGCAATTTCATGCATACTTTGAATCTCATAATATTGCACTTCAATGTAAAACAGCTTTAGAAAGTAATTACAATCAATTGATTGCTATGATTGAATTGCAAGAAGAGCCAGACCAAGATTACTCTAAAACTTGGCGTGAGAATTTTCATCCAATTGTCGTAAATCAAGACATTACGATCAGAGCACCTTGGCACTCTAAAACACTTACACATAAATATGAAATCATCATTGAACCAGGTATGGCTTTTGGTACTGGTACTCATGAAACTACAAAAACATGCATAGAACTCATGCAAACAATATTTCCAAAATCATCAACAGAAGAAATTTTAGATTTTGGATGTGGATCAGGAATTTTAGCAATCGCTGCTAAATTATTAGGTGCAAAAAATGTATATGGTGTAGATATTGATCCACTTTCAATTGAATCTAGCATCCAAAATTCTCAACTCAATCAAACTCAGATTGAAGTAAACCTTGATTATGAAAAACTATCGATTTTTCAAAAACAAAATCCTCCTTATTTTGATGGGATTATAGCAAATATCTTAAAAAACACCTTATTAGAATTTTCTGATCGCCTCAATCTTTGGCTAAAGCCAAAAGGATTTCTAATCTTATCGGGAATTCTAAAAGAACAAGCTGATGAAATTAGTCATTTTTTTAAAGCTAAAGGATTTATTGAAAAAAACAGAATTACTCGGATTGACTCTACTTTAAAAGATCATGCAAAGTTTTCTGATCAAATTTGGGAATGGACAAGCTTACTTTTAATTAAAAATTAATTACCAGATTGAGTGGCTACTGAAAATTTTAAAGCCCCTGCTTTTTTAGCATCATCCATAATCTTAACTACTGTACCCAGAACTGCTTCACGATCTCCTTCAAGAACTACTGATTTATCTTGAGATAATTCTAAAAACGGTCTTAAAGCTTCACTCAAATGTTCAATCGAGTCTAGCTTTTTTGAATTAATCATTAATTCACCAGTTTTAGTAACAGTAATAATAATTCCAGGAGTTGTATTCGCACTGGATGCTTGTGAAGCTTTTGGTAAATGAACATTCACACCCATTTGCGTAAGTACTGAACTCGTAACCATAAATATAATTAATAAAACTAAGAATACATCCGTTAATGGTGTAATATTAATTTCAGCAACAATTCCATCATCCGCTAATTCTTGCTCGAAATCAGATTGTGGTTTATATCCACCCATTGCCATAAATTAAGCGCTCTTTTGCTCGTCAAAT
Source organism: uncultured Bacteriovoracaceae bacterium (assembly GCA_964572865.1). Taxonomy (GTDB): domain Bacteria; phylum Bdellovibrionota; class UBA1018; order UBA1018; family UBA923; genus CAZNGN01. The sequence goes on along the minus strand of CAZNGN010000018.1, from coordinate 13,314 downwards.
AAATCAAACAACTCTTCTGTCATTAGTTTTAATTGAAATTGAAATTTACCAACTTTGATTTGAAAATAGTTATAAAAAAATACTGCAATAACTGCCACAATAATACCACCAGCTGTTGCAATGAGAGCTTCTGAAATTCCAGCAGCTACCACTGTAAAACCACCAGATCCACTTTCAGCCATGCTTTGAAATGCTCTGATAATACCTACCACTGTTCCAAATAATCCAAGAAACGGTGTGGAAGATCCAATCGTACCTAAAATCCATAAATTCTTTTTTAATTCCATCGAAATTTCTAAACGTCTACGATCTATTTTGGCTCTAGTTTTATCAGTTAATTCTTTACCATGAGTTAAATTTGTTAAATCGCGCGCAATTTCTGATATTTCTGTATTTGATTTTTCACATAATTGAATCATAGATTCACGATTTGATTTAAGCCATGCATTTTGAAAACTTAAAACAAAAGATTGATTTTTTTCTATCCAATCTCTCAAAGCTAAATAACGTTCAACACAAACAGCCCATGCAATCACTGATAATAATATCAGCGGAAACATGATCCAACCGCCAGTTTTTAATAATGATAGTAATGACATATGTAGAAAATAAACTAATAATGTTGTGTTTTTTTGTCAATTTTAAGACTAACGAGAATCGCGAATACCTTCTAATGGAGTCATTAAAGATGCTTTTTTAGAAGGAATAATTGAGCCTAAAAACACAATTATTAACGCACTAAGGCAAATAAATGAAATCGCAACTGGGTCTACCACTACAGGTAGGGTGCGATCATAATAATACTCTGGCAATTCAACTACTTGATATGATTTTAAAATAAAACTAATGAAAAGACTTAATATTAAACCTAATCCAACACCTGTAATCCCAATTGCAATACCTTCCCAAATAAAAATATTTGAAATCTGCTTAGGCGTTGCTCCCATTGCACGTAAGATCGATAAGCTTTTTTTCTTCTCAATTACCATCATTGTTAAAGTGCTCATGATATTAAAACTTGCAACAATCACTATGAACAACAAAATTGAAAACATCGCAATTCTTTCTAATTTTAAAGATCTAAAAAGATGCTCATTTAATTCTTGCCATGAACGTACATGAAAATTTGAATATTTTTCAATATTTGATAATTTTTCAGATAATTTAGAAGCAACTTCTTCAGAATCAGATAATTCAGACAATTTGATTTCGATTTGACTTAAAATTTTATCTCGTTTTAAAAAACTTTCGACTCCTGAAATGGGCAAAAAGATTGTGTGAATTTCTTGATCTGGAACTCCTGTTTTATATATACCAGCAATTACAAATTGTTTAACTCTAGGAATTGCCCCAAATGGACCTTCTGACTCTACTGGTGACACAACTGTAATTCGATCGCCAGTAGCTGCTCCCAAATTGAAAGCAAGTTCTTGTCCTAAATAAACTCGTTCTGAATTTGCAAAACCGTTTAAATATTCTGGATCTGACTTTTCTTGCGTTACACCTTCAACCCATTCAAGTTGTTTTTGGTCTACCCCTTTTAACAATGCACCTGCTACTTTTTTACCAGTACGTACAATTGCTTCTGCTTGTAGTACTTGAGTTACTGATTGAATGCGTTGGTCGTATCCAGATATTTCAGCAACCGTTGCACCAGATGGATCTGCTTCAAAATATTGACTATTTTTAGGTTCTATTAATACATGTGTTTCGGCTTGAAAAAGTCGATTTTTAAGTTCAGATTCAAAACCAGACATCACTCCAAGAGTTACAATCAAGGTAAGAACTCCAACGAGAATTCCACCAACACTAATCACAGTAATTAATGATAGAAAAGAAGAGCTTTTTTTAGCTTTTAAATATCTGAAACCTACTTTTTTACCTAACTTATCTTGATACCATTTCATGAATGAATGTTAGCTATAAAAACCTTTACCTGAGTTTGCTCGCTCTACTAATTGCGGTGCAGGCTTATATCTCTCCCCTACTGACTTATGAAACTCTTCAAGCTTTGATACAATGTTTTTCAATCCAACAGCATCCGCGTAACGAAGTAGTCCACCTCTGAAAGGAGGAAATCCAGTCCCCATGATCATTCCTAAATCTACATCCATCGGATCATTTACGATACCTTCAGCAAAACAAATGGAAGCTTCATTGATCATTAAATACATCATTCGAGGAATCCAATTTTCTTTCATAGTTTTCGATGGAGATTTTGGTGTAATTCCTAGAACTTTATAAATCTCAGGATTCAACTCTTGTTTCTTCATTTTTGAATCATACAGATAAAAACCTTTTCCAGTTTTCTTACCATACAATTTTGAGTCTACAAGCTTATCATTCAATGAACATGGTTCTGCTCTTTTACCAAACGCATGATGAAGAATTTTTGCTACTTTTACAGCAACATCAATACCAATTTCATCAAGCAATGTTGCAGGACCCATCGGCATTCCGAAATCAAGAACATGTTCATCAAGTTCTTCAATTGGTGCACCTTCTTGCATTAAGTAAGAAGCTTCGTTTAAGTACGGCATTAAAAGTCGGTTTACTAAAAATCCAGGACCATCTTTTACTACGATTGGAGTTTTTCCCATTCGTTTTGATAATTCAAAAATCATCATCGTTGCTCTGTCTGAAGTTTTGTCTCCACGGATCACCTCTACCAATGGCATTTTGTGAACGGGATTAAAAAAGTGCATTCCAACAACGTTTTCAGGTCTACTGCTTGCAGTTGCCATTTCTGTAACAGATAATGATGAAGTATTCGTTGCAAAAAGAGCATTTGATTTCATTGCGCTTTCTGTTTCTTTCAATACTTTTTTCTTAATATCCATATTCTCAACCACAGCTTCAATGATTACATCTGTACGTGCCAATCCGCTATAATCCGTAGTTGGGCTAATGAGAGCGTACTTGATTTCAGCTTCACGTTTTGTAAGTTTTTTCTTTTTTACTAAATCATCAAATACTTTTCGTGCCGCAGCCATTCCTATTCCAAGACCTTTAAAATCAATGTCCTTCATTCGTATAGGAATATTTTTTTGAGCGCACACAAGAGCAATACCTCCTCCCATGACTCCTGCACCTAGAAGACCAACGGACTCAGCTTTATCTTTTGCATCTAATTTTGCACCATTCACGCCAGACATTTTTTTAACTTTTTCTGTTGCAAAAAATAATTCTATCAAACGTTTTGAAACATCTGTAATAGCAAGATCTCCAAACGCATTGCACTCTATCGCTAAAGCTTTTTCCTTTGTGGCTCCATAATTAGCTGACATTGTTTCAATGATTTTTAAAGCAGCAGGATATTTACCTCGCGTACGAGCCATAACCATTTTCTTGGCTTGAGAAAAAATTACAGCTCTACCAATTGGGTTATCTTCTAATAGCGATGCAGTTACAGGTTTGTTCAATGGTCGTTTCTTATACTCACCTCGAGCAACTTTTGCTCCAAATTCATAAGCATATTTTTGAAAGTCTTGAAATGGAAAACAAGCTTCAGAAAAACCTAATTTAACAGCTTTTTTACCATCCATTGTTTTTCCAGTTAATATAAAATCAAGCGCTGCTTGTAATCCAATTCGTTTTGGCATTCTAACGGTTCCACCAAATCCAGGAAGCACCCCTAAATTCACTTCCGGTAAACCAATTTTTGTGTTGGGTGCATCTGAAGTGATAATATAGTTGCAGCACAGTGATAACTCGGTACCGCCTCCCATTGATGCGCCATTGATTGCAGCAATAGTCGGAAACGGCATTTGTTCGAATTTTTGCAAAACAGCTTGTCCAGAAGATGCTAAATGCATTGCCTCTTCTTTAGTTCGAACAGATTGAATAATATTAATATCGGCACCTGCAATAAAAATTCCTTCTTTAGCTGATAATAAAACCAAAGCCTTAATGTCATTTCTTGATTTTAACGACTCTAAAATCTGATCTAATTCACCAATCGTATTTGGATCCAGTTTATTTGCTCTTTCGTTTGGTAAATCAAAAACCAATCCATATAATCCAGGTGCAATATTTGTTTTATCAACTAACGTAAATGCTTTCATATTCGATTCCGTTCTCACATTTCTTGCTGTTGCTAATTCCATTTTTAATTCCCCTTATTAAATTTTTTCAACAATCACAGTTCCACCTTGGCCACCACCGATACATAAAGTAGCAACCCCAAATTGGATGTTTTTATTTTGCATTTCTTTTAATGCGGTCAACACAAGTCGTGCGCCTGTCGTACCTACAGGATGACCTAACGCAATTGCGCCTCCGTTTGGATTTAAAATTTCTTCTCGGATTTCACCAATTGCTTCACTTCTGCCTAATTTATCTTGTGCAAATTTTTTCGAAGCAAACATTTTTACATTCGCTAACACTTGCGCTGCAAATGCTTCATTTAACTCCACCACTCCTACATCTTTCATTGTAATACCTGCAGCGTCTAATGCTAATGGAGTTGAATAAGCTGGTCCTAATCCCATTCTTTCAGGCTCTAAGCCTGCCCAAGCAAACGATCTAATTTTTCCTAAAGGCTTGTATCCTTCTGCTTTTGCTTTATCCGCTCTCATTAATAAAAGCATGCAAGAGCCATCTGTAATAGGACATGCATTCCCTACAGTCACAGTTCCATTCACACGATCAAAATATGGTTTTAATTTTCCCAAAGCTTCCATCGTTTGACCTTTTCTTGGACCCACGTCTTCGCTCAAAAATTTGTCATATTTCGGAGGCAAAGCAATCGGTGAAATTTCTTGTTTAAAACGACCCGATTCTGTTGCTTTCACAGCTAACTCATGCGAACGAAGTGCAAAACGATCTTGTTCTTCCCGTGAAATATTTCCTTCACGTGCAAGTAATTCAGCAGTTTGTCCCATATTCATTCCGCAAACTGCATCCGTTAAGCCTTCAACAATTGCTACTACTGGCTTTAAAAACCCTGGTCTAAATTTTGATAACGCTTGTAATTTCTGAGGAACAGTTTTCGCTGTCATTAAACTTCCAAATAAATCTGTCATTGGTTTTGAATATATCAATGGCATATTGGTCATACTTTCAGTTCCGCCCACTACAACAGTGTCAGCAAGTCCTGCTTTGATTTTCATATAACCTTGAGTCACAGCTTCCATAGCAGAAGCACAATTTCTATGAACTGTATACGCAGGCTTTTCTTTTGGAATGCCAGATTCCAACGCTACCACTCTTGAAATATTTGCCGCATCTTCAGGACTTCCCGTATTTCCAATTACAATTTCATCAATATTTTTTGGATTTAAATTTATTTTATAAAGCAAATCACGTAGTACATGTACTCCAAGCATTACAGCCTTCATGTCTTTTAAAGCTGAACCTGATTTCGCAAAGGGAGAACGTACCCCATCTACTACCCAAACTTCTGGACCTTGATTGAAAAATTCTTTTGAAGACATGATGAGCTCCCTCTCGTTTTAAATGTTTAATAAACAAAAAAAGGCAGATCCATTCTTGGACCTGCCTTTATATCATAACCGCAATTTTATAAAATTTGGAAAAAACTATTTAAAAACTAACAGTTAACCCAAGCATCATTTGATAAAAATTATTATCAGCTAATGCAGTGCCTGCAGAAGTTCTTGCATCGTTGTTATAACCATATGTTCCATAATATCCACCATTGTTATATGGATTTACAAAAGCATATGGATTAATTGGATTTGTTTGGCGTGAGCTTAAAATATTAAAATATCGAATCATTCCGCTAATACCAATCATTTTAGTTAGTTTAATTTCTAATCCTGTTTCGATGTAACCCATGAATGCTGATAACTCCACGTCTTGAGTATTCATACCGTAATTATATTGTTTCATATAATTCAAAGTTGCATTGTCATAATTTACAAAACCACGTCGATATCCAACACCACCACCAATAAATGGTCGTAATTTTGCTTTTGTACTTAAGAAGTTTAATCGTAATCCCATATCCATTACATTATCTGACATATCTAATTTTTGTAATGCATATCCAGGGTTATAAACAGTTGTACCAGCAGCGATTGTATATTTTGAAAATGTATATCCAGCTGTGAAAGCTAAATTTTCTGAAAAATCTACACCCAATCCAACTCCAGCAGAATAATCTGATTGAACATCATACATAGAATTTGTAATTCCAGTCATACCGCCGCGAGGAGTAATAGAAATTTTTCCATTTTGATCTTCTTCTGGATTTGCAACAGCTGTAGCTACTACCGTTGATTGATTTGCAATAGGCGATTGAGTAACTGCAGGATTAACTTGTGGCTGAGTTTTTAATTCTTGAGTTGCTGTACCTACAGGTTGATCAACAACACCTGGATCTTTTTCAATACCAGACATTGCCATTAAATTTTGAGTACGTTTCATTTCATCTTTTAAACGAAGCTCTTCTAACTTTTGAGTTAACATATCTTCATTCTGTAGCTCTTGGCGTTCACGTTGCATTCTCAATTGTTCTGTCTTTGTTTGAGGACGTCTTGTTTCCATTACTGGTTGTGCAGGCAGATTAGTTTGAACAACAGGCATTGCATTTAAATCCTGAACTGGATCATTATACGCAACTGCTGCTTGTTGTTGACCTCTTAAATCTTCTTCATAAACTAATTTACCTTCCGCATTACGAATGCCCGTAAGCGAAACTCCGACAGCTACAAACATAGCGGTAGCATAAATATATTTTTTCATAGCCAACTCCTAAAAATTAAACTTTATCGGCCTGTATTAGAGCAATGGCTGTGCCAAAAAAAACAAATTATATTATTGAATGATTACATGTACTTATACAATTTAATTAAAGTTAAAATTTAAAATTGGAGTTTAACTTTTATGCAATGCAATATAAAATTACACATTTAGTCAATAATTACGATGATTTAGAAACAAATGACTAAACTTAGATCACAGTGTAAATATTACATTGCGTGGTGTCAGAATGAATCCTAAACGATTTATCTATATGTATTAGATATTTAGATTACTTAGGAAGTTTTCGAGGGATTGTATGCATAGATCTCTGATTGAAAATGCTACCAATGAATTGATTCCCATAATTATTTACAAAATCTGAAAGTTTCTTTTTTAGCATAATTCCAACTGTAGTTACTGCGATCACAATAAAAACAATCAACACCACGTACTCAGTCGTAGCTTGACCTAGAATTATCTTCTTTTTCACTTCAATGCTCGTAAATAAATTTGATTAACATTTTTGAATCTATTTTTGAAATTAAAGATTTCATCTAAATCTTTTTTCGATAAATACTTCATAAGCATTAGATCTTTTTTAAGTAATGTATTTAAATGTACTTTCCTGTTTAATGCCTCTAAAGAATGCGTTTGGATTATCTTATATGCATTTTCACGTTTCATTCCACGTTTAACTAATAAATTCAAAATTGTACCGGATACTGTAACTCCATAAGTTAAATCTAAATTCTTTTTGATATTTTCATTTTTAATATTTAAATTTTCTATGACAAGATTCATCCTATGAATCATGTAGTCGCATAAAATAAATGCATCTGGAAAACATACTCTTTCAACTGATGAATGCGAAATATCTCTTTCGTGCCATAATGCCGTATTCTCTGAAACACTCATCAAATAACCTCTTAATATTCTAGAGCATCCAGTAATATTTTCTGAAGAAATAGGATTTTTTTTATGAGGCATAGCCGAACTGCCTTTTTGACCTTTACTAAATCCTTCTTCTAATTCTGAAACTTCTGATCTTTGTAAATGTCTAATCTCTAATGATATTCGTTCTAAGCAATTGCCAATATTAGCGAGAAACTGCATCACGCTAAGATGACGATCTCTCGGTAATATTTGAGTTGAAACAGTCTCCGGTTTTAACTTTAATAAGTTTAAAGCCTTTCTTTCAATTTCCGGTCCTAAAATTCCATATACACCTACAGCACCAGAAATTTTACCATAAGATATCAAATTAATTATTGTATCTATTTCGGCAATTCTACGTTTAATTTCAGAATACCAAGACAAGAATTTTAATCCAAAAACAGAAGGTTCAGCATGCATACCATGGGTGCGGGCTATACAAATCGTATTTTTATATTTTAATGACTTTTCTTTTATTGATTTATTAATCTCAATAAGATCTTTTTTTATAATTGATAATGACTCAACAATTAAAAGTGAAAACGCAGAATCAACAACATCAGAACTAGTTAAACCGTAATGAAAATATCTTCCATTCTTTCCAAATTGTTCACTTATAGAAGTACAAAAAGCAATTACATCATGCTTTACTTTAACTTCAATTTTATTAATACGCTTGACATTTATTTTCGCAGTTTTTCCAATTTTATCTGAAATGCGGATAGGAATAATTCTTTTATTTTCTAAAATTTTTAAAACAGCACACTCTACCTGTAACCATTTACGAAATTTATTTTCATCCGTCCAAATTTCTTTCATTTCCAATCTAGAATATCTTTGAATCATTGCACACTTGCCTCATAATTCACATTCTTAGATTTTTTAAATTTATCTAAATTTCGATCAATTAAAATTGTTTTTGCAACGTTATACGCACTTAAAACTTCTCCGTACCTTCCCAGTGATGGCCAACACTCTTTGCCAATAAAAAATAAATTTTCAATATTTGATTGCCAAGGTATTCCCCAATATCCTTGGCATAATTTACCACCTTGAACATGAAACCGAAGTAATGAGTTTGGAATATCTTTTAATTCTTTATATATTTTTAAATTATTAGAATCTATAAAATTTGGAACAATTGAAATAATATTATCTTTAATAAATGGAAACAATTCGTTCAATGATCTCATCATTCTGCTCGAAACTTTTTTCAAATATTCAGGATTTATAGTTTTTAATTTATAGTCTAATAATACGCTAACTCTCATTTGTGAATTGTCTAAATTTAATTCACTCAATTCAATTGTCATAAAATTTTCTTCATTAAATTCTGCATTTTCATCAATGATTTTAACCATTAAATGGGTCGTACCAATCGGTATTGCTGATTTTAAAATATTGATATCAAAATAATATACCCATTGTATAGGCTGAACTTTATTAAATTGTTTTCTAGTATTTGCATCTCTTAATTTTTGAGGGAGTTTTGAAATTAATGAATAGTGATTTTTGCCAATCACTAGATTTTTTGAGTGAACAATCCCTTCATAATTATCAAGCAAAACACCAGTAATATTTTTACCTTTTAAATCTGTCACAATACTCTCAATGCTGATACCGTTTCTTATATCATTTCCACAACCTTCAATATAACTTTTTAATATCGTTTGTAATATGTCTGGAGATCCTTCTAGTTTATATGATCCACTCAATATGATTGGAATCGATCGAATCATTTGCTCATATGACATATTCATCGGTGAAGAAAATCCAAATAAACTCAATAATACTTTTGTAATATATTCAATTTCTACTTCACTTGAATTTTTTTTATACTGTCTGATTGGATAATGCTTGTTTTCTGAAACAGATCTAAATTCTGATTTCCAAATTTTTTTAATTTTATTAATATTTGAATTTGACTGACTTAAACTAAAACTTTCTTCGAAAAATTCTGGATAAACCCTTATTGAATTGTAAAATTTATTAAAATACTGAATTATATTTTCAGATTTATTAAAATATTCGCGTTTAATTTCTTCAGCAGTTTTATTTTGATCAAAACTAATAATAAATCTTTTTTTATTTAAAATAATTTGAACTGCATCTTTAGTTTTTTGATACTTTAAAAAATCATCTAGTTCTAAGTCTTCAAATATTGATTGGATTAATTTAGATTCTGAAAACGAAGAATAATACTCTAAACAACTATTATTAGATTTAGCTTCATCAATTAATAATACTGACAAACCATATTTAGATGCCAAAGCAGCTAAAACGTAAACTGAAATTCCTTCTCCTGTGCAGATTAAATCATACTCAGTATTGATTTTCATTTCTGTTTATTGATCCTTTGAAGTGGTTTTGGTGTAACGCAAGTACCAATCGCTTTACAAACTATAATAGGCTCATCAAGTACTTTTGCGCTTGATTCAGCTAAATATCCTTCTTCTTCTTTAGTAAGGGATGTAATTACTTTTCGTGCTTCAAATTTTATTTTTCTCGATGAATTTCCTTTTTCTACGATCCATCCTTCCGCTTCAATATAATCGCCAGCTTTTACGGGAGCTAAAAATTCAACGCTTTCATAAGCTCTGAAAAGACCTTCATCCCCATCCAAACGTATCAGTAATTCTGTTGCGACATCTCCAAATAATTGTAATATTTTTGCGCCATCAACTAAATTTCCTGCATAATGAGCATCGTGAGAACCTAATCTCAACCTAATTTTAACTTTATCCATAATTCTCCGAGTCTTTATTTATATATTCTACAATTTTTTTGGGAGCTTCCAAATGAATATTCATTATATTATTCAACGTATTCTTATTAAATTCAAGTTTTTCATCAAAATGTGAACTTAACCAACTTAGAAAATGTTCTGAATTTTCAATAGTAGTTAATAGTCCAATTTTCTGTAATTCAAAAGATTCGGGTGAACGTTTAATATTCGGGCCACAAGCTACAAAACATTCATTGATAACAGGTTCCCATACGCTATGAACACATTTTCCAAATGCGCCCCCCACATAAGCTAATTTTGATATGCCATAAATTTCAGATAAAAATCCTTTTTTATTTATTATTATAGCGTTTTTATGATTACTCAAATTATTACTTTCAATATCTTGTTCTAGAATTTGAGTATTAAATCCTGCTTCGATAAATATTTTTTTTGTTTTTTCAATTTCATTATCATTATTAATTTCATGTGGAATCCAAATCACATTAATATTTATTTTAATATTTTTTAGAGCTTCCAATGTAACTTTTGTATCTTCTGGCCACATACTTCCAAGTACAATGGATTTATTTTTATTTAAAATTTTAAATAAATTTGGATATATTAATTTTATTTGAGAGCTTTCTACTCTTCTTTTCACCCGCAACACCCTTGTATCTCCAGTAACAAGAATTTTAGAATGGTGGATATTAGCTACCTCTGATTGATATCCCGTTAGAATGCCATGAAGTTTATGTATTAATTTTGAATGAAACCAACTTGGTTTTAAAGCGTTTACTAACCATACTTTTACCTTATTTGCATTACACTCCCAAAGCATACCTGGCCATAGTTCGTATTTCATTAGTAATAAATTTTGTACACCTTGGTTTTTAAGTAATTTGACAAAATCTTTCATTAAACCTAGTCCATCATGAGGCAGAGGGACAACTAAAGATACATTTGAAAATTGTGAAGATAGTTTTTCAACAGATTCTTTTGCAGATATAGAATAATATGTAACTAAAACTTTTTTATTTAATTTAGATAATTCTTCAATAATTGGAATCGCATATTCGAGTTCACCTTGACTAGCAACATGAATCCAATACTCAATTGCATTTCCAACATTTAAACGTAAACTTAAATATGTCTTCCAAGATCTTAGTCTTAAAGTTCTTCTTATTTTTTGATTAAAAATACTAATAAAGTAAGCAACAGAAAAAATGAATGGATAAATGATCCAACTATATGTCCACGTTTTCATATTTGTTCCATTTTTTGTTTTATTCCATTTAAGACTTGTTCTGTTTGAATATTTTTTAAACAAATATTTTTTCTAATTGGACGATAACACAATTTTCCAGATTTAGAACATGGTCTACACCATAAATCATTTTCTATTACTAAACTTGAACTTAAATATGGAGCAAACCCTAACCCTCTACTTGTCGGACCAAAAATTGCTACACTTTTAACATTCAAACTTTCAGCAATATGCATAATTCCACTATCATTTGATAAAACTAATTTTGCATTTTTAACCAAACTCACTAATTGTTCATAATTTGTTTTTCCGGTTAAATTGATACCGTAATCATCAGGTATTTTTGAAATATTTTTAGATGCAGTCCAAATTACATTATAATTTAAATCAATTAATTTTTTTGCTACTTCTAAATATTTATTTAAATCCCATTCTTTTTGTCGCCATAATGAGTCCGGGCTTATTAAAATATAATCTTTATACGGATAATTGCTAATCAGATTATATTGAGTAAAATATATGTTCTGATCAAATTTATAATATTCAAGTTTTTGAATTACTAAATTTAAATTTAAATTAATTTTTAAATCGCAATAAAAAGAAAATATTTTTGAAGCTCTATCTTTAACAATAAAATTTAAAATTGTTTTTAATCTTTGTTTAGAAATTGTATAAATATTATAATTATTTTTTCTCTTTAATATTAATTTTACTAAAAATGATCTTATATTATTATGTAAATCAAAAACATAATCAAACTCATTATTATTAAAATTATTTTTTACATAATTTATCAAATCATTAAAACGAATGTTATTTGAAACTGATTTTACTGAATCACAATTTTTGTTTAATTTTATAAAATCAGAAAAACTATCTTTTGTTAAATAATGAACTTCAAAATTGTGAGATTTTAAAAAATTAACTACAGGAAAAGTTAATGCAATATCGCCTAAAGAACTAAATCGAATGATTAAAACTTTTTTCTTAGTAGTACTACTTAGTTGTTCATCCGCCATGTAGAAATAAAAAACGCCCTGAAAAGTTAATTTCAGAGCGTTTTATAATTATATGCCGACATATTTATCGGTCAAATTTAAATGGGGCATCGCGCTACCTTTACACAAGATCACTCTTGCACTAGTATTGCCGCAGACAGGCTTAACTTCTGAGTTCGAAATGGGATCAGGTGTGACCCTATCGCCATAGACACCCCAAACTTATAAAAATGTTCTGACAAAAGAATACTTACAATGAATGTGGCTAATATTCCACTTTATTCTTTCAATAAAGCATAGATGAAGCGTTTAAAATTGGTCTTCATATAATTAATGCTAATTTCTTAACATTAAAAGTATGAAGAAAAGATTAAGCCTCTCGTTCGATTAGTACTGGTAAGCTAAAAGTATTACTACTCTTACACACCCAGCCTATCAACCTGGTAGTCTACCAGGAAACTTTTGGAGACCTTATGGTCTCGGGAGAAATAGTTTTGAGGCGAGTTTCCCACTTAGATGCTTTCAGCGGTTATCTCTTCCGAACATAGCTACCCGGCTTGTGCCACTGGCGTGACAACCGGCATACCAGAGGTTCGTCCGTCCCGGTCCTCTCGTACTAAGGACAGCCCCTCTCAATTCTCCTACACCCACGGCAGATAGGGACCGAACTGTCTCACGACGTT
>CAZNGN010000017.1:0-56460 GCA_964572865.1 uncultured Bacteriovoracaceae bacterium | reverse complement strand
TACGAACCGTTTGCAAGAAAACGTGACAATTTAATTCAATCAATGCTTGAAAATGATTATTCTGTAGAAGTCAAAACTTTTAAAGATCATTTAATTATAGAGCCAACAGAAATTCAAAAACCTGGCTCAGACCAATCACCTTATAAAGTATTTACACCATATTATAAAAAATGGTTAGAACGTTATTCAACAAAGCTTATTCAAGACTATATTTCAGATCAAAATGTTAAAAGCAAACCTAGTTTTCATCTAAATATAAAAAGATTATTTAAGAATCAATTTTATAATATAAATGAACTCGAAGAATGCATAAACGAAAATTCAAAATTCGTTAACATTTCTATTCCAAAAGCAGGTGCGGACGAGGCTTATTTAAAACTAAAATCATTTAAAGATAAACTCAATGACTACACTTTACATCGTGATTACCCTTCAATCAATGGAACATCCCATCTTAGTATTTATTTAAAAAATGGCTCACTCACAACATCAAAAATAATTCGTACTTTAAATCTTAATCATAACTCGAGTTATTTAAGAGAACTGGCATGGAGAGAATTTTATTACTATATTCTGTTTCATTTTCCACACGTTGAAACCGAATCGTTTCAAGAAAAATATCGAAACATTAAATGGGAAAATAATGAAAGTTATTTTGAAAAATGGAAAAATGCAAAAACAGGATACCCAATTGTAGATGCAGCTATGACACAATTAAACACTACCGGTTGGATGCATAATCGAATGAGAATGGTTGTTGCTTCTTTTCTCACAAAAGACCTCCTCATCGATTACCGTTGGGGTGAAAAATATTTCATGAATAAATTACTCGACGGCGATTTAGCCCCCAATAATGGTGGTTGGCAATGGGCATCTAGCACAGGATGTGACGCTCAACCTTATTTTCGAATCTTTAATCCTACATTGCAAAGTCAACGATTTGATAAAGATGGTACCTATATAAAAAAATATTTACCACAGTTTGCACATTTAAATTCTAAGGAAATTCACTTACCCAATAATCCTATCGTTGATCATGCAAAGCAGAAAATAAAAGTATTACAATTATTTAAATAGACAGCAATTGCTCACGTTTTGATTGAATTTGATAGAGTTTATAATAAATATTTTTCATAATGATTAATTCAGAATGTGTACCTTGTTCTTTTAATTCACCTTGATGAAATACAAAGATTCGATCTACATCTTTTAAAGTTGCTAATCTGTGTGCGATGATCATTACAGTTTTATTTTTGAAAAAATATTCTGAAGCATCTTGAATCCATCGTTCGGTTATCAAGTCAATATGAGCTGTTGCTTCATCCATAATTAATATTTTAGGATTTGCTAACATTGCTCTGATAAATGCAATGATTTGTCTTTCACCACTTGATAAATTATTTCCTCTCTCAACTACTTCTCGGTCTAAATGAAGGTTTTCACTTAAGAAAGGGGCCTTAATGAATTCAGGGTATGAATCAAATGTATTTTTAAATTCATCTTTCCACAAAAACAAGTTGTCACGAATGCTTCCAGAAAATAAAAAAGGTTCTTGTTGAATATAACCAATGCACGAACGTACTGAATGTTTTTCAATATTTTTTAATTCATTTCCATAAAACGAAATAGATCCTTCATAATCATCATAAGATCGCAACAAAATCTGAGTAATTGTAGTTTTACCAGCGCCGGTATGTCCTACGATGCCTATTTTTTCACCTTCTTTAATTTGAAAATTAATATTTCGAATCACAAAAGGTAAATCTTTGCTATATTGAAATGAAACCTGATCAAAACGTATTTGTGAGTCTTTATTGCTATGACTCTCTAATAGAACTGGTATTTTATCAATTAAATCAATGTTGCGCTCTGAATTTCGATCCATAAATTCAAAGATTTTTTCACAAGATGCGAGTGCAGAAACAAATAAGTTAAATTTTTCAATAATGTCTCGAATCGGGGCAAACATTGCTTGGATATAAGACATAAATGCAACCAAAATACCCAGTGTTAAACCTGTTTCATGAATCGAAAGAAATCCACCATACCAAATTAAAAGTGACATCGATAATGCGCTTAAAATAGTTATCATTGGTTGAAAAATTGAAAAATTCTGAACTGTATTTAAATTTCTATTAGTAAATTCTTTAGATGTTATATCAAATTTATTTTTAAATCTTTCTTCTTTATTTAATAACTGAATTAACCACATTCCAGAAATATTTTCTGATAAAAAAGAGTTCAATCTTGATAAGGCAGCTCTTGTTTGACGAAAAGATTCTCGCAATTTTTCACCATAACGAACTGAAATAAAAATCATTACAGGAAAAACTGAAATACAAACTACTCCTAGTTTGGGATACATAAACAGCATCCAAATAATCATTCCCAAAATAATCAGCGCATCCGCAAATGCGACTGCAATACCGCCTGTAAATAAATCTTGTAGAGAAGAAGTATCATTTATCAATCTTGTTACCATTCTCCCCGTTGGTGTTCTTGAAAATTCGGCGATAGGATAAAATAAGTACTTATGAAACAAATCTTGCCTTAGGTCATGAAGTACGTTTTGACCTAATTTAGTCATTTCATAATTTTGCATAAATGCAGAAATTGACTTTGCTATGGTCAAAACTAAATATACAACAACAAAAAAGTAAATTTTACTTTCTTCTTTTGGAACCAACACTTCATCGACTAATTTGCCAATATACCAAGGCATCGCAAGAGAAGTAATGATTGATATAAATACATAAAATAAACCGACAAGAAATAATATTTTATATTTTTTTATATATGGCCATAACTTAGTTGTAAAAAATCGAATTGATTCGAAGTTTAACTCGGGCTCTCTTTCAATCTCTTCACTAGAATTTTTGTTTTGAGTGGATTTAGAATTTTGTGTCACTAAATTCATCCTCCATTTTTTGAAGTTCATACAGCGTTTTAAACAAACCAGGTCGCATGATTAATTCACTTGGTTTTCCTTGGTCAATTATTTCTCCGTCTTTCATTACGATTACTTTATCAAACAAATGAATCCCTGAAAAACGATGTGTAATCATAACCATTGATGAAATTGAACCATCATCTCGTTTACTTTTTAAGTTTGTTAATATTTGATTTTCAGTTTTTACGTCAACGCTTGACAACGCATCATCTAGTATTAAAAGTTCTGAAGGATGCGCAAACGAGCGAGCCAATGAAAGTCGCGCCCTCTGCCCACCAGATAAATAGGAACCGCGTTCACCTACTTGCATCTCTAAATCATTATTAAAATTTTGATCTATAAATTTGGCTTCTGAAAGTAATGTAAATATGACATTTTCGGAAAGCTTTTTATTTTTACTTCCCAATTCAACATTGTTTGAGATTGAGTCTGAAAATAAAAACAAATCTTGTGGAACTATCGAAATTTTATCTCTGCGATCTTTCAATGTCATTGTACGAATGTCTTGTCCTCTCCAATACATGCTACCTTCTTGAATTGGATAATGACCTGCAATGATTTTAGTTAGAGTAGATTTTCCTGAACCAATCGGACCAACAATTACCACCCATTGTTTGGGTTCAATCGTAAAACTAATTTTTTTAAGAATTTTCTTATTTAAATTATATGAAAAAGAAAGCTGATCTATTTCAATTAAATTATTTGAATTTTTTTGAATAAAATTAAGATTTTCATTATTCATTTTACTTACATCTTGAATTTTTAAAACTTCTAGTATTCGAGTTAATGATCCTTTACCTCTTAAGTAATACGTAACGGCAAGTCCTATGGCAGTGAGTGGCCATACTAACTGATCTAAATATCGAGTGAAAGCGACAAACGTACCTAAATCGACTTTTCCTTGAATTACCATTGGACCAGCAAATATAATCAAAAAGACTGTTCCCAAATTGAGTGCAATAATAAAAACTGGATCTATCAATCCTTGAATTTTACCTAATTTCAAATTGAGAACGATAAATTCTTTTCCAATACTTGCGAAACGTTTAATTTGTGTCCACTCTCTGACAAATGCTTTGATAATTCTAATTCCTTCAATATTTTCTTGAGAAAATGTAGTAAGCTTAGAAAACTGTTCTTGCACTTTTTTGAAGCGATCAAATACTTGCTTTTCAAGCCATCCCATTACAAAAGGTACAAAAAATAATGGAATCAATGCAATCAATGTAAGCTTCGGTGATAAATAAATCATTGCAGGTGGAATTGCTAAAAATAAAAATACGGCATCTGCAAACACCAACAGACCTGGTCCTAAAGCAAATCGAATCGCCTCTACATCATTTGTAGCCAATGCCATCAGATCACCGATAGGGTTTTGGTCATAAAAAGAAGGCGGAAGCGTTTGTAGTTTTTTAAAGTAATCATCTCTGATTTTTTCAGCTGCCATATGCGAACTCTTAATCAACATTTGACGCCAAATATATCGTAAAACACCCTGTAATATAGCAATCCAAATATAAAGAAATCCTAATATCATGTATGGCTTATAATAATGATCGCCTTGAAATGTTTTTTCAGCTTGATCAATAAATCGTTTCAATACGAGCGGCGGAAATGCATTTAAAATATCTACGAAAAGTAATGCAATTAAACCAACTATGATTCGTTTACGAAATGGACGTAAATAGGAATAAAGAATTTTTATTGTGTCGAAGAAACCCATTTACGAAACTCCGTAGGCACAGGTGATTCGACTCGAACAATTCCGTGAGTAACTGGGTGTTCAAAAGTTAAAGCATGGGCATGTAACATATGCCGTTTACATTTATCATAATTTTGAGATGGTGATCCGTATAAAGTGTCACCTAAAATGGGATGTCCCATTTCTGAAAAATGAACTCTAATTTGATGTGTTCTTCCTGTTTGAATACTAACTTCTACCAATGAGTAGTTTTCGTTTGAAGCTAATACATGATAATCCGTAATAGCTTTTTTACCACCACTACGAACGGAACCGAATTTTGCTCGTTTTCCTTTTTTAGCTACAGGTGCTAAATAACTTTCAAGTCTACCCTTTTGATTTTTTAATTTTCCATGAACGATTGCTACATATAATTTAGAAAATTGATGTTCTTTAAATAAAGTTGAAAAATATTGATTATGTTTTTTATCTACTGTGAATAAAATGACTCCCGAAGTGTCTCTGTCTAATCTATGATGTAAGCCCAAATATTTTTTACCTAATTCTGCCATTTGATTTTTTGCTAGTTGATAAAGATTCGCTCTCGCATCATCTAATGTTGGTTGAGTAGGAAGACCTGCGGGCTTATCAAAGCAAACTACAGCATCATCTTCATATAAAATTCGTAGTGGTAAAAACTGATTTGCATCAGCTTTGGTAGTTTGTTTTACTGAGTCCCAGTATAAATCTACAATTTCTCCACCTCGCAAAGGTCTAGATGCAATTCGAACACGCTTACCATTAATATAGACAGCGCCTGCAACGATGAGTTTACGAATTACAGTTCGAGATAGTTTTAATTTTAGCGCTTCTTCGCTTGCTGCAATAAATTGATCAAGTCGAATTGAATTTTTTTGAGTTGGAGAGACTCGGCAAGTGATTTTCTGCATGATTTTAGATAGTTATCTCTATTGGACAGAATCTGTCAAATGTGTAACCATCATCCCACTATGAAAAATCTAGTATTCCATTTTGCGCTAAGCATTATTTTATTTTCTTCTCCATCTTTTGCCCAAATTAAAGACGGTGAAGACGTTCAAGTTAAAGCTGACTATATCAAAGTTCTCTCAAAAACTGATCAAAAACAAAGATTTCCACTCGTAAACGATTCTACCTGTATTGGGGTTTTCTATCATAATCAGCTACAAGGTTGTATTTGGGGAAAGCTAATCAACTTAACTCCCAGATTGCAGATTTTTAAGAAAATAAAATTTGAAGACTGGGATGATAAAAAAGTAAAAGATTTTTACGATATTTATACAGGCGTTACCCATCGAATCTTATTGATTGGAAATTATACGTTTGCGAAACACTTTTCATCAAAAGGAATTATTTTAAAATATAAAGCAGTAGAATCAGTTGTATCTATTGGTTATCATGTTGAAGTGGGCGCTGCCACATTTCTACCGAATCTACTTAAAAAATTTCCGATGGAATTGCCAGGAAACGCTACTTTAATTAAATCTAATTAATTATTTTTATCTTTAATCCAGACTTTAGTTTGATTCACAAGAGCATAATTCAAATCTTGATCCATATCGCATTTAAAACGAACCTCATTTGAGAGCGTACTCCCATAAACTCCTAAAATGGGTCTAAATTCATTTCCACAAATCGTAATGATTTTATGATCTAATTTGTAAAATTCGATTTGGCGTCTGTCAGCATCGTGAATTGCATACTTTGGTGTTCCGAATTCAATAATATGTTTTAAGTTATCAGTTAACATCATCTTTTCTTCAACACTATGGATTCCTAAAAACCATACTCTTTGAGGAATTAACCAAACCAATTGAATACATGCAATGAGCATGATGATTCGATGAATGATTACATTTTTAAATAAAGTTAAATCATTCAATACGGAAGATACTAATACCAACAACATTCCAAAAATGAGATGATATCGACAATACCAAAGCCCAGGAATCACTAAATCGGCAATTAAACAAAACCCTAAAAACAATTTTTGGTCTTTTGTAAAATGACTGAAAAAAAGATTTCGTCTTTGTGAATTGAATAATAAGCCGATTAAAAGAAACAAACTCACAATGCCTACTACTCCAAAACCACCATGATGAACATCTGCGCCAGGTATCAACTGCTGCGGTATCCAACCTTGGGCAATTTTTGAAAAATAACTACTTTCTTTATTTATGTCGATTACAGGTGTAACAATTAATGTATTCGGATCAATTGAACCATTACAAAAGTCATGTCCTAATATTTTACATTGAAGTGGCCCAAAAAACTTATTTTCAGCCCGATAATTATCAATGGGTTGAATGCTAGAGAATAAACCAACAATTAATATAGAGTAAATATAAAGTATTTTTTTATTTGCATTGTCACTCTTATGTATCGAATAAATTAAATATATAAAAAACACTAAACCCGAAGCTAGATTAGTGAATTTAATTGAAGAAAATAAAGCAAGTGCAAGTGCAGCCCATGCATATCGTTTTTGAATTACAAAATAACCAAAAATGATAACACAAATTAATGCGGGAAGATCAGCATAAAACGTTGTCGATTGCTTCATCGCCAATGGATAAATGAGCCAAAAAAACGGCAGCCACTTTAATTGATTGAATATTTTTTTCAAAGTAAAGAAACCAATCAGCCAGTGAATCATTGGAATAATCAAAATATGTTTTAAACCAAGCCATTTTCCAAAATGAATGAGCCACCAAAGTGCTGGCAAAGACGCTATTTTTGGATAATTTCGAGCTGCAAAATATGGGTTTTCACTTCTCTGCCAAATTTGATTTTGAAACGCTTCAATGATTGGCGGCAAATGATAGTCATTTCCATCCCAATCAAACGGAAGCATAAAAAAAACTGTAAAGATTGTAGAACCCAACAATAGAATAATCAGTATTTTAATTATGGAATATAAATCCACATGAGTTTGTGTTTTTTCAATTCGGTCTACTTTGTTTTTATAAATTAAAAAATAAGCTGCAATTCCAAATAATATATTGAATACAATCGTGAAAGGTAAGCTGAGTCCATGATTGAGTCTTCCAATCGTGAACACCCATAAACTCCAAAATGCCCAAAATAATGTATAGGTTTGAATAATTGCCATTAGTGATTCGATGAATTTAAAATTGTATGAACACGATGTAGCAATTCCCACTTAATTCGATCTTCATCGTTATATAATGCCCATCGATAATGGTAGGTTTCGTCAGACTTATTTCTTTGTGCTATTCCAAAATCAATTCCATATTTATTTAATAACAAAACGGTTTTTCCATACCATGTTGCTAATTTTTCTTTATATGATTTTTTTAAGTCTACTGTTTTTAAAATTTCTTCACCTAAAATTCGTTTTAAAGTGAAAAAAGAATATTCATTATTTACGGCTTCTTGTTTATATTCATCAATTTTTTTTGCATATTCATCTTTAGATATCACAATTGGTTTTGAATTTGATGAATTAGAATTTGGAATTACGGTTGAAGGCAATTCTTGATCTGAATTTATATTTTCATTTTTATTTTTTATTTCACTATTTTTTTCAAAATAAATAAATGCCATGATTTCAGCAAAATATTTAATCGAACTCACTCCTGCTAATTTATTTTCTTTAACTTTGTATACTTCTGAATAAATGATTCCATTGTATACACCTTCATAGTGCGCACCCTGATCTAAAACGGTCATTAAATTAGTAGACTCTGTTGTTGTCGGCTGTCTTTGTAACGTATCCAAATAAAGTTCTTTAATAAACTCAGCGTTTACTTTTCTGATATCATCTGGTGGTGCAATGTAATCATCATCTTTTTTTTGTTTATCTTCCATTAATGGATCTGGTTGTTCATGATTCGGAAATATTTTCTGAATCAATGGGTTTACTTTTTCTATAAACGTACAACCTTGTAATAGAAAACTAGATGCAAGAACTAGTATAATCGCTAGCGGTGCACCTAAGTATTTAGGGGGTTTTGAAACTCCTAATTTTTTTCCAAACAATCCAGCTAGTATGATTAACGTAGCAATATACGGAATCATTTGAATCCATTGAACTGGAATCACCATTCCATTAGAAAACTGCATACCTTGTAAATAGATCTGACTTGTTTCAATTAAACCAAAAACAAGCGATGCTATGAATGCACCAATTGGCGTCCAATGTCCGATAATCAAAGCTGCTAATGCAATAAATCCTCTTCCTGCAGTCATTGAACGAGTAAATCCAGAACCGTGATCAATTGCTAAATACGCCCCACCAAGTCCGCAAAGTAAACCAGAGAGTAATACTGCAAACCATCTAATTTTTCGTACTGAAACACCCTGACTAATTAAAGCCAACGGGTGTTCTCCAGAAAATCGCACATATTGTCCGAATTTAGTACGACTATGAATGATATGTACCAAGATAAGAGCTATAAACATTCCCCAAACAAAATATGATCCACCCATGATTTGAGGCATTTTTTCATTAGCTTGTAGCATTGGGGTTCCTCCAGAAACATCATAAATCGCTTTGCAAATCACAGGAGGAATTCCTAAAGAAAATAAATTGATGGCAATTCCAGCTATGATTTGATCTGCTTTTAATTCAATTACTAAGAATGCGTATACGGCTGAAAGTAGCATTGAAAATAAAACAGCGGCAAAAATTCCAGCAAAAGGATTATGAAAGCTTGCAGTGAATGCGCCCGAAGTAAATGCTCCCATTAATAGCAATCCTTCTAATGCGATGTTGATAATACCAGCACGTTCTGAAAAATATCCGCCAAGCGAAGCAAATACAAGCGGAGTTGCCATTCGAAAAGCTGCAAAAAATGAAGTAAAAATAATTAATTTATCCATTTTACACTTTTTTCTTTCTTAATTTCGATGTGGAAAGTACTGAAAGAGCAATTAATATAAACGCTTGAATCACTGCCGAAAGGTCTCTTGTGATCTTTTCTGTTTCCATATCTAAATCCAGGGCACCTTTTTGCAATATACTCATCATAATACTTGCTAGTATTAATTTAACAAAATTTCCACGCGCAATCAGTGCAATTGCCAAACCTGTGAAACCAAATCCAGGTGAAAATGAGTCCATCAAGCGATAGGCGTTACAAAATACTTCATGAAATCCAACAAGGCCCGCCACCCCTCCTGAAATTGCCATGGTTTTCATAATTGTTTTGTCAGTATCAATTCCTGCTGTTTTTGCAGCAGACTGGTTTAATCCAGTTGCTCGTACGCGAAAACCCCACCACGTTTTTTGCAACGCCCATAAAGTAAAAAAAGACAATCCAATTACAATTGGAAATAAATATGTAGTTTGCATCCACATTTTTGGCATTCGTGCTACTTCTGAAATCCACATTGTTTCAGTACTTTGATTTTCTGGATTTTTAAATGGATTAATTACTGCCCAATTTACAAAAGCCATCGCAATAAAATTTAACATTATGGTTGCGATCACTTCGTGTGTTTGCTTTTTTGCTTTTAAATAACCTGCAATCATTCCCCAAAATGCGCCCCCTACAAAAGCAAACAAGGCTCCGCCAATCCATGCGCCCGATGATTGGAGAAATCCACCAGCAACCCAATGTCTGGTTAATATTCCCCATGAAATAGCGAATAGAGCTCCCATGTAAAGCTGTCCTTCGGCACCGATATTAAATAATCCAGAAGAAAGCGCGATGGATACAGCTGTTCCTGTTAAGATTAATGGGGTTGCGTAAAATAAAGTATAAGAAACATTCTCAAGAGATCCGAAGGCAGACATGAAAAGTACTTTAAAAACTAATAACGGTTTATCTCCTACTAACCACACCAGAAGTGAAGTCAAAATGATTACTGAAAAAATGCTGATCAATAATTTCTTCAAGACTTTACCCCACCAAGCATTGCAAATCCTATTTCACTTTCATTAAACTTAGGTCCTTCAAACCACTTATTAATTTTATGATTATAAATTGTTCCAATTTTATTAGATAAAGACATTAATTCTTCTAATTCAGATGAAATTAACAATACAGCAATTCCACGCGAAGTTGCTTTTAGCATTTGTTCGTGAATGAATTCAATTGCCCCTAAGTCTACTCCTCTTGTTGGGTGTACTGCGATCAAAACTCCGTGTTCAGGTAAACTTGATAATTCACGAGCTACTATTAATTTTTGTTGATTGCCACCCGACAATGCAGAGGCAGTTAATTTTACGTTAGCTGGACGAACATCGTATCGTTTTATATTTTCAATTTCATCATGAGTTGCATCTGAAAATGGGGCTAGATCACTTATGCTGGGATGGAAGTGATTATTTAATCTTAAATTTTCATATAAATTCATTTCCAAAATAATACCATCATGATGTCGATCAGATGGAATATATCCGAAAGGTATTTTATGATTGCTAATTTCTTTTAATACTGCAGAAATCAGCTCTTCTTGTCCATTGCCTTCAACTCCAGCAATACCTGTAATTTGATTTGAAATTAAATCAAACTTTGATTGATTAAAATCGCAACTCAATCGGACTGTTTGATTTTTTTGTGAAGAACTTGCCTTAGGCATCACAAGTTTTCTTCCAACCATTAATTCAGAAAGCTCTTCAATTGATGTGTCTTTAATTTTTCGAGTAGCAATTGTTTTACCATTTCGCAAAATCGTCGCCTCATCTGCAATCGCCATTACTTCTTGAAGTTTGTGAGTAACAATTAATATCGTTTTACCTTGCGCTCTTAATGTTTGTAGAGTTTTCAGAAACTCTTCGATCT
This sequence comes from uncultured Bacteriovoracaceae bacterium, assembly GCA_964572865.1. GTDB lineage: Bacteria > Bdellovibrionota > UBA1018 > UBA1018 > UBA923 > CAZNGN01. The sequence continues at coordinate 45,038 of CAZNGN010000017.1, read as the reverse complement.
CTTGAGGAGTTAAAACAGCTGTAGGTTCGTCTAGAATCAAAAAAGATGCTTTTCTATATAAAACTTTTAAAATTTCACATCTACTTTGCAAACCTACTGGGATTTCATTAATTTTTTTATCTAACGGAACTTTTAATCCCGTTTCACTCATTAATTTTTCAAGCTTTGCTCTTTCAGATATTCGATCGCGTAAACCAATTTTAGAGTCTTCTACTCCTAATACCAAGTTATCTAAAACTGTTTCGTTTGAGGCCAACATAAAATGTTGGTGAACCATTCCAAAACCTTTTTGAAATGCTAGTTGAGGACGCCAACTTGTGACGAATTCATTATCAACTTTGATTTTACCTTGATTGGGCGTTTCTAACCCAAATAATATTTTCATTGCCGTAGATTTTCCGGCACCATTTTCACCGATTAAGGCATGAATGGATCCAGCTTGAATCGAAATATCGACTCCATCATTGGCCCTAACATCTCCGTAATATTTTTTAATTGATTCAAGTTGAACGTTAAATGACATTATTTTTTCTTTTTATAATAATCATCCACTTTTATTTTACCGCTTACGATATCGGCTTTAATTGCATCAATTTTTTTAATTTCTTCTTCCGAAAATAATTTTTTATTATTTTCATCCAATGCCCAATCGATGCCAGAATTTTGAAGTCCAAATGAATGTACTCCCGACTTAAACTGGCCTTTTGAAGCTTGCTCAATCGTCATATACACAGCTGTATCAACCCTCTTTAACATTGAAGTTAAAATTAAACCGGGTTTGATCCAATTTTGATTTGAATCTACACCAATGGCAAATTTCTTTGATTCTTCGGCAGCATTAAAAGCACCGTTATTAGATGCACCAGCGGCTACAAATATTATGTCTGCGCCTCTACCGTACTGACTTTGTGCAAGTTCTTTTCCTTTCGTAGGATTATTCCAAGCATCAGAGGTAACACCTATGTAATTCGTTATTGTTTTTGCTTTTGAATTTGCAGCTTTTACCCCTTGAGTATATGCCATATCAAATCGTCGAATTAATGGAATATCCATTCCTCCAATAAATCCAATAGTGTTTGATTTTGATTTCATTCCGGCAATATAACCAACTAAGTATGATCCTTCATGTTCATTAAACATGAGTGATGCCACATTTGGAGAATCTACAGATGCATCAACAATTGCAAACTTTTGATTTGGAAATTCTTTTGATACTTTCTTGAGTGGTTCCGCTTGAGAAACACCAATCGCAATAATTAAATCAAATTTTTTCTGAGCAAATGACTTCATTGCTGGTTCAAACAAATTGTCATCAGACACTTCAACTTCTTTTAAGAAAATACCTAATTTATTTTTCGCTTCAGTTGAACCTTTGAATGCAGCTGAATTAAAAGACTTATCGTCCTTTCCGCCTCTATCTAAAATGAGGCCCACTTTAAAAGGATCTGCAAATGATAAAGCGCTAAACAAAAGTAAACTGATTGAACAAAAATATTTCATATTTTTCTCCTAAACAAACGAAAGAGCGTGCTCTAATCCATTTATTAAATCTTGAACATCTTCAATCCCAACAGACAATCTCGCTAAATTATCATGAATTCCTAAACGTTTTCGTGTTTCTGCTGGCACAGAAGCATGGGTCATAATCGCAGGATGATTTACGAGAGACTCTACTCCCCCTAAACTTTCTGCAAGCGTAAATACCGATAAGTTTTCTAAAAATCTACGACACGCTTTGGTATCACCTTTAATTAAAATAGTGATCATGCCTCCAAAACCAGTCATTTGCTTTTTTGCTAATGCATATTGCGGATGTGTTTTTAATCCTGGATAAATTACTTTTTCAATTTTTTTATGTTTCACTAAGTATTCTGCAATTTGTTTTGCATTTTCTTCATGACGTTGCATACGAACATGTAAAGTTTTGATCCCACGCAAAGTTAAAAAATTATCCATAGGTCCTGGCGTTGCACCTGCAGCATTTTGCAAAAATCTCAGTTGTTCATGTATTTGATCATTTGAAGTAACAATCATTCCACCTACAACATCCGAGTGACCATTTATGAATTTTGTAGTTGAGTGCAAAACAACATCCGCCCCCAAATCAATCGGCTTTTGAAAGTATGGACTCATAAAAGTATTATCTACTACAGAGACCGCTTTTTTCTTTTTAGCAAGCGTCGCTAACTTTTCTATATCTACAAGTTTCAACATAGGATTGGTTGGTGTTTCAATCCAAACCATTTTTGTATTTTTTTGAAATGCAGATTCTGTTTTCTTTAAATCGGTCATATCAACAAAGGTGTACTCGATACCGAATTTCGTAAAAATTTTATCAAAAAGTCTAAATGTACCACCATACACATCATCTGAACAAACTACATGGTCACCTTTTTGCAACATTAACATCAATGTTGTTTCAGCCCCTAATCCAGAAGAAAAAGCCAATCCATATTTTGCATTTTCTAAAGCAGCTACACAATCCTGTAAAGCTGTTCGAGTTGGATTATGAGTACGAGAATATTCGTAACCCCGATGTTTTCCTGGCGAAAACTGTGCATAAGTTGAAGTAAAGTAAACAGGTGTCATCACTGCACCAGTTTGTTCATCAGGGTGTTGTCCTGCGTGGATTGCCTTTGTATTGAATTTTATTTTTTTCATATTACTTAGATCTTTTGCTAATAAAATTAATTAAATCAATTTTCGTAATGATCGAAATAATATCACCACTTGCATCAACTGCGATCGGTATCACTCCCGCTGTTAACGATTGACTTACTCTTTCTAACTCATCTTTCAGTGTAACTTTAATAAAGGTGTTCTCAGTCAAAGCACCCACTGTATCTGTTTTTTTGATTTTTCCGTTAAATAGTGCCGTTAAAATATTGTTTTCAGAAATTAATCCTGCAATTTCTTTTCCTTTCATAACAGGAATTTGGCTAATTCCTTTTGAACTCATAATCATTACAACTTTTTCAACTGTATCAGAAGTGTTTGCAGAGATTATATTTTGTTTATTGTTACCCATTGTAACTTCAATTAAATCTTCAACTGTACCTAACCCTTGTTCTAAGAAACCATTTTCTTTCATCCAGTCATCATCAAATACTTTTGACATGTAACGATTTCCTGAATCTGGAAATAACACTACAATTCTCTTTTTTCCGCCAACTTTTTTAGCGTATTTAATTGCTCCACAAACAGCGGCAGCAGAAGTAACTCCTGAAAAAATACCTTCTTCAAGTAAAATTCTTCTCGTCATTTGAAATGCTTCTTTATCTGTAACTTGCATCACATCATCAATTACAGAAAAGTCATAATTTTTTGGAATAAAATCTTCACCAATACCTTCGATTTTATAAGTATGTGCGGTAGTCATTTTTCCTGTTTTAATATAATCATGTAAAATAGATCCAATGGGGTCTACTCCCACTACTTGAATATTTTTATTTTTTTCTTTTAAATATTTTGCTGTTCCTGTGATCGAGCCACCTGTTCCCATTCCAGCTACGAAAGCATCTAGTTTTCCATCTAGTTGTTTAAAAATTTCTGGTCCTGTTGTTTTATAATGGGCTTCGCGATTAGAAAGATTGTCATACTGATTCATTAAAACTGCATTGGGAGTTTCTTTTGCTAATCTTCTTGCAACTGAATAATACGATCGTGGGTCTTCAGGCTCTACTGCTGTAGGGGTCACAACTACTTTTGCGCCAAATGCTCTTAAGTTTTTAATTTTTTCGTTCGACATCTTATCAGGTAAAACAAATATGCACTTATATCCTTTTAATGCTGCGACGATCGCTAAACCAAATCCGGTATTACCTGAAGTACATTCTACAATCGTGCCACCCGGTTTTAAAACACCATTTCTTTCTGCATCTTCAACCATCGTCACTGCGATTCGATCTTTCATTGATCCACCAGGATTAAAAAATTCAACCTTTGCAAGAATTTCTGCATCTACTTCTTGAGTAACACGATTCAGTCTTACGATGGGAGTATTACCTATTGTATCTACGATGTTGCTACGAATATCACTCATTGCTTTTTCACCTCTAATATTTTCTTAAGTTCCATTCCCATTGCCGCAGCTGATAACTGAGCAATGGTTCCATATACCATTTCTAGTTCAAGATCTCGTTCAACGTTTGATCTTAAATCTGAAATACATAATTTTTGAAATACCATTCCTTTTGCGTTTAGATTATCGCCCTTACCTCTCATAGGATTTTTTCTTAAAAACCCACCCATTAAATCATGACCGAGCAAATAAATTGCTGGCTCAGCGTAAACTCCATCAATTTGAAATCGCGTTGGTATTCCTTCTTGAACAATCACATCATGAACTTCTAACTGATTTTTAACGACTGCCATTTTATTTTTTTCACGACGATTCATAGAAAGAATTTCTTGGCCACTTTCTACTTTCATAATTCCCATTCCGTATGTACCTGAATTGCTTTTTACAAATACAAATGGCTTCTCATCGATTCCACGACTACTATACTGTTTTTGAATTTCATTAATAACTTCGTCTACTGCGGCAGCAATTCGATCAAGCCCAACGCCAATATCAAAATCAACATTTTCAACTAATCTTGTTTGGACTTGAATACACCACGGATCTAAATTGAGTTGAGAAGCTAACTCTGCTGCCAATTGATTATAAAATTTAAAAAAATCACTTTTTTTACGTGTATGCCAACCAAGTTTGGGTGACGGTTCAATTCTTTGTACAACATCATCTAACTCATGCGGATAACCAGATGAAAAATCATTGTTCAATAATATAAAGTCTGGTTCAAAAATTTTTCCATTTTCTAAAGTAAATTGTAATTTACGATCTTTTTTTACAAATGGGTAAACCCTAACTTCTCTGCCCGATGATGACGTTAAAACAAACGACTCGTTATGTTCTTTAGACCACCAGCCAACTTCAATCTCTATACCTATGCGAACAAACATTTGTTTTAACTCAATGATATTTTCAATATAGTGAGCATTTTTTGTATGCGCTTCAGGTAATATAGCAACTTTATTTGGCATCTGTCCTAAATGCCTAACTAAAAGTGATTTCAAAATTTCAGCTGATCCCTCTAGATCATCTGGACAAATATTATTGAACCCTGCTGGATATAAATTTGCATCTACAGGAGCAAGTTTAAAGCCTGCGTCTCTGATATCAATGGAAGAATAAAAAGACTCAAAATGTCTGGGGGATTGTTTTTCGAGCCAATTTTTTAAATCGATTTGATTTAATATTTTTTTAAGATTTACCCTTACACAATTTTCATTTGTAAAGTCTTTTGATATATCAGAATAAATCATATACATCGCACTTTCGTATATTTCTAAAATCTTTCGAAAATTTTTGTACTGTAGAATCAATTAAATTTGTCATTTCTGATTTATAAAATTCTTTTTGCTTTGTTTTCAATGCTCTAGCAGGGTTTGGTAAATCATTTTTAAAATGTATCGGAAATTCAGCCATATCTTTATATGCTAATATTGCAGAGTTTCGAACTTGGTTGTCTTGAACTTGTAAAACCTCACACATAAATGACTGTGTGGGCTTAGTGCAATCATAATAATCTTGAGCATATTGAATAAATTCAGCTTCAGACATTTTATTGGGTTTATATACTTTATTCTTACAAATTGCCGTAACAGTTTCAATTTGCCTATATGCTACATGAGCAGTTAAAATATCTTTTTGTTCTTTTTGAAATGCTTCCGTTCCTGCAAAACGAATTGTTTTTAATATTTTACGAGCCTGCATCAGTGTTTCAGTTGCATTATTTTCTTTTTTAAGTTCAGCGAAAATTCTACCTCTCATAGTAAGTATTTTTATTTTTTCTTCATCGTCTAATATAACTGGTGAAGACGCGCGAATGATGCCAGATTTTTTTTCTAAAGCAGTTTCAGGCATCAAATCATAAGTTGCAGCAATTGCTTGATCATACTTCAATTGTTTAATCTGTATTTCTGCAAACAATAATCTTCCGTTGATAAATAAATAATGATTATTTGCATATTCTAATAATGGTTTCAGAACCTCTGCTGCTTCATCATAACGAGATAAATAGAATAGTGCTTTGGCATAATAAAATTGTGCATCAGTAGATTGCTTCATTCCAAAATAGGTTTCATTATATTCACGCCAAAGTTTAGCAGCTTCAGTATAAGCAGCTAATTGCATATAACGATATGCGCGATTAAATAAATCTGAACGTTTTTTTTCTAATTCTTCACTTGGAATTAAGACAACCTGCTTTTGATTAGGCTGAGACAAATTTGCATTTTGAATATTTTCTTCATGATTAGCTCGCAACGACGCACATGAGCTTAAAAAAACTGAAAACAATGTGAGATAAATTAATACGTTTAACACGAAAGAAGTTTTCCTTTTAAATAATGAATAAATCTTACACATTTTTTATACATATAATATAGATAAAATTAAACTTTTTACTGTTGTATTACGCAACAACTGTTGCAGACCGCAACAGGCTTTTATTTATAAATATATGTAATTATTATCTTTTTTTCTTGGCATCATTGTTGTATTCATTTTGTATAAGCATTTATTTTAATGCTCAGATTTATTCGGAGCGTTAGGGTGCTTAACAATAACAATTGAAAAAAGGAGAAATAAAATGAAAGCATTATTAATTGCTATGATCTCATTGTTCGCAGTATCTGTTTACGCTAATGAAGAAGCAGCTCCAGCTGCTCCAGCAGAAGCTCCAAAAGCAGAAGCTCCAGCAAAAGCTGAGAAAAAAGCTGCTAAAAAACATAAAAAAGAAAAGAAAGAACATAAAGCTGAAGCAAAAGCTGAAGGCGCTTCACACTAATTAGTGTTCTCTTTTTTCAATTGATGTTTTTAAGCATCAATTGATTAAACATTTTAAACCGGATATCGACTGAATGAGGCTGAAATGCCAAAAATCAAAAGATATCCGGTTTTTTTTTGCCATTTTTTCATTACACTGAATTCATGAAAATCCAAAGTTTCAATAAATGGTTTTCGAGTTTGAGTATGGGAACAAAAATTTATCTATCTTTGTTCTCAATTTTAGTTCCCATATTTGCATTAACTGTATTTGTACAAGTGCAATCAACTACTCCTTTATTAGAAGAAGAGGTTCGACAATTGGGACTATCTGTTTGTCGCTCCCTTTCTAATGACATTCTCACCCAAAACCTTATTTCTAAACCTGATAAGCTAGAAGCAAAGTTAATCGAAACAACATGGCAACAACCTTCTATTGTTCGATTGAGTGTTCTTACCAAAGAGCTAACTCCCGATTCTAAAGACTTTATTAAAGTCATTGCAACGAATATTGAAACTGAAACACCTCCAGATATTAAAAACTTTAATTTTTTGAGTGACATTCCAACTTCAAATATAATGAAAGAAGATAATAATTTTTATTGGGAAATATATTTTCCGATCACTCATAAAAATAAATCAAAGGTGATTGCATTTATACATGCAGAAGTATCATTAGATATCGTGAAACACTTTACTGGCATAGTAACACAAATCACAACCGTCGGAGCGATCATTTCAATTGCATTGCTGTTGTGGCTATTAAGTAATTATTTAAAGAAAACAATTGAAAATGAACGAAAACTACGTCTTGCTGAATCTCAAAACATTGAATTAACAAATCAACTTTCTGAAGTTCAAAGACAATCTTTTTTAAATGAGAAATTGGCAGTAATGGGGCAACTCACTGCTAGTTTTGCTCATGAGATTGGTACTCCACTTAACTCACTCTCGGGGCATCTACAATTATTAAAAGATGAGATTAAAAATGAAACCTCACAAAATCGAATAGAAATCATTAATTCACAAGTGAGTAGAATTGAAAAAACAGTTCAAGATTTTTTGGCATCAACACATACACCTTCAGAAACGAAAGAGATGGTAGATGCAAAACAGTTGATTGATAAAATCATTCACTTAATTCAACCTCGATTAAACTCCGCAAGAATTCGAATCAACTTCCAATATGAACAGAATATACAACCCATTCGCATGGTTGCATCCGATTTAGAACAAGTTCTAATCAATTTAGCAAATAACGCAATCGATTCTTTGATCGAGTCTAGCTTGAAAGACAAAACTCTACTTTTTAATTTAGAAGTTGCTCACTCTTCTCTACAAAACTTTATTCAAATTACTGTTAAAGACAACGGCATCGGCATCGCAAAAGAAGAATTAAAAAATGTCACAAAAGCATTTTATACAACAAAACCACCTGGCAAAGGTACGGGACTTGGTCTTGCAATATGTCAAAGATTGATTCGTAAATACGGGGGCAAATTAGAGCTAGATTCTGTACTAGGCAAAGGCACCCAAGTGAAGGTAAAGATACCATATGAGTCGGCGTAATTCGGTACTCATCGTTGATGACGATGAAGTAGCTAGAAACTTATTAAAAGAAATACTTCAAAAAGAAGGTTGTGATGTAACGCTTTCTTCAAGTGGTGAAGAAGCAATTGAAAAGTCTAAAAACCACTTTTATTCAATCGTTTGTAGCGACATCAGAATGCTTGAGTTAGATGGCCTAGATGTATTAAAACATTTCAAGTCAAACTCCCCAAGAACCGTTGTCATTTTAATGACTGCTTTTGGAAGCATGGAAACCGCTGTTCAAGCCATTAAAGAAGGCGCTTTTGATTACATCAGCAAGCCTTTTAAACTAGAAGAATTTAAAAATATTTTTAAGAAAGCAATGAAGCAAGCTGATGCCCTTCAAACTCCCGAAGCAACCACGAATAAAATCTCTAAAGAAACTTTAGACGTGAAAGCCATGATTGGCTCTTCCCCTAAAATGCTAGATATTTTTAAAACATTAGCACGAGCTGCAATGACTCACGCATCGGTTTTAATTGTTGGAGAAAGTGGCACCGGAAAAGAATTAATTGCTCGTGCAATTTATGAAAACTCAACAAGAAGAAATAAAAAATTTATTGCCGTTAATTGTGGAGCTTTCACTGAAACATTATTAGAAAGCGAACTCTTTGGGCATACGAAAGGTTCCTTTACAGGGGCAAATGAAAACCGAAAAGGAATTTTTGAAGAAGCGGATGGTGGTACCTTATTTTTAGACGAAATTGGTGAGTTATCTCTTCAAATGCAAGTTAAAATTCTTCGCGCTATTCAAGAAGGTGAAATTAGACCTGTGGGATCTAGCGATTCAAAAAAAGTAGATGTTCGAATTATCGCTGCAACTCATAGAAATTTAAATCAACTGGTTAAAACAGGAAAATTTAGAGAAGATTTATATTACCGTCTTAAGGTCGTACTACTAGAAATCCCCCCTTTAAGAGAACGAATCGAAGACTTACCTGAACTTGCAAGTTACTTTTTAAATAAATATATTATAAAAAATAATAAAAAAATTTCAAAAATTACTGAAAGTGCAATCTCATCACTTAAAAAATATTCATGGCCAGGTAATGTCAGAGAATTAGAAAATACAATTGAACGAATCGTTGCACTTTCTAACTCAAGTCAAATTGATCTTGAAGATTTACCAGCTGAAATTCGAAATCCAACTATCTCAGATGAATCAAACGCAACTAATTCACAAGAAAATTCATTAGAAGAGCTTGAGAAAAAACATATTTTACAAGTTCTAAGCGAGTCGAATTTTAATAAAAGCAAAGCGGCAGAAAAATTGGGCATCGATCGAACCACGTTATATAGAAAAGCTCAAAAATACGGGATCGATTTAAAAGAAAAATGAAAAAAAACTTAGTTCCAGCTTCTGTTCTAATACCATTGTTTGCAAATCAAAATTCAAAGCAGTTTTATAAATGGAAAGATAGTTCACAAGAAACAAATATTCCAAAAGACTCACAGTTACTATTCACAAAAAGAACTGAAAAAGTAGAACATCATAAAGGACAAATTTCTTTTCCGGGCGGTCGATTTGATGAAACAGATCAAAATTTATTACATACAGCTTTACGTGAAACGTATGAAGAAGTTGGTATTCAAAGTAATGAAATTAAAATTGTAGGTAATTTACCTTCTATGCCGACTGTTAAAAGTAACTTTACTGTAACACCATATATTGGTTTAATTTATTCTGACCCTAAGCTTCAATTAAATACTCACGAGATAGATTCTGCATTTTTTGTTCCGCTTGAGTATTTGATGGATCCGCAAAATTCAGTTCTTGAAACTTATCAACTAGACGGAATACAATACAAAATCAAAGCGTACCATTTTCAAGATCATAAAATCTGGGGAGTAACCGGACGAATCTTGCAAATGTTTTTAGAAAAATTATTTTGAGGATTATTATGAAAAATATTTTAACTTTAACTTTAACATTCTTTGCAATTTCAAATTTAGCACATACTCAAGAATTAGTTACAGAACGAATTTCAGCAACAAATAAATACAATTCAGTTGAGCAAAAAGAACAAGACAAAGATGAAATGCTATTTAAAGGTCTACCGTTTCCTCAACAACAAAACGCATCTTTAGGAATCGGTATTGATTACTTTGATTCTTTAGGAATTCAATCTCGTTATGCATATCGAATTTTAGATAAGGGCTTTATTGAAGATGTGAATGATAGTTTTTATATTGAAGGCGGTGCTGGTCTTACTTTTTATGGAACCATCAACAGCCAAACCCATGTAACTGGCTTTAATTTGATTGCAACCGCACGATGGGATTTTCAATATAATCCTGAATGGACAATGTTCGCTGATTTAGGTTTTGGATTTAACCCAGTTTCAAAAGTAGATAATAAAGATGTTCCCGGTGGGGGATTTTTTCCGGCAATTGGAGTGGGAACTATTTATTCGGTGACTGATACCATGGGAATTCGATTTGATCTTTCTTATCAATTTTTAGGCATTGGTTTGCTATATCGTTTCTGATGAAAATCAGCTTATTCATTTTATTCATATCATTTATTTGTAACGCTGATGAAGGTGTGATTGCGCCCAACACAATTACAAATATGACTTATGACCCTTTCTTGGGTGGTAAAGTTTCAAATCGCGCTAAATTAACAATGGATCAAGCCGCTAAACCCATTGAAGGTTTACAAATAACAGAATGGAATCCACTCGTACAAATTCAAGACTACGGCCAAGACACAAAAGTTACCGTCACATTTAAAGGATTTTATAAAAAACCAAAAGATTTTATTATAACCGCAGGCGGTGATGTAATTGATCGAAATTCAGATGGAAGTTTTGCGTATGATTTTATTTTAAATGATGACAGTTTAAGCTTTGATTTCGTTGAAATCGATCCTCTCGGTAAAGTCTCAAAGCAACATGCTACGATTTACTACAAAGACTGGCAATATATGCGAAAAATAGCTGAGAAACGGGCACAAAAACGTATTTTAGCAATGCCCTCTATTGGGTTTTCAAGCATTTCACATAGAGAAACAAAACTTGCAAATATTCATTTAAAAGCAATCACAGGAAAAGTATCTTTAAACTATTTATTATTCCCTCCTCGGTGGGATGCAAATTTAATGGGATCGTTTACACTTTCACCTGTTCAAAATTCTGCGAAAGAAGACATCCGATTTATTAATTTAAACTTTAGATTAGGTTATATTGTTCCAAGAGTTCGCTACCCATGGAAAATCATTCTGTATGGCGGCTGGTACTATACAAGCATGAGAGTTCAAAACGCTGCATTCGGATATCAAGATGTAGCTGGTCCTCAATTTTATCCCGCAATTAAACGAATTTTAAAAAATGGTGATGCAATCGCAACTTACTTTAAATATTCTCCTGTTACAGACAATATATCAGTCATGACTTTATCGAATCGAGAATTAGCTACTGGATTGTCATATATAAAAGCAGTCAAAGGTGGAAAATCGTACTTTGTAACAGCAGATTACGCTACAATTCGAATCAAACCTCCTGCCTCGGGAGGCTTAGCAATCAATACCGACACACTATCTGCCACGGTAGGAATTGGATTTTAGTTTTGAATTGGTTTATCCCAACGATAATTCAAACTAAGCATCATGAAAACTTGTGACTGAAAGCCCGTATTTGAACTTGATGAAAAAGCATTTCTGATAGCATTTCCATTTCCAGCTGTCACATCTACGTCGTAACCAGCATATTGAATAGTAGTTCCGATTCTAAATTCAGGAAAACTTCTTAAGTTTGCTTTTGCATCTCCATATCCTGGTTTTAATTTATCAATATCTGCGTAATTGATAAGAGAATATTGACCACCGGCTCTAATTATTAAATTTTCACTTAATTTATATTCTGCCGCAACATTTACTGGAACAGTTACTTGTGTATAACGATTGTATGCATCTGGAAAAACTACAGATGAAACATCTGGATGTGTCTCTGTTACGTCGTGAAAGAAAAACCCAATGTGTTTTATTAAATGTAAATTAGGAATCATTTCTTGATCGTGACCCAATCCAAATCCATATGTATGCATTAATGTTTTATTTTCATGTGCTGCATTCAGTGGAGTTCCTTTTTCTACAAATCTTTTTGATACAAAATAAGGAGACCAACCTTCATAACGAAAACGAAATCCTGCTGTAAACTCATTTAAAACTTGAACACCTTGGTTCTCACCCATACCTGATTTTCGTTCATACGCTACTTCTGAAGCATCCGTTAAGCCAAAAAATGGTTCAATTCCAAAAATTTGAAACCCAAAGTCCGTATGCCAATAATGAGAAGTTTTTATATCCGATTTTGATAAAATGGGATTGTGTGCGGTTACAAAATGCAATCCGTATTTTGCACCGTAATCTCCACCAATAAACAAATCTACGGGAACGTGTGTTTCAACAGAAGATCCATTTGTTCCACCTGTATAATAATTCTGATCATTCGGCCCCTGGATTTCTTGAATTCCTGGGCCAACTAAACCGGGCGCATACATTCTTTGCGCTCCAGATGTGTAAAGGCCAGACTGATTTTTCATTCCGCCGCGATTGAAATAAATTCCGGCAACCATGTTTTCTGAAATTGAAATAAAAGAGCCAAACTCTAATCCTTTTTGTAAAGTTACAAAATTTTTATACTCATTGATATAAGCGGGATTGTAAAAAACGTTCGTTTCATCATCCATCCAAAGAGATCCAGTTGCCACCGAACTAGTAACCGTGTTGGGTAAAACGCCTACATTCGATTGAAAAACTGGTTGAGTACCAAAAGTTGATATTCTAGCAAGTGAAGCGTAAGAACTTGATGAAAAAATGAAACAAAATATTATGAAAATAGTTTTTTGAGTACTCATTTTGATCTCCTTGATTTGTAGGTAATAGACTTCATTGTGAGTAATTTTTAGTCAAGTATATTTTGCCTATCTTATTAAATACATACGACATTCAAAAACTTCACTCCATGCAGTAAAATATTTAAATATGGCAAAATCTCAACCTCAAGAAAAAGCGAAGTCATTTCATAAATATCAACACGAAGTCTTTGGAATAGTTTTTATTTTTTTAGGAGCATTTTCCTTATTATCGCTCTTAACATATCAACATTCTGATCCTTCACTTTTTACACGATCCTCTCATCACACCGCAAACTATGGTGGAATTGTAGGAGCCAATCTTTCAGAAATTTTAATTCAATTTGCTGGCTTATCATCATTTATTTTTTGTGTTTTATGTTTTTCATTTGCAGCACGTTTATTTCAAGGAATAGGTTTGTCCAAAATAGTTAACAATGGTCTTTGGATTTTAATTGCAATTCTTTCAGGCTCAACACTTTTGAGCTTGCAAGTAAGTCCGATTGATTATGGCGGAGTTCAAATTCCAGCCGGCGGTGTATTTGGTGGATGGCTTGCTAAAATGTTAAAAAACATAATGGCACTCTGGGGTGCAACCCTTTTTACTTCTGCACTCCTAATGATTTCTCTTGTATTTTCTACACCAATTTCAGCTGCAAAAATTTTTCATGTTGGGATGAAGGTCTTATATGAGATATTTAATAAAACATATCAGTTTGGTTTGCAGGCAATCGAAGCGCTTAAACATTTACCCGTTTTGCGTGACAAAATAGCTGAACAGAAAATTAGTAAAGCTTTAAAAGAAAAACTAGAATCAAAACCTGAAATTGTTGAACCAGAAATTGTTTCCAAACCGATCAATAAACCAATTCAAAAACAAGCACTCACTAAAGAGGAAATCGAATTTGATCTGGAAGAAGAAAATGAATCGAATGAAATTTCTGTCACAGACATGCGGCAAGCTCTTCGCAAAGAAAAACAAGTAAAACCGAAAACTGCTCCCAAATCTACTCCTGTAGTGCAAGGCAACTTCACTCTCCCACCACTTGAGCTTTTGGCGGAACCTGTTCATATCGATACACAAATTGATAAAATCAAACTTCAAGAAAACTCGCGCCTTTTAGAAGATAAACTCAATCAATTTGGCGTAGAAGGCAATGTGGTTGCCGTTCGACCAGGTCCCGTTATTACAATGTATGAATTCAAACCAGGTCCCGGTGTGCGAGTCACTCAAATTGCAAACCTTGCCGACGATTTATCATTAGCTCTTTCTGCTAAAAGCGTACGTATTTTAGCTCCGATTCCTGGTAAAAATGTTGTGGGAATTGAAATTCCAAATGAACAAAGAGAAAGAGTGTATTTACGAGAAATTTTTTCAACCGATGAGTTTCAAAATGCACATGCAGGAATTCCCATTGCAATCGGAAAAGACATTGCAGGAATTCCAGCTACAACTGATCTTTCGAAAATGCCTCACCTTTTAATTGCAGGAGCACCCGGCGCTGGTAAATCAGTTTTTATTAACTCATTGATTTGTTCGCTTTTGTATAAATTTACACCGAATGATTTGCGCCTGATTATGGTTGATCCCAAAATGATTGAATTGAATTTGTATGAAAACATTCCGCATTTATTATTACCAATCGTTGATGACCCTAAAAAAGCATCGACTGCTTTGAAGTGGGCGGTCAATGAAATGGAAAGACGTTATAAAATTATGGGAAGAATGGGTGTGCGTAACATCACAGGCTTCAATGAAAAACTTGAAAAAGAAGGCCACGAGAAAGTGGTGAAAGCACTTTGCCCTGAAACAGCAGACGGAATGCCTGAACCAAATTCATTAGCACAATTTTTAGAGCACGATGAAAAAGGCAAACCACGCATTGAACACTTACCGTATATTTTAATCATCATCGATGAGTTTGCTGACTTAATGATGGTAGCAAAACAAGATGTTGAAACCTCCGTGCTTAGAATTGCTCAAAAAGCTCGTGCTGCCGGAATTCACTTAGCCATTGCAACACAACGTCCCTCTGTAGATGTCGTTACCGGTACCATTAAAGCAAACCTACCACATCGTTTATCATTCAAAGTGGCAACTAAAGGCGATTCTCGTACGATTTTAGATGCAAACGGAGCAGAAAAATTATTAGGACAAGGTGATATGCTTTTCATTCCTCCCGGATTGTCTCAGTTGGTTCGTCTACATGGCGCTTTTGTGACTGAAGATGAAATTACAAAAATCTGTGACCATTGGAAATCTCAAGGCAAACCGATTTTCAAAGAAGAAATCCTTCAAGATAACGATGAGACTTCAGACGAAATGCTTGATGGGGCTACTGATGAGCTTTACCAAGAAGCCATAACGTTTGTTCGTGAAACAGGCCACGCTTCAGCTAGTATGCTTCAACGAAGATTCAAAGTTGGATATAATAGAGCGGCCCGCATGGTAGATGCAATGGAAGCTCAAGGTGTTGTGGGTCCTGCTGAAGGCTCTAAGCCTCGGGAAGTATTGTATTAATTCATTGCGTTAAAAATATCTTTCTAAAATAAAAAGTCAAAGCTAGACAATCTAAATCTGCCTCCATAAAGTCTTTTGTAAGGGATTCACTTTAAACATTGGGGGACACAATATGAGCAAAACGCTCAATTTGGTTAAGTTTGTACTAACTTTCTTAGCATTAACTTCATTATCTTACGCTAAAGTAACTTTTGATCCAGCAGTTGTACTTAAAATATCAGACGGCGATACCATTTCAGTAACACCTCCACCATCTTACAGAATCAATGAACCAACAAAACCTAATAAAATTAGCATTCGCATGATTGGTACAGATACTCCAGAATTACATTTACCTGATGGAAATGGTCACATGGTAGCGCAAATGCCTTGGGGTCAATTAGCAACAGACTATATCAACACATTAATCAAACCAGGCAGCAAAGTTGTCATTCAAAACTATGGTCCAGATAGATATGGAAGAACAATTGGAAGAGTTTTTCACGGCAAACAAGACGTGAACTTTGCAATGGTTAAATCAGGTTGGGCTGTTCCTTACATTATTTGTTGGGGCGAACTTTGTAATAAAGATTTTTTCAAAAATGAACATGTAAAAGAATATTTAACTGCTTGTCACGTTGCTCGTCAAAATGGCTTAGGTATTTTTAATCCAAAAAATCCATTAACAGAATTACCAATGCAATTTCGTTTACGAATTCAAAAAAGACAACCCGACAAATGGATGGGCGATGTATCTAATTTAAGACTATATCCACCAGGATCTTTTGATAAAGTTGACATCTGTAATGCTGTTTTCTTTAAAGTAAAACAAGATGCATTGAATCTTGGATTTAAAGAGTAATATTACTTTTTCTTTTCAGATTTAACTACGAAATCTAAAATCATATCTACCATTTTTGAGTCGGGCATTTTCATTGCTTGAGCTAACTCGACAGTTATGACTGGAATGCTTTTTTCGACACCTGCATATTGACCTAATGATCCTGGAAAGGCTCCCAACGCTTTAATTTTAAGTGGGCTTTTTGAATCAGGAAGTAATACAGGGCCATCGTGATCTAATAAATTATAAGGAGCATGAATCGAAATTATTAAATCTGGATTATAATCTGCAATCCATTTTTCAACTAAAAGAGTTTCTTTTTCACTTCCTGCAGTTTTACCAGGAAAACGTCTTGGGTCTGCATGTGCTTTTCGTTTCCACTCAGAAAGTGCATCTACTTCCCATCGTTTTGTTCTAAAATTGCGATTTAAATCTACTCCACTGGCATTCGTCCGCGTTCTAGGTCGAGAAAAATATCCATCTGGATTCACAAGTGGAGCGATAAAATAATTGTATTTTCTTAACTCTGAATCAGTTGCAGATGCCTGCATAATATCTAGCCAACGAAATGCAAGAGAAACAGAAGTGATTTCATCTCCGTGCATTGAACCTAATATCATTATTTTTTTACCGGATTCATTTCCCCATTTTAAAAAAGGAATTACAGAACCCTTCATTGAACTTGAACCTTCGAAATTCCACGCATAAGAGTTACATTTTTGAAGATTTACACTCATTAAATCTCCACTTAAGACCTTACACCAATCTGTAATATTGCCTACAGTAGCAGGAATATTTGCACTTTTGGCTTGGGCACATGTAAATAGTAAATTCAAACTAATGACTGTTTTCAGAAACAAAGACATATCAAAGACTTTATACCAAATTGTTCTATTTTTCGACTAGGAGATTTATTCCTATTTGAAATTTTTTAATTATAAGAGAACCTTACTAATACGAATGCGTATGCATCATCTGGTTTTGTGGATAACATTTGCAGTAAATAGCGCTTATGGCCAAGAATGCGCCGATCAATATTATTTATCTTTAAAAATTAAATCGAAAAGCAAATGTGAGTCACATCATATGTTATCGAATGGCTCAGGAGTTGTATCGCCTTCTACATTAGCGACGATTGGAGAAAATCCTGCGGGGCTAGCTTATAATAGACAATTTAAAATAAATGCATCAGCTAGAGAACAGTCACGTGGCTCACAATGGGAAGGCTCATTTGCTTCAGCTGGCGGTAACGGAATTTTTGGCTTGGGTGCTTCACTTCATCAATACTCAAACTCCCTCAATAACGCCTCCTCTCAACTATATAGTATTGGTGCCGGAAATTTTTTATCAAAATTAAAATCTTCTATCGGTGGATCTTTTCGTTTTAATATGAATGATCGCTGGAGAAACACAACTGTATATCCTGAAATGAAATCAAAATATACGGTTGGAAGCTTAATAAATTCAACCGGCAATCAACGCTTAGGTGTTGTAGGACATGACATTGGAACTGATGATGAGTTTTATTCTGCAGGCGTTTCAACAGACTTAAATCGCAGTTTGTTTTTTGTAGTAGATGCTTCAGCAAAATCGCAATTTCAAAAAGGTGTAATAAAACCTGCATTAAATTTTAATTGGGGAAATGCCCAATTGTCTCTTGGCTGGAATCAACCCATTGCTTCACCCTTAAGCGATTGGACTCAAAGTCATTTCACCTTTGGATTAGGCATCTGGGAAGATGATGTCAAAATTGTAATTTACTTTAATAGAGTTGAACTCTACTACATTGGTTTAACTGTAAGTTTTTAATGTAAATTTGCAGGACAAAGTGCTGCAAATCCAGATTTAGTAATTGCTTTATTGATTGTTTTCGATTGATTCCATACGCCAACCATAAATTCGACCATTAACTTTTCAAGCTGATTTGAGTTTTCTTCAATATATTTTAAATTATCTTTATTATTCACAAATTCCATAAAACCTTTCATTACATCTGATCCTTTTTTTAATTCTAATATTTTTCTAGCTTTAGAAACGATCGCAGCATCTTCTGTTTCCGATTTTTCTAATGCATTCGTAACGGCAAGTTGTAATGTTCTTCGATCTCTTCTGGTTTCACCAATACCGCTACCTTGTTTACCAACTCCAAAGAAATCTACTGGTTTTCCTTCAATAAGACCCTCTTCCCCTTTTATTTTTCCTTCTCTTACAACAAATCCGGAGACCATGGTAGCTTCTGCTAAATCATTTTCCCAAGGATGAGATCTACCAAGTCCCGCTTCAATGTGCCTATCTAATTCTGCTGTATAAACTGTAAAAATATCTAATACGAGTGCTTGTCCTTCTTCAGAAAGTTTTTTCAAGCCACTGCTATCGCTATTGAGAATCAACTTAAAAAATGCCGAGTAAAAATCTGATGGATCTTCTAAAGAAGCAAGATAGGTATCTAGGTTTTTAAGCAATAATACATCTGAAGAATCTAAAGCGGGATGTGTACCAGATTCAGAAAAACTTCTTCCAGACTTCAACGCTTTTGCGAGCGGAACTTTATCAGAAGTAGGTTTGAATCCATAATTATAAAAGAAATTATTTTTATCTAAAATAACTGTTACGCCAGAGCCGCTCATTATTCCCAACATCGGAGCAACTTTTGTAGCAGTAAGTGCAATTTCATCTGGTTTTACGACTGTGTCTTCTAATGCATTTGCTATGAGTCCAACAAATTTAAGAGGTGTAGTTTCTTCACCAGCTATTTTTGTTAAAAACTTTTTAAAACCTTTTTCACCACCTTTAAAAAGTTTCATCGTTTTTTTAATTACACTTTCATCAAATTTTTCAGCCAATGATTGATAAGACTTGTAATCAACAACGGTAAACTTTAATTCATTGTCTTCATCTAACATTGCTTTTATACCCTCTTTTTTAGAAATCATCGCTGCTAAAAAAGACTTACCTTTATAATCTGAAAGCTTAGCCACTCTATTAGTCGGAATTGGCTCGCCAGCAAAAGAAACAAATGTGAATAGAAGTAGAAATAAACTTAAAATCGAATATTTTATCTTATTGATCATTTTTTCTCCGATCATAAATATTATATCTGACCGAAGAGAATCTTCTTTAGGAATTTTTTACCGATGATATATTAGAAAAAGTTTGCTTTAAGTGGTGGGCGATGAGGGATTCGAACCCCCGACCCCATGGTCCGAAGCCATGTGCTCTATCCAGCTGAGCTAACCGCCCAATAAAAGGTTAGTTTATTTGAATTATCTCATACGCTTCTTGCTGTAAAGTCGCGAATAATTGAATAGAATGGACTCATGTCAAAACGAAAAATATTAGCAAAAGGTAATTATTTAGCCCTCATTAAAGAAGATAATTACGAGTATGTAGAAAGAGTAAATGCTACAGGTGTGGCAATTATTTTCGCAATCACCGCTAATGATGAAATTATTTTAGTTGAACAATATAGAAAAGCAGTCGATGCGCGCTGCATCGAACTTCCTGCCGGCCTCATAAATGACACAGCGGTTAAAGAAACTACTCTTGAAGGAGCTCGTAGAGAACTCTTAGAAGAAACTGGATTTGAAGCTTCTCAATTGGATTTTGTAGGATGCTTTCCGGTATCTTCAGGGATGAGTGCAAATTATTATAATATTTATATAGCAACACAATTGAAACGTATTTCAAATGGTGGTGGTGTTGAAGATGAAAATATTACGACTCATGTTGTTCCGCTAAAGCAACTTGAACAGTTTATAAAAAAGAAATCTGTGAATGGATTTCACATCGATTGGAAAATTTTTGCGGGAGCGTTTATGTTCCAAAATAAAATATTAAATTTAACCAAAAATATTCAGCCCTGATTTTTATCTTTTTTAAATACTGTCATTTTCACAGTCATATATACAGCGCCAAACATAAACGCTGCCAATACAAACCAACGTAATTTAGCTTTTAAAACAATAATTAGTTCTTGGGGTGAGTTTAATAGTTGGGGCGCATTTCCGATCACTTCTGCACCAAACCAACTTAAAACTAAGCACCATAAAAATGCACCAGTGATTGTCATAATTGAAAACTTCTTAATATCCATTTTAAAAATTCCTGCTGGAATTGAGATCAAATGACGAACTACAGGTAACAATCTAGAAATAAATATTCCAATTGGACCATGTTTTTGAAGCCAATTTTCAGTCAAAGTAATTTTAATGTCACTTAAGAAAAAATATTTTCCATATTTATTTACAAACGGCCTTCCTGCAATTTTTGAAACATAATAAGTTACAATTGAACCAAAATAAGAACCTGCCGTACCTGCAATTACTACAAGCCAAAAATTCATGCGTCCTTGGGCAGCCCAAAATGCAGCCGGCGGCATTACAATTTCAGAGGGAACTGGAAAAATAGAACTCTCCATTGCCATTAAAAAAAATACTCCCCAATATCCCCAATTTTCAACTAAGTGAAACCAAGAAGTAATCATTTGGTGCATGAGTTCAGACATTTATTTCTCCTTATATTCTTTCATTTCATAATCTCTTAAATAAATTAGCGCATCTTTTGCTGCTTTTGGTGACCAATGAATTGTTTTTACAAGTTTTTCAATTTTTACTCCGCCCAAAAGTGGGCGTTTAGCTTTCTGATTTAATTCTTTCGTAGTAATTGATTTAATAAATTCTGCACCATAACCAAAAACATCACTAATGAGTTTTGCAAATTCAGACCGAAAATGAAAACTTGCTCCGCCCACACCAAAAATTCCTTTTTCATTTTGATTTATTAATTTACGTGTGGCCGTGACGATATCTTTAGCCCAAATTGGATTTGCCAATTGATCAGATGGAATTGTTGTAATTTTATTTTGCTTCCAGAGATCAAGCATTTGCATAACAAAACTCTTAGTTCCCGGAATATAGTCAAACACTCCTGTTGTTCGTAAGATCAAACTATCTGAAGTATTTTTTTCAAGCCATTCTTCGATTGACACTTTCGATTGTCCATACACTGAAATGGCGTTTCGTTGATGTGTTTCAGAATATGGCCCATCTTTTCCATCGAAAACATAATCGGTACTGTAAAAAATAATTTTTGCAGTGATTGATTTTGCAAACTCTAAAACAGATTTTGTATTCTCAATATTAATTCGATTACACATTTGAGGATCTTGCTCGCATCCATCTACATTAGTATATGCTGCTGCAATTATGATTAATGTTTTTTTGTTTAAATTTAACTTTGTTTTTAATTCATTGATTGATTTTTGAATTAGTTGATTCGACTGATCTAAATCAAATTCAAGCCAATCTAATGTGCTTTTTGATTTGGATTTTAGTTTTTCAATTTTTTGGATGACGGTTTTTGCTAAATCTGAGGTAGGTATTTCATTTATTACCTTGCGAGAAGTCGCAATTATTTGAAAAGTATTCGAATCACTTAAAAATGACTCAACAAATCTATGACCAATTTGCCCAGTACCACCAATTATGACTACCTGTGAGTATCGATTTTCATCCATCATTACTTTCAACATAGTTCATTCAACTAAAAATGCCAACACCGCTCGTTGATAAAAATGAAGTTTAACGTAAAATAAAATATATATTTTATGCCTAAAAATACTGTCAATGTGATTATTCTAATGGACCCACAGAATGCAAAAGACGCATTACAGTTTAATATCGAATCGAAACTTAAAATTAACTTAATTGATGTTCGCTCAGAAGCTGAAGCCATCGGCCTTTTGGTTACAGACAACAAAATTGACATCATCATAATTGACTGTCGTAAACCTTGGGACAACTTAATTAAATTCATTAAAGAAAAACCAGTCCAAAGTAAATTCATAGAAATATATAACGGATCAGTTGAATTTAAATCTAACTTACCTGAAAGTGCAGATATACTTGAAAGAGTTCCATTCGATAAAATGTCGAATCGAATTCCCGATATTTTAAATTCTAATTTAAATTTTACCCCAGCTGATCAAATCAAAACTGCAATTCATATTAATGAAAAAGATATTATTAAAGAATCTGACTTAGATTTTTGTAGGATTAAAACAAATTTATTATTAGATGCTAGCCCCTTAAATGCAGATATATATATTCGCCTATCTTCTCAAAAATATATTAAACTTTTTGCAAAAGGTGATGAGTTTGACAAAAACGACCAAGAAAAATACTTAACAAATAAAAAGGTTGAATATTTATTTATTAAAAATGAAGAATCTAATTTGTTTATTGAAAAATTAGATTCAATCATTCAAAACTTGCTTTCGGACAATTCAATACAAGGTGAAGAATTGGTAAATGAAAGTATAAATGTCACACAAACCATTTTTGACTTAACTAAAAAGGTAGGATTTACACCTGATATTCAAAATGCAGTTAAATCAAATGCGGATGTGTTGATTAAATCATTGGGCTCAGTTAAAAAAATGGCATCTCTGTTAGACCGATTAAAGAAAAACCCAGATCAATACATTGCGATTCATTCAAATATTGTAGCACAAATGGCCTGTAGTATTGCCGAAGCAATGGGATGGAAGTCGGATACTACCTTTAAAAAAATTACAATCGCTTCACTTTTACATGACATTATGATCAATGATCAAGAAATTGCAAAAATTCAAACATTACAAGAACTCGAAACTAAAAAAGTTGAGTTTATTGACGCAGACGTCAAAGATTTTCCTACACACCCAATTAAAGCTGCTCAGGAAGCCAAATCTTTTACTGAAATTCCAGCAGATGTTGATTTAATTATTTCTCAACATCATGAAAAGCCTGATGGCAGTGGTTTTCCAAGAAAATTAACTACAAGTCAAATTAGTCCGCTAGCAGCCTTATTTATTGTGGCACATGATTTAGTGAATGAACTAATGTCTGGAGAAACATTTTTAATTGAATCGTATATGGAAACAAGAAAAGAAAAGTATACTTCAGGTAACTTTAAAAAAGCCTATCTTGCAATTCCACATGCTAATTTAGAATTTTCTTAATATTTATGTTTGCCGGGATGATTTCGATCTAACAAACGGCCTAATCCATCATAAGCAGCGTACTTATATGCTTCAGACATCGTGGGATAATTAAAAACAGTTTCGATGAAAAAATCTAATTTTGCTCCTAATCGCATTGCCATTGCACCTGGAATTATAATTTCGCTAGCACGCTCGCTCACAATATGAATTCCTAGTAAATCCTGTGTTTTGGCATCAAAAATAATTTTAAGCAAACCAGCTGTAGCTCCAATGATTTGTGCTCTTGGATTATCTACAAAATAATATCGACCAACTTCATAATCGATTTTTTTCTCTTTTAACTGCTCTTCGGTATCTCCAATACTAGATACTTCTGGAATTGTGTATATTCCCATTGGTAAAAGTTCAGTTAGTTGCTCTCGGTAAATCAAGCCTAGTGCATGAACCATTGCAAGTCTTGCTTGCTCCATAGAAGTAGACGCTAACGCTGGAAAACCAATCACATCGCCAATTGCATAAATGTGTGGATGCTCTTTGGTTTGATAATTTTCATTTACGAATATTTCACCACGTTTACCAGGAGTAATTCCTATTTTTTCTAATCCAAGCCCAACGGTGTTGCCATTACGTCCAGAGGCAAACAAAAAACCTTGTGACTCGATTTTCTTTTTTGATTCGGTATGAATAATTACTGAATCTTTCGTTTGTTCATATTTTACGGCTTTTTCATTTAAAAATATTTTAATACCTAATTTTTCCATTTCAGCTTGAATCGTTTCTCTGATTTCATTATCTAAAAATGGTAAAATTTTATCTCTAGTATCTAATAATTTTACATCCACTCCTAATGCAGCAAAAATACACGCATACTCTGACCCAATTACACCAGCTCCTAAAATAGTAAGTGATTTAGGAATCGACTTTATTTTAAGTATTGTATCTGAATCCCAAACTGATTCTTTATTGAATGGAATTTCTTTTGGATGAAATGGGGATGAACCTGTGGCAATTAAAATAATTTCAGCTTTAATTGTGTGAGTGTGCTTACCTTCACGATCATAAACATAAACTGTATGTGGATCATGAAACTCACCGCGGCCATGTATGTATAAAATATTATGCTTGTTAATATTTCGCATAATTCGAGCATGTTCGACTTTGATTACAGACTTATATTTCTCTTCTAAAACATGCCGAGCAGTTACGTTTTCGTTTAAGTCTAACTCAACGCCAGTGATTCCGCGCGAAGCTAAGCCAGAAAGATAATAAGCTGCTTCTCTGAATGTCTTTGATGGAATGGTTCCTGTATTTGCACAAGCACCCCCTGGAAGTTTTGCTTTTTCAAGTATCGCTACTTTTTTACCAAAGTATGCCGCTTGTGCAGCACCCTTTTCTCCACCGGGACCTGCTCCGATCACTAAAACATCTATTGTTTCGTGTTTAACATTGCTCATGAATCATTTTGTCTCAGGTTTAAATTTATCAGGATGTGTTTGTTTTACAACGTCTAGAGTATTCAAATTGTCATGAATTTTATTAATTTTTGGATATCTTTTTAAATCCATCTCAAATCGAATAGCATTGTAGCATTGCGGAATAAGTAAAAAGTCAGCAGCAGATACTTCATCTCCCACGCAATACTTTCCACTCAGATCTTTTAATTGTTTTTCAAATGCATCTAATCCTCTACCTACAAAATGCTGAATCCATTCTACTCTTTTCTGCTGATCATTTGAATAGTATTCAAACACTGGAACATTCTGAATTGGTTGAGTGTCTGCATTTATAATTTCACATAACACTCTAATTTGCGCTTTTTGATAAACGTTTCCGTAAATCAGTTTTCTTTCAGGATTGATTTCATCTAGAAATTCAATGATGGCCATTGATTCTATTAGCGTGTGTGTTTCAGAACCATTTTTTACTTCAAGCGCGGGAACGTATCCCAGAGGATTGCGCTTTAAGTGTTCGGCACTTTCAGATTCTCCATTAAGCAAATCGACTGGTACATAATTTACGTGTAAATCTTTATGCTCAAGTGCCAATCGCACTCTCCAAGAAGAAGACGATCTCCAATAGTGGTATAATGTAAATTCCATTTTTAGTATTCTGAATCTAAAACGATTTTATTTTTTAACTCACCCAAACCATCAACGGTTAAAATCATTTCATCGCCTGGTTTAAGCCATAAATTGTCTGTAATTTTTGATCCATTGAGCTCGAGAAAACAGCCAGTTCCCACTGTTCCTGATCCAATGACATCGCCAGGATACAATGTTGTTCCGTAACTTGCGCGTTCAATGATTTGTGCAAACGTCCAATCCATTTGGTTTACATCACCTTCAGAATATTGTTTGCCGTTTAAAAATGCTTTCATTTTTGCATTTAAAACTTCACCCTTAGGAGATGATTTTAATTGACCAAGAGAATTCAATTCATCTCGCGTAACAAGCCATGGCCCTAAAGAAGTTGCAAAGTCTTTTCCTTTAGCAGGACCAAGGTTTAATTTCATTTCTTCCATCTGAAGTGTGCGCGCAGACCAATCATTCATGATCGTGTATCCTAAAATATATTCATCTGCGTTTGCAGCTTTAATATTTTTACCTTTTTTACCGATTACAACGGCAACTTCCAATTCAAAATCAAGTTTATCACAGTGAAGCTTTTGCACATGCACATCGCCTGGGCCCGTAACCGCTTGATGATTTGTAAAATAAAAAATAGGAAACATATCAAACTCTGGAATCATGTCTAAACCGCGATTTCGTCGTGCAGTCATTACGTGTTGACGAAAAGCATACCCATCCCGCATAGAAGGTGGGTTTGGAATTGGTGATAAAAGCGTAATTTCTCTAGTTGCAATTTTAGGAAGCGATCCTGAAGCAACTAATGCTTGAGCTTTTTTCAAGTTTTCATCTGAATTTTTCAAAAACTCTAAAATAGATGAAAATGGTAATACGAATGCATCATTTCCTTGTAAAACACCGAACTTTTCTTGCCCATTATGTGTAAAAGAAATCAATTTCATTGCAAAGTCTCCGTGTGTTTTTTAATATCATAATTCTATATGAATTGGCTATTATTACGCGGACTTGTTAGAGAGCAACGGCATTGGAGAGAATTTAAAAATATTTTTGCCCAAAAAACAGGTGCAAGAATTTATACACTCGACCACCCAGGCATTGGTACAGAAGTTGGTACAGATTGTCCTTCTACTGTTTCTGCCATTATGCGCGATGATCGTGAGCGATTTACTCACTTACGAAAAGTAGTCTTAGATCAAACAGGAGACTCCGATTGGGCACTTTGCAGCATTTCATTAGGGTCTATGGTTGCACTTCAGTGGGCCGCTGAGTATTCAAACGATTTTTCAAAAATTGTAATTACAAACACAAGCGCCAAACCTCTCTGTACAACGTTTGAACGATTTATTCCTAAAAATATTTTAAATTTACCTAAATTTTTCTTTAATAAAAATAAATTCAAGCGTGAACGCACGATACTTGAAATGACAGCAAATATGCATTCAAAATCATCACTCGATGAAATTGCTTCTGAATACGCTCAATTTGCTTTAGAACATGATAAATTTAAAAAAACGGGACTTGCACAATTAGTGGCAGGCTCATGCTTTGTGATACCTGAAACGCTTTACCACTCACACGGTAAGCAAAATTCTTGGCTTGTTCTCAATTCAAGAAATGATCGCTTGGTTCATACGAATTGCTCTCAAAAAATTGCTGAATTCTTAAATGCACCCATTTATTTTCACGAAAAAGCAGGCCACGATCTTTCATTAGATGATCCTCAATGGATGGCCGATACGATCATTAAAAATTTAAAATAATTTTATTACGCTTTTTTCAAAAAAATCGTTTTCAATACCAACGTACTTCCGTCTACTCGGCACTCGATTACTTCAGTATCATCAACTAAATGAATATTTTTAATTGTTGTGCCACGCTTAAGATCACTTGATCCACCTTTTACTTTTAAGTCTTTAATCACTGTAACGGTATCACCTTCGTTTAATTGCGTACCATTTGAGTCTTTAATAATCGATCCACTTTCGCTTGCATCGGCAGTATTCAAAGCATTGACGAGCGATTGAATCCAAATTTTTGCTTCATCAATATCTGAAAACCATCGGTTGGCATTCATTCCCAAGGTTTCTAATAAAGATTCTGGAGATTCTTTTAGTGTGGATAACTGCGTTTGAATTTTTTGAATTTGATCTTGCTTGGCTGTCTTAGAAAATCGTTTAGCATTTTCTATATCCGATTCGATTTCAGACTCAGAAATATATTTTGAAAAAAAGTCGTTTAGCTCTTTCATATTTTACTGCAAACCAGCTTTTGCTGCTTCTTCATCCTCGGTAGATTTTGCCCCGCTTACACCAACAGCACCTACATGCTTTCCATCAATAATAATTGGCATTCCACCTTCATTTGCTACAACATCTTTTACTGTTACCAAACCTGTACGACCTTGTTTTATTGCTTCTACAAAAGCGCTTGTAGGTCTTTGAAATGCGTTTGATGATTTTGCTTTTTGAATAGCTACATCAATACTTCCCACATATGCTTCAGGATTTCTTTGGAAATATAATAAGTTACCTTCAGAGTTTACAATTGCGATTGAAAGTTTCCAATTTTTCTTTTGTGCATATGCTTCAATTTTAGCAGAAATTTTTTGAGCCTTATCTAGACTTAACGTTTCTGAAGCAAATGAATGATTACTAATAAAGATCGCCAAACTAAGTATTAAGTATTTTTTCATTGTCTTATCTTACTACATCTTTATACTTTTTAATATGGAAATGAAAATAAACTTTATAGCAATTTTAGTAGCTGTTATCGCAAACTTTATCTTGGGATTTCTTTGGTATACTCCACTATTTGGTAGAACGTGGGCCAAAGAAATGGGATTTGATCCAGACTGTAAGCCTGATGAAAAACAAAAAAAATTAATGATGCGCGGAATGCTATTTATGCTCATTGGAAATTTTTTATTTTCTTTTGTATTCGCACACAATATTCAAGCTTGGAAATTCGTACCTGGAACCGCCGAACTAGGAATAATCGCAAACGTAATGAATGCAGCAGTCTTCACTTGGCTAGGATTTTATCTTCCCGTAGATATTGGGGCAGTTACTTGGGAAAACAAATCGTGGAAACTATTTTTCATAAATACAGGTTATCACTTAATATCTCTTTTCTTGGTTGCTTTTATATTAATTTTTATTAGCTAAAATATTGTTATTATTTGTTTTTTTAATTTATTGCGACATTCATTTACTTGTCGTAATATATAGACATGAACCTTACAAAAGCTCAAATGAATGCTGCCTTAACGGCTTTAAATGGAAAACTTAAAACCCCAGTTACTTTAATCATCGGTGGTGGTGGGGCGATGATTTTGGCTTACGATTTTAATCTTGTAACTACTGACATTGACGGAATTCCCAGTAAAGGTATCACTCCAGATGATTTTGATCGCTATATTAAAGAAGTTGCCCATGATCTGAAAATTGCAGTTGATTGGTTGAATCCATATTATGCAACGTTTACTCATGTATTGCCTAGTGATTATGGAACACGTCTCGTTGAAGTTTTTAAAGAAAAAATGTTAACAGTTTTAGCATTATCTAAAACGGATCTTCTCATCATGAAATGTTTTGCCGGCAGAATGAAAGATCGATCACATGCAATCGAGTTAATCCAAAAAGGCGCTGACACTTCAATTGCTGAAAAACAAATTGAGAAACTCATTTCGTTACAAATTCCAAAAGCTGAGAAAGCACTTGATTTTTTAGATGAAATGCTCGATTTGGTGAAAAAATGAAAGGCTTAAAATACATTCCTCAAAAAAAACTATTAGAAGAAGCATATCAAATATTACTTCATTCAAACAATGCTAACGAACAAGATTTAGCACTCTATTCACAATGGGCACGCTTTGATGCAAGGCTTGCTGAAATTTTAGTCAAATATATTTATGAAAATTGGACACAAATTAATTCAGTCACATTAAATATTGAAATTAGAAAACAACCTTGGCCTGCAGCTATTGCAGTATTACTAGAATTTGTTACACACAAAGTAGTTCAAAATAAATCACTATGGAACTGTTGGAAAAAAACTGCTGTAAATCAAATTCAAAAAGCAGAATTTGAACAATTTTTTATCGGGTGGACAAAAATCGCAGGACAAACGATGCTTGAAAATGCTCAAACACCTATGAGGGAATATTTAAAATGGGGATATCTTTCTCGAGAAATTCTTTTCAATAAAGCTCAAAATAAAACACATACATTTACCGCTGCAGTTAGAAAAAATATTTTAATTGAAATGTTAAAACTTCATAAAAAAATCACGGTTAATGATTATTTAAGTAAATTAAATTTTGCAATTACAAAACGAACTGCTGAACGAGATCTGGCTCAATTAAAAGGTATTAAGAAAATTGGTGTTACAAAGGGCGCTTTCTATATTTATAGGTAATCACATTTTTAAACTAAAGCACAATAAAGTATTCTAAATGCACTATTCAATTAATGCGGTTTTACACATCTTACCGCAAATTTAGGAATTGAAATATAACGATAAGAAAGTGCTAATTGACCATCTATTGTATTAAGTAAATATGCATACTTTTTATAATCACCTAAAGCATTCGTTGAAGTCCAAATAATGTTGTCACCCAAAGGGCCAACAGGGCGATTATAGCCCTTTTGACTATAATAGAATTTATCTGGTTTTCCTTCAATTGTAGTCCCTTCAATCAGACTATAACCAATTACAAGTTAAATAACTAATTGTTAATATTTATCCATTTTTAAGAAACTTTAATGAATCATATATGTCATCAAATTTTCCACTACCTACTTTTTTAGTTTTGCCTTTTTCTTCAATCATAAATCGAAGGGCTCTACGTAATATTCTAGGTTTTAAAATTGAATGAATGGGCCTTGCTAAAATTACCAACGGAAACATCGGGATGTCATAAGCAAGTGAAACTGGAACTAACAAATAAAGTCCCGATTCCATTAGACCGTTTGTAGCTTCAAACGGTTCAGGTTGCACAAAACTATCGCTTGTAGCCTTACGTATAGCTTTTCGATTTTTAAATAATTGAATTGGATTTAAAAATACAGAATCATTTATTGGTTCACATTTTTCATAAAAATCACCATACCCAATACATGAAACAATCAGTGCTTTTTGACAAATTCCCCTATCTTCTGATTGGCAATGAATAAATATTTGTCTTGTACCATATCCTTTCTCATAATGATCAATGATTCCACCCATGGGGTTATACTCTGATGCATAAATATTTATTTGAAATAAAATATTAATAAATATTAGAAGTATTATTTTCATAACAATTTCTCCAAATTAATATATAACCTTAGCAATCGACCATTATTAAATTACATTGAGATACTACTCTTCATACTTTATGTATTGCGAGAACGAATCTGTACAAGCTGCATTTAGCAATATACCGAAAGTAATATCACCTGCATTGTTTCCGCCAGCAGTAACTTCACAATCTCTATATGCATTTCCTTTTTTTGATACTTTCATTTTGCATTCAACAAATTCAACTGTACGAATTTGTTGATTTTTCACTTTAAATTCATTTTTAAATTTGGTCGCAGCAACTCTAGCAGCTAACCATTCACACTTCCCTGCAGCATGTACAGTAGATGCACTAAGTGCCAATAATCCAATTATTATTTTTTTCATTTTATATCTCCTTTAATTTAATTATTGATTTGTTTCCAAATCACCTTTTGAAATCCTTTACTAATGTGCGCAAAATCGGATTTCGTAAAATTGCTCACTAATACTTTGTTCTACTGATCACTTCTTGTTTAATTGAACTCGCTTTAGACTATCGTATTTTTTTACATGTAAGCTTTAAGTTATTTGCTGGGATAGCCCATACCAATGTTGAATTCTTCAAGATTTGATTAGAATTAATTGAAATTTGAATCACAGGTTCAGACATTTTTGGTGTCTCAAAAATATTATATATGGTTATTTCACCCATATTCTGTTTGCTTACATATTCTAAAATTTCAGATGATTTATCTACAACAATTACAGGGCGAGATTTTGAATAATTGCAAATTAAAAGGCGATTTAATAAGTTTTTCATTGCGGTATTTGAACCAGTTTCTGGATGAGATTTGCACATATATACTGGCAAAGATTTTTCAGGGCAAAAAAGGTTATTTTCATTT
The DNA here is from genome assembly GCA_964572865.1 of uncultured Bacteriovoracaceae bacterium. Taxonomy (GTDB): domain Bacteria; phylum Bdellovibrionota; class UBA1018; order UBA1018; family UBA923; genus CAZNGN01. The sequence continues at coordinate 13,185 of CAZNGN010000017.1, read as the reverse complement.
GCCATTGCATGAACAGAATTTATAATTAAGAGTAATAAATATATTTTTGTCATTAATTTCATAATTTTTCTCCCTAGAATTTACTCATTATTGTTATAATTTTTTACTCAAATCATGTTTTTATATACATATTTATTTTAGCTAGATCAGATTCATTAATCTTGCGTTAATACCATATGCTAGTGCGCCACAATATACTTACAATATCAGCAAAATATACTTAGAAAAACTGAACGTACTATATTTGCTAATACTATTAGAGCTAAATCGTTTACATATATTACAACAAACCATTAATCGATTTTTCAAGTTATGAATTTAAATCAAATTTTCTATTAATCATTAAATATCAGATAAATATAGTAATTATCTTCTTAACATATAACTTCGAAGTAGTTGGTATTAATATAGATTGGTATTATTATAATTCTAGGAAATTCCCTTTTAATGGTTTTTCCTGAAATAAAGCCTAACACCTAACCCAATATAGTTTTTTAGTGCGGCATTTGATAATCCTTTTCGAAATTCAATCGAACTCTCCGCATTTTTTGCAAGCTGATGCGTTCCACGTACATTAAGACTAAACACTTCATCTACGGTACTATCTTGCCACCCTTTATAATAAAAAGTTCCAAAATCGAGTCGAACTTTCTTAAATTTTGCCGTAACTCCAGTTGAAACTTTATAAGCGTCGTTTTGCTCTCTTAGATTTATATCCCAAGCGATAAAACCTAGTTCGAGAAAAACTTTAAGGCATTTAAGTAGATTATCCTCATTATCAAAAAAACTTTTACCTGCAGTAACCGAAAATTCATAACCTGCACTATCTGTATATTGTCTTGTAGAAATAAGTTCTCCGGAGGCCGTCTTAAGGACAATTTTTAGAGCTAATAATGGCATAGTTTGGTTTTCTTCTAAAAGACGAATCTTTGTATAGATATTAAAGTCACCTAGAGCATAGCCTCAAACTTCTTTTAACTTATAGTTTGTTACTGTCTCATTAGTATTTAGAAACTTTTCTATTCTGTAATCCCCACCAACAGATAAATAGTCTTTATATGGTACTTCGACTCAAATTACACCAGTTTTTGCATTTCCTATATGGTTTCTACTATCAAGAAGTTTGAAACTAACCTGAACATTTTCGTTAATTGCAGGATTTTCTGAAAAATTAATGAACTCAAAAGCATTTGGTCCTGTATTCCCTGGATTCGGTGAAATGATTTGGTTTTGAGAAAAACACGTACAACTAAATAGAAAAGTCACAAGTACAAGTAAAAAGTCACAAGTACAAGTAAGCTTTTCAGTTTTTCTAATAATATAATAATCATAAATTCAAACTCATCAAAAATTTCGCTAAAATCACAAAGTAAACTACTTTGACCAGTTAACAATCACAGTGTACGTGACAAAGTAATGTAAGGAAGCAAAATTGATTTATGCAAATAATCTATCAAATTCTTGCCGGTATCAGTGCGTAACAATTCACTTTTATCTACACATTCTGATTGAGGTGCAATCATTGAGCCTGCTTTATATTCACAAGTAATATTTTCTATATCGCTAACGGTATAGTCTATTTGCACTAATCTTAGATAACATTTACCTATACCGAATCCAGCAGTGCCACTAGCACCGGCAAAAATAGCATTTTCTAGAACGAGCGTTGAAGTGCCAGAATTTAATTTAGTGACTGTGTCTTTAACTTTAATAGCACAATGGACAGCGCCTTCTTCTGGTTTAATTGTGGTTAATGTACCACCCGAAGAACTACCTGTTATATAAACAAAATGTGAATCACTAACATCTATATCTCGATTTACTTGAATTCTTACACCTTTAAATTCAGGGAGTTCTTCTTTCTCGCAACCAGACATTACTAAACTTATTAATACCAATGAGTAACAAATAATATATTTCATAAACTAAGTTTCTCCTAATTACTTTATTGAGTTATTGATTTCTTTGAAATTTTGTTTTGCTTTACGAACCATATTCAAAACGAGAGCATTATTCCCTACAAGAGTAGCTTCTTTAGCTTCACTAAGCGCGTAATTTAGCTTAATTGCGACAATTCGAGAATAAATAGGTTGTTTATCAAGGCGTATTTGCAAGTCTTTAAGTTGAGAAATGACATACATCTTTTGCTCTATTGAATTGCCATTTTTTTCAAGAAGTTTTTTTTCAATTGAAGTAACAATTTTATCATAAATAAATAAATTATTTTTAACTGTTTTACTTTCGACTAGACCCGAGTCAACCATTGCTCTGATAATTGGTGCATAAATATCTGCATGTACTGTTTGACTGAATCCGACAGCAACTGCTGCCAAAATTAATAATGATTTTTTCATTTTAACTCCGTATATACTCAATTGGTTTGTTACAAACCTTGTATCGAACCATTAGTTATTAATAAGAGCTAAGTCGAATTTCATAGACTTAACTCACAGTTAATCTTTAACCTAATTATTGACCATAATACTCTGCCTTTGAGTTAATACTACTAAGAAAAAATGAACAATGATTATACTTTTTGAAAGTTGTATATTTCTTAATAATATCATATACTTATATATATTATATTGGGCCATATATCTCGAAGCAATTTTAAAGATTTTCTCATATGGTAATTACTGCCGCCCACCCAATGATAAATACTACATAGAATAGCTAAAAATGACGAAATCATATTGTAGTTCTAGGTTTTAATAATTCGAGCTCACTTATATTACACGCCTCGTGGAGGAATCGCATGAGTAAAAATCTAATTTTCATAGCATTAATTCTTGCTCTTCCTACAATAAGCTTTGCGGGAAAATGTAATTGGAAAATCACTACAGATTCAGGCAAACTCGAACTATTGGATGAATACAGAAGTGCCCCACTACCTGAGGGTTATGCGATTCAATTATTGTCAAATGGGTATGGTGTTAAGAATTATGATATTATTAAGAGTACACTGAATGCCGACCAACTGAAAGCCGTAGATAAGATGATAAAATATCTTGAAAAAATTTGTGGAGTATATAATCCAGATTATCCGTTCTTAGATCAGAGCACACGTGTTTCAGGTGCCTTAATTATTGACAGTTCTACGAAAGAAATTTTAGGTGGCAGAATCTATATCATTAAAGACTTAGTAGAAGACTCTGGAAGCGCATTTACCTACGGTGGCTTTGAGCTTGTGAATGGAGAAGCCCGATTACTAGTATCGCCATCTAAGCAAACTCCGCGATGGAATCATTATTGATGCTCTGAAGTAACAATCAAAAGCTAATATTTGATTAATATGGCAAAGTCTGAATCGTTAAATCTGCCGTACCAAGCGCGCTTTTTAGCATAACATGACGAGGTTTTTTGAAATCACTAAATTCAAAGCAACTTGTTTTAGGTCTATCGCAAATTTCAGCGCGATTTTTTAATTCAATATCGGAAATAATAATTGATGCATCATTTTTAAGTTCATTAACAAAAAAAGCAAAGTTATTTTCGTAAATTTTTATTTGTGCAAATAAATATTCTGAGCTCTTAATGGTGTCGCCCAAGATTTTTGCAACTAATACATTCTGTTGGTAAGTGATACACTGACCCGGCCTCAAAGAATCATGCCTACTAAATTTTTGGGTATTATATCGACTTATCGAGTCTTCATAGCTTAAATGTCTATAATTCGATTTATTTTCAAGTAATTCCCGAGGGGTAATTCCAATCTCAAGTTCGCTATTACCTTCAATAAAACTATTCTTTAGTGTTTTTGAAGCACAAACTTTATTAATTTGAATATAAATACGTTTTCGTATCACAACTGCATGCGAAGACAATGACACAAGAATTAAAGATAATAAGGCTATTTTTCTAAAATACATAATCTTTTACTTCCTTTGATTCTATTGTTTTGTTCTCTAATAATTTTTTCATATATACCTCGTTCATTTTAGTAATGATTTGTTCCCAAACAATATATTGAAATCCTATGTTACTTGTGTGCAAGATCGGATTTCATAAAATCTTGAACACAAATTAAATAAGCACTAATGATTGACCATATTACTCAATTTCTCAGTTAAAACTACTTAGATAAAGCGAACACAAATGACCTTTTCAATGTAATTATTTTATCAAGATATCATATAGTTAGCTGTGCATAAGGAAGGGCGCAAAATGCTAATAGCATCTTAGTTTTTAATAAATTACTTATATAAATTGATTTTCAAGCCGCAGCGCATTATATAATCGCGATGCACAAATTTCTGTTTGTAACATTTGGTTTATTTTTATTTTCTAACTTATATGCACAATCGTTGTCTCAACTAGATGATAGCAAATCACCCAAAGAGAAGTTTGAATCAGGCCTGCAATTTGAGGGAGTATTTAACATTAATAATACTTTGTATTGTTCTCATCTAGCAGCGAGATCTTTGGGGGTTAGATTTTTTAATGATAATGAATTCTTAAATGTAAATACTCGGCAAATTCAAGTTTCAGAATTAACTAAAATGTATTCAAGCCCAATTGAAAATGTTTTAAATATTTTATCGCAAAATAATGATTTAAAAGTGAAAGGCCGTCATCTTTGTTTAGGATTTTATACTGAAAAAAATTCATTAATTGGAAATGCAGCCACTAAAGAAGATGGTTATGTTTTAATTGATACAAGACTTGTGACTTTTTTATATAATTTACCTGAAAATAAGCGTAGTCAGTATATTTTTTCATTTGTTGAATTACATGAATTTGCACATCAATTACAATATTGGAACAATGATTTTTGGGTGTATGCTCCCAGAAAAAAACTTCTCTCGAATGTTCGTCATTCTGAACTAGCTGCAGATTGTATTTCAGCAGCCTTGCACTCTTATCAATGGAAAAACTATTCTGAACAATTAAAATTAATTTCTAAAGCAGGCCTTTTAGGTGCTGCTGAAGCTTTAGCAGACCAAGAAATCGATTCATATGACCATCACGGGCAAGCGAATGAAAGACAAATTGCAGTTGAAATGGGCTTTAATATTGGAATTAAATATTCAGGAAAATTGAATTCTAAAGAGTTGCTTGATTCATGCAACTCCGCTATTTCTTACAAAGATATTGCTGATGGTGCCGGCAATTGGAAATAAGGTATTCTAAAAAACCCAGTCAATTTAATGACATTTAAATCGCTTTTTTTAATTTTCGCTCTATGAATTTATTTAAGCTTTCACCTTCAATGTTTGCAGAAATTGCTAGATTGCGATGTAACTCAGGATCAATTCGTAAAGGAATTTTTCCAGAAAACTTTTTAGAAGCAATTGCCCTAGGAAACGGTTTGCCTTCCTTATCAATCGACTCAAGTCTAGATTGAATGGCATCTTTTGCATTTTTTGCTGCTTCTTCAATTGTTTGCCCATCTGTAAAACAACCTGGGAGTTCGGGTACCCGAACCACATAACATTCATCTTTATCACTCCAAGAGATATCAATTTTATATTTAATTTGTTTTCTTTGGTTCTTCATTTATTCTCCAATTTAAGCATCTTTCTTACTTCTTTAAAGGGTAATCAATTCTCTTCCATTAATTGTCCCATTATTCAATTTTTCAATTAACTTAGCTGTTTTACTCAACCGAATCTCCTATTATGATATCATAATGATATCATTTATCAAGTTTTCCGATACTTGATAAAAATCAATCAGTTAGCAAAATTAAGGTCTAAAACTTAAGATTTATATATAAACAGAAGAACTAACGCGGCGAGCACCGTAAAATTTTGACTCAAATAATTTATATTCAGTCTCATTTAAGTGTCTAAGAAATTTAGCCTTTTCCATCTCAATTCAATGATGTAAGCCATGTAAGTTATTTAATCAAAAGGGGAAAAAACAAAATGAGTACTGAAACAGTATATCTAAATTATATTAATGGCGTTTGGCGCGAAGGAAAAGCGCAAGGCCAAGACATCAACACTAACCCAGCAAATCCATCTCAAGTTTTAGGTAAATCAACTCGTTCGACAAAAGAAGAAGTAAACGAAGCAATTGAATGTGCAAAAAAAGCACAAAAAGAATGGGCGCGCTTACCTCGTCCGGTTCGCGGACAATACATTGAAAAAGCTGCGCAGTTAATCAAGCAACGCGTGGACTTATTTGCAGAAACAATGACCAAAGAAGAAGGAAAAAATTTCAATGAGGCAAAAGGCGAAACTTTAAAAACAATTAATGTGATGGAATTCACTGCTTCTGAAGCACGCCGTCCTGTGGGAGATGTAATTCCTTCAGAAATGCCAAATACATTTTTATATACAACACGAGTTCCATACGGAGTTGTAGGAATTATTACTCCTTGGAATTTTCCACTTTGTATTCCTGCATGGAAAATTGCTCCAGCATTGATTGAAGGAAATACAATTGTATTTAAACCTGCAACGATTACTCCTGGCTGTGCCGTTTTATTAGTAAAAGCTTTTGAAGAAGCTGGTCTTCCAAAAGGTGTATTGAATCTTGTATTCGGTAGCGGTTCTACTGTTGGAAATGCAATCGTTGATCACAAAGACATTCACTGTATTTCTTTCACTGGCTCAAATGAAGTGGGCACACGTATTCACGAACAAGCCGCAAAACGTTTATGTAAAACACAACTAGAGATGGGAGGAAAAAATCCACTTATAGTTTGTGATGATGCTGACCTTGATATGGCAGCAGAAGCAACTGTTATGGGAGCATTCGGATCAACTGGCCAACGTTGTACCGCTACTTCTCGCGTAGTAGTTGATCGCAAAGTTCATGCAGAATTTGTGAAAAAACTAGTTGAGAAAACTCGCACAATTACTGTGGGTGATGGATTTAAAAATCCTAAAAATATGGGCCCAGTTGTAGATGAACACCAATTTAAATCTGTAATGGGATTCATTGAAGAAGGAAAAAAACAAGGATTGAAACTTCTTTGCGGCGGAGAAAAAGTAGTAACTCCTGAAAATGGATACTTCATTGCTCCGACAATATTCGATAACGTTCCTGCAACATCTAAACTAGCCCAAGAAGAAATCTTTGGCCCAGTATTATCTGTGATCGTTGCTGATGATTATCAACAAGCCTTAGATATCTCAAACAATGTGATCTACGGATTGACTTCTTCTGTGTACACACAAAACATTCAACGTGTGATGCAATATGCAGATCAAATCGATACGGGAATGCTTCATGTGAACTCACCAACAGTTGGCGGTGAAGCTCATGCTCCGTTCGGTGGTATGAAAGCTACCGGTATGGGCGGACGTGAAATGGGTTCTACTGGTCCACAAATTTTTTGCGAAATTAAAACAATTTACATTGATTACAATCAAACAGTTCGCAAAGGAAATTTATACTAAATTTTTACCATATTCTTAAAGGAGAATAAAAATGACTCAGAATTATACTACAAACTCTAAACGCAATGTTAAATGCGGTATTGTTCAACTTGCAAACTGCATTTCTACAGATGAAAGCTGTGAAAAGATTTCAAACGCAATGATTGAAGCTCACCTTCCCTATGTTGAGAAGGCTGCAAAAGAAGGCGTACAAATTTTATGCTTCCAAGAAGTTTTCAACGGACCATATTATTGTCCATCACAAGATACTAAGTGGTACGGTTTGGCTGAAGAAATTCCAAACGGTCCTACAGTTAGAAAATTTCAAGACATCGCTAAGAAAAATAACATGGTTATTATTCTTCCAATGTACGAAAAAGAAATGGCTGGAGTTTATTACAATACTGCTGCTGTGATCGATGCTGACGGAACTTACCTCGGTAAATATCGTAAAAACCACATTCCTCAAGTTGCAGGCTTTTGGGAAAAGTTTTTCTTCAAACCAGGCAATATGGGATATCCTGTTTTCAAAACAAAATACGCTACTATCGGTGTTTATATTTGTTACGATCGACACTTTCCAGAAGGTGCTAGAGCTTTAGGATTAAACGGCGCTGAAATCGTATTCAACCCATCTGCAACAGTGAAAGGTCTTTCTCAATATCTTTGGGAATTAGAACAAACTGCACACGCTGCTGCTAACGGATACTATATGGCTGCTATCAACCGCGTAGGAACAGAAGCACCATGGAACATCGGTGAATTCTATGGTTCAAGCTACTTTGCAAATCCACGTGGAAAAATCATTGCTCAAGCTTCACCAACTGAGAACCAACTCTTAGTTGCTGATCTTGATATGAACATGATCACTGAAGTTCGCAATTTATGGCAGTTCTATCGCGACAGAAGACCAGAAACTTACGGCGATTTAACTAAAGCTTAATTTTTACGCATAATTTTTCATTTTTTAAATAGGAGTACTATTTCATGTCAGAACAACCAAAGTACGCTCAATTAACTACGGAGCAAGTGTTAGATATTCGCAATAAACACATGCTTCCATCTGTGACCCATTATTATAAGAAGCCTTTGCACATTAAAAAAGCTTCTATGCAATACATCTGGGACGCTGAAGGCAAGAAATATCTCGACGCGTTTGCAGGAATCGTAACTATTTCTGCAGGACATAATCATCCTCGTATTAAGGCACGCATGCAAAATTGGTTAGATGAAGATCGTCCTCAACACACTACTTTATTTTATCTGACAGAACCAGTAGCTGAACTTGCTGCAAGAATTACAGGACTTGCTCCTGCTAGTTTGAAGCGAGCATTTTTCACAAACTCAGGCTCTGAAGCAAACGAATTGGCAATTTTGCTAGCTCGTCAGTACACCAAAAAATATGAAATCATTGCATTAAAACATGCATACCATGGTGGAACCACAGGAACGTTGTCCCTGATGGGTCAACATACTTGGAGATGGGGCGGACCAGGGCTCACTGGAATTTCTCATGCAGCTCAGCCAAATTGTTATCGCTGTCCTTGGGGAGCAAAACCAGAATCTTGCGGACTTGAGTGCGCGAACGATGTGGAAGAAACTATTAAAACCACAACATCTGGTGACATCGCTGGAGCTATTATCGAACCAATTCAAGGTGTGGGTGGATTTATCATTCCTCCAAAAGAATATTTTCCAAGAGTTTATGAAATCATTAAAAAATATGGTGGCATATATATTTCTGACGAAGTTCAAGGTGGCGCTGGACGCACAGGTAAATACTGGTTTGGCGTTCTTCACAATGGAATCACACCAGACATGGTGACCATGGCAAAAGGCTTAGGAAATGGAGCAACCATTGGTGGTGTTTTAACTTCTGATAATATTTCTAATTCTCTCAAAGGAAAACTTCACTTAAACACATATGCTGGTAACCCTTGGGCAACCATGCAAGCAGCTGAGACTTTCAAAATTCTTGAAGATGAAAATATCTTAGAGAAGAATGAAAAATTGGGTGCAATTATCATGGGTGGATTGAAAGAATTCCAAAAAGATTCACGCATCATAGGCGACATCAGAGGTCGCGGTCTTTTAATTGGAATCGAGCTAGTTAAAGATAAGAAAACGAAGGAATATGCTCCTCAAGAGACTTTACAAATTATAGAAGAAGCTCGTGAGAGAGGACTCCTCATTGGAAAAGGCGGATTGTATGGCAATGTCATTCGTTTGACACCTCCAATGTGTATCGACGAACAAAATGCAAAAGACATCGTTCGCATTTTCATTGAGTCTGTAAAAGCCGTCGAAAAGACAATGGCGTAATAATTACCAATTAATTCAAAATTAAATAAGAGGTACTAATGTCTGATTCACATTTAAAATTACGTGAAGACCGAATTGAGAAAGAATTCAAAGAGTATAAACCAGCTTTGAATACGGTTGAAGCCGTTGCAGAAGCTAATCGTTGCATTAATTGTTTCGATGCTCCTTGCATTCATGCCTGCCCTACTTCGATCAACATTCCGCAATTTATTTCAAGAATTGCAAATGAAAATCCAAAAGCTGCGGCACACACGATTTTCGAATCAAATATTTTAGGAAAATCTTGTGCTCAAAGTTGTCCTACCGAAGTTTTATGTGAAGGCGCTTGCGTTTATCATAATTTGAATAAAAAACCGATTCAGATTGGTAAACTTCAGCAATTTGCTACTTCTTATGCATATGAACACGGAATTGAATTTTACAAACCTGGCAAATCAAACGGCAAACGTGTAGCTCTTGTGGGTGCTGGCCCTGCCTCACTTGCTTGTGCTCATGAATTACGTAAGCACGGTGTGGAAACAGTTGTTTATGAAAAAGCTCAAATTGCTGGCGGATTAAACACTACAGGCATTGCTCCATATAAAATGAAAGCCCAAGAATCGTTAGATGAAATTTCAAGCATCTTAAAAATGGGAATCGAAATTAAATACGGCCAAGAATTGGGACGTAATTTAGATTTGTCTATGCTTACAGAAGAATACGATGCTGTATTTTTAGGAATGGGATTAGGTCCAGACTCTAAATTAGATATCGGCGGTATTGATCATCCAGAACTTTATGGAAAAGTTGTATTTGGCGCAGTTGATTTTATTTCTAAAATGAAAATTTTTGCAAAATCAGAAATCGCACACTTAATTAAGAAAAATTCTGCATTGGTTGTGGGTGGTGGAAACACAGCTCTCGATGCTTGTCGCGAATTAAAACAATTGGGTGTAGAAAATGTTTATGTTTCGTACCGCCGTGATGAAGCCGGAATGTCTGGCTATGCTCACGAATTTGCACATTCTAAAGAAGAAGGTGTTCAATATTTATTCCACACACTTCCTACAAGCATTAAACCGTCTAAACATGGCGCTGAAGTTACAATTACGAAAACAATCGTAGATGCTAAAGGTACTGTCACAACTACGAATGAATCACGTACAATGGAATTTGGCGTAATATTAGTAGCTACAGGACAAGCAAAATTAGAAAAACTAATCGCTTCGACTAAAGGATTAGTATTCCAAAAAGGAAAACTTGTTACTGACGTCACTACAGGCGTTACTGGTAATCCACATATTTTTGCTGGTGGAGACCTTGTGAACGGCGGAATGGAAGTTGTAAACGCAGTTGCCGAAGGCAAACGCGCAGCTTTAGGAATCATGGCAAAATTTGGCGCTACTATCGCACCGAAAATCAATCCAAATCAATTTGTGACACACAATATGTCTAGCACTTCTCAAGTTTCAAAAGGAGGACACACCCATGGCTGATTTAAAATCAAAAATTGCAGGGATTGAGTCTCCGAATCCGTTTTGGTTAGCATCTGCTCCACCTACAAACACTGGCATTCAAGTGATGAAAGCGTTTGAACTCGGTTGGGGTGGTGCGGTTTGGAAAACATTAGGCAATCCAATTGAAAACGTGACTTCTCGTTTCGGCGGAATGGACTATGCCGGCAGAAAAGTAGCTGGATTTAATAACATCGAACTTATTACTGACAGACCGCTTGATGTAAACTTGCGCGAAATGAAAGAAGTGAAAAAGCGATTTCCAAAGCACGCACTAATTGCTTCACTCATGGTTGAAACCAAAGAAGAGTGGCGCGAGATCATTCAAAAAGTAGAAGACATTGGTTGCGATGGCTTAGAATTAAATTTCGGCTGCCCACACGGTATGTGTGAGCGCGGAATGGGTTCAGCTGTTGGACAAGAACCTGATGTTTTAGAAAAAATTACAGGTTGGGTTAAGGAATTTGCAAAAACTCCTGTAATCGTAAAACTTACTCCAAATATTACAGACGTTACCGTTCCGGCAGCAGCTGCACGAAGAGCTGGTGCGGATGCAGTTTCGTTAATTAATACTATAAAAAGCATCATTGCAGTTGATTTAGATTCAGCTGCTCCTGTTCCTTCTGTAAATGGCAAAGGCACAAACGGTGGTTACTGTGGACCTGCTGTAAAACCAATTGCTATGCACATGGTAGCTTCAATTGCTCGTGAACACGGCAACAAACTTCCAATTTCAGGAATTGGTGGAGTTTCTAACTGGCGTGATGCCGTTGAGTTTTTAATGTTAGGATCTACAAACGTGCAAGTATGTACAGCAGTTATGCACTACGGATATAGAATCGTAGAAGACATGATCGCAGGACTTAATGATTATTTAGATTCAAAAGGATACAAATCAGTTGAACAAATCATTGGCAAAGCAGTTCCAAATTACACACATTGGGAAGAATTAGATCGCAAGTACGCATTAGTCGCAAAAATCAATCAAGAAACTTGTATTGGATGCAATCTCTGTGTTGTTGCCTGTGATGATGGCGGACATCAGTGTATAAAAGTAAATCCATCTTACAAACCCGATGGTCATACACGCCTAGCTCCACTCGTTGATGAAACAGAGTGCGTAGGATGTAATTTATGCGCAATTGTGTGTCCAAGTCCTGGAACAATTTCAATGCAAGAAGTTCCGTATGCTAAACACTATCACGGTACACATTACACAAAACCTCGTTTAGGTTTAGAAGCATCTAGAAAATAAGATCATATTTTAAGGAGTAGTACATGAGTCAATCTGCAACGCACACGCATGACCAAAATTTAAACCACACAACAGATGGTGCATACACGAACGAAGATCTAGCACCAGTATTGCCTGAACAAAGAACATGGTCCACCTGGAATTATGCAGCTCTTTGGATTTCAATGAGTTTATGTATTCCAACCTATATGCTAGCAAGTTCTCTCATCGAAGGGGGCATGAATTGGTGGCAAGCAGTTTTTACAATATTCTTAGGAAACACAGTTGTATTACTTCCTATGATTTTAAACGGACATGCAGGCGCAAAATATGGAATTCCATTTCCTGTTTTTGCTAGAGCAAGCTTTGGAATTTTAGGAGCAAATATTCCAGCAGTTTTACGTGCAATCGTTGCGTGTGGATGGTTTGGAATTCAAACATGGATCGGTGGTTTTGCAATTTATCAAATGCTTAAACTTTGGATGCCATCAATTGCGACATTACCAGCGATTTTTCCAGCTTGGTGGGGATTAGAAACTGGCCCTGCCATTACTTTCATCGCATTTTGGGCTCTCAATATGTACGTCGTGTATTTGGGAGTGGATAGCATTAAAAAATTATTAGTTTTTAAAGCGTTCTTTTTACCTGCTGCTGCAATTGCATTATTATTTTGGGCGATTTCAGCAGGAAATGGACTCGGTCCAATTTTAGCTCAGCCCTCTAAGTTTACTGATAGCTCACAATTCTGGGCGTATTTTTTTCCAGCTTTAACAGGAACTGGTTTAGAGCCAATAATTTTGAATTCTAC
>CAZNGN010000016.1:60386-62564 GCA_964572865.1 uncultured Bacteriovoracaceae bacterium | reverse complement strand
CTGATACTCAATTTAGTCACTTGGCTTTACTTTATATAGATGAAAAAACTGAAAAAAAATACGTACTACAATCTGAAATTGAAGTGGGAGCGATTGTAATTCCTTTTGAAGAATATTTTAAAGATGGAAAAGTTCGTTCTGTAATTTATCGATATCCAGATGAAGAAATGGCTAAACGTGCAGCTCAAATTATGTATCATAAAGTTACTTCTAATATGAAAGAGGGTCACAATATTCCGTATGATTTTCATTTAAATATGAATGATCATACTGAGTTGTTTTGTTCTGAAATGATACGTGCCGCGTATGAAGAAGCAAGTCAGGGCAAAGTTCAAATTCCTTTATATCCATCAAGATTTAGCATGAAAAATAGAAATTTATTAAAACGTCTTGGTTCAAATGTTGAAATTTCTTTTATTCCTGCAGACATTGAAGGAGATCCTCGTGTGAATTATGTAGGTGAGTGGAGAAATTTTTTAGCCATTCGCACTGCATTTCGATATGACGCTATTATGACAAAGTTGTATGACTGGATGGAGCGTTATGGTTATGTTATAAAAGATTCATTTAAAGCAAATGTATTAAAAAATGTTGTGTACGGAATCAGACATACTCCCAAAGTTGGTAATTTAATTAAAAACAAATTACCTCTAAATATGGATAAAGATGTTTTATCTACCATGTATGATTTACAACAAATTACAAATTTTCTGTCAGAAAAGCTAATTGAGCTAGAATCATTTTATGTTACCAAGCATAGTTTTCCGATGACGATTTCTGATATGGAAATGACATTAGAAATTTATAGAAAATACAATCCTGATTTTAGTAAGTATTTTGTTAGACCAAATTAAGTCTTCAATGAGAATGGTGTAAAGTTAGTGTGGCGATCGAAGTAGTCTTCGTTTTCTTTCTTTTTAAGAAAGGCTACCGCTTTATATGTGACTGGTGTCATAATCACTTCCCACAATACCTTCAGAATATAATTAGATATCATTACTTTGATTACCAAATCAGTTGGCCAAGTTCCTAAAAATGCAATTGGGTAAAAAATAAGTGAATCAACACCTTCGCCAACGATGGTTGAACCAATCGTTCGCATCCAAAGAAATTTGCCATCTGTTTTGAGTTTCATTTTTGCTAAAACAAAAGAATTCATGAATTCACCACAGAAAAAGGCAGTAAGAGAAGCAATGGTAATTCGCAATGTTGAGCCAAATACAGTTTCAAGTGCCGCTTGGTTCATATATCCAGGCGCTGGGGGAACGGTCACTACGAACCAGCTCATAAATGTAGCAAAAATCATTGCTCCAAAGCCTGCCCATACTACTTTGCGAGATCGAGCATAGCCGTACACTTCTGTTAAAATATCGCCGAAAATATAGCTAATTGGAAAAAAGAAAATACCTGCTCCAAATGTGAATCCAAATAATGTAGCTACTTTTGATGCACCAATTAAATTCGAACAAAGTAGAACTGTGACGAATGCAGCCATAATTAAATCATAGTATTTATATGTACGATTTGAGTGTTCAGATTTCATGTGAGTCTCCCAGAAATAAAATGACATGATTCGTAAAAATTGACAACCGACAAAAAGTTAGGCAATTCTAGTTAGACACATGGCTACACAAAAAATTACAACAAGTTCTACAGCAGAGTATTTTTCTAAAAACCTACAGCAAGTTGGATTTTCTTCTCTCACAAAGTCAGTATTAACTACTTTAAAAGAAGCAGTTGATAACGCATTAGATGCTTGTGAAGACGCAGGAATTTTACCAGAAGTCAGTATCGAAATTGAAAAAAAGGGCACAGGCTCTTTGAAAAACTCAGATCGAATCCGTATTAAAGTGCAAGATAACGGACCAGGTATTCCGCAAGATGATATTACAAAAGTTTTTGGAGAATATTTAGCTTCTTCTAAATTTGGCAGAGGACGTTGTTCTCGTGGACAACAAGGAATTGGTATATCAGCGGCAACTACTTGGGCACAACTTACCAATGCTCAAGGTGCAATTGTAATATCTAAAACAAAAGATATGCGCAAAGCAGTTAAAGCTTTGATCGAAGTGGATATTAAAAATAATAAAGGTTTAATGAAAAATCGTGAAACAATAGATTGGGATAGACCAACAGGTGTTTCAGTTGAATTCATGATTGATGGCAGAATTCAATTAA
>CAZNGN010000016.1:25788-60376 GCA_964572865.1 uncultured Bacteriovoracaceae bacterium | reverse complement strand
AAATGGTGAAGGTGGCTTGCTTAATTACATTTCTGGAACTGCTTTAGTAAATCCACATTTAACTTTGAATTACAAACTTCCCGATGAGCAGTGGCAATCGATTGAGCGAGTTACAAAAGATTTACCAGAAATTCCTGAGGCAACTGAACCGCATCCTCATACGATGAAATTAGGTGAGTTCATTGCTCATTCGCATTTATTTGGAAGAATGAAATTATCGGCGTGGCTTAAGAAAGCCTTCTCGCGCGTATCAGATGGAACAATTGCTGAAATTAAAAAAGCAGCGGGAGTAAAACCTGCAATTCTAGAAAAAAATGTTGATGCAGTTGCAGACACTGAGTTTAGAGATGTGTATACAGCAGTACAAAACGTACAATTGATGGCGCCATCTACTAAATCTGTACTTTCGATTGGAGAAGAGGCACTTTCAAAAGCGATTAAGCGTTTAGGTAATGTGGACTTTTTCTCAGTCGTGACACGTAAGCCAAGTATTTGTGATTTTAAACCTGTTCAAGTTGAAGTTGCAATCGCCCGTATTAAAGACATGGAAAACTACGATCCAGAATCAGCAGTCACTGTATTGAGATTTGCCAATCGCGTGCCACTACAATTTGATAAAGCTGCGTGTGCGATTGTAAAATCAATTGAAACCGTAAACTGGCGTGCCTATGGACTTGCGCAACCAAAAAATTCTTTACCTTTAGGTCCATACGTAATTGCAGTTTCTGTCGTTTCTCCGTTTATTAAGTTTAAAAATGCATCTAAAGAAACAATCGATGCTTCAGATGAATTGGTAGAAGAAATCAGACGTGCTTTAATTCAAGCAGGTCAACGCTTATCACGCCACATTCGTAAAGAAGCAAAAGCAAACGATTTAGAACAAAAACTTCGTCACATCGAGCAGTTCTGTCCGATTTTAGTTGAAGGAATTTGCCGAATTGTGAAAGCGCCTGATGCTAGAAAGAAAAAAGCAGAAGAAGGAATTGTAAAAATCTTAGGTCGTGATGCAAAAGAAGCTGAAAAAGACCTAGAGACAGCACACGAAGAACTTTCAACTCAAATGAAAAAATTAAAAGATGATGATGCAGATGATTTTGATGGTCCTACTGAGGCTGATTTTGCTGACGAGCCTATAGAGGATAAAAAATCAGAGAAAAAAGCAGATAAAAGTTCTGCTAAAAAATCATCCCCTCCTGTTGGAGGTAAAAAAGCATCCAAAAGTAAGGGTGCTGACCAAGAAACTTTTGATTTCGCAAAAAAAGAAGACGCCCCTTCTAAAAAGAAAGGACGAAAGTAAGCCATGAAAGCTGTAACTGATTCAGAAATTCCAAAATTATCAAAAACTTTATGCCTACGATTGTTAGAAGATTTAGAACGTGCCAGAAGACCCGTATTAACAGCTACGAAATGTTCGTTAGATAATTCTAGATACAATCATAAAGTAGGTTTTTTAACTCCTGGGCCTAAAAAAGTTCGAACAGAACTCAATGTGAGTTCTGTAAAGAAAATGTCGAGAGCTATTTTTATGCTCGAAATTTTACTTCGAAACATTGAAACGGGAGCTGTGAACACGAAAAGAGAGTTATACTACATCTCAAAAGGGGAAATTAAACATAGTCCTAAACTGAAACCTCTCGATTTTGCAGATCAAAATGAAAGTGATGATACAATAGATTTTATTTGTGAAATGCTTGAGTGCTATCGAGAAGAAGTGAATTGTTACGCAAACGATCGCGGCGGACAAACCTATTCTCAGAATTTAATTGTGACCGAAACGCTTACTGATGGAACCAAAGCAGTAATTGATTTATCAAAATTAGGTACTTCACCGTTTCAGCCAAAAAACAGACCACAAAATTTAAAATTGTCTACAAAAGGCAAAGTCGAGTTTGCTTTATTTGTTGAATCAGAAGGTACGGCCAATACTTTAGTTGCAAACGGATTTACGAAACGTCACAATTCAATTTTGATTGGTGCACAAGGGGTACCTTCCAATGCTGTTCGCGGATGGGCAAAGCTCATTCAAGATCAATTGAAGATTCCTATGTATTTCTTCGGAGATCTGGACGCATACACCATGCAAAATATTTTTAGAACACTTAAAGCAGGTTCTGCTGCAAGTTTAATTCGAAATGAAGATTATTCTGCACCTGATGTACGGTTTTTAGGAGTTCTCCCAGAAGATATTAAAAAATATGACTTGAACGATTATCCTGTAAAAGAAAATGATGCTCAAGAAGTGCGAGCTTTGAAAAAAGCAGACGATGCGTTAAACAATGATCCATTCTTTCAAGATAAACGAAATAAGGGATTGTCTAATATCTTACATTGGTTGTTGAAGAACAAACGCCGTTGTGAACAACAAGCGTACTTTACCGTTGATTCTCGTGATCCAACCATGCCTGAAAAAATCATTGTTGAGAAAATCAAAAGAGGCGATTTCGTTTAGTAATTATTATAATCCTACGCCTAAATTAACTTGAAAAGTTAGATTGTCGATCTGTTGAAAAAATCCAACTTTTGGAGATAAATATACTTTGTTTGATAGATT
Organism: uncultured Bacteriovoracaceae bacterium; assembly: GCA_964572865.1. GTDB lineage: Bacteria > Bdellovibrionota > UBA1018 > UBA1018 > UBA923 > CAZNGN01. The sequence goes on along the minus strand of CAZNGN010000016.1, from coordinate 57,825 downwards.
GTTTCTTAATTCAAATAAAGCCCCATAACGAAGCGCCGCTTGATCTTGAAGAGTGTAGGTAATTCTTCCATTGGGAGCAGGGGTCACCCATTCTCCAGATCGATAGAGTAAAAATGGTTCAAGACCAATCAATACGTTACTTTGTGAACTAAATGAGTAATGTAATGTGCCACTTATATATCCGCCGTAAATACTTATTCCATTTGTATCATAGGTAACAGAAGCAATTTTTGATGATGTTCTACTTAATGCATATACGAACCCAACAGTTGCAGAATATTTTAAAGTATCTGATAAATAGGGATTTAAAAATGAGGCACCCACTAAAATTCCAGTTTGTTTTGCAATAATATCAATTGGGGTCATAGTATTATTAGCAGTAATATAAAATGTATCTGTCCACCAAAATCCACCTGCTATAATAGACGTTTTAAATTTAGAAAAAAACGAACTTTTATTAACAGGTTGAAAAGTTTCAATATCTTCATTTAAGTTTTGTACTTTTTTAGTAATTTGAGTTTGTTTTGCGTTTGTTTTTGCCGCTGCTTTTGCCGCTGCTTTTGCTACTGCTGTTTCTTGCTGTTGCTTTGCTAGTTCTTGTCTAAGTTCTTCTTGTTTTGCTGATTCTTGTCTGACAACTTCAGCTTTTGCAGCTGCTATTTTTGCTGCTTCTGCTTTAGCAGATTCTGCTCTAAGTGCAGCAATGCGAGCTGCTTCTGCTTTTACAGCATCTTTTTTCAATGCTGCTTTTTTACGAGCAACTTCTGCTCTCGCTGCTGCCTTTTCGGCCTCTTTTCTTGCTGCTTCTGCTTTTGCAGCCTCTAATTGAAGTTTTTTAAGTCTTTTCTTTTCTTCTGCAATTTTTGCTTGATGAGCTTTGGCTTCAGCTCTAATTCGGGCTGCTTCTTGAGCATTTTCTTCTAAGTTGGATGATTCTATTTTTGTATTAGTGTTAGAGTCACTTAATGCATTATCTAGTGCTCCTAAATCTGATGAAGGAGTATTGACTACAACTTTGCTTTCTCCACTTTTGTCTGCCAATGTTTCTTTAGGATATTTTTTTGCAACCGAACCAGGCTTTTGAAAACAATTTTTTAAAGCACTAAACCATCTGTCTTGTTGTACGAAATAATAGTGGTTTGGTTGTACTGCATTTGAAGATACTATAATCGTTTTATTTTTAATGAACTCAGAACTAACTTCTTTCCATTGCCCTTTGTCATCAATTTCAAATAACTGACAATCAGGTTTTGAGGAAAATACCATTTGAGTATCTTCAGCAAAACTACTGATCGCAAGAAAACTCAAATATATAAGTAAGATAAAGTATTTAGATACCATTTGTTGGTTTCAGTTTAAATTAATATTAGTCAGAATGCTACCCCTAATTGAATGCTCCATATCAATCCAATGTCTGATTGAGTGATTACTCCTAATTGAGGTTTTAAATAAATCGATTTTGTGAAGAATTTTTTAATTCCTACTTGTGTTCCAAAACGAATTGCTGATTTATCAACTACAGAATAAGTTCGCGTTGATATAGTTGATGTTGGAGCTACCCAATCACCAGTTCGATACATGATAAAAGGGTCAGCAGTGTAATAAAATCCAAAATAATCTTTCGGTTTTAATTCTGCATTCAATGCTAAAAGTAAGCCATAAATATAATTTCCAGTAGTATTATAAATAATGGATGATGAATTTGAAGAAGTGGAACCGACCGCTAATAAAATTCCTGGTGATAATAAAAAATCAATATTTGAGGTTATCAATGGTATGCTCATCCCAAGCATTGCACCATATTGTGAAGCATTGATTGAATATTCAGCGTTTGCTGTGGAGCTTTTGATACCAATGGTTTCGTTCCAACTTAAAATTGAAAGATGAAAAAATTTAGCAAAAGATGATTTTTTTGAATTATTAGTAGAATTATTTTCAATTGAAGCAGTTCGATTAGATTTCACAAAACAAGATTTATCAGCCATAAACCATGAACCATTTTTTCGAACATAAAAGTAATTTGGTTGGGTAGGTTTTGTAGATACGGTGAATACAGAATCACTTAATTCTGAAGAATCTACTTTTACCCATTTTCCAGCTTTAGATTCAAATAGAGGGCAACTTGAATTAGGGCTAAAAATGTATTTTGATGAATCTGCAAAACTATTAAAACTTACAAAAGTTATTGAAATGATTAAGAATAATTTAAGAAGCATTTATTTGAAGTATAATAGAAGAAAAAATAATACCCAATTAAAATGTTTTAATAATTGATAAAAATACGATGCCAAAAGTCCGATATTATGATAATGTACCGCTAAGGAGTACTCAAATGAGCGAAATGTTAGATATATCTTTAGAATTCACACCGAATCCAAATACGTTAAAATACGTAATGAATAAAACTTTATTAGAAAAAGGTGCTGCCAATTTCATGAATAAGGAAGCTGCAACTAAATCATCTCCTCTTGCGGCTAAATTATTTGAAGTTGCTGGAGTAAGCGGCGTAATGATTGGTAAAAATTTTGTGACAATCACAAAAGGTGAACAAGGTGATTGGGAGTCATTGAATAACGGTGTAATGGACACTTTAAAAAGCCATATTAACAGCGGATTACAAATTATGGATTCTGCTGCGATTGATACTTCTGCTCCTACTGGAACTGGTGATGGCGATATTGAAAATAAAATTCGCGCAATTTTAGATGCTGAAATTCGTCCTGCTGTTGCAATGGACGGTGGCGATATTACATTTGAAAAATTTGAAAATGGAGTGGTTTATTTGTATCTACAAGGATCTTGTAGTGGATGCCCAAGCTCTACAGCCACACTCAAAATGGGCATTGAAACAAGATTGCGTGATGCAATACCTGAAGTACAAGAAGTGGTATCAATCTAGTTTTTAAAGATTGTCTAACGCACGAGTTTAACGCACGTATTTAATTGCGATTTTTTTTATTTGTCTGCTTTAAAGTTCGCCGAAGCATGCTAGGATCTAACTTCCATGCTTTTTTATAGTCAAATAAAACGAAAATTTAATCCTGCCGTTTGGAAAAAAGGCCAAGCCTTTTATTGGGCTGATCAAGTTCAGCAAGTAAAATTAAAAGGCGATAAAGTTTTAGCTGAAATTTCAGGCGAACAAAGTTTTAAAATCAATATTACAGTTCAACGTGGTGGCCTTTCTAAATGTGAATGCACATGCGGTTGCAAAAGCGATATAGAACCTTGTCCTCATGTTGCGGCAGTTTGTATATGGGTAGTTGAAAAAGGAAGTCTTCTTCGAGCAGGCTTAATTGAAACTTCGGCGGATGAAGATGAGGAAAAACCAAAAAAGAAAAAAACAATTCAAAGAATCAATGCAGAACCAGTTTGTTTTGTTCGTCCACTTTTTGAACACAATCATTTAACAACACTCACAATTGAACCGGCTTTACGTTTTAAAGATCCTAAAACCGATAAAACCAAAATTGAATACATGAACGCACTTGTTTTGCAGCCCAAAGAAGTCGGCGTCATTGAAATGGGAAAATTGTATAAAAACGTAAATGATTTACACTTAGAAATTTTACATGATGCAATTCCTATTTTAGGAAAATTAGACGCTGCCAGAATTACTTACACTGGTGGAAATATTTTAGAACAATTATCAATGATTTACGGAATTGAAGATAAATCTCGTATTGTTTTTCATCCGCTTTTAGAAGCAGGAATGAGCAAAGAACCATTAAAACTATTTAGTTTAAATGTAGGTAAGCGCACAGACAAAGGCCGATTGTTAACTTATGAATATAAGTGTTCAAGTTTGACTGTTACTTCTGCGCAAATTGGAGAAATGGGATCTCGCGGATTAGTAGCTTCACGATATTTATGGAGTTACGGATTAGAAGATAAACCAAAATTGTATCGCTTTGAAACTCCTCTTTCGATGATTGCTCGTTATGCAAATCGATCGGGAACTGCTCCTGAAAATCAATCTAAAAATAACTTTAAACCAGATGGGGTTGCATACTTAGAAGAAGACCAAGAGAAAAACATTCATCCTCTGGCTGCCTATCGTTTGAGTTTAGAGTTGGGAGTTGCCAATTTTAATGTCGATCCTGATTGGAAAGATTTTAATGAGTGGAAAAAGAATTTTGAACGACAAAAAATTCCAACATTGCCTGAAACTGAATACGGTTATGAGTTAAGAGATTATCAAATCAATGGTTTGACTTGGTTATGGAGTTTATATCAACGAAGACTGGCCGCACTTTTAGGCGATGACATGGGTCTTGGTAAAACGCACCAAGTGATGGCGTTTTTATCGTGCTTGTATCGTCCAAAAGGAAGTAAGCGAAATCCTACATTAGTAGTTGCACCAAAATCAGTGGTAGCTGCTTGGATTCAAAAATTATCTAAATACGACACCGGTTTATCTTGGCAAGTGTTTCATGGATCTGGTCGAAAGTTAAAATTTAATGATGTAAATATTGTATTAACGACTTACGGAATTTTACAAAAAGAAAGTTTATTGCGTGAAAAGCACTGGGAATGTGTTGTTCTCGATGAAGCACAAGCTATCAAAAACGCGATGACGATTTCGTCGCGTGCTGCCCGAGTTTTGAAAAGCAATTATCGAATTGCAATGACAGGAACTCCCATCGAAAATCACACGACAGATTTATGGTCTGTGATGGAATTTTTATTGCCTGGCTATTTGGGATCACTCACTCGTTTTAAAAGATTATACGGAGCCGGTCGTGAAGTGAGTCATCCAGCTCAAGCTGCGACATTGAAACGACTTGTGAATCCTTTCTTATTACGAAGAACAAAATCACAAGTATTAAAAGAATTACCAGAAAAAATCGAAGAAGTTCGTTCGTGCACAATGACTACAATTCAAAAGAAAGTGTACGAACAGTATTTACACTCTAAAGAAGCTGAAAAAATTAGATCTGAATTAAAAGGTGAAGGAAAAATTGATTATGCAGGTATTTTATCTTTACTCACTCGTTTAAAACAAGTTTGTGACCATCCGTATTTACCTGCATTAATGGGTGGCAAAAAGAAAAAATTAGATCCGACTGAATCAGGTAAGTGGGAAGAATTTGAAGAAATTGTAACAGAAGCACTGGGTTCAGAATTAAAAGTTGTTGTCTTCTCTCAATATTTAGGTGTGTTAGATATGATCGGTCAGTGGCTTAAAACCATTGACGTAGATTATGTTGATTTACGAGGTTCTACGGGTGATAGAGCTGCTCCTTTGAAAAAATTTGCGGATGATCCAAATTGTAAAGTGTTCTTATGTTCGTTACTTGCTGGGGGCTTGGGAATTGACTTAACCGCAGGTAGTGTTTGTATTCACTTTGATCGATGGTGGAATCCAGCTAAAGAAAATCAAGCTACAGACCGTTTACATAGAATCGGCCAAACTCGTGGGGTTCAAGTATTTAAATTACAATGTCCAAGCACCATTGAAGACAGAGTGGCTGCCATCATTCAATCAAAAGTGGCGCTATCGAATGCACTCATTGAAGAATCTCCATTGGGATTAAGCGTATTTTCTAGAGAAGATTTGCTGATGTTACTCAGCGATATCAATCCGAACAGCAACACAATTCAGTTGCCAGAAGATTGAACAATATAAACAAAAATAAAGGAAGAAATATGAAATACATGACACTCGTATTCGCTTTGATTTTAACAACTTCTGCGTTTGCTGAAGTTAAAAAATACAAAGTGGATGATACACATACAAACGTAGGATTTACCATTAAGCACTTGGTTGTAACAAATGTGCGTGGAAAATTTGATAAATTTGAAGGCGCGATCGAATTAGATCCATCAAATTTAGCTACTTTAAAAGTAAATGCTACTGTGATGGCAACTAGTATCAATACAAATACAAAAAAACGTGATGATCATTTGAGATCGCCAGATTTTTTTGATGTAGCAAAATTTCCAAAATTAACATTCGTTTCTAAGAAAATTGAAAATGTTTCTGGAAATAAAGCAAAAATGGTTGCTGACTTAACAATTAAGAATGTTACTAAACCAGTTACATTTGATGTTGAGTACGCAGGGGCTGCAAAAGATCCATGGGGAAATTCAAAAGCTGCATTTTCAGCTAGCGCTGAAATTGAACGCGGAGATTTTGGTTTAACTTGGAACAAACCTCTTGAAACAGGCGGACTTTTAGTCGGCACAAAAGTTAAAATCGAACTCGACGTTGAAGCCGATGAGGTTGTAAAAAAATGAGAAAGCAAAAACTTGCAGAAAAAATGATGGTTTCAGCAATTACAATGGGACTATTACAGTCGTTTTCAGTAAGTACAGTAAAAGCCGAAACAGCAATGGGCACTGAAGGCATTGAATGCCACGGTGGCAATAGCTGTAAAGGCAAGGGTGAATGTGGTGGTGAAGGCCGTTCTTGTGCAGGATCAAATTCTTGTAAAGGAAAGGGCTGGATTACGGCAAAGACCCAAGCTGAATGTGATGCGATGATTGCGAAAGTGAAAAAATCTGCATCTAAGAAAGCCAAAAAATCATAGTTTTATTTTTGCAGTAGTAACAAAACCTCACCATGAAACTTCGTTTCATAAGGATTCGGTTTTATTACTACTGCAATATAAAATATGAATTTTCATTTCAATAAAATCTCAACTTATCTTGTATAATTTTTTAAAGTTATTATTAATCAAATTCTGAATCCTTATTGAACCGTAGGTTCAGTGGCAGTTAACTATTTAAATCCTAATATAATATAAAAAAATTAAACCTTATGAACGAATATTCACTGGTTTAATTTTTTTATATTATGTAAGGAGTTATAAAAATTGAAAGCCCCGAGCTGGGAGAGAGAGTGAGACCAACTCAGGGCTTAAATATCGTGTAATTTACAGATACGAGGTCTGCCCGATTACCCGATTTGCATGAGAACTTTTAGTTAACAGTACCGGTTATGCGAAATACGCTTCCGCCTTTTGGCGCTTCACCTGGTTTTTCTTCATCACCTAATTTGCGATTAGATTTAGGACTACAACCAATAGATAAAATTAACAGAAATATAATATTTAAGAATAAGACTTTAGTCTTGAACTTATACAACATACGTACCTCTTAAAGAACATTTTACTAAAGACGGTTCTGTATACAATGTGTCCGTAGGACTACAAAAATACCGAAAATAAATGGGTTTAAAAGCTTATTAAAAACGCACAAATAGATAATGAGAATAAAAATTAAAAAAAATTAACAAAATAAAAAAAATGTAATAATAACATATGCAAAAAATATTATATAATGCGTTAATTTTTATATAATTAATATATAATATAGGAATGAAATGGTTTTCATGGAAACAGAAAATTTTTTCTCTTCTATTGAGTTCAATTTACTCAATTATTTTCATTTCTTGTTCTCCACAATTTAATAATAACACTATTGATGATGTATTAAGCACTTCTAGTAGTTCAACTTCAAATTCTACTATTTCAAACGCAAATAATTTAAGTTGGACACAAACTTCACCCACAAATTCGACAACTATAACTGCAAATTGGACCAAGTCAGTTTCTACTGATTTAGCAAATCAATACATTACTTTTTATCGTGATGCTAGTTGTACTACATTGGCGGCTGCTTCAATTAATTTAAATTCGACTAGTACACAAACCTACAATTATACACCAGGCGCACAAGGTGATTATTATTTTACTGTGACAACGTACCTATCGTCTGGAAGTAACTCTGAATCTTCATGTTCAAGTTTAGTTACGATCGATACAACAGCTCCAATGGTTACTGGTTTAAGTAACGATGCTACTCCAACGACTGCAAAAAACTGGTCTTGGGGATGTTCTGAATCGCCAGCAACGTATCGTTACACAATTGATCAAGTGAGCAATACATCACCAGCAGGCGCTTATGGTTCAACCACTTCTGCATCACAATCTTCAGGAGACGGTACATATTATATTCACGTTCAATGTATGGATGCAGCCGGAAATACTTCTGCCAAAGTTCATATTTCAGCGTTACTTGATAATACAGCGCCAACAGCCCCATCAAATGTGAATGATGGAAGTTATCTAAACAGCTTAACGGCATCAAATAATAATACTTGGACAGCTTCAACTGATACAAACGGCATTGATCATTATGAATTTGCAATTGGAACAACTGCTGGTGGAACAGATGTTAGAACATGGACTACTACAGGTGGAAATTCGACAAATTATACCCAAGCTGCAGGACTTTCACTTACCACAAATACGACATACTATTTTAGTGTTCGTGCATTAGATGTTGCAGGTAATACTTCAACAGTCGGTCAAGGCAATGGATGGATTGCAGATACGACTGCGCCTTCAAATCCTGGAGGAATTACATTGAGTTCAGCAACAAGCCCATTGAGCTCATCGCCTGTCATTACATGGACTGCAAGTACAGATACGAGTGGTAGTGGTGTAAGTTATTATCAAGTTTCATTGTTTGACGTTACGGTGCCATCACAAGTTGTAAACTGGACTACCAAATCTTCTGGAACAGCATTTACAGGTTTAAGTTTAACAAACGGACATAGTTATAATGTAGGGGTTAAAGCCTACGATAATGCTGGAAATGTTAGTACGGCTTCATATAGCTCTAACTTTACTGCAGCAAGTGGAGGCATCGATCACTTTGCAATCACCATGAACTACGGTGAAGCGATTTCAGGGCACCCATTTAGCATGACTGTAACTGCAAAAGATGCGGCCAATGCAACTCTTACAACTTATACTGGAACTGTTCAATTTATTTCTTCTGATTCAGGGGGATCAGTATCACTTCCGGCAAACTACACTTATGTTGGAGGAGATAACGGAGTAAAAACTTTTAGTGCAACATTGTCGACGGTTGGTTCACAAACAATCACTGCATACGATACGACGAATTCTGCATCTGCGGTTACAACAATTACAGTTATTAACCAAACATTAACGATCAATGATACTAACACGGGAGCAGGAACTGCTCGAACATCGTTTGCTCAAGTGACATTAGCAAATGGAACTACAGTACTTGCATTTGGCGGATCAGATCACTCTGTTGTAACAGCTGGTGGAAATCCGTTATCAGCTGTAGATAAATTTGATATTCCTGCAAGCTCTACTACCGTAACTCATACTGCAATGACTTCATTAAATACAACCAGAGTAAGTGCTTCAGCTACGCTACTAAGCAATGGAAAAATATTAATAGTTGGGGGTTGTCAGGTAGTGAATTGTGGTACCGTATTAAGCTCAGTAGAATTATATGACCCAGCTGCTAATGCTGGAACAGGCAGCACTACCAATATGACAAGTTTAAATACAGCCAGATGGGGACACAAAGCATATTTGATGTCAGGAGATAAAGTTTTAATCATAGGCGGAAATACGGCAACTGTAGAGCTATATGACCCGGCAGCAAATGGCGGTACAGGTGGATCTACAAATATGACTTCACTTTCAACTCCAAGAGGTTGGTGCTCGGGCATTACTCAATTGCCTGATGGCAGAATCTTTTTAGCTGGCGGAAGCAACTGTACGCAAACAAACACAGTTGAAATTTATGATCCAACTGCAAATGCTGGGTCAGGTTCAACTACTGCAATGAACAATATGAATACCAGTCGTTATTATCATAGAGCAACAGCACTCAATAATGGCAAAGTTCTAATTTCAGGCGGATACAATTCATTTGCTTCAGTAGAATTATATGATCCAGCAGCAAGTGCGGGTTCTGGCTCTAGCACTTCATTAACCAATACAATTACAACTGGCCGATATGGGCAAATGCAATTTTTATCTCAAAACGGCAATGGTATAATTATGATTGGTGGAAATAATACTGCAGCAGTCGCGACATCAACTACTGATTTTTATGATATTGCTAATAATATACCGATTGCTACAAGTTCGCTTACTGCTGGAACGAGATCATCATTTGGCTGCACGCTTTTAGGTGACGGTAGATATTTCTATTATGGCGGATCAAACGGTAATGCTACAGTTACAAACACTTGGGGCTTTATTACTCAGTAATAAAAAGCTTCTTAATTTTATCCAATTCAATTGTGTCGTTTTTCTTAAACTGTTTTAAATTGCTTATTTCTTGAGCGGTTCCATAACGACCTCTTAATTCTAAAAAATTGAGTGGAGATAATACGGCAGTATTTGAATAGAGAGTGCCATCAAGGCTTGTTTTAAATATATCCACAGATTGTTGTCCATGTTCTGTAAAAATGAATGTAGTTGTAAAGTTTTCAGTATCGGTTGAAACGTTCAGAAAAAAAGCATTACCCTTTTCTTTAGTAGAATATTTAGCCCCTCTGTGATGAACGACTGCATTGGGAGTTTCAATAATGAATTGATCAAGATCTGTAATTGGATTTGGAATTTGAATATGAATAGTACCTTTGAGTAAACGTAATAGTACTTTTCTTTGTAATCCATCTCCTTGTAATGCCTTAATTTCGAAAACTGTATTTGAACCTAAATCAACTTTAGTTTGATCAGACATTTCTAAAGACAGTAAGCCGTCAGCGCTAGTAGAAAATGCTTGCCCTTGAACAATCGGATCAAATTTAGAAAACGCATTGAGCGATAATTTTTTTTCATCAAGCCAACTCATTGTGTAAGGTGCAGGATGTGTAATTTTTTTATCTTTTTCGTATAGGGTAGGAACTTTTCCACCAATTTCTGGACGTACAAAACTTAATTTAATTGGGCCGTAAGAAATATCACCCGAAGCTTTTAAAACAGTTATAGTTTTAGGAAGTATATAATCACTGGGATTAAATTCAGGCGGAGTACAGGGAACACTGGTAGCACTCTTAGCACTTGCTGTGGGTTGAGGTTTTGCTAAATCTTCAGCATTTGCAAACGCGAATGAAATTAAATTAATTACCAAAATATAGAGCAATTGAATCTTCACCATTAAACTCCTTTATATTTCCATGAGATAATTCTAAGCGAATCGAAAACGGCATTTGATAGCCAATGACTGTATTTCCAATAAATCCACCACCGTATGAATTGACAGGAGCACTCCAAATGCCAGAACGAGAGCCTCTAAAATGAATTATTTTAGCTGTATCATAAAAAACATAACCGCCTATGTTTCGTAAAAATAAGGGCCAGGTATCGTAACCATTAAAAATTTGATTCAAAGGCAATCGATATTCAGTTTGAAGTACACCTGCTGCTCTAGATTTGAAGTAACCTAAAGGGTAACCACGTAAAGGTAAATTTAGTTCTGAACTAGAAGGATTTCCGCCTACTAGTAAAATTGATCCGGGAATATTTGAGTCAAACTTTGGAGTCATTGCTGCATAAAATTTAAAATCTAAATTAGCGTGCAATGGATATACCGGAAAAATCGGTTCAATGATTGTCTGAAATTTCCAGTTTTGATCGTGTAAAATATAATATTTTCGGGCAGCCATTCCTAAAAATAATCCAGTTTCTTTGGTAACTGAATTCAAGTAGCCCCTTCTTGAATCATAACTTAAAGAAAATTGAGAACGAATTTCTGGAGTGGATACGTCATTTCCCATCGTTCCGCCGTAGGTTGTACGAGCCCATTCAGAAATTAACTTTGGCGTAATCGTGTAAAATGCATGAACGATTGGTCTTGAGATTGATAAACTATAACTACGTTCTAGCGAATAAATGGAAGATCCATCTGAATATATCGCATACGCATTCATTTGCGAAGAAGCAGAGGGTGAAATTTCAAATGAACCGAGTCTGATTGTAATCGAAGCAGCACCTGAAACAATTTTAGCAAGAGAATCATAAAAGGCATCTAGTTCGTACTCAAATGAATCAATCGCATCCCATCCGATGATTCCTAGTCCTGCAGTTTTTCGATCTCTTGCATATGATAAAATCGGAAACCAAATTCTAGGTGTTAAATCAGAAATAAAAACATAAGAATTAGGGCCATCTATTTTTGTTTGTGGTGATTTCTCACTTTGTTCAAAAGCATAGCGATGTGTATTTGTTGGATTGAGAGAAAAATTTTTACTTTCAGCAGCTTCTTCTATCGAGTCATCATAATCATTTAGGTTTGAAATTGCTGCAAATTTACCTAATGAACTAAAATAGGTAGTTGCAATTTGTTTGCCTTGTACACGCGGAAACCAATATCCACCAGAAGATCTTGCCAATGTTTTCACTTTTTTAGTTTTCGCATCAAAAAAAGCCAAATCATAAAAACCATCTTTTGCTTTTGTGAAATATAGGTCTCCATTTGGTTGTGGATCCGGAAAAAGTGCTCGATATTGTGAGTCTGAAATTATTTTTTTCGGAACGCCCCCTTGAATGCCAATTTCTTGAATATATTCTTTTGGATTTGTTGAGTGCTCTGAAAAATAAATTTTTCCATTTTTATAATCACATCTAGGATTTGAAATATTAAAATATTCAGGTGCTTGGTAGAGTACTGTGATTTTTTTAGAACCAATTTCTAATTTATTGAGCAAGCTAAATCGGCCCATTCGGGAAGTATAAATGACAATATCGTCGGTACACAGGTCAGGATCTTTTGCACGCGCATTTTGAGTAATTTGTGTCACTTTTTTTGTTTCAATATTCACTCGATATAATTCGCTTGAATCGCTGTACGTAGTATTTTGATCAAACTTTGAATAAATAAGCTCATTACTATTTGAATACCAAGCAAGACCCGGGCTTGCTGAAGCATCATCAAGTTTGATTTTTCGTTTTGTAGCTAAATTCATCACATTCAATTGAGGCCCTTCATCTGCCGATGAATAAATATAAGCCATCCAGTCGCCGTTATTAGAAATACGCGCGCCACTGGCAGATCCGCCCTCTGGAGTTAAGAAGGTTGGCTCTTTTGTTGAGTCTGTTTTGAGCCATTCTAAAACATTAGCCATTCTAGTTTTTTCTGAAGTTAGCCATTGTTCCCAAAGTCTTCGAAATGAATTATCTAATTTTCCTAATTCATTCGTCATGTTTTCTAAAGTTCCGTTTAAAAAGAAGGGAACACGATATGAAGATTCATCTACTAATATAGACAAAGCTGATTCACCATATTGTCGTTCAATTTCACTCATGATCCCATAACCTGCAAAGTAACCAGTTTCTCCAAAAGGTACTTTAGGGTAGGGTCCAGATAATTGATCAAATGAAATAGGGTAACCGTATGGACCTAAACCGTTTGCTCGATATAATCCGTCGCGAATGAGTGTGGTGTAGAAATCGCCATGTCCACGGCCTGCTTTTGTAAATCGTGTTTCAGCAAAAACGGCTAAGCCTTCTGCCAGCCAATCAGGCCATAAATGGTTTGGTAAAAGTACGTCCCCAAATAAAACACGTGTAATTCCAAAAACACCTTTGGCTCGATCGAGAGTTACATAGTGCGTGTATTCATGAATGATTAAGTTTTCAAGCCAATGCCCGTACTCACCGATTGAAACATAGGGTTCAGGAGCTGCCATATATAAGACAATTCCTTGGTGTCCAATGGCTGTGGTGATTCCATTCGCTTGGTCTTCATTATCTGCAATGATAAAAGTTGTTTTACGATGAAAATCATAGCCAAAATATTGAGAAACTTTTGCATGAATTTTTTCACAAAACCCAGCAGTGTGTTCTGCTTCTGTCTTTAAATTATCAGGATAAACGATTTCAAAGTGTTCGGTTTGAATTCTTTGATAATTATTTTGGGGAGGCAATCTCAGCTGCTGACCTAAATATGCGTTTGCATTGAGTGCGAGTATTAATCCAAAAAATATAATCAGTATTTTCATTCTTCGTCCTGAAGGTTTGGTTGTTTAATAAATTTATATTCAATAGGGTTGCCATTCACTACAAAACTTTTATGTTGCCAGTAGATTTTTTTAATAAATCCTAATCCAACCCATTTGTTTTGTTCAAACGGATGGGGAGCCGAACTGGTTAATTCTCCAGCCGATTGGTTTAAATCAATATTTAACGCTATTGATTGCGGTGCGATCGGTGCAGCCCCCGTGCCTATGATTTGAATCATTTTTTTAGAAACACCACCCATCGCTCTGATTCGTTCGATTACTTCTTGGCCTGGGTAACAGCCCTTGTTTTCATAAACGGCATCATCAAGATCAGCGTCTAAAGGATTTGTTTTTGCATTTAATTCGTTGGGAACTTTTGGAATTGAATTAAAAATTCGCAAAGGCTCTAAGTTATCAATTGGTTTTGCGTTTGAGTGATTTTGTGTCCACGTTAAAAGCTTTGTAGAGTCACCAATTAAAATTAAATCATTCGAGAAACTTTTCATTTCATTTAGGTTTACAAAATAAATACTTTCAGAAAGTTTAAAATTTCCTACATTTGGAATATCAAAATTAAATTTTCCCAAAAGACGAACGGTGGTTAAATCTTTTTTTTCGGTGATTGTAAATTTTTCCATAAAATGAAATTTTTCAAGTTCATCAAATGTATTGGTTTGTGAAGTAGGTGAGAGAAGCAGGTATTTTCCATCTTCTAAAGTGAGTAATTTAAAATATAAAACAATTCGTCCCGTAGCATTGAGTAGAGTGCCGTCACTTACAGAGCCTGCTTTTTGCAAATTCATATTGATCGTAGTCATTCGCTGCAAATAATCTTTGGCGTCTGCTCCTTCGATTGAAAACACAGTCCACTCTGAGTTGGAACAATAGTAATTATTTTGAGTATTCATTAAAAATTCTGTCGACATGTCATATAGTTTTAAGAGATTTATTGGGTATGGAGCAAGGTCTTTTTGAAGAAAATGTCTCAAATATTCGCTTTGTAGCATTCGACACCGAAACTACGGGTGCCACACCGGGTAAAGACTTTATTGTGGAGATTGCAGCCGTTGCTTTTGACGAAGAATTTGAACATCGTAAGTTTCAAACTTTGATTAAACCACCATTTCCCATTCCCCCAGATGTGATTGGAATTCACGGTATTACCGACGATATGGTTGCCGAAGCGCCCAGTTCTCCAGAAGGATTAACTTCATTTTTTGAGTTTTTAAAACATTCAGGTCACCCAAGAGTTTTAATAGCCCACAATGCATCTTTTGATGTGGGAATGGTACACGGCAGGCATTCTGATTTAGCAAAATTTGCGGATGATATTAGTTCTGAAATCGTAATCGATAGCTGTGCTTTAGCAAAAACACTTTTGACCGATTTAAAATCTCACTCAATGGCATCACTTGTGGAATATTACAAACTCGATGCCGGCAAAATGCACAGAGCTGATGAAGATGTTCGAATGCTTCAAAAGATTTTTATGAATTTACTATCACTTGCAGCCGACAAACTTCACAACCCTTCGGCTGGTTTTCGATTAGAAGACTTAGTAATGATGTGTGGAGGTTATTATCAATTAAATCCTTGGGAAAAAGAAATCAGAACCCACTCATTTCAATTGGCCCCATCACTAAAAATGCTTGAAGAAGTGGCTGGCACCGATACGCAAGTGAGTATTTTGTATGACAATGCTGAAGATTACCGTCGTATTACCCCGATTAAAATTAAACATAAAGGTTTACGAGTATTTTTAGATGCGTTTTGCCACCGAGATGAAATTAAGAAAACATTTAGAGTTGATAAAATACGCAAAGTTAAATCATAATATTTATATATTTTGAATGATTAAATACCCGCATCAAAAAATAGTATTCCATTCATTATCCTCACCATCGCACTTACGTGCTCAAAGGATTCGAGTAATAATTGGAATACTATCAAAAATTTTCTTAATTTATCGGTCAATAAATATGTTTAAATATGAACAATAAAACGCCCGAATCCTTATGCAACTTTAGTTGCATGGTGAGGGCTTTTATTGTTCATGATTAAAAATGTATATGATTATCTGAAATATTTTTTCGTCTCATCAGACTGATGTTTTAAAAGATTGCTTTTAAATTTATCAAAAATGAAATGTTCAGAGTCAATGCGGTAATTTTGAATGATTTCTTTGATTAAAATTGAAAGCTTTTCTACATCATGATGATTTACTTTTTCAGGGTGAGCGCCCTTAGGGTTTTTGGTGCGCACTTTTTTACCTAAAAGCATTTCATAGGGTAAAAACTGATTATGATAATTTACTAATGGCGTAGAAAGTCCGCCTACCGTAAATCCAAATGAATTGAAAGCTGTGGCTTCACAGGTTCCGCCATCCATGAGTTTTTTCTGGTACGTAAATTTTTTGTTTTTCTTAGCCAATTGAAATGCAGTTTTTTCCATCCAATATGTAAAGGCAGGGTCAAATACAGTTGCTCGGTCACCAAGGCGAACAACTGGGCCTTTGCCAGGAATTGCTCCCGGTAATCGAGAACTCGTTTCAACTGATACGATGCGTGCCTTTTTTGGATTTAGCATTTTTTTGCGTAAAACTTCTAAAGCTCCGTGAAAGCCTGATTCTTCGGCTTTCGTAAAAAGTCCTACTACTTTTTTGGAACCCACCACATTTTTAGATTCTCGAATTGCATTTAAAATTGCACAAACTCCCACAACATCATCTGCGGCTTTGGTGACCCAATTGTCTCCCATTCGGGCTACACCTTCGTAAATTCCAAATTGATCGTACCAAATGCAAGCTCCCCAAGGACCAAATGTTTTAAATCCTTTGGGAGTAAAAACAGATTTTATAATATTTTGAATTTCTAAAAATGTATCAATGCGAGAGCCAGTGACTTCGATCAAAACTTTATCTGGTCCACGCAAACCTTTGGTGTGCGATTTCACTTTGCCATCAAAAACCATTAAATTATGAACATCAGAGTAAACTTGAACACTACAACCTCGAATGTTTTCAGGACCTCCGCCTAACCACTGAGCATGAGCAAAATATTTTCCATTTTTCTGGCTAAATTTTTCGATTACCATTCCGGGGTGATCCATGTGAGCAACGAATGCTAAATTTACAGATTTAGTTTGAGAAACTCTTTTAATTCCCACCCAGAGATTGCCATAACTATCTTCACAAAACGGAATATGGTTTTTGTCACAGAAATATTGAATGGCAGTAGATACCCAAGATTCACGAAACGGTGCAGTAGGTTGGCTGCAAATTAATTGAATTGTCTTTTCAAGTGTATTGGCTAAATGAAAATTGTCTGTCATGTTGAGTTTTCCTTATGAAAAAAGACAATACCAGTAATGAACAGATGATCAAGCAGCAATTCATATCTCAGCTATCAGAAGTTGCTGAATTTATGAGAATATTGGGAGAAAACGAGTTCAAAATCAGAGCTTTTGACAAGGCTGCCCAAACTTTAGAAACTGAAAAAACACCCCTCAAAGATATTGCCGAAGGAAAAATTAAAATTGCAGGAATTGGTGAAGGCATTAAAGGAGCAATTTCAGAGTTTCTAAAAGACGGAAAAATAAAATCTCACGAAGAATATTCTAAAAAAATTCCACAAGCCGTTTTTGAATTAATGAAAGTGCCAGGACTTGGTCCTAAAAAGGCAATGCAAATTCATGAAGAATTAGGAGTAACTTCAGTAGGAGAGCTTGAATATTGTTGTCGAGCCAATCGATTAGTAACGCTCAAAGGTTTTAGTGAGGCCACACAAAGTAAAGTACTAGCCAGTATTGAAGAAATGAAAAAACGAAAAGGCAAAATCAGACTCGACGATGCCCTAGTGTTAAATGAATTGATTTTGTCGACCGCTAAACTTGAAATTTGTCCTGTGGGTGCAATTTTACGGCACTCAGAAATCGTAGATGAATTAGAATACATATACATTTCTAAAACCAAACCCAAAGACAGTGAATTGAAAAAACTTTCTAAAGAAATTAATTTTATAGAATCTCAAAAAGAATTTGATCTCGATAAATTTATTTTTCAATCTCATTCGGATGTAAAAGTAATCATTTGGTATTCTCCGAAAGAGTTGCCTGAAGAAAAATTACAGTTATTAAATGCGCCCCATAATTTACGAAAAGATTTGCAAAAAAATATCAAAAAATATCTCGATTGGAATCCAATTCATCTAGAAATGGAGTGGGTGGGTGCTGAAAATCCACAATCTAAAGAGACTTATCAAATTCAAAAACATGGCAAAGTAAAAGGCTTCTTTCATTGCCACACTACTTCTTCAGATGGACAAAATTCGTTAGAAGAAATGGTCATGACTGCGCAAAAGCTTGGATTTGAATACATTGGAATCTCTGATCACTCGCAATCTGCGTTTTATGCTCGTGGATTAAAACCTGATCAAATCAAAGCTCAACGAAAAGAAATTGAAAAACTGCAAGACAAAGTGGGAATCAGAATATTTCACGGTATTGAAAGTGATATTTTACAAGAAGGTGATCTCGATTACACAAAAGAAGTATTAAAAAGCTTTGATTTTATTGTGGGATCAATCCATTCGCGCTTTAAAATGGATAAAGACCAAATGACTAAGCGTTTGGTGAACGCCCTTCAAAATCCACACATCACATTTTGGGGACACGCGACCGGCAGGCTTATTTTAGATCGTGATCCGTACCATTTTGACCTAGATGCTTGTTTAAAAGCGATGAAAAAAAACAACGTGGTGATGGAACTCAATGCAAATCCCCAAAGATTAGATATGGATTGGCGATGGGGGCCCAAAGTCAGTGAATACGGACTAGACGTTTCGATTAATCCTGATGCGCATTCTGTAAGAGGCATTGAAGATACAAAGTTTGGTGAGTGGATGGCAGAAAAAGCTGCTTTATCATATAAAAAGATTTTAAATTTAAAATCTGCAAAAGAAGTGGCCACCTTTTTAAACGATCGAAAGTAGTATTAAAATGTCTAAAGCAATCACACTTAAAAAAGTACTTAAACAGAAACCAGATCCTAAAAAAGATATTTCAAAAATCATTGAGATTCTTCGCAAAACGTATCCAGATGCAGAATGTTCACTTGATTTTGAAGATCCATTTCAGCTTTTGATTTCAACGATTCTTTCTGCGCAATGTACAGATGAGCGAGTGAATAAAGTTACTCCAGCACTGTTCAAAAAATTTCCAACTCCTCAAAAAATGTCTAAAGCCAATTTGCCAGAGCTTGAACAGTTAATACGATCTACCGGATTTTATAAAAACAAAGCAAAATCGATTTTAGAGTCATCCAAAATATTGGTCGAAAAGTTTAATTCACAAATGCCAAAGACAATCGAAGAACTCACATCACTTAAAGGAGTGGGACGAAAAACGGCAAACGTAGTTTTAGGTTCTGCGTTTGGAATCAATGCAGGTGTGGTTGTCGACACTCATGCCGGAAGACTCTCACGAAGAATTGGATTTACAAAACAAACTGACCCTGTAAAAGTCGAACAAGATTTAATGAAAATCGTTCCCCAAAAAGATTGGACTCTTTTTTCGCACCTACTTGTGTTTCACGGACGAGCAAGATGTCCTGCACGAAAGCCCGATTGTGAGCACTGTGAAATTAAAAATCTTTGTCCTAAAATTTTAGACTAACGATTTAATAATATTTTGAGCGAATTAGCTGCATTCACACGGCCCCAACCAAAGTCATTATCGAAACCAGGTTCACCTAAATCTTTGGTGCCCGCTGCAATTACTTTTTTAGCATTCTCAACTGTGATGCCAGGGTTTACTTGATAAACCAAAGCAGCAAGACCTGCAACGTGAGGTGTAGCCATCGATGTGCCAGACATTTTTTGATAACCGCCGCCTGGTTTTACAGAAATAATGCTCACACCAGGAGCAGAGACATCTGGCTTAATAAAAGTTCCTGTTTTCCAGTCAGCAGGACCACGTGAACTAAAGCTTGCAATGTCATCGTTTGAATCGGTTGCGCCAACTGCAAGAGCAACCGGACATCCGCCAGGTAAGCCCACTGTTTTTGAGCTCGGACCTTCATTGCCGTTTGCAAACACTGGTAACATTCCTAATTTTACCCATGAATCTAGAGCTTGGCAGAATAAATCATCTTTCGGATCTTTATCTGGTGATGGAGTATCTCCGCCCCACGAATTACTTACAATTGAAGGATTGTCATTCGAAGATGGATTTCCATCTGGATCTGCCATCCATTGCATTGCTTTTAAAATATCATCATCATTTGCTCCACCAGAGCTTGAAAATATTTTAGCCATGATGATTTTTGCGCCAGGTGCAACACCTACAGCGGTGCCAGAAGTATTTCCGCCAGCGATTGTTCCGCTTACGTGAGATCCATGTCCGTGATCATCATAAGGTTCACGAGCATCGCCCACAAAATCTTTCCAACCCACAACCTTATCTTTTAAGTCAGCATGTTTTGCGTCCACACCAGTGTCTAATACACCTACTGTAATTCCTGCTCCTGTTACTTGTGGAGCTTTTTGGTTTAATTCAGGTATTCCCATTTTTTCTAAACCATACGTATAACCTGAAGCACTCAATGCAAATGTTTCTTCAGAATTTTTGGTTTCAACAATATGTTTTTTATGAACAGCAAGCATTGCTTTTACTTCTGAAGATTGCGCAACTTGAGCAAATCCTTTTTGATCAACCATCATGATGGCACCATTTACAATCCATAATGATTCAAATTTAAATTGAGGAACAACAGAGCGTAATCTTCGATAAAAATTTTCTTGAGAAGCTCTTGCATTTGCGCGCATTTGATTTTCAATGCTTTCGCGAGCAGCTCTTAAGTGCGGAGTATTTTGAATTGCATTTTTATTATGAAATAAAACAATCATTTTGACTGGTTTATTTTCAAAACTTGCACGCTTCATTTGAGCTTGAAGGCTTGGTTCAATGTAGGGAGTAGCAAATGCTACTGTTTGAAGAAAAAGAAATGATAGTACTAATAAGAACAACTTAGGGTTAAACATTGAAGCGCCTCCTTGGCCGAAATGTTCACTGCATTTAAATTAGAGCAATACATCGATGTATCAAATATAGCTTTACGATTTGATTGCACTCTTGCAAGAGTTAATTTTTTGTCTTAGCCTTTTATTATCTTCGAAAGGATACTCAATTATGTATAAAACATTACTATCCGCATTAGTGTTAAGTTTCTTAACAGTATCATCATCGTTTGCAAACAAACAGAATCCTTCTGATGATCCAATGAAAAATACAATGAACGTATATGAACAATTGGTTCAGATTTTTACATTTTCACAGCCAATAGATGTTGTGAATGATCGCGCAACATTAAACGGTTGGTTTTCTGGCAGGTGCTATCAAGCTGGATCTCAAGAAATTGCACGCAATCATTTACGAGTAGGCTGGTTTGAGAATTATTCTTCTGATGAAGTTTACAAGTCATTAGCAATTCGTAAAGGCGATGGAACCAATGGGGGACCAGATCTGTTTGAACATCTGACACCACAAGATAGATTAGATATTTTGAACTATTTAAATAGTCCTTATGGAAAAGTAAAAGCTGAAATCGCACAGTTTCAAGATGGTTCCGTCATTGCAAAGTATATTTCAAATTATACTGAAAATACTTTCATACATCGTAAATTTTTAAATTTCGTTGTTTCAAAATGGTATAAAGATGGAAATATATTTGCGTACTGTTACAGCTTTCGCAAAGTGAATTAAAATCCCATTTCCATAAAATTATTAATTAAATAAAAGTTTTTGCCTTTAATTTCCATTTCTCGCGCATATTGAGAATTGTAATGAAAGTGATACGCATCCGGAAACGTATCAATAAACATCTGAACGTTTGCAGGTTCGTTATCAAAGGTTGCGATGACTTCACCTTCAGTTTTAATTAAATTCAAAGATTCTTTTTTGAATAATAAATCATCCAAACCATAGGCAGGCTTTAAGCACATAGTAATATTATGGCCCGAATGTGGAAAACCATTTTCATCTAATGCTTGAATCGTACCCTTACTCATGTTTGGAATGTCTCGGCCTGAAAGATACACAATGTGAACGCCATTTTTATGAAAAAAGTTTACGCATTCTAAAGCTTTTGCGAACGGTTTGTCTTTCACAACGTAGTCATCTGTAAAAAAGTGCTTAAACCAATACGATTCTACCGATTTAATAAAATGAGCAGAATGTTCAGAGTATCGATCAATTCCAATTGCGTTCAATGTTCCTTCAATTGAGTAACGAAAATCTTTGTCTTGCACTTGTGTAATTTTTTTACAGTACTCTGGAAAAACTTTAGTCATCTCAGGGTTTTTTGCGAAAGATTCAAAAATAGCCATGTGTCGGAAGTTGACATTGAAAACTGTACCGTCCAAGTCAAATATTGCCACTGGATCTTTAGAATTCTTGATTTTATTAGCTAATTGCTCTTTTAAATTCGATTTAGTCATAGTTTTTTTAATACACAGAAAGACTTAATTATAAAACTAAATTGTCTATAATATCTCCTTGCCAAGCTGAATATTCGTTGATAACTCTTTGTGTCATAAACGCCGTCATGGAACTAGGTTTATAGGGATGAATAGGGTTAAACCTTGAGACTTTGGTGTTTTAACTAACTAAAGGGGGTAATCATGAAATTCATGTATTTAACAGTAGCTGCTCTTTTGGCGTCGCAAATAGCTAATGCGTTTCCAACAAGAGATGAGGTTTATCGTTCAGATAAGCTAAAAACAATCGTATATAAAGATGAAACAGATCCTAGAATCTTTTGGTATGTTCCACCAATTAAATTATTAGAAGAACAAGGCAAAATTGTTTATTACAAAAAAACTAAAGGAACAAACGTAAACTATTATTTCTATATCGTTCCAACAATGAATTCGGAGTTAGTTGAATTTCTTGCACGCGAAATCGGCAATGCAACTACCTACACTCAATTCAAACCTGTCATTGCTAAAAAATTCGGCATTCAAGTGAAAGAATATGATGTGGTTGCGATGAGCGATGAAGTGACCGATTATCAGTATTTAAATAATCCACACTTAATTAAATTTTCATTAGATTCATCTGACGCAAAAGATTTTGAATTCTTTTTAAATCACGTACCAGGCGTTCAAGCCAATGTGATGATTTCGTTCATGGCTCAAAGAACAGATAAATATTGTACTGTAGATTTAAAATATAGTGAAGTTTACAAAGCATTAAACATCGGAGCAACAGGCCAGTATTCATTTACGGGAGCACAAATCAGTAACGCCGTATCTAAATATTTGGCTAACAAATCTCTTACACAAAAATGTAAAGGAGATATGAAGATTCCTGATGTAGTAAATCAAATCATTAAAGAGATGTTTACTCCCGTTACCATTAAAGCAAATAATGGTGGATATAATAGTGGCAATTGGTGGGATACGTGGGGTAATGGCAGTTCTTCAAATGACTGGCCTTATAGTAATGGAGGAAGTAGCTCATCAGGTGGAAATGCGGATGATGGAATTTCTCCATTAACAAACAATACAGGTCTTCAGCAATTGCGTGCTCAGTCTGCTACAGCTGATAAAAACGCTGAAAAAGAACTGAACAAAATGAAATCAATTGCTGATTTCGCATTAGCAGTACCTTCTAAAATGGTAGATGCAGATGTGTTTGGTGAGCCAGGCAATCCAAATGGACCAGGTAATCCTGGAAATGACCCATTTCCAACTCCAGCACCTGGAAATGATACAGCAAAGAAAATTGGTTTAATGTTCCAATTCAAACGTGAATTAGCAAAAAGCAATCAAAGCTTTTCATTTAATTCGGTTCACGTAATGGATGATACGGAGACTACATTAATTCCAGTTTATCTTTCGTTGCAGCAAAATACTGTTAACTCAAAAACTCAATTGGTTACAAAAATTGCTAAAAGAGATTTTGTTGTAGATTACAGAGCATCAGCTGCAAAACCATATTCAACTGGAATTATGATTAACGAAGGAGAGCAATATGTAGTAGATATTACGTTTGCATTGTCTGCAACCAGTAACTTCTATTATGGCAATCAAGTTCGTTGGTTTAGACCAGAAGTAGCAGGAGCGTCTGTGTCACAAAATTTGTATTATCGAATTGGTGATAGTCAGTGGCAACCTGTTGATACTAAAAACAATATTGATCGTAGATTGTTAATTCGCCAAGACAGCATTTATCACGGTGAGTTACAATTTTACGTTGATCGTCAAGGAGTATGGAATAATATTGGTACTGCTTTAACAAAACCATCTGGAATGGGATTAATTCCAGCAGTACTTAATTACAACCAAACTTATCCACAGTTCAACGTTGTGATCTCTGGAAGACGATACAATTTCTAATTTTTAGAAAATTGTAATTAATAATTAAAAGGCGACCCTTGATATAAGAATTCAAAGGTCGCCTTTTTTATTTTCATTTAACTCGTGGTTTTCATTTGCATAAAAAATAAAATCTGATTTATTTATATGAGTACAGAATTTCTATATTAACGTTTATATGTCATCTAGATAGAGGCAGCTGATGTTCACTCGTACTTTGTTGCGTAAAGTTCTTCCCTTATTTCTTGTTTTATTTTTATTAGGAAATGCAGTTTATTCGTTACGACATGTTGGCGTAACAGAAGGATACGCGCCTGAACAACCGATTCCATTTAGTCATAAAAAACACGCAGGATTATATCAAATTCCGTGTATGTACTGTCATGCAAACGCTGATAAATCAAAGCATGCAACCGTACCTTCATTAAATATTTGTATGAACTGTCACTCTGTTGTTGATACAAATCCACCAAGTCCTTGGCTCAATCAAATTCGTGAGCACTATAAAAATAACCAGCCAATTAAGTGGGTAAAAGTTCATGATATGCCTGACTTTGTAAACTTCAATCACAAGCGCCACATTGCTAAAGGTGTTTCTTGTGAAACCTGTCACGGAGATGTGAAAAACATGGATCGCATTTCACAGGCAATGCCGATGACAATGGGTTGGTGTCTTGATTGTCACAGAGGTAAAACCACTCCAGAAAATCTTTATAACAATAATAATATTACAGGATATTCAGCGTTCGACGATGGTTTGGGGCATACAAAAGAAGGTATGTTGCAAGCAGTTGACGGAGATGAATCGAAACTTCCTCCACAAAGCCATGCTCCAGGCAGTGCAGTAGCGCCAACGAGTTGCTGGACTTGTCACCATTAATTTCCAAAAGATATAGAGAGCGAAAATCAACATGGAAAATCAAAACGAAAAAACAAACAAAAACCCAAAAAAAGAAACTGAAAAGAAAACCAATATTGATACGAAGTATTGGCGAAGTGATGAAGAATTAAAATCATACGAAGCAAACAATGGTGTTCGTGAAATTGAACCTGAGTTTGCAACTTCACCATTAAAAGAAGATGAAGCAGGAATTGAAGGTGCTGGTAAAACAGACTCTTCACGTCGTGAATTTATGAAATTGATGGCAGCCTCAACAGCCATGTTAGGAGCTTCTGCTTGTACACGTAGACCGGTAGAAAACATCATTCCTTATGTTAAAAAACCTGAAGAAATTATTCCAGGTGTAGCAAATTGGTACGCTTCAACTTGTTCTGAGTGTGAATCAAATTGCGGTATTTTAGTAAAAACCAGAGAAGGTCGTCCGATTAAAGTGGAAGGAAATGAAAATCATCCTTCATCACAAGGTGGATTGTGTGCTCGAGGTCAGGCTTCTGTATTAAACTTGTATGATGCTGATCGTTTGCAAACTTCAGTTTCAAATTCAAGAATGCCGAATCGAAATGCAAATGCTAAAACACAAAGTGTTTTAGAAAAAGCAGCTTCAACTTTAAATATGTTAAAAGCTGAAAAAGGTAGAGTAGTAGTTCTTACGGGAGCTACAAATTCTCCAAGTTCACTTAAATTAGTGGACGAATTTGTAAAAGGCTTCGGAAATGGTTCAAGCCATGTTCAATTCGAAGCTCTGAACATGTCATCTGTTTCGAAAGCTTCTGCTCAATCATATGGCAAAGCAGCAGTTCCTCGTTATCGTTTTGATAAAGCAGACATGGTTGTAACATTTGGTGCTGATTTTTTAGGAACATGGGGCGCCCATGTTGAAAACTCAAAAGGTTATTCTAAAAAACGTAAAGTGGGTGCAGTTGGAAATGGTTCAAAACACATGTCAAAACTTGTGACCATTGAGCCAATCATGACTTTAACAGGTTCAAATTCTGATGAACGAATATTAATCAAAGGCGGCGACGAAGTGAAAACCGCATTGATGCTTGCTCACGAATTGATTGTGAACCAATCTAAATCTAAATTTGCAGGTAATTCTTCAGTAACTGGTGTTTTAAATAAAACTCCAAATAAAAATCCTGAACTTAAAAAAGTTGCAGCAGAACTTTGGGAAAACAAAGGCAAGTCAATTGTTATGGGTGCAGGCCACTTATTAAGTGGAGATGCAGCTGTTGCACTTGAAAATGTTGTGAACTTAATCAATTCAGCTCTTGAAAATGATGGTTCTACTATTGATGGAACATTAGCTTATTCAACGGATGAGTCTTCAACAGATGAAATAAATAAATTAATTCAAGAAATGAAATCAGGAAAAGTTCAGGCGTTGTTAATGTTTGGCGTGAACCCAGCATATACATTGTCAAAAACTTCTGGATTTGCTGAAAGCTTGAAACAAGTAAAACTAGTAGCTCATTTTAGCCAATATTTTGATGAAACAGCAAAATTAGCTGATATGGTTGTAGCTACTAACAATGCTTTTGAAAACTGGTCTGATAGCGAATCGCAAAAAGGATTATTTAACATTCATCAGCCAACGATTTCACCTCTATATGACACAAAATCTTTTGAAGATTCTTTGCTTGCTTTAGGCAAAGCTGTGAATTTAGGTGGTAAATTTACTTCAACCGCAAGTTTTCATGATTTCATAAAAGAAAACTGGAAATCAATTCATGCTTCTCATGGTGGTGGCATGAGTTTCAATGCTTTTTGGGATCATTTATTGAGAACTGGATTTGTAGATGCAAATGCTTCTTCTAGAAAAGCTGAATCTACTTCAGCACGTTCATATAATGTGAATGCATTGAGTGGCGCTGAAAAACATTCTGGTTCTGTGAGCGGAATGTCTTTAGTGAAATATCCAAAAATTTCTCAATATGACGGAAGAAACGCAAACAACTCTTGGCTTCAAGAAATGCCTGACCCAATTTCAAAAGTAACTTGGGATAATTACGCGTGCATTGCAGTTTCAACTGCTGAGAAAATGAATATCAAACAAGGCGATATGTTGAAAGTGACTGTGGGCGCAGACTCAGTAGAGTTGCCCGCGTTCATTCAGCCAGGCACTCATCCTGAAACAATAGCGGTTGCTGTTGGATACGGCAGAACTTCTGCAGGTAGAGTAGGCGATTCAGTGGGTGTAAATGCATTTCATTTAAATGGTGAAAAAGTTGAGATCGTAAAAACTGGTAATTGCTACAAATTAGCTACGACTCAAATGCACCATTCAGTAGAAAACAGACCGATTGTTAAAGAAGCAACATTAAAAGAGTATAAGCACGATCAATCAGCTGGAAACGAAGAAAAAGAAAAACTCGTAACCATGTGGCCTGAGTATAAATATCCAGGTTATCGGTGGGGAATGGCGATTGACTTAAATTCTTGTACCGGTTGCGGTTCATGTATTATTGGATGTCAGTCGGAAAATAACATCCCAGTAGTGGGAAGAGACAACGTATTATGGTCTCGAGAAATGCACTGGATTCGCATTGACCGTTATTATGCTGGTGAAAAAGACAATCCAGAAACGGTTCACCAACCAATGATGTGTTCTCAATGTGAGAACGCACCTTGTGAAACCGTTTGTCCGGTTCTTGCAACTATGCACGACCACGAAGGATTAAACCAACAAGTTTATAACCGATGTGTGGGAACACGTTATTGCGCAAATAACTGTCCATACAAAGTGAGAAGATTCAATTGGTTTACGTTCACAGATGTTCCTGCATCTGAAAAACTTGTTTATAACCCAGATCTCACCGTTCGTACGAGAGGGGTTATGGAAAAATGTACGTTCTGCTTTCAACGTATTCGTGAAGCAAAAGACCATGCAAAAGATGAAACAAGAGGTGTAAAAGACGGTGAAATTAAAACGGCTTGTCAGCAATCTTGTCCAACAAATGCAATTTCATTCGGAAATATGAATGATAAGCAAAGCATGGTTTCAAAAGTAAAAGCAGATCCAAGAAATTATATGGCATTAGAAGATTTAAACGTGAAGCCATCGATTTCATATTTAACTAAAATTAGAAACAAGGAAGAAGCATGAGCACGGTAACAACAATGAGACCTGTAAGTGAAATGGATAATCCAGAGAGTGATGGCGTAATTTTAGCTAACGCTGCTAAAGTTTTAAATGAGCCACTCATTGAACCTGGTAAAACAATTACAAATATTAATGACGACGTTTGTTTACCGCTTGAAAGCTTTCCAACAAAAAAATGGTTAATTGCATTTACGATTGCAGCTCTCGTAGCTGGAATGGGTGTCACCTTAATGGGAATTACCATTGGTCACGGTATCGGCGAATGGGGTTTGAACCGCACAGTAGGTTGGGCGTTTGATATTACGAACTTCGTATTTTGGATCGGTATTGGTCACGCAGGAACTTTGATCTCAGCGATTTTATTTTTATTCCGCCAAAATTGGAGAACATCTATTAACCGTTCTGCTGAAGCGATGACAATTTTCGCGGTGATGACGGCTGGTTTATTTCCGTTATTACACACTGGTCGTCAGTGGTATGCAATGTACTGGTTGTTTCCATATCCAAATCGTATGAATTTGTGGGTGAACTTTAGATCACCACTTTTGTGGGACGTGTTTGCTGTTTCAACATATTTTACAATTTCAGCAGTATTCTGGTTCATCGGATTAATTCCAGATAATGCTTCTGTAAGAGACAGAGCAAAAAACAAAATTAGAAAAGCTGTTTATGGCGTTCTTTCAATGGGATGGACTGGTTCAGCTCGCGCGTGGATTCATTATGAAACCGCATATATGTTGTTAGCAGGACTTTCAACTCCACTCGTGTTGTCAGTTCACTCAATCGTATCATTTGACTTCGCAACATCAATTTTACCAGGATGGCACGCAACTATATTTCCACCATACTTCGTTGCAGGTGCCGTATTCTCAGGCTTTGCGATGGTGTTGACGTTATTAATCATTGCTCGTGAAGTTTTCAATTTGAAACCTTACATTCGTATTGTTCACCTTGAAAATATGAACAAAATCATCATGCTCACAGGTTTGATGGTAGGATATGCATACGCAACTGAGTTTTTCATGGCTTGGTATGGTGGCAATAAATATGAGTCATTCGTATTTATTAACAGAGCGTTTGGTCCTTACGGCTGGTCTTACTGGACAATGGTAACTTGTAACGTTGTGATTCCTCAGTTGTTCTGGTTCAAAAAAATCAGAAGAAGTATTGTTCCAATGTTTATCATTTCTATTTTTGTAAACATCGGTATGTGGTTTGAACGTTTCGTGATTATCGTTACTTCACTTCACAGAGACTTCTTACCTTCAAGTTGGAATATGTACAAACCAACAACATTAGAAGTTGGAATATTGGTAGGTTCATTTGGAATCTTCTTCACATTGTTCTTATTGTTCTGTCGTTTCTTGCCAACAATCGCAATGTCAGAAGTAAAGGGCGTACTCTTCAACAGTACTCATAAAGGAGGGCACCACTAATGGCTAAGAAATTGGTTGGTGTTGTAGGAATTTATAGTGATCCAGATCAATTGATGAAAGCGGCTCGCACTTTTAAAGATGCGAGAGTGAAGAAAATGGATGCATTCACTCCTTTTCCCGTTCACGGAATGGAAGACGCAATTGGAATTCCTAGATCTAAGATTCCATGGGTTACTTTTTTAGCTGGCCTTACAGGTTTAACAATTGGTTTTAGTTTACAAACTTGGGTTGCAACCATGAATTGGAAATTAAACGTTGGTGGAAAACCATTCTTTTCATTTCCAGCATTTATTCCAGTTATGTTTGAATTAACTGTATTAATTGCAGGTCTTTCTACAGCGGGTGCATTGTTTGCATTAACAGGAATGCCTAACTTTAAACCACAAATCATTGATCCAGAAATAACCAATGATAAGTTTGCTTTGTTTGTTTCATCGGATGATCCAAACTATAAAGAATCTGAATTTATGAACACAATGAAATCTACAGGCGCAATCGAAGTGAAGGTGCTCAAATGAGAAACTTAAAAGTTAGTCTTTTTAGTTTAGTTTTAGGAGTAGCTTTATTATCTGGTTGTGGCCAAGATCCATCTAAACCACCACTTGATTATGTTCCGCACATGTTTGATTCAAGTGGAGTGAAAGCTCAACACGAAGATGGATTTGGTGTAGCCGGAAGAACCCCGCCAGAAGGCACGTTGGCAATGAATCAAGAAGTGTATGCTTACGACAATGACCCTGAAGGTGCAGGCAAAAATTTAAGTAATCCAATGAAGCCAACATTGGCTGCATTGAAACGCGGTCAAACTATGTTCAATACATATTGCATTGTTTGTCACGGACCTCGTGGTGAAGGGGATGGTTCAGTGGTACCAAAATTTCCACGTCCACCTTCTTTAAATTCTGACAAAGTACGTGGTTGGACTGATGGACGTATTTTTCACGTAATCACAAAAGGACAAAACTTAATGCCATCGTATGCAACTCAAATTGCAGTGAAAGATCGTTGGGCATTGATCAATTATATTCGCGTAATTCAAAGAGCTGAGAAACCATCTGCGGATGATGTAAAAGCTTATGAATCGATGATGAACAAGTGAGGAAAAAATGGCACATTCAACAACATCAACTGAAATAAAAAATCCTGGTTCATATCAATTCGGCGCGGGAACAAAAATGTTCTTTTCAATCTCTGCGTTAGTAGGGGGCGCACTTCTTGCGTATGGAATGTACTCAAACCCTGAAAGAGGATGGCCAAATTACTTAATTAATTTTTTCTTTTTCATGGGATTAGCTGCGTTCGGTAGTTTTTTCGTAGCTTTACAACACATTACCAATGCTTTTTGGAGTGTGACTGTAAGAAGAATTGCTGAAGGTTTAATGTCTTTTATTCCAGTAGCATTGGTTTTAGCGGTTATTTTATATTTTGGCCGTGATCATTTATTTTTATGGGCTTCTCATCATGGAATCGAAAAATTAGATGAACATGCTCAACACTTAGTTCACGGAAAATCTGGCTATTTAAATAATGCTTTTTTTGCCATCAGATTAGTTGGTTTTATGGCATTGTGGGTTTTGGTTGGATTTAAAATGAGAGCCAATTCACTTGCACAAGATAATAATGGAGATCATAAATTTACTTTATCTAATATTAAGTTAGCTTGTTTTTATATTCCATTATTTGCTGTTACATTTTCATTTATCAGTTTTGATTTATTAATGTCATTACAGCCAACTTGGTTTTCTACTATTTTTGGTGTGTATGCATTTGCAGGCATTATGTTTTCAGGCTTTTCTTTAATGGCAATATTACTCATTAAAGGAAAACGCTCTGGCTTGTTTAGTGACCAATTGGTTAATTTAAATCATCTTCACGATGTGGGTAAATTCATGTTCACATTCACTGTATTTTGGACATACATCATGTTCTCTCAGTTGATGTTAATGTGGTATGCAAACTTACCTGAAGAAACTCCATATTATATTTCACGCTTTCAAGGTGGAGTGAAAGACGGATGGTGGGGAATTTTCTTATTTTTATTTTTAATACATTTTATTGTTCCATTTTTAGGTTTGGTATCACGTGATTTCAAACGTAATCCAAATCACTTATATCGTATGGCATGGCTTATGTTATTCGCACAATGGTTGGACGTGTACTACATGGTAATGCCAGTATTTCATAGTAATGGACCAGTATTTGGATGGATCGAAATTGCTGGAATTTTTGCCTTTGTTGGTGTTTTCGGACTTTCTGTAAGTAGATTCTTAGAAAAAGTTCCAGCAATACCTTACAAAGATCCGCGCTTGGCTCGTTGTCTTGCGCACAATCAATGAGGTATTAATAGTGATTGAAGCTAGACGTATAGAAAGTGAAAATCAGTATCAAACTGTGAGTAATAAAAAAATAATATCAGTTTTATTTTACTCATCGTTGGCTCT